>JBGQBE010000087.1:0-2033 GCA_041494685.1 Dehalococcoidia bacterium | reverse complement strand
GGACGGCGCGCCGGACGTCCTGCGCCGCGACGCGGCGCGCCCCGGCGACGCCATCGCGGTGACGGGGCCGCTGGGCGGCTCCGCCGCCGGCCTGTACGCGCTGCAACACGATCTGGACGCGGCGCGGGCGGACGTGCGCGACGCTATCGCGCGCCACGCGCGCCCGCAGCCGCGCATTGCGGAGGGACTGGCGGCGCTGGCGGCCGGCGTGCGCTGCGGGATCGACGTGAGCGACGGGCTGGTGCAGGACCTGGGCCACGTCTGCGAGGCGAGCGGCTGTGGCGCGGAGCTGTACGGCGTGCCGCTCGACCCGGCGCTGGAGGGACTGGTGGCGCGCGGCGCCATCGACGCGGAGCGGGCCTTCGCGATGGCGGCGGGCGGCGGCGAAGACTACGAGTTGCTCCTGATCGCGACGGACGCGGCGATCGCGCGCGTGCGCGAACAGCATGCCGGTGTGCGCATCATCGGCCGTATCGTCGCGGAGCCGCGCGGCGTGCGCGTGCTGCGCGACGGCGTGGAGGTGGCGCTGGCCGTGCGCGGCTGGGATCACCTGCGCGCGGAGCCGTCGCCGTGAGCGGGTGGACGCTGCAGGCCGCGACGCCCGCCGCGACGCGCCGCCTGGGCGAGCGCATCGGGCGGATGCTGCGCGCGGGCGACGTCGTGCTGCTCTCGGGCGAGCTGGGCGCGGGGAAGACGGTGCTGGCGCAGGGCATCGGGCGCGGGCTGGGGGTGACGGAGCCGATCAAGAGCTCGTCGTTCGTGATCATGAACGAGTACGACGGGCGAGCGCTGCGGCTATACCACGCCGACCTGTACCGGCTGGAAGATCCGGCGCAGGTGGCGGAGCTGGCGCTGGACGAGCTGGCGGCGCGCGGCGTGCTGGTTATCGAGTGGCCGGAGCGGGCTCCCGGGGAGCTGCCGGAGGATCACCTGCTCGTGCGGCTGGCGTACGGCGCGGCGCGCACGCGGACGATCGAGATCGAGCCGCGCGGCGCACGCTACGAGACGCTGGCGGCGGAGCTGATGCGAGCGCCGAAGCGCTAGCGCGTGCGCGGATCCAGCGCGTCGCGCAGGCCATCGCCGATGAACGTGAAACCGAGCATCAGCATAGCGATCGCGCCTGCGGGGAAGACGACGTTCCAGACGTTACGTTCGATCCGGCCATAGCCGTCGCTGACGAGGATGCCAAGGCTGGCGGCGGGCGGCGGCAGACCCAGGCCCAAGAACCCGAGCGTCGCCTCGGCGAAGATGGCCGCCGGGATGCCGAAGGTGAGCGCCACGATCACGGGGCCGAGGGTGTTCGGCAGCATGTGCTGCGTGACGATGCGCCACTTGGGTGCGCCCATCGCGCGTGCCGCCAGCACGAAGTCGCGCTCTGCCAGCGAGAGCATCTGGCCGCGGATCAGGCGGGCGATCGTGGTCCACTGCACGAGTCCGATCGCCAGGATGATGATCATCCGTTTGTTCGTAACGACGGGCCAATTGTGGCCGATCAGGACTGAGCGCAGCATGATGATCGCGAGGAGATCGGGGATGGAGTACATGATGTCCGCGAAACGCATGAAGACGTTGTCGGACCATTTGCCGCCAAGCGCGGCGGACGCGCCGACGGAGAAGCCGACGAGCAGCACCACCAGCTGCGCGCCGAGACCGATCTCGAGCGAGATGCGCGTCCCCTCGGCGGCGCGCGCGAACAGGTCGCGGCCGAGCTGGTCGGTGCCGAACCAGTAGTCCATGGACGGCCCGAACTGCTTGTCGAGGGGATGGAGCGCTTGTGGCTCGTAGCGGGCAAGCGGCCCGACCTGCGCCGCGACGAAGGCGACAAAGGCCATCGTGCCGATGAGGATCAGCGCGGCTACTGCAAGCCGGTTCTTGATCAGCCTGCGCCAGGCGTCGATCCAGAGGCCGCGCTGGCGGCCGGACAGGATCTGATCTTCGAAGACGGGCTCCGCGGCTGCCGCCGCGTTCGAAGTTGCCATCAGCTGTACCGGATGCGCGGGTCGACGACCGCGTACATGAGGTCGACGACGAGG
>JBGQBE010000086.1:0-2084 GCA_041494685.1 Dehalococcoidia bacterium | reverse complement strand
GCGATCGTCTCGCTCACGTACGACCGGCCGGAGGAGGGCGCGCCCGCGTCGCTGCTGGCGAAGTTCCCGGCCGCCAGCGAGATGGGGCGCTACGTCGGCAACCTCTTCGACTTCTACCACCGCGAGATCCGCTTCTACACGGAGATCGCTGACGAGGTCGAGTTGCGCACGCCGAAGCTGTACTACGCGGCGATGAACCGCGACACGCAGGAGTACATCCTGCTGATCGAGGATCTCGCGCCCGCCGTCGTCGGCGATCACGCGGCGGGATGCACGCTGGAAGAGGCGGAGCTCTCGATCCGACAGATCGCCAAGTTCCACGCGACGTGGTGGGAGCACCCGCGCCTTGAGGAGCTCGCCGAATGGATGCCGATGATCGATGCGCCGGTGCACCAGTCGGCGGAAGGGGCCTACCAGCAGGCGTGGGAGCCGTTCATCCAGAACTTCGGCGATCGCCTCTCGCCCGCGATGCGCGAAACGGCGGAGAAGATCTCCACGCGGATCGTCAAGCTCCAGACGTCGATCGCCGACCGCCCGCACACGATCGTCCACGGCGACTATCGCACGGATAACCTCTTCTTCGCGTCGCCGCAGGGCGGCGCGCCGTTCGCCGTCGTCGACTGGCAGATCGCGGCCCGCGGTCGTGGCGTCTTCGACGTGGCGTACCTGCTGTGCGGCGGCCTCGACGCGCCTATCCGCAAAGCGAACGAGGAGCGGCTGCTCAGGCTCTACCACGACATCCTGGTCGAGAACGGCGTGACGGGGTACAGCTTCGAGCAGTGCTGGCGCGAGTACCGGCGCATGGCGCTGTACACGTTCATGTACGTGGTCATCTCGCTGGGCACGTTCGACTTCGCGAACGAGCGCGGCCTGCGGCTGTTCAACGCGTGGCTCGCGCGCACGACCGCCGCCATCGAGGAACTGAACGCGGCGGAGGAGCTGCCCGCGTAGGGAAGTGGCGGTGGGCAGTTTGCAGTTGGCAGTTTGTGGTTGGCGGCAAGCCGTTAGCTTGCGAGCGGTGGCTACACGTACTTGAGGAATTCTTCCGCGGAAACGCCGGCTTGGGCGACGATGTCGGCTACCGTTCCCGGCGGCAGTTCCCGGTTGCGCCGTGCGACGACAACGGGTCGGCGCAATCCCGGCTTGGTCAAGACGACATGGCTGCCACGCTGGCGCGTCACCACGAATCCACAGGCTTCAAGTGCGCGGACGATGCGTTCCGCACGGAGGGCGGGCATTCGCGGTGTCGGCATGCGCCCATACTACGCCGGGAATAGATTCCGACAAGTTATAACAGGTTAAGTGCCTAGGTGAAGTGTCGCCATCGTCGTGGAATCTACGGGGAGGGGTCAGGATGCTTCTTGAAGCTCAAACTGCGCTGGAATAGCGAACCCTTGTTCGCGCGCTACCTCTAGCCACAGCTCCATGGCCTCCGCGATCATCGTCATCGCTTCCTCGAACGTGTCGCCGAAGCTGATGCAGCCGGGCAGCGCGGGCACGTTGATCGTGAATCCGCCCTCCGGCTCCTCACGGAGTTCGTAGATTATGCCGTTCTTGATGACGTGGAAGCTCGACGTGTCCATGTCGGCCATTGTATGTACCACCGCCGCAGCGGCGCCAGCCTGAACCTTGACGCCCGCTACATCAACTCGGTGACGGAGCGGATGGTGCGGTGCGGGCGGATGGCGGCGTCCGCTGGCAGGCCGTTGCCGGACTCGTCGATCCAGATGGCGCGTATGCCCAGCCGCACCGGCGTCTCGATGTCGGCCTCCAGGTTGTCGCCGACCATCCACGCCCGCGCCGGCTCACAACCCGTTGCCGCCAGCGCGTGGCGGAACACGCGCTCATCCGGCTTCCCGGTGCCGAACTCTCCCTCGATGACGATGCAGTCGAAGTAGCGTTCCAGCCCGAACCGCTCGACGCTGCGGCGCTGGTTCTTCGCCTCACCGTTCGTCAGCAGCGCCATCCGTATCCCGCGCGAGCGGACCGTCTCCAGCACCTCCATCGCCCCTGGGTAAGGCACGATCTCGACGGCCCGCCGCGCCCAGTAGTCGTCGGCGATCAGGCAGGCCAGCTCCTCGTCG
>JBGQBE010000085.1:0-2139 GCA_041494685.1 Dehalococcoidia bacterium | reverse complement strand
GATCTCGTCGATCAGGACGATCCGCCGACCCGCGATGAACTGTTGCGGCGCGTCCCCGGTGTTGCGGGGATGATCACGATGCTCAGCGAGCGCATCGACGCCGCCCTGCTCGATGCCACCGGGCCAGCGCTCCGCGTCGTCGCCAACTTCGCGGTCGGGTTCGACAACATCGACCTGGCGGCCTGCAAAGAGCGCGGCGTACGCGTCACGAACACACCGGGTGTGCTGACGGACGCCACCGCGGACCTGGCGTGGACGCTGATCCTGGCCACGGCCCGGCGGGTCGTCGAGGGGGACCGGCTGGTTCGCGCGGGAAAGTGGACCGGCTGGGCACCGCTGCAATTCCTCGGGCTGCAGCTCAGCGGCGCGACGCTGGGGCTCGTCGGCGCGGGCCGCATCGGCACCGCGGTCGGCCTGCGCTCGCTCGGGTTCAACATGCACGTGCTCTATGTCGATGGTCAGCCGTGCGCCGAGCTGGAACAGCGCGTGCACGCGCAGCGCGTCGCGCTGCCCGAGTTGCTCCAGGCCGCCGACGTGGTCTCGCTGCACGTCCCGCTCACGCCGCAGACGCGGCACCTAATCGGAGCGCCGGAGCTGGCGGCGATGAAGCCGACCGCAATCCTGATCAACACCGCCCGCGGGCCGGTGGTGGACGAGGCGGCGCTGGTCGAGGCGCTGCGGAACCGCCGGATCGCCGGCGCGGGCTTCGATGTCTATGAGCACGAGCCGCGCCTGACCCCCGGCCTCACGGACCTGCCCAATGTCGTGCTGCTGCCGCATCTCGGCAGCGGGACGACGGCGACACGGCAGAAGATGTCACAGATGACCGCCGAGAACGTGCTGGCGGTGCTCCAAGGCCGCGAGCCGCCAAACCCGGTTGTGTAGTGGCCCGCGTGGTCGGCGTGGGAGGGCGAGGCTCCTGCCGAGCCGTCGCGAGCGATGGTTGGACGAGGCGATTGCCATGCCTACGAAAGTGAGTGCGCCTGCACGCGTCTTTCCCGATTCGCTGGAGCAGGTCCCACCGGACATGCGTCTGCCGTACTACAAAGACGGCGCGCGTTATCTGATCGACGGCCGCGTGCGGACCTGGAATGGTCCGTGCCAGGAGGCCGTCTCGCCCGTGTGCGTGGGCGAAGGCGGGAGCCTGCGCCGGTACGTGCTGGGCCACTACCCGCTGATGACCGCCGCGGAGGCGCGTGAGGCCCTGGCGGCGGCACAGAGGGCGTACGACCACGGCTGCGGCACGTGGCCGACGATGTCGGTGGCCGAACGCATACGTCATGTCGAGGAGTTCCTCCCGCGCGTGGTGGCCGTCCGCGACGAGGTCGTCCGCCTGCTGATGTGGGAAATCGGCAAGACGCTGCCCGATGCCCGCAGGGAATTCGACCGCACGGTCGATTACGTCCGCGACACGATCCAGGCTCTCAAGGAGCTGGACCGCACCAGCTCGCGCTTCGCCGTCGAACAGGGCTTCGTCGCCCAGATCCGCCGCAGCCCGCTGGGCGTCGTTCTGTGCATGGGCCCGTACAACTACCCGCTCAACGAGACGTTCACCACGCTCATCCCCGCGCTCATCATGGGCAACACGGTAGTTTTCAAGCCGCCGAAGCACGGCGTGCTGCTGCACGCGCCGCTGCTCCAGGCATTTGCGGATTCGTTCCCGCCCGGGGTCGTCAACACGGTCTGCGGCGAAGGGCGCATCGTCGCCGGGCCGTTGATGGAGAGCAGCGGCGTCGACGTGCTCGCCTTCATCGGCTCGGCGAAGGTCGCCGCACTCCTGAAGCATCAGCACCCGCAGCCAAACCGGCTGCGCTGCGTGCTGGGGCTGGAGGCGAAGAACCCGGCGGTCGTCACGCCGGACGCGGACCTCGACCTCGCGGTCAAGGAATGCGTGCTCGGGGCGCTGTCGTTCAACGGCCAGCGCTGCACGGCGATCAAGATCATCTTCGTGCACCGCAGCGTCGCCGCAGACTTCTGCCGGCGGCTGACCGACGCCGTCGGCGCGCTCAGCGTGGGAATGCCGTGGGAGGACGGCGTGCAGATCACGCCGCTACCGGAGGACGACAAGCCGCAGTGGCTCAAGAAGCTCGTGGATGACGCGGCGGCGGGCGGCGCGCGCGTCTTGAATGTCGGCGGCGG
>JBGQBE010000084.1:0-2254 GCA_041494685.1 Dehalococcoidia bacterium | reverse complement strand
GGGACCAGGCATGCGTGACTCCCTCGCGCCCGCCTACTACACGCCGCGAACCGGCGGGTTGCGCCGTGATGTGCTGGCGCTGCTGCACCCGCCCTACACCGCCTGGCATCTCTCCTACGTGCTGATCGGCGCCGGCCTTGCGCCCTCGATCGACGTGACGCGGCTGGCTGCGACCCTGCTGGCGTTCTTCTTCGCGGTCGGCATCTCGGCGCACGCGCTGGATGAGCTCCACGGCCGGCCGCTGCGGACCGAGATCCGCGGTCCGGTGCTGGCCGGCGCCGCGGTCGTCGGGCTGCTCGCAGCCGTCGCCCTTGGCGTGGCCGGCGTGAGCCGGGTCGGCATCGGCCTCGTCCCCTTCATCGCGCTTGGAGTGCTGTTCGTCGTCGCCTACAACCTCGAGCTTTTGGGTGGGCGCCTCCACGGTGACTTCTGGTTTGCGCTTTCGTGGGGTGCGTTCCCCGTCCTCACCGCCTACTTCGCGCAGACCGGCCGCATCTCGCTCGGCGTGGTGCTCGTCGCGGCTGCGGCTTACGCGATCTCCTACGGCCAGCGAAGCCTGAGCACCCCGGCCCGCCTCCTGCGCAGGCGCAGCCGCTCGGTGGCTGGCGTGGTGACGCTGGACGACGGATCGCGCATCGACCTCGACGAGTCGGTGCTGCTGCGTCCGCTGGAGCTCGCGCTGCGCGCGTTCGCGTGGGGCGTCCTCGCACTTGGCGCCGGCCTGGTGCTGGTGCGCCTCTTATAGAGCTCCCGTCGCACTCGTACGATGGATCGGGTCATGATCGACACCCAGGCCCCCGTCAAACCTCTTCTCCGCGGTTGGTCCCACGGCGTGGCGACGCTCGTCGCCATCGCGGGCCTGGTGGCGCTGATCGTGACCACCTGGCAGGACCGCGCCAAGCTCGTGTCGATGATCATCTACGGAGGCGGTCTCATCCTTCTGTTCGCGGTCAGCGGGACGTATCACATCTTCAACTGGCCCCCGGCGGTGCGGGCGTGGCTCCGGCGCGCCGACCACGCGACCATCTTCGTTTTCATCGCGGCCACGTACACGCCTCTCGTCTTCAACGTGCTGAACGGATGGTGGCGGATCGGCGTGCTGGCCGCGGTCTGGACCTGCGCGATCGTCGGGGCCGCCGGCGCGGCGCCGTTCCTGCGCATCCCGCGGCGTGTGCTGACGGTCATGTACGTCTCGATGGGCTGGGTGGCCGTCGTGGCGTTCGCCCCGCTGACGGCGGCACTGGGGTGGATCGCCGCCGCCCTGATCGCGCTGGGCGGCATCCAGTACTCGATCGGCGCCGCGTTCTACGCGACCAAGAAACCGAAGCTGTGGCCGCGGGTCTTCGGGTACCACGAGCTGTTTCACCTGGCGGTGATCAGCGCCAGCGTCACGTTCTACGTGGTCGTCTTCCACTACGCCGTGCCCTACCACCGCGCCGGCTGAGGGCCTGGGAGCGCTTCACAGAAGACGCCGGCCATGGGTGGACACGTCGATCAGGCGCCCAAGCCGCCTCGTCCGTGTCTCTTCCCGCCGGGCGTTCATCACCCAGTAGATCGCCGTCTGCCGGTAGGAGGGTGCCTGCTTGCTGAAGAACTCCCACGCCGCCGCATCGGCCTGAAATAGGGCCCCGCGCTCAGGGTCGAGGGTCGCCAGGTGGCGGTTCTCGTAGGAGTACACCCGCGAGCGCGCCTCGTCCCTTCGCGCAAACGCCGCCAGCCCGGCCGGTGTCATGAGTCCGCGCGCGGTGAGCTCGCCGACCTTCTTGATGTTGACGGCGCTCCAGTTGCTCTTCGGCTTCCGCGGGGTGAAGCGCTGAACCCGGCTGGTCTCGTCGAGCCTGCGCGCGACGCTGTCGATCCAGCCAAAGCAGAGGGCCTCGTCCACCGCCTCCGACCACGTCACGCTCGGCTTGCCGGATCCTTTGCGATGAAGGACGACACCCACCTCGTTCGCGGTGGCGTGATTCTTTGTCAGCCAGGCCCGGAACTGGGCAGGGGTTTTGAAATAGAGAGTCTCCATCGCGGCAGGGAGCTAGACCGGCGGGACTCCGTGCTTGCGGTTTGGACGCGTCGACGTCTTCGTCGAGTAGGCGTGAAACCGCTTGATCAGCTCGTCTCGGAGGCGGTCAGGCTCGACGACGTCGTCCACGATCAGGTTCGCTGCCAGCTTGTAGAGGTCGACATCCTCGCGGTACTCGTCCTCCAGCTGCTTCCGGCGTTCCGCGCGCTCGGCCTCCGGGAGCTCGGCGAGCTT
>JBGQBE010000083.1:0-2449 GCA_041494685.1 Dehalococcoidia bacterium | reverse complement strand
TAAAGATCCTCGCTTCGGAGCTGGGCCCGGTGCGCTACGACCGCGCGGCGGAGGGCTTCGGCGTCTACGCCGAGATGGTCGAGGACCCACTGCAGGTGGGTGCGGCTCTGGAACGCGCCTTTGCCTCCGGCCGTCCGGCTTGCCTCAACGTGATGGTCGATCCGAGGCCGCCGTCGCCGGTGACAGAGGCGGCGGTGGCATCCGGAGCGCCGTAGCGGGCGGCGCCTTCGGCCCGTCGGTTCGGGATCCCGAACCGACGGCGCGCGACGCGTCAGCAGGAGCGCGGCTGGCATCATGCCGCTCGAAGCCTAGACCTCGCGCACCATTTCCGATAGCGGCCGCCGCGGCGTGATGAACGGCGTCTCCGCCGCGTAGCCGATCGGCAGCAGCGCGACCGGCACCTGCCCGTCCGTCGCGCCGACGACCTCCTGCACTTCCCTCTTTCGGAACGCGCCCACCCAGCAGGCCGCCAGCCCCAGGTCGTGAGCGGCGAGCTGCGCATAGGCACAGGCGATCGTCACGTCCTGGACAGCGTACAGGCTCTCGCCGCGATGCCCGTACTTCTCGCTCGACCGCGCCGGCTCCGCGAGGAACGCAAGCACAACGGCCGCCTGTTCGACGAACTGCTGGTCAACGGCGGCTCGCGCCAGCGCCTTGCGGGCAGCGGGACTGCGAACGACGACAATCGAGTAGGCTTGCAGGTCACCCGCAGACGGCGCCCTGTTCGCCGCGTGTAGTATCTTGTCGAGCTTCTCCGATTCTACCGTCTTGTCCTGGTACGCCCGCGTAGAGTGCCTCTCTTCAATCAGCGTCATGAAATCCATGTCTCTCTCCGCTACGCCTGCTCCTCCTCACGACGCTTCGCCTCTGCCCGCAGCCTCGCCTGCTCCCGCAGCCACTTCGTAATCGGTGCCGGCTCCTCCGGATGCCACGCCTTGATCCAGTAGTCGAACTCCGGCCAGACGTACGGCAGGTCGATCGCAGTGTTCGGCTCCTTGATCTCCACCATCGCCCGCAGAGCGTCGCGGATGACGCGCATCTGCTCCTCGCGGTCGCCGGCGTGTCCCAGCGGATGACCGAACGGGAACTCGACTCCGACGATCCGGGGCGTGCCCACCGCCTGAGCCAGGTACGGCGACATCGTCACGACGACGGTGCTGATTCCGACTGCTTCAATTGCACGCGCCAACACGGGCACGTTTCGGCAGCACTCCGGTCAGACGGGCGTGAGGAACGCGCCGTCCACCTCCTCGTCTTTCATGCGCGACGCGATCTCCGGGCCGATCCGGTCGCGCCATTCGTCGTTCGACTGCTGGTAGCCCATCACGGAGTAGCTTGTCGGCGCTAGCGAGCCGATTTCGCCCGCCGCCTCCAGCTCGAGGAAGCGATGGATTGGCAGAGCGACGTTGATGTCCGCCTCCAGGTCGGCGGTGTTGATGTGCAGGTGCGCCACGCCGATCTGCTCCTGGCGCACGCCGCGGGGGATCGCGCGATACGTGGGGTCGCCCCACGTCGGCTCGCGCTTCTCACGCTCCACGTCGAAGGGCTCCTGCTCGCCCTTCAGGTAGGCGCCCGCGGTGCTCAGGAGCGAGAAGCGACACTCGCTGAGCGGCTTCCGCAGCGGCGTCCAGGGCACCTCTGCTCTTGTCATGCTCAGGTTCCGATAGTAGTTGGCCAGCGAAGGCGGCATCCACTTGAAGCTGTCGACAGGCATGATTCACCTCCCGATGGACGGAACTTCAGACGCCTAGATGCCCATTACGCGACGGGCGTTCTCGCTCAGAATAAGCCGCCGCTCCGAGTCCGACAAGGCCAGCGTCTCGATGCGCTCAAGGTCGCGAAGAGGATGGAACCATGGCCAGTCGGAGGCGAAGAGGACGCGCTCGGCGCCGAAACGTCGCACCAGCGCCACCGCTTCGTCGTCGGAAATCGACGGCGGGTAGACCGTGCCGGTGATGACGGTGGAGCTGTCGAAGTGGAGATTGGGGAAGCGCTCGGCCATCGCCAGCGACTCGTCGATGTAGCCCTGCCCCATGTGCGCCAAAACGAACCGTAGCCTCGGAAACGCTTCGAGCGCGCGCGCGAACGCCCGCGGCCGCGAGAACTCCGACGACTCCGGGTCCGCCGGGAAGAAGCCGCCGTGCGAAAGCACCGGCATTTCCAGCGACTCCGCCTCGGCGTAGACGGGCCACAGGTTCGGGTCGTCGGGGTTGAAGCGCTGGCTGGACGGGTGCAGCTTGATGCCGACCGCTCCCTGCTGCCGGCAGCGGTGCACCTCCGCGACGGCGTCCTCCGGCCCCATCGACGGGTCGAGGCTAATGAAAGGGACCAGCGAAGGCTGCTCGCGGCCCGTCTGGCAGGTCCAGTCGTTGCGACGCTTCATACGCTCGATCATCTGGCGCGCGACATCGTCGGCCGGGCCTTTGCCGGCCGTTAGCGCCGCTTCACG
>JBGQBE010000082.1:0-2609 GCA_041494685.1 Dehalococcoidia bacterium | reverse complement strand
TACACTGGCGGCATGGAGGCGTTCGTACACGACGCGGTGCTCGACATGCAGCACGCCCGCAACGACCTGCTGGCGGCGCTGGCCGAGGTCGGCGACGGCGACTGGGGCCGCTACGTGCCGTACGGCGAACGCACCCTCCACGACTTGCTGGCGCACCTCGCCACGGCCGACCACGCGTGGGCGCTGGCCGCGCAGGGGCTGCTGAAGGGCGAGGCGGAGCAGCAGCCGCCGCTGACGCCCGCTGAGGCGGCGGCTGCGCGCGCCGGCGCCGTGAAGAGCGCGCGGAAGCTGCCGCCCGCGGAGCTGATCGCCGAGATGGAGCGTCGGCGCAGGCTGCTGCTGAGCCTGTACGAGCTACTGGAGCCGCGCCACCTGGCGCTGGCGCTTCGCTCGTTCGGCGATCGCCACAACTCCGTGCGCGAACGCATCTGGCTCGGCTACCACGACCGCATGCACGCCGCCGACGTGCGCCGAGCGCTCGCGCTCACCTGGCAGCCGCAGCACCTCCGCTTGCTGCCGGAGGTGCAGGGCGCCGCTGACTCCCTGAAGCCCGACGCCGCGCTCTACGTGATCTACAACGTCGATCCGGTGCAGTGGCAGAGGCCCTCGCCGCTGCCGGGCTGGTCGTTCCACGACCTGCTGGCGCACATTGCGACGGGCGACTGGGTGCTGCAGGGCCACCTGCGGCACGTCATCGAGCACGGCCGCGTGGCGGCGTGGCCGGACATCGACGCCGGCAACGCGCAGCGGATCGAGGAGCGGCGCCACACGACGGAGGGCCGGCTCGCGGAGGAGTACCTCTCGACGCGCCACGAGACGCTGCGGCTGATCGCGGGGCTGAAGCTGGAGCACCTGCGGCTGACGTTCGAGATCAGCGTGCGCCCCTTCGAGATCACGCTGGCGGACATGCTCGACTGGTTCCACCCGCACGAAGAGACGCACGCGGAGCAGCTGCGCCCCGCCATGAAGTACGTCCGCGCGCAGGGAGGTGCCTGAGATGCCGCTCTTCGGACGCGCACGGAAGTCAAAGCCGGTGCCGCCGCCATCCGCCGACCTGCCGCCGGGCGAGCAGGTGGAGCGCGGCGTGGCGGCGTCGCTGCTGCAGGGGCGAGCCGTGATCGCCGGCGCGCTCTACATGACGGACCGCCGGCTGATGTTCGAGGCGAAGAAGGGCGAGGCGCGCTGGCTGACGGTGCGGTACGACGAGGTGAAGTCGGCGGGCCTCTATCCGTACGCGCGGGCGCGGATGGGCGCGCCGGGCAGCATGAATCAGTGCCTGTTCATCGAGACGACGAAGGGCGAGCACGTCTGGTGGGACTTCGACAACCGGGACGAGGCGGAGTGGTTGCCGCTTGTACAGCAGCACGCCGAGACGGCGCGCTCGGGGGCGGCGGACGACGAGTAGCTACCCGCCCTTCGCGCGCCGCTCGGCGGCGGCGATGCTGGCGCGAAAATCGCGGACGGCGAGGCGCAGCGACTCCTCGGCGTCGAGATCGTGCTCGCGCGCCAGCTCGACGACGCCGAAGAGCAGCGCGCCGAGTTGCTGCGCGCTGACGGCGTCGGTGGAGACGGCGAGCCGCGCGATCGTCGCGCGGAGCGCGTCGGGATCGGGCGGCGGCGCCAGGCCGGCCTTGGCGGCGCGGCCCTGCACTGACTGCGCCTGCGCCAGCGCGGGCATCGCCTTCGGCACGGCGTCGAGCAGCGGCGCGTCGCCGCGCTCATCTTTCTTCAGCGTCTCCCAGTTGCGGACGACGTCGTCCGGCCCGGACACCGCGACGTCGCCGAAGACGTGCGGGTGGCGCCGGATCAGCTTCGTCGCGATGCCGCGGAACACGTCCTCGACCACGAACGAGCCCTCGTCCTCGGCGACCTGCGCGTGCAGGACGATCTGCATCAGCAGGTCGCCCAGCTCCTCCGCCAGGCGGTGCGGGTCGCCTTCGTCGAGCGCGTCGATCGCCTCGTACGCCTCTTCGAGCAGGTAGCGCTTCAGCGTCTCGTGCGTCTGCTGCAGGTCCCACGGGCAGCCACCGTCCGGCGCGCGGAGCCGAGCGATCACGGCGCGCAGACCTTCGAACGTGCGCACGTCATCCGTGAGCGCGAGCGGCGGCAGGTAGATCGTGGCGAGGTGATCGAAGTCGTCTCCGTGGTCCAGACGCTCGAGCGCCACGTCTCGCACCCGTTCGTCCGCCGTGCCAGCGGCAATGACGACGCGGACCGGGTGCTCCGGCGGGTACGCGTCGAGCAGCGCGAGCTTGGCCTGCGATGCGGCGCGGCGGTCGTACACCTGGGCGATCAGCGACGGGCGCTGCGGCACGAGCAGGCGGCGGTGGTCGCCGAGCGACAGCGCGTCGAGCACGAGCAGGCCGTCGGCCAGCGGGTCGAGGCCCAGCGCGGCCGCCACGACGTCGAGGAAGCTGACACCGGCGACGATGCGCGTCGCGATGCCCTCCGCGGCGGTGCGGTCGAGCAGCGCGCGGACGGTCGCCTCGGCGAAGAGCGGGTGGCCGGGCACGGCGTAGACGGCGCCCTCCGGACGGCAGGCGAGCGCCAGTACACGCTCGACGATGGCGGCGTAGACCTCGTCGAAGGACGCGCCGCGCTCGTATTCC
>JBGQBE010000081.1:0-2684 GCA_041494685.1 Dehalococcoidia bacterium | reverse complement strand
CTGCGCAGCAGCTTCTCGTCCTCGCGGATTTTCGGATGCAGCCCGACCATGGCCTGCGCGATCACCAGTTCGCCGATCGCGTCGACCAGCGCATCGAGCTTGACCGTCTCCACGCGGATCGACGCGTCCATCAGCGCCTTCGCGCCTTCGCCCTGCTGGGCCAGCGCACGCCGCACTTGTGTCTCGGACGTGACGCCCTCCGCGACCAGAATCTGGCCGAGCTTGCGCGGCGGCGGCGGCTCCTGCGTCTGTATGCCCAACGCCGCGGAGACGTCGCTCTCGGCAGCCAGGCCCTCCGCGACCAGCAGCTCGCCGAGTCGCGGCCGCGCGTCGGACGGTCCCGCGTCGCCCAATCCGGCGGCCACGCGGCGCAGCTCGGCCATCACGGCGGCGATGTCGGGCTGTGGGCAGGTCGGTCCGCTTGGGGTCGCCAGATACTGCCGGATCGCCGCCAGTTGTGCTTTCAACGCGTCGACGGCGGTGAAAATGAGGTCCACGGTCGTGGTGGTAATCCGCGTCGTCCCCTTGCGGCCCAGATCGAGGATCGTCTCGATCTCGTGCGTGAGCCGATTGATGTCGCGCAGGTTCAGGAAGCCCGCGATGCCCTTGATCGTGTGGAATGGGCGGAACAACTCGTTGAGCTTGTCCGCGTCCGACAGGTGCGCTTCCACTGCCAGCAGACCGGCCTCGATCGCGTCCATGTGTTCGGCGGCTTCCGCCAGGAAACCATCCAGGTGCTCCCGTTCGTCGAGGTCGAGCACCAGCGGCTCGCTGATGTATGGTTCGACCTGCGGCGCGGACGCCGGCGCGGACGGCGCGGGCGGCTCACAGACCGCAGGCTGGGGGATCGCGCTGGCGCTGGCCAGTGTTGCCCCTGTCGGCGACAGCGGCGGCGCGGCGGAGACGGTCCTGGATGCGCCCCCCATCGCCGTCGCGGCGCGCGCCAGGACCGGATCAATTTCGACGGTCTGGCTTTCCCCCGCCGCCGAGAGCACGTTGGTGATTTCGGGGAGCAGGGCGAGCCCCGCGTTCGCGTCCGCCGCCTCGTCCAGAATGATCCGCTCCAGCAGCTCGACCAGGACTTGGGCGAGCCGCCGCACGGCCTGGTCGGCGGACGGATTGGTGCCCGGCAGCTCGATTTCGCCGAGGGCTTGCGCCCAGGAATGCATCTGGGCGAGTCGCCCGAGGTCATTCCGGCTCAGTCCCCCTGCGGCCGCTGCGCGCAAGCCCGCCATCGCTTCTTGTGCTGTGGTCATATTCTGCGCGTCCTCTCGCGCCAGGGGGCCGTGGCCCGCGGCGCCCGGTTCGTAGGGCGTGCCCGTCACTCCAGTCCGCAAGCGTTTCCCGAATCGCTGTGTGACTCTTCAGGGTTATCGTGCTGCGCGCACACGCGATTGAGTTAGGCGCGCGGCGGCAGCGATTCTCAGGCGGACACCGGCCGGCGTGCGCACGCGGACCGCGACGATGTCCGATAAGGGTTAACCGGGCGTGGGCAGCGGTGGACGCGCCGCCGCTGCGCCCCCGGCACGGACGCCCTTCGCCAGCGGGCTCTGGCGTCCGGCGCGCGGCGACAGTACGCTGCCGCACGCCGGCCCGGGTGGTGTCCGTGCGGCCCGCGGGCCACAGGTGGCGTCGCACCAAGGGACGATCCATGTCGAACGCCGTCGCACAGAAAGTCCTCGCCGACATGCAGGCGGCATCGTTCATCCGCGAGATGTTCGAGAAGGGGCGGCAGCTCAAGGCCGAGCTGGGCGAGGACAACGTCTGCGACTTTTCGCTCGGCAACCCCAATGCCGAGCCGCCGCAGGCGTTCTTCGACGCCCTCGTGGCGGTGGCCGCCGAACGCAAGGCCCCGCTGCACCGCTACATGTCCAACGCCGGCTTCGACGAGACCCGCGCGGCCGTCGCGCGGTTCGTCGCGCGGGAGTACCGCCTGGCGTTCGATGCGGCGTCGATCGTCCTTACCAGCGGCGCGGCCGGCGGCATGAATGTCGCGCTGCACGCGATCTGCAACCCCGGCGACGAAGTGATCGTGCTCGCCCCCTTCTTTCCGGAATACCGCTTCTACATCGAGCAAGCCGGCGGCAGGATGGTCCTGGTTCAGACCGACGCCGAGTTTCAGCCCGACCTCGCCGTCCTCGAAGCCGCCCTCACGCCGCGCACGCGCGGCATGATCATCAACACGCCGAACAACCCGACGGGCGTCGTCTATACCGAGGAGAAGTGCCGGGCGCTCGCGGCCCTGCTGGCCCGGCACGATCGCCCGGCGCGCCCGCTGTACCTGCTGTGCGACGACCCGTACCGCCGCATCATCTACGGCCTGGACTGGTGCCCGACGCCTGTCCCCCATTACGCGCGCAGCATCGTCGTCTCGAGCTACTCGAAGGACGTCAGCATCCCCGGCGAGCGGGCCGGGTACATCGCCGTCCCGCCGTCCGTGCCGGACCGTGGGTTGCTGTTGGGCGCCCTGACGATGCTCAACCGGACGTTGGGGTTCGTGAACGCGGCGGCGCTGGCGCAGCGCGTGATGGCCCGCTGCGCGGATGCGTTGTGCGACGTCGGGTTCTACCAGACGAACCGCGACCTGCTCTGCGGCGCGCTGTGCGAGTACGGCTACGAGCTGACCGCGCCGCGCGGTGCGCTCTATGCGTTTCCGCGCACGCCGCTGGCGGACGACGTGGCCT
>JBGQBE010000080.1:0-2794 GCA_041494685.1 Dehalococcoidia bacterium | reverse complement strand
GTGTTCTCGTGCGGGCCGCCCTGCAGGCCGGGGAAGACCGCCTTGTCGATCGCCTCGGCGTGCTCGGCCTTGCAGAGGATCATCGCGCCGCGCGGGCCGCGCAGCGTCTTGTGGGTGGTCGTCATGACGACGTCGGCGTAGGGCGCGGGGTCCGGATGCGCGCCGGCGACGATGAGGCCGCTGATGTGCGAGATGTCGGCGAGGAAGTAGGCGCCGGCCTCCTTCGCGATCTGGCCGAAGCGGGCGAAGTCGAACTGGCGCGGGTAGGCGGTGGCGCCGGCGACGATGATCCGGGGGCGCTCGGCGAGCGCCATGGCGCGCACCTTGTCGTAGTCGATGAGGTGGGTCTTCGCATCGACCTCGTAGCGGATGGCGTTCCAGAACTTGCTGGTGGCGCTGGCGCCCCAGCCGTGGGTGAGGTGGCCGCCGTGGGGCAGGCTGAGGCCCATGATCGTGTCGCCGGGGTTCAGCAGCGCGACGTAGACCGCCAGGTTGGCGGGCGAGCCGGAGTAAGGCTGGACGTTCGCGTGCTCCGCGTGGAAGAGGTCCTTCGCGCGGTCCTGCACCAGCGTCTCCAGCAGGTCGATGTTGCGCTGGCCCTCGTAGTAGCGCTTGCCGGGGTAGCCCTCGGAATACTTGTTGGCGAGGACGGAGCCGGTGGCCTCCATGACGGCGCGGGAGGCGTAGTTCTCGGACGGGATGAGCCGGATCGAATCGACCTGGTAGCGCTCCTCGTCCTTGATGATGCGGTAGATCTCGGGGTCCGTGCGCAGCGTCTCGGCCAGGTACGGGTCGACGTCGGTGGTGGTCATGAGTGTACTCCTCGGGTGCTGCCAGGGGCGGCGCGGCGGCGCCGGTGCGGATGCGGCGGAAACGAAACGGCCACGTCAGTCAGGCTGGCGTGGCACGTGGACGGCGCGATGTGACACCAGCCTTACCGGCGCGGCCTGCGTCCAGTTCCCATGCGGCTCCGTGTCGTTCGCATCTGCGACGGAAGCGTAACTATTGCCCCGGATCGTGTCAACGCGGGAGCGGCGTGCGCGGGGTGCGCAGTGCGAGCGAGTTAGGGAGGGTTGCGGCTCTGCGACGGCTGCTATGATCCGCCACACACCCGTTCGCCCCGACCGATGCGCGCGAGAGATCGATGCTGCCCGAGTACCTGGAACGCTTTCGGAACGATGACGCCGGGCGCGCGTGGCTCGATGCGCTGCCGCGGCTCGTCGCCGAGTGCGCCCAGCGGTGGCAGCTGCGACTCGGCGAGCCGTTCGCGGGCGGGAGCGTGTCGCTCCCGGTCGCGGCCACGCTGCCGGACGGCGGCGGCGCCGTGCTGAAGCTGCAGTTTCCCGACCGCGAGTCCGAACACGAGGCGGCGGCGCTCGACGCGCTCCGTACGCTGCCGGCGTCGCAGGGGGAGCAGGTGCTGCTGCACCAGGACCTGCACGCGGGCAACGTGCTGCGGGCGCAGCGCGAGCCGTGGCTGGCGATCGACCCGAAGCCGCTGACCGGCGAGCGCGAGTTCGGCATCGCGGCCATCGTGCGCGGGTCCGAGCTGGGGCACGGGCGGCGGCAGGTGCTGCGGCGCCTCGACCGGCTGAGCGACGAGCTGGCGCTCGACCGTGAGCGTGCGCGGCTGTGGGCGCTCGCGCAGACGATCGCGTGGTGCCCGTACGGCGACGATCTCGATCGGCACGTCGACGTCGCGCGCTGGTTGCTGGAGGCGGGTCCGCGGTAGGCGCTGCCGCCGATGGTGCCAACGCGGGAGCGGGGATGTGTGGGCCGCGGCAGGGAAGCCGCCCGTAGCGTCCGCGCCTTTCGCCATGTTCCGCGGCGCATTTGTCGCACCGTGAGCAGAACTGCTTGATTACCGGCGCGGCAAATCGCGCCGAATCCCCTGCCTCCGATATCCCGGTTCTGGGGTCGGCGTGCCGAACCTCCTGTGAGCCGGCGCAGGAGGGTTCCCTCCGGTGCCAATTGGCGCTCCCTTGGCTGAAGCGGGCTGCCCCCTCGACGGTGGTGCCTCGCCCAGACGGGTCTGCCACCAGACGTGGGTCTGCTTCATCTTGAGTGTTCTCTTGGCCATGATCACGTCGTGGCACCGACCGCAGACGCCCACGCGAAACCAATTCGTGCATAGAGAGTCGCTAGCATAGGCCATCAGTCGAATGTCGATCGACGCCGCTTGCGACTTGCCGGCGTGAAAGAAACAACCTGCCTTGACAGGTACGGCCATAGTAGCTGTCCCGCGCTCCATAGTACTGGACGCGGCGAACCACCAGATGTTGGTGGTCTTATGATGTTGAACGCCCTTCTGTTGAAAGGCTTGCGCGCATTTGTCACAGAACCGAACCCGAACCGGATTCGTCCACCCATTCGATGACCACTTGAAGACCTTGATACCGAAAGGTACCGAGCCATTCCGCAAGGCGTGGAATAGGCATGGGCGTTCAGCAGCGGGCCGCGAGCTTCGCGGGACAACCGGTGGTCGTTGTCCCGACTTCTTTCGATGGTGCGGAAAATCTTCGGGCAATTCCGGAACATACCGACCGCGGCCGTACCAGTCGCGCCAGCGCATGCTAGAGAGCTTTGCCATTCGCGGCGATCATACCACCATCTCGAGAGAAGAGACGCCGCCGATGGTGCGAACGCAAGAGCGGGGCTATCGTGGGCGCGGCGACGCGCTGGGGCGCTGCCGGCGGGAGGATGCATGGGCGACGGTCTGCTGAGCTTCGAGGGCATCATCGGCTACGCCGCGGGCGGCGGCGAAGAAGCGGCGCATTTCTTCGAGCACACCCTC
>JBGQBE010000079.1:0-3172 GCA_041494685.1 Dehalococcoidia bacterium | reverse complement strand
TGTACTCGTGTCAACGCCGGTAGTTGAGGTGGGAATCGATGTGCCCAATGCCTCGGTGGTGCTGGTGGAGAGCGCCGACCGTTTCGGCCTGTCGCAGCTGCACCAGTTCCGGGGCCGGGTGGGGCGGGGACAGGCCCAGAGCTACTGCCTCCTCCTCTCGGACAGCCCGGCGCCCGACGCCCGCGAACGCCTGCAAATCGTCGAGCGGACGCAGGACGGCTTCGCCCTCGCGGAGGCGGACCTGCGATTGCGCGGCCCCGGCGAGTTCTTCGGCACGCGCCAGAGCGGCCTGCCGGACCTGAAGGTGGCGCGGCTATCGGACGTCCCGCTGATCGAGCTGGCACGCACGGAGGCGTCGCGCCTGCTGGACGGCGACGCCGACCTGGCCCGGCCGGAGCACGCGCAGCTCAAGGAAGAGGTCTCGCGCCTGTGGGAGCGCGTGACGGCGGAGGCGCACTAGCCACCGGCCGGCGGCGAGGGTGCTACAATGGCGGCAACGTCTACTAGATTCGGAGTTTGTGGTTGTGGGTAAGGCGGACCTTCATGTGCACAGCGCCTGCGGCGACGGAATGGCCAGCGTCTCTCAGATCCTGGAGTACGCTGACCAGAAGACGGAACTGTCAGTCGTCGCCGTCACCGATCACGATAGCCTCGAGGGCGGGTTCGCCGCCCGCGAGGCGTGGGCGCAGGGGAAGTACCGCGTCGAGGTCATACCCGGCGAAGAGGTGACGACGCTCCAGGGCCATCTCATCGCCCTGTTTCTCGAACAGCCGGTAGCGAGCCTGCGACCGCTGCTGGAGACGCTGGAGGCGGTGCATCGACAGGGAGGGCTCTGCATCATCCCGCACCCGCTGAACTGGCTGACGCGCAGCATCGGACACAAGACGATCATCGACGTGCAGCGGCGACGCGGCAGCGGCATCTACTTCGACGGCATCCAGACCGCGAACGTCGCACCCGGCTCCAGGGTCAAGCTGAAGACGGCGCAGCGGCTGAACGGGGAGCGCTATCATTTGCCGGAGGTCGGCGGCAGCGACGCCCACTTCCTGCCGGCGGTGGGAAGCGCCTTCACGCTCTTCGACGGTGAGGGCGCCGAGGACCTGCGCCGGGCTATGCTCTCGGGGACGACCGTCGCGGTCAACGGGCATTATCCGTCCATCGCCACTATCGGCTATCGCCAGTTCCTGCGCCAGCAGTGGCGCGGCATCGCCGTGACGCCGAGAGCGGAAGGCTGGTGGCCGACGATTAAGAGCTTCCTCAGGCGGCCAAGACAATGAAGATCGCCCTTGTCTCGCCATATGATTTCGCCGTGCCCGGCGGCGTCAACAACCACATCGAGCATCTGCGCGACAACTTTCTGCGCCTGGGGCAAGAAGTGCGGATCATCGCGCCGTCGTCGCGGCCGTCTTCGCATAAGCCGGAAGACAGGGTGATCCCAATCGGCAGGGCCGTCGGCCTGCCCGCGAGCGGATCGGTGGCGCGCGTCTCGCTCTCGCTGCGCGTAGGCCCGAAGCTAAAGAGGGTGCTGCAGGAGGAGAACTTCGACATAGTGCACGTCCACGAGCCTTTCGCGCCCTTTCTGCCGATGCAGGTCCTGCGTCTCTCCGACGCGATCAACGTGGCGACGTTCCATGCCGCGAAGGAAGGCGGAAGGAACCGCTGGTACCTGTACGGGCGGCACGCTCTCAAGCGCTGGTTCCGGCGATTGCACGGCAAGATCGCGGTCTCTGTGCCCGCGATGCGGCTCGTCAGTCACTACTTCCCCGGCTACTACAACATCATCCCTAACGGCGTCGACGTGGAGCATTTCGAGGCGGAGCGCGAGCCGTTCCCGCGGTTCAGCGACGGCCGGCCGAACATCCTCTTCGTCGGCCGCCTGGAGAAGCGGAAGGGCGTCAAGTACCTCTTGCAGGCCTTCGCCGAGGTGAAGAAGGAGATGCCGGAGCCGCGACTGCTCATCGTCGGGCCACCGACACGGGCCGCGCGCAGCTACCGTCGCTGGGTCGCGCAAACGGGCCTCCCCGACGTCGAGTTCGTGGGCTACGTGACCTACGATGAGCTGGCGCGCTACCATCACACTGCGGACATCGTGGTCGCGCCGGCGACCGGCAACGAGAGCCAGGGCATCGTCCTCCTGGAGGCGATGGCCGCCGGCCGGCCGCTGGTGGCGAGCAACATAGAGGGGTATGCCAGCGTGGTGACGCACGGCGTCGAGGGGCTTCTCGTCATGCCGAAGGATGCACACTCGCTGGCAGACGCCCTGCTCGATCTGCTGGCCGACCCCGATAAGCGGCGGGAGATGGGCGAGAACGGCCGTGTGCGCGCCGAGCAGTTTCGCTGGGATAGGGTATCGCAGAGGGTGCTCACCTACTACGAGCAGCTTCAGTATGAGAGCAAGGCCGGACTCGAGGCGGAATAGCGTCCGAGCAGGGAGGGCTTCGTGTTCACGCTCGTGCCGCACACACTGCCGAAGCGGCTGACCGACCCGGTGGGGCGGACGCTCGCCCGAAACGGCGTCACGCCCAACATGATAACGACGGCCGGGCTGGCGGGCGCCGTGGTCGCCGCCGTGCTCGTCGCGCGCGGCGAGTTCTTGGCGGGCGGCATCGTCATGATGGCGGCGGCTGCTCTCGACCTGCTGGATGGCATCGTCGCGCGGGCCAGCGGGCGCGTGACACTGTTCGGCGGCGTCTTCGACTCCCTCTGCGACCGCCTCTCGGAGGCCGCGGTGCTCGGCGGGCTGCTGTTTCGTCTCGCCAGCCAGGGCAAGCGCGAAGAGGTGATGCTGGCCTTCGCGGCGGTCGTCGGCTCGCTGCTGGTGAGCTACCTGCGGGCGCGCGCGGAAGCAGCAGGCCTGCAGTTGCGCGAGGGCCTGTTCACGCGCCCGGAACGGGTGATAGTGCTCGGCGTGGGGCTGGTCGTCGGCCAGGTGCGGATTGCGTTGTGGATTCTGGCAGTGCTGGCGAACCTGACGGTGCTCCAGCGACTGTGGGTGATCCGGCGAAGGGCCGGGTCCGTCGCGCTCGAGCGCGAGCGCGACGGCGGGCGAAGCGCGGGATGAACCGTATCCAGGGCATATCATGATACCGCTCCGAGACCAGGAATACCTTCGAACGCGATTCGCCCGCGAACTGACGGGCGGCGTTCGCATCGACTACTTCACGCAACGTCG
>JBGQBE010000078.1:0-3297 GCA_041494685.1 Dehalococcoidia bacterium | reverse complement strand
CGGACGGGCCCCGAGCCCGTGTTTGGCGCGGCCGTCACCCTGGCGCCCGGCGGGACGGCGGCGGTATAGCGCGCACCCGCGAAAACCGTCAGCCCCTTCGGTTCGTCGGCGTTGTACGCGAAGAAGACCATGCGTCCGTCGGGATAGAACGAGGCGATGTAGCACGAGCGCTCGGGCAGCGCCGTCGCCACCGAGAATGTGCCGTCAGGCGCGACTGGCGCCACGGCGACTCGCTCGCCCGGCGCGTCCCCGCCATAGGGCGGCATGGTGATCTCGGCATTGACGCCGGCCGGGAAGCGGCTGCCGCGGAAGGTGACCGAGCCGGTGCATCCGCCCGACTCCGGTTCGACAGACAGCAAGGGCTCCTGTCCGGGCGCGTACCAGCACGACGCGAAGTCCCGCGTGTACCGCAGCGGCTCGCGTGCCAGCAGCACGCCCTCGGCGTCGTACGCGCTCACGTCGGCCGTCGAGCCGACGACCTCGTACTCCGGTCCCGGTGAGGCGGGAAGCGGCACGCTCGTCGCATCTCCCCCGGCCTGCGTAAAGAAGCGGCGGCTGTCCTGCCGGATCACCAGCCTGCGTGTGAGTTCGCAGTCTGTGGCGTAGAAGATGTCTCCTCGCGTTTTGTACGTCGCCACGCCCGGCACGGCGTCCCATCGCAGTGCGTCGCCGTCGAGACCGGGTCGCAGTCCGGGCTGTACAGCAGCCGTCACGGTTCGCTCGACGATCTGGCCATCGCGTGACGTGAGCGTGAAGTCATAGACGCGCGGGCCGGGCGTTGGCGGCGCCGTCGTGATCGGTGGGAACGTGCCAGCCGTGCCGTCGAGGATGACACGCGAGCGATACGGCGCGCAGTTCGGCGCCAGGTGCGCCGGGTCGCCGATGTAGGTCGTGGTCTGTAGCCGCGCTTCGCCGCCGACCTGCACATCGTCCACGATGATGTTCACCGGCGTGCCGGCAACGTCGGCGGCAAACCGGATGCGGTGCGGCCCGGGCGCGAGTTGCTGCAGGAACGGAGGGAAGCCGCGCGCGTCGGCCGTCTCCTTCTCGAGCGGCACCTCGAACGTGTACCGCTGTGAGCAAGTGCCGTCTCCCGCCGGGATCGTCGTGAAACCGGTGATCCAGCCGACGCCGACGTTGTCGTAGATGTCGCCGTCGCTCGCGATGCCACCGCCGGCCGGCGTCAGCACGCGCACCGTTGACAGGAACGCGCCCGTGCTCGCCTCGATCGTCGTCGTGATGTCAGGGTGACTGCCGGGCGCGTCGTCGGAGATGGCGACGGACACGCTCGGCGAGAATGCAACGGCACCGGACGCAGCCGCTGCGCCATTAGCGATGCCGTACGGTCCGAGCATGGCCAGCGCGATCAGGGCGATGGCGGAAGACGCAGCGCGCATGTACCGCTCCAGCGATGCGAAGCCTCAGTGAGATTAGACACCCGTCTCAACGGCGCCGCAACCGCCATTCGGACTGTGTCGGGCCACTTACGCAGTCTTATCCCGAGCGCATTCGCGTCTCAAAACGGTTTCGGTAGAGTCTCCCCTTCGTCCATGTCCGTAGCTGGCGCCGGGCATCAGGCACCGCCCCGCGTAGCCGCCTGCGGGCGCAGGCGCTACGATGCCGCACGCCATGTCATTGCCTGTTACCAATAAGGATTCCGCCGATGAGGATGCCGCGTCAGCCGCGCATCGCGGCGGCGCCTTCGCGTCCCTGGCGATCGCCAACTTCCGCGTACTCATAGCGGGATCGCTGGCGACCGGCTTCGGCCAGTGGATGGAGCAGATCGGCCAGGGCTGGCTCGTGCACGAGCTGACCCATTCGCCGTTCCAGCTTGGTCTCGTCCAGTTCCTGCGCGGGTTCAGCATCCTTTTCGCGTCGCCGGTCGTCGGCGCCGTCGCCGAGCGCGTCGACCAGAAGAAGCTCGCCGGCATCGCCACCGCCGTGAACGCCGGCAACGCGCTCGCCGTGGGCGTGCTCGTCGCCACGGGCGGCATCGAACTTTGGCACCTGTACGTGACGGCGTTCATCGGCGGGCTTGCCAGCAGCACGTACAACCCCGTGCGCCAGTACCTGGTGTACAGCTCCGTCGGTCCCGAGTCGCTGACCAACGCGATCGCCCTCAACGCCGGCGCCAACAACATGGCGCGCGTCGTCGCGCCGAACGTCAGCGGTGCGATGATTGGCTTCTTCGGCGTCGAGTCATCGTTCTTCGCGGAGGCGATGTTCTTCGGCGCCGCCTGCCTCACGCTCTTCCAGCTCCGACTGCGCCAGGTCGAGCGTCGCGGCACGGAGTCGATCCTGCGGAGCATGCGGCTCGGCGTCTCGTTCCTGCGCAGCGATCCCGTCCTCAGCCGCATCGTGCTGCTGCAGGCCGTGCCGACGCTGCTCGTGTACCCATACCTGCAGCTGATGCCATCCATGGCCGCCGACTACCTGCACGTCGGTCCGCGCGGCTTCGGCTTCCTCCAGACCGGGGTGGGCGTCGGCTCGATCGTGATGACGCTCGTCGTCGCCGGCTTCTCGAGCGCGCCCAACAAGGGCCGCGTCATGTGCCTGGCGTTGATGGCGTACATCCTGACCATCTTCGCCTTCTCGTTCTCCCGCGACTTCGCCCTGTCGTTCGGTCTGCTGGTCGTCGGCGGCATGAACCTGGTCGTGTTCAGCACGTTCAACCAGAGCCTGCTGCAACTCAACCTCGACGACGAGTACCGCGCCCGCGTGCTGTCGCTCTTTACGATGGTGCAGGGGCTGAACCCGTTCGGCAGCCTGTTCCTCGGAGCGCTTGCGGAGGTGCTGGGGACGCCGCACGCCATCGCGCTCTTCACGGCCGCGGCGATGGTCTGCGCGCTGTTCGCCGGCGTCGGCACCCGCCGCATCCGCGAGCTCTGAGGTCACGAGCGGCGTCTAGTAGCCGTCGGGGGAGATGGCTGCCCCGGCCGGCCGGAGCGCCGCTGCGTGGCGCCTCCTCCGTGTCCCTCGTCCGTCGCCGAGCGCCCGACCCTATGCGGGAATTCCCTGCTTGCCGCGCCTTGTCTCCGATCACATATAATTCCGGCACGAATCGAAACGCTTCGATCCGGAGCAGTACGCGCGCGACGCAGCGAGCCGGGGCGGTGCAAGCCGGCAACCAGCGCGGAACTCGCCGGTGAGCGGCGGCGGTGATGCCTTTCCCGGCCTAGCCGCCGACGGGTGCGCCCGTTACAGCCGCAACCGAGATGCCCCGCCCCGGCGGGGAATCAGGGTGGTACCGCGGAGCTTACAGCCCTCCGTCCCTGTTGGACGGAGGGCTGTCGTATT
>JBGQBE010000077.1:0-3636 GCA_041494685.1 Dehalococcoidia bacterium | reverse complement strand
GCACGACCGCATGCCGGTGATCCTGCCGCCGGAGCATGTCGACGAGTGGCGGTACGTGCCGCCGGAGAACAAGGTTTCGCGCGCGGAGAAGTTGCTGTCGCTATTGCGTCCGGCGGCGGATGGCGTGCTCGTCGCGACGGAGGTCTCGCGCCGCGTCAACTCCGTCGCGAACGACGACGAAGCGTGCCTGTCGCCCGCCAACAACAGCGACCTCGCCGCTGAATCGCCGCGGCTGTTGTGATGGTGAGCTGGTAGCCGTTAGTGGGCGGTAGGTGGCTGTGATCTGGCGCTGACCGGCCTGACTCGCCGACCAGTTGATCGGCCCTACCGCGTGATCAGCGCGTCCAGTTCCGCCAGCAGCGCGACGGCGTCGGGCGAGGAGAACGCTTCGCGCGCGGGGCGCAGCGTGTCGACGAGCCAGTCGGCGACGCTGTTCTTGAGGTCGGCCGAGTGCAGCGCGCCCGAGAGGAACGCCTCGTCCGTCTCCTCCGACGAGGTGAAGCGCAGGTCGCCGCCGTGCGCCTCGCTGCGCGCGATGCGGAACTCGCCGTCGCGCGGGAAGATCAGCTTGCGCGCCCAGTCGAGCATCGGGTTGAACGGCGCGGAGTCGGGCGGGCAGAACGCCTTGCGCACCTTCGCGCGCACGTCGTCCTCGGCGTCGTGGACGAAGAGCGCCGACGACTTGTCGGACTTGCTCATCTTCATCGACGCCCAGAAGTCCGTCAGGTCCGACTCCGGCGGCGGCCACATGGCCGGCTTCTTGAGGCCGAGCAGCAGCGGGTGATGCACGCACACGGGCTTGATCTGCGCGCCCGTCGCGTCGCGCAGCGGCCGCACCTTGAGCTTCGTCGCGACGTCGCGCGCGACGACGTGCGCCTTGCGCTGGTCCATCCCGGCGTGGGCGATGTTGATGCCCATCGTGAAGATGTCGGCCACCTGCAGGGGCGGGTACAGCAGCTTGGCGAAGTCCACCGACTCGCCCTCCTTGCGGCCCAGGATCGTGATGCTGCGCTGCATCCGCGCGAGCGACGTGTTCTTCGCGACGTCGATGAGCGTGGCCCAGTGGTCGTCGTTGTGGTGGTAGAGGTCGGTGGCCAGGACGAAGTGCAGCTTCGCCGGGTCGCCGCCGATGCAGCGGAACGAGGCCTTCATCGCCTCCATGAAGTAGGCGGTAGCCATGCGGCGGATCGTGTCGCGGTCGCCGCCGAGCTTGTCGTTGATCCAGGTGTGCCAGTCGGCGAGGAAGATCGTGCAGTGCACGCCGGCGTCGACGAAGTCCTTGACCTTCGACATGCAGACGAGGCCCTGTCCCAGGTGCACTTTGCCGGAGATCTCGAAGCCGATGTAGTGGCGCAGCGGCGTGCCGCTTGCGACGAGCGACTCCAGGTCGTCGCGCGTGAGCACCTCTTCGAGGTTACGGGTGATCGTGTCGACGGTCTTCCGGGCGTCCATGGCCGTCATGCTAGCAAGCGGCACCTTGTAGCGGGACTCGCACGCAATCGATTTCCGGAATAACGCTGCCGCCATGCGCCGTTCGGCACCGTCGGCATGTATCGATGGGTGGACTTGACGCGACATTGCCGCCGCCCGCCGCCTCCGCGGCCTTCAGGGTGTGGCGTCAGATCGGTATCATGTTCTACGCGCGATGCACGCGCCGTTACGGGACGGCGCTGACGCGACACGGGTGCAGGAGTGACCGAGATGGTGGTAGCGACGCCAACCGAGACGCAGAGCTTTTCGATGGAGCTCAACGAGGAGCAGACCCAGCTCAAGAACTGGGTGCACGAGTTCGCGGAGAAGGTCGTGCGCCCGGCCGCCCACGAATGGGATGAGCGCGAAGAGACCCCCTGGCCGATCCTCCAGGAGGCGGCGAAGGCCGGGCTCTACGGCGCGCAGCTCCTCGCGCACACGCAGAGCGACCCGACGGGCTTGATGCTGCCCATCGCCATCGAAGAGATGTTCTGGGGCGACGCCGGCATCGGCATGGCGCTCTTCGGCTCTTCGCTCGCCGTCGCGGCGATCCAGGGCAACGGCACGACAGAGCAGCTCATAGAGTGGGCGCCGCAGTGCTACGGCACGGCCGACGACGTGAAGCTCGGCGCGTTCTGCGTCTCGGAGCCGGACGCCGGCTCCGACGTGGCGGCGATCAAGACGCGCGCGGTGTACGACCAGGCGAAGGACGAGTGGGTGCTGAACGGCCAGAAGACGTGGATCAGCAACGGCGGCATCGCCAACATCCACGTCGTCGTCGCCTCGGTCGATCCGACGCTGGGTACACGCGGGCAGGCGTCGTTCGTGGTGCCGCCCGGCACGCCGGGCCTGCGGCAGGGCGCGAAGTTCAAGAAGCACGGCATCAAGGCCTCGCACACCGCTGAAGTGTTCCTCGACGACGTCCGTGTGCCGGGACGCTGCTTGCTGGGCGGCAAGGAGAAGCTCGAGGCGAAGATGGCCAAGGCCCGCGAGGGCGCGCGCACCGGTGGGCAAGCGGCGCTCAGCACCTTTGAGGCGACGCGGCCGGCCGTGGGCGCGATGGCGCTGGGCACGGCGCGGGCGGCGTACGAGTACGCGCTGGAGTACGCGAAGGAGCGCAAGCAGTTTGGCCGGCCGATCATTGAGAACCAGGCGATCTCCTTCATGCTGGCGAACATGAAGACGGAGATCGACGCGTCGCGGCTGCTGGTGTGGCGTGCCGCGTGGATGGCGCGCACACGCAAGCCGTTCCTGAACGGGGAAGGCTCGATGTCCAAATACAAGGCCTCCGAGACCGCCGTCTGGGTGACGGAGCGCGCTGTCCAGATCCTTGGTGGCGTGGGGTATACGCGTGAGGCGCCGGTCGAGCGCTGGGCGCGCGACGCCAAGATCTACACGATCTTCGAGGGCACGTCCGAGGTGCAGCAACTGGTGATAGCGCGCGCGATCTCCGGCATGTACCTGCAGTAGCGGGATGCCCCGACCGCTCGAAGGCGTCCGCGTACTCGACTTCACGATCTTCCAGCAGGGCCCGCAGGCCACGCTGGTGATGGCCGACATGGGCGCGGACGTCATCAAGATCGAGCCGCTGATGTTCGGCGACCTGGGGCGCGTGCTGGCGATGCACGGCCCGGACCGCCTGAGCGCGTACCACCTCGCCCACAGCCGCGGCAAGCGCAGCGTCACGATCAACCTCAAGACGGAAGAGGGGCGCGAGGTCGTGCGGCGCATGGTGCCCGGCGCCGACGTCATGGTCCACAACTTCCGCCCCGGCGCGATGGAGAAGCTGAGCCTGGGCTACGACGACGTGCGCCCGCTCAACGAGCGCCTGATCTACGCCCACGCGTCCGGCTGGGGCGCGCGCGGCCCGAAGGCCAACCACCCCGCGTTCGACATCGCCGCGCAGGCCCGCGGGGGGCTGATGTCGATGACCGGCGAAGCGGACGGCGGTCCGCTGCCGGCAGGCGTCGCGATCGCCGACTACGGCGGCGCGATGAACCTGGCGATCGCCATTCTGGCGGCGCTGTACGCGCGCGAGACGACGGGCGCGGGCCAGAAAGTGGAGACGTCGCTCTTCGGCTCGCAGATCGCGGCGCAGGCGTGGGAGCTGCAGTACTTCATCCTCAGCGGACGCAAGAAGCGCAGCGGCCGCGGCCACGCCTACCT
>JBGQBE010000076.1:0-4032 GCA_041494685.1 Dehalococcoidia bacterium | reverse complement strand
GCGACGCCCTCGCGCCTGCGTGCGGCGTACGCGCACGACGAAGTGCTGGCGGGAATGCGGGCGATCGCCGCCGAGACCGGCGTCTGCGTCGCGTTCACGGTGTCCGAGCCGGACGCCACAGGCTGGCGGGCGATGTACCTGCTTGGGCCGCGCGGCGTCATCGCGAAGCACCGCCAGTCGCACAAGCCGCCCGGCGCGCGATTCGAGACGATGCCGCTGGGCGACGAGGTCTGCCCCGTCGCGAGCACGCCCGCCGGCCGCGTGGGGCTGCTGGTGGCCGCCGAGGCGTACGCGCCGGAGGTGGCGCGCTCGCTGATGCTGCGCGGCGCGGAGATCCTGCTGTGGGCGTCGGACGATCCGGCACTGCCGATGACGCTGTTCGCGCGCGCCCGCGCCGAAGAGAACCGCGTCTTCCTGGCCTGCGCCGCCGCCCCGACGGCCACCGCCGCGACGATGATCATCGATCCTTCTGGCAGGCCGCTGGCGACCGCGCTGGAGGGTCGCGACCTCTCGATCAGCGCGGAGGTGAACCGCGCGCTCAGCCACGTGAAGACGCGCGCGCCGAACACTGACGTAGTGCGCAACCGCCAGCCGGAGACCTACAGCGCGATCACACGCGCAAGCGCGACAGTCGTCTGACAGACGCTTATGTCGCGCGGCGGGCGCGCGGATCGCCCGTGATATACTCCCGCCGTCACATATCGCGCCGAGGCCCGCGCCATCGCTACGAACGAGATCGCATTGCCTGAGACCGCCGCCGCCGGACCGCGCGCCGCCAGCCTCCGCGCCCGCACCGGTGGATACCTCGTCGACATGGTGATCTTCGCCGCTGTGGCGATGGTCTTCACGATCATCGGAGGCCTGCAACTCCTCATCGTCACGCACGGCGCCACGACGGACAGCGAACACAGCATGTATGCGTTCCTGGGCATCATCGGCGTCGGCACGCCGTTGGCGTGGACCGCGTTGAGCCTGACCGTGCTGCTGACGCGCGGCCAGACGGCGGGCCAGTACGTCGCCGGCATCCGCATGCTGCGCGAGGACGGCTCGCGCCTGCGGGCACGCGGCGCGCTCTCCTGGTGGTTCTGCTTCAACCCCCTGCTCTTTTCCTGGCCGATGGCGCTGGTTGCCGGGTTTCCGCTCATCGCGATCATCGCGCTGGTGCTCAGCCGGCTGTCGCTCGCGGTGTTCTTCCTGCTGATGACGCTCTGCATCGCCTCCCCGATCATCGCGTTCGTGTCGGCGATGCGTGACGCGCGGCACCGCACGCTGCACGACCGCGTCGCGCGCGTCGTCGCGGTACCGGTGGGCTGACGCATGGCCGGCTCGCCGACGTACGGACGATCGATCTCCCGCCGCGGCATGGTGGCCGACGACGCCCCGCTGTTCTGGCGCAGCATCGGCAAATGGGGCGTCGGATTCTCCCTGTTCCTCGCGCTGGCGGCACTGATGGTGTCACTGCAACTCTTCCAGGTGACGGCGGAAGGCGCGTCGAAGCGCACGCTGCGCCGCTCCGTCGCCGCGCTCACGGAGATCGACCCGCTGATCGACCGCAACTACGACGACCTCCAGCAGCAGGCGGCCGCCGCTGGCCCCGGCGACACGGTCCAGCTGAAGAACTTCCCTATCACCATTCCGCTCCAGCCGGAAGAGGTGAAGGGTCGGAGCAAGCAGCAGGTGCGCGACCTCGTCATCGACCGCTCGGCGGACCTGATGTACGCGCACGGGACGGAGCCGCTGCGCCTGAGCCCCAAGTCGAGCCGGGATGTCGGCCTGTTCACCGTGGGCGGCATTACGGACACCGGACTGGACTTCCTCCGCAGCCGCCACCACGAACTCCTGAGCGTGCTGACGTTCGTCCTCGCGGCGCTCTGCGCGTTCCTGGGCATAACGCTCGCGGCGCTCTGCCGCGGCTTCGGACGGCTTGCCAGCGTGGGCGGCGTCGTCCTGGCGGTGGCGATCCCGGTGCTGTTCGGTGGTATCGCCGCGCGCTTCTACATGCGCATCGTGTCCGAGGGCGAGACGGAGTACATCCAGCACGAGTTCCTGCTGATCGGGCAGGGACTCGCCTGGATCCCCATCCGCGACGGCGCGGCGTTCGCCGTCTTCGGCGCGGCTCTGCTGATCATCGGCGTCGTCTGCGCCGCATGGGCCGACCGCCACGCCGCTCCAGGGTCCGTCCGCTAACGCAGCGCAGGAGGGTCATATGGCCGCACAGGTCGCGCTCGGCAAGAACATCGAGTTCTGGTTCTGGTACCCGGAGCTGCTGGTGCAGGGGCTGACGCCGGAGCAGCTTGCGTGGCAGCCCGACGGCCACGACACGTCGATCATCTTCGCGATCTGGCACGCCTACCGCGCGACCGACGACCTGCTGCACGGCATGGTCATGCACCGGCCCACCGTCTTCGCGTCGCAGGGCTGGGCGGAGCGGCTGCCCGTCACCGAGACGGGCGTCACGCCCTTCGGCAACGGCCTCTCGCGCGAGCAGATCGGCCGCATCCGCCTGGGAATCGAGCCTCTGCTCGCGTACGCGAAAGCCGTCGGCGCGAGCGTCAAAGCGTACCTCGCCGAGATCAGCGACGACGAAGCGGCCGCCGAGGTGCGGCTGCCGTTTTTCACGGGCGTCTACCCCGGCGTCGACGTGATGTCGAAGGCCGAGACGATCGCCTTCTTCGCCATCGGCCACGTCTCCGAGCACCTGGGCGAGGTGCAGTTCATCAAGGGGCTGATGGGCATGAAGGGCGCGCCCCTGTGAGCGAAGTGCCGCGCCTGCTCGACTGGTGCGGCGCCGGCGGCCTCGTGCGGCCTGACGCCGACGCGGCGAACACTGTCGACTTCGCGCGGGCGCTCGCGGCGATCGGCGGAGCACCGGGCGTGACGACGACGCCGAACGCACGCCGCATCGGCGAAACGATCGGCGGCGGCGCGCGGCACGTCGTCTTCGTACTGGTCGACGGCCTCGGCATGCACCTCATCGATACGCTGCCGGCGAACTCGTTCCTGCACCGCCACGTCGCGATGGAGCTGCAGTCGGTGTTCCCGTCCGGCACGCCGGCGGCGCTGACGTCGATCGCTACGGCCAGCTGGCCGGCGGAGCACGCGGTGGTCGGCTGGTTCCTGCACCTGCCGCGAGAAGGCGTCACCGCCACCATCCTGCCGTACATCGACCGCTTCACAAAGCGGCCTCTGTCAGACATCGACAGCGAATCGGCGCTGCCCGTACCGTCCGTGATGGCGCGCTTCACGCGCCGCACCGCCGCGTTCGTGCCGCGGCCGATTTCCGGCAGCGTCTACACGCGCTACTTCAACGGCGGCGCGCAGGAGCATCCCTACGACTCGCTGGACGCGGCCGTCGAGGCGATCGCCCGGCACGACGCGGCGGTGCGCGAGCCCGCGTACAGCTACGTGTACGTCCCCCACGTCGACGTCGCGCAGCACGAGTACGGTACACGCTCGCCTCAGACGCTGGGCGCGCTGGCGGCGGTGGACGCGGCGATCGCGGCGCTGCGCGAGCGGCTGCCGGCGGACGCGCGGATCATCCTGACGGCGGACCACGGGCAGATCAGCGTCGACCCGGACGAGGCGCTGCTGATCGAGGATGGCGGCGACGTGATGGCGGCGCTGCGCTTTCCGCCGGCGGGCGACCCGCGCGTGCTGATGTTCCACGTACGCGACGGCCGCGCCGCCGAGTTCGAGCGGGCGTTCCGGGCGTGCTACGGCGAGCACTTTGTGCTGCTGACGACGGACGAGGCGGAGCAGCTGGCCCTCTTCGGACCGGTGGCGCTGACGGCCGAGACCCGCGCGCGCATCGGCGACTATGTGGCGATCGCGGACGCGGCGTCGGTGCTGCTGTACAGGCCGGAGGATCGGCTGCGCGGCGTCCACGGCGGCATCCACCGCGACGAGATCCTCATCCCGCTGATCCTGGCTTAACCGCATCTCCCGACCAAGCTGACCAGCGGACCAGCTGACCGGCTCCCTCACCCGTCTATGTTCGCCTTCCAGCCGAGCCAGACCATGGCGGCGATGGCG
>JBGQBE010000075.1:0-4513 GCA_041494685.1 Dehalococcoidia bacterium | reverse complement strand
GCTACTACTCCGTGGCCGCGCGCGGTCTCTGTAGCTGCCAGACAGCCCCCTCGTACCGCAGCCATTTCGGATCGCGCTGCCCGCCCGCGCCGATCGAGCCGTCCGGGCGCAGGTACTCGTGCGCGATGGCCTGGGCACGCCCTTGACCGTCGAGATACACTACGGCATGGCTGACCGTGCCTCGCGGTTCGCCGATGCGTGCGGGAGCGCGCCGCTCCGTGCCGCGCTTGACGACGATCGTCAGCTCGCCCGACGCCAGGCGATCTTCGATCCGCGCCGCGCGAAACAACGCGCGCAGCGTAGTCGAATCGACTTCATGGGTCGGTTCCGGGGAGGATGCGGCCATGACGCTCGCCACTGAACTCGTCGCGCTCGCGAACGATTACATATCCGGGCGCGTGGATCTAGCCGCGCTCGACCGCTTCATCCACGGCCATGTCGATGAGTCTCTTGAACTCGACCAGACGGGAAGCCCTGAAGCGTTGCTCTTCGGGTTCATCCAGGTCCACATCTATCAGATGGACGATGGCCTCGCGGAGGACGTCGTTCGGCGGGACATTGCCCAGTACCTGGCGAAGTACGACCTGCTCCTGCCCGCGACCAGGCAGCGCGCGACCGGTTAGCTACAACTCCCCCAGCGCCCCCCCACCCTCTACCGCCGCCTCACCGAGTAGGGGCGCAGCCTGCTGCGCCCGCCGTGCGAGGACCGGGCGCCGCGCACCGCGACCCCACCTCAATCTGCGCCCATCTGCGTCATCTGTGGACAACCCCGTGGCCGCCGCTCCCACCGCGCTCACCACACCGCGCACGTGACCGACAGCACCGGCGGCAGCGTGCCCGGCAGCCGCTGCCAGCGATCGCCGCCGTCCGCGCTGGCGTAGACCTCGCCATTGCTCGTGCCCACATACACACCTTCGGGCGACTGGCCGTCCGTGTCCAGCGCGTCGCGGTACGCGCTCTGGTAGTTCTGCGGCCCCGGCAGGCCGTCCGTGAGCGGCTGCCACGTCGCTCCGCCGTCGCGCGTGCGATACACCGTGAACTGGCCGTCGCAGACGCGGAAGTTGTCGTACAGCTCGGCGAAGGCCAGCGGCACGACGTACGCCGCATCGGGCGCGCGTCGCGTGACCGCGATCGGGAAGCCGTGGAACGACGGCAGGCCGCGCGTCACGTCCTCCCACGTCGAGCCGCCGTCGTCCGAGCGGAAGACCCCCACGTGCGTCTGCGTCCACAGGCGGTCGGGGTCCTTCGCGTCCAGCCACAGCTTGTGCATCTCGTCGATCGCCAGCGGGTCCATGTCGTCGGGGCGCGGCGCGTCCGGGAAGAGCTTCCCGAGAGCCGTCGTCAGTTCGCGCCCGCCCTCGTTCGTCGGGACGACGGCATACGCGAACTTCTCCCACGTCTCGCCGCCGTCGCGCGTCACGTACGACCCGCCCGAGCTGATCGCGACGTACACGTGTCGCGGGTCGCGCGGGTCGATCTCGATCGAGTGCAGGCACGAGTCGCCGCCGCCCGTGCCCTGCCATGCCGCGCCGGCGCCGTGGCGATGCAGCCCCTCCACCGACGCCCACGTGTGGCCCCAGTCCTCGCTGCGGAACAGCCCCGCCGGCTGCGTGCCCGCGTACACCACGCCGGGCTCGCGATCGTGCCCCGGCCGCACGTGCCAGACGTTCTGGTTCACGCGGCCGCTGCCCTCCGGGAACGCCAGCCCCTTGCTGCGGTAATCCCAGCTCTTGCCCAGGTCCGCGCTCTTCGCCACCGACGGCCCCCACGCCCAGTGGTTCGCCGCCGCGTACAGCCGCACGTCGCCGCCGCGCGGGTCCGCCGCCATGTGATACACCGACCAGCCCGTGTAGATCGGGTCCGACAGCTGCCACCGCTCGCGCCGCTCATCCGCCGTATAGATGAACGCCGCCTTCTTCGTCCCGACCAGTAATCGCACCCGCTCAGCCATCGCACGCCTCCATTCGTGGGTTCTCAGAATGAAGCCAATACTGCCCGCTCCGCGGGGCCTCTGTCAACGCCCTCCGCCGCCGGCGCGCGTCCCGCTGGACGACCGAAGGTCGGTGGAATCGAAGAGGATCACCGACCTTCCTGCCTGCGGCGAGCGGCTATGTACCGGTCTGGGTCTCGATGAACGCAATGTACGTTAGGACGCACTTGTACCAGTCCTTCAGTTGCACGAGGCCGAAGGAAACGTTCTCGCCATGGGCGATGTTATTGCGATTGCCCGATGATGCTGTTGATGGCGCCCTTGACTTCTGGATCGAGGAAGACGCGAAGGTTGTCCTCCCACCGCTTATCGAACGAACCGGCGAGCAGGCAAAGGTTCTCGCTCTTCGGAAGGGGACTGTCTTCAAGTCGAGCACCGACGAACCTGGCGACTTCGGGTTGGGCGCGCGCGCGGGCGTACTCAAAGTAAATCGACTCTGTCGCCTTCTCTAGGAAGCCTGCCACTCGCACGCACAAGTATCGCGCCAAGTCAGCTTGGAGCGGATCGCCAGGCGGTAGCTTGGAGGCGCGAGCAAGGAGTGCATCCAAACTGTCGCGCTTTTGACGCACCGATAGAATGGTCATCCGACTTCTGCGAAAGCTGTCGTGGCTATGTCTAGTCGCTTCGTGACGTTGTCGGCGTCCGCGGTAGCTCGAGACACTAGTTGGGAGAAATCTTTGCGGGCCATGAGGCGTGTATAGGCAAGGCCGAGTTCCTTCTTATTGAACGACGGTTGTTGTTGTAGCCGCCGCGCGATGCCGATCATCACAGAGTCGAAAGCGGCCGCATTTAGCGCCTTGACAGGGCGGAACGCTCGTCGACCGATCGCCGAGTTGACGGCCTCGATGGTTGTGGCGAAGATCGTCGTTAGCGACTCGGCCGATTGGATATCTAGGTGACGGTTCTTTGAGATGTAGCGGTTGATGAATTCCTTCATCGGCCGGGCGTAAGGTTCGAGCACGTAGAAGAGCGCGAAGAAGCGGGCGATAAGCTCTTGATCTTTCATCCGAGGCGAGACCGGCCCATACACAACTCGCCACGCGTTGTTCTTGTTGAGCTCGAAGAGAAGTTGAATGAGCTTCCCTTGGTATATGGCGACGCGGATCTCTTGTGGTTGAAGCGGTGTACCCTCTGTGTTGAGGCGCTCGAAGAGGTAAAACATGCTCGTATCATCTTTAGGGGGCTTCTCCTGATTGATGATCGTGGCATGGATAATGCTGTTATCAAGCCGTCGTCGATCGGACTCGTCGAGTGTGGAGTACTTGCGGTTCTGGAACCTATCGTGTACGCGCTGGTACCTAGAGGTTCGCTCCGGCATCACGAACTCTTTGCCAACTGTCTTACCAGCGGTCGGCGGAAAGACCCCCTCCTTAAAGAACTGCAGCGTACGGAGTCGTTGCTGCCCGTCAATGACGGTGAATTGCTGGGCTGCCGGATCACGCCAGAGGAAGACGCCCGGTACCGGCAGGCCGATTAGCAGCGATTCGATGAATCGCGCCGCTTGGCGGTATTTCCACACGTAACTACGTTGAAATCCCGGCACCGTGACCTCCCCGGACTTCAGACGAGCTACTAGGCCCGCGACATCGTAGTCAGCGCCGAACGAGACGATGGTGTAGTCAGGTGGAATGTCGTATACGTCCTGCTCGTCCTCGAGGTCTGGTTCGTCGTCCTGTACTTCGACGTCGGCCAGGGGTTCGGAGTCGTCCTCGATTTCAGTTCGCTCGGTCGTGTTCATGTGCAATCCCCTCCTCTTGCTCGATCCCCAGCATAACGCTCGTTCGCGAGCACCGGATAGGCGCGAGGCTGCGGGGATGATAACGTATCGAAGATGCGCAACGGTGTAGATCGCCCGTGGCAGGTGCTGTTCGAACGTCGCGCGAACCGCAGATAACTTCGCGATCCTAGCTTCGGATCGCAGATAGGCGGGGCACAGGCTTTAGCCAGGTTCCTTTCCGTCGCGGTCCGCGCTGGCACGAACCTCGGTCCCTTCGCCGCGAGGCGGCATCGTCGCTGCTGGGCCACACGGGCGAAAGATCTGCCCGCGCGAAGCCGCTCAGAACGCCGTATCATGGGACGCAAAAGGGAGACGCCAACCATGAGATACACGCGCATTACCGTGAACCCCTCTCAGATGGCGGGCGCGCCATGCATCCGCGGACTGCGCATCCCGGTGGCCACGATCGTCGGCATGATCGCCGAGGGGATGGCTGAGGTCGAAATCGTCAACGCATTCCCAGACCTCGAGCCGGAGGACATCCACGAAGCGCTGCGCTACGCCGCCGAGGCCGTGCGCGAGCGGGAGCTTCCGCTGACGGCGCCGTGAGGTTCCTCATCGACAACGCGCTCTCGCCGGCGGTGGCGGAGGGGCTGCGCGAGCGCGGCCACGATGCGGTGCACGTACGCGAGTACGACATGCGGGCGGCGCTCGCGCAGGGCTGCATCGCTGTCCTCGAGGGAACGCGCATTCGGATCCGATCCCTGCCGATTGCCGAGACAACCTGACGCCCGCTCGTCTTCCGC
>JBGQBE010000074.1:0-6166 GCA_041494685.1 Dehalococcoidia bacterium | reverse complement strand
GGACGCGACGGGGCTGCAGTACCTGCGCGCGCGCTACTACGACGCCGCGACGGGGCGCTTCGCGTCGCGCGACCCGCTGCCGCTGATGCAGCGGTACGCGTACGCGGGCGGGAATCCCGTGAACTTCGTCGATCCGAGCGGACTCGATCCCGGGGGCAAGCCAACGCCGGTGCCTCTTCCCGCAGCCGGCACTGAGCAGAGTTTCGCGACATGCAAAATCGGATGGGCACGTTGTGTTTCCGGCATGGCGGGCAGAGAATGGGCGCGTTGGACGCGTCAGCATCCGACAGAGCCACGCCCGCTCAAGGTGTACACGCAGGTATGCGATGACTTCTTCCAGATATGTCTGAACGAAATGAGGGCCGGAAAACGACAGGTGTCCTTCAACGAGATCGGGGCGAAGCAGAGGATGCGGGACATGATTGTCACTGGGGACAGTGACTGGATTTCCGATTTGATCAACCGTATTCCGAAGCCGCACCTGCAGCTACCTGACCAACTACCTGGAACGGGCTCGGGCGGCTATCTGGGAAGGGGAAAGGAAGGCGGCGGCTTCGGCTGCCTGCCTGGGTGGTGACATAGTGGTATCCGGGTTCGCATCGATGTACGAGAGGTGGTCGGTGAGAGATCGGCGGCACAATGTCGACCTGGAGCGGCAATTGGCGGGAGCATATCGGGCAGCGTGGAGGTCGGGCGACGAACACGACCGTTTCCTGGCGCTGCATTTCGTATTTGATCAGCGAGAAGTGGCGGGGTTTGATCTCGTGGTCGAAGGCTTGAACAGCGACGATTTTTCGCTTGCGCGAACAGCCGCAGCGATCTGTCTGTCGTTGATTCAGGAAGGCCACGATATGGGTCCGACCGTCCGGCGGGCGCTGGAGAAGTTTGGCGATCGCTTTCCGGATGCGGAGGTATTCGCCTGGTTCGCTTCGCAAGCGCTGGACGAAAGCGAACGATCGGACGAGGTGTAGTTCCCACAGATGCTATTGACAGATCCGCACGAGCGCGGACGATTGACAAGCCCCATGAGAGGCGCAGCCGTCCGCTACGGCGGGATGACTTCCCGCGGTCGGCATCGTTCACTGGCAGCGATATCGCCATACCCCGCCGCGGCGGTTGTTGGCGTGCCTCAAAGTTCCATCTCGTGGAGGGTGGGGGAGCGGTGCAGGTGCGGCTCGGTCTGCGATTGGACGTAGTCGGGGTCGATGCCGGGGGCTACTTCGGTGAGCGTCAGGCCGTTCGGGCCGACCTCGATGACCGCCAGGTCGGTGACGATGAGATCCACGACGCCCGGCGCTGTCAGCGGGTACTCGCACCTGGTGCGGATGCGCGGGCGTCCGCCGCGCGCGGTGTGCGTCATCGCGACGATCAGCCGCTTCGCGCCGCACGCCAGGTCCATCGCCCCGCCGATCGAGCCGCCGCCGCGCTCCGGCAGGTACCAGTTCGCCAGGTCGCCGCGCTCCGACACTTCGAGCCCGCCCAGCACCGCCACGTCGACGTGCCCGCCCCGGATCATCGCGAACGACGCCGCGCTGTCGAAGAAGCTGGCGCCCGGCAGCAGCGTCACCGGCTGGCCGCCGGCGTTGATCAGGTCGGAGTCGAAATTCTCGTCGCTGATCCGGCCGTAGCCGAGGATGCCGTTCTCCGCCTGCAGGAGGATCTGCTCCCCCGACGGCAGGAAGTTTGAGACCAGCGTCGGCAGGCCGATGCCGAGGTTCACCACCATGCCGTCGTGCAGCTCGCGGGCGACGCGCAGCGCGATCAGCTCCCGGCTCAGCCCTTGCACCATCGTCAGCCCTCCCACCGCACCGGCACCGGATCGCAGCGCACAACGCGGTCGACGTACACCGCCGGCGTGCCGACATCCTCCGGGTCGATCTCGCCCGTTTCGACGATCTCCTCCACCTCGGCGATGACGATGTCCGCAGCCGTCGCCATGATCGGGTTGAAGTTGCGCCCGGCGTACCGGTACTGCAGGTTGCCGAGCCGGTCGGCGCGATGCGCTTTGATCAGCGCGAAGTCGGCGCGCAACGGAAGCTCCAGCAGGTACTCGACCCCGCCGGCCTCCACCACGCGCTTGCCCTCCTGCACCACCGTGCCCAGGCCCGTGCGCGTCAGGAAGCCGCCGATACCGGCGCCGCCCGCGCGTATCCGCTCGACGAACGTCCCCTGCGGCACGAGTTCCAGCTCCACCTCGCGCCTGGCGTACTGCTCCTCGAAGCGGCTCGCGCGCCCGCCGGACGCGCGGATCGCGAAGGTGGCGATGAACTTCGCGAGCTGCCGCTTTTCGCACAGCACGTCGAGCAGATCGCCCAGGCCGATGTTGTTCGCGATGCCCGTGATGCCGGTCGTGCCGCGGCGCCGCAGCGCCAGGATCAGGTTGCTGGGCGAGCCCGCCGACACGAAGCCGCCGAACATGATCGTGGCGCCGTCGGGAACGTCGTGCAGCGCGTCGTCGGGCGTGGCGAACACCTTCTCGATCACGAGCCGTCCTTGAACACGCCGTCACCGGCGCCCTTCACCCGCCCCGGCAGCGCGCGGCCGACGACGCCCTCGATCCACCGCGACGCCTCGACCAGCGACTTCAGGTCGACGCCGGTTTCGACACCCATCCGGTGCAGCATGTACACCAGATCCTCCGTCGCCACGTTGCCGGCGGCGCCCGGCGCGTACGGGCAACCTCCCAGCCCGCCGATCGACCCGTCGAAGCTGTCGACGCCCTCCTGCAACGCGGCCAGCACGCTTGCCAGCCCCGTCCCGCGCGTGTCGTGGAAATGCAACCGGAGCGGCACGCCCGGCAGCCGCTCGCGGAACGCACGCACCAGCGCCGACACCTGCACCGGATCCGCCGCGCCGATCGTGTCGCCGAGGGCGATCGCATACGCGCCCAGGCCGCGCAACCGGCCGGCGATCTCGACGACGCGCGCCGGCGCCACCGCGCCCTCGTACGGACAGCCGAACGCCGTCGAGACGTAGCCGCACCAGGGCTTGCCCGCCTCGTCCGCCAGCCGGGCCACCGTCTCGATGCCCGTCAGCGTCTCGTCAACGGTGCGATTGATGTTGCGCAGGTTGTGCGTCTCGCTCGCCGACACGACCGTGGACAGCTCGTCCGCGCCGGCCGCGATGGCGTTCCGCGCGCCGGTCTCGTTCGGCACCAGCGCGATGTACGTCACACCGGGGCGCCGCCGCAGTCGCGTCATCACCTCGGCCGCGTCCCGCATCTGCGGGATCGCCTTCGGACTCACGAACGACGCCGCTTCGATGCGACGCAGGCCCGACGCAGCCAGGCGGTCGATCAGCTCCAGCTTGCGTTCGACATCCAGCAGCAGCTCTTCGTTCTGGAGCCCGTCGCGCGGCCCCACCTCGGTGATCGTCACGCGCTCAGGAAGTCGCATCGCCCGGCTCCGCTCCGCTCGCTACTTCGACCAGTATCTCACCTTCGCGGACGCGCTGCCCGACGCCGCACGCTACCCGCTTCACCACGCCGTCGATGCTCGACCCGATGATGTGCTCGATCTTCATCGCCTCCAGCACGACAAGGGGTTGGTGCGCGACGACGCGGTCGCCGCCCGACACCAGCACCCGCACGACGACGCCCGGCATCGGCGCACGCATCTCGCCCGTGCCGGCCGCGGCCCGCGACAGGCCGGCCACCGACGGCGCCGGCCGCGCCAGCACGTACCGCCGCTCGCCCGTCTCCAGGGTCAGCCGGCGATCGTCGCGGCGCACCCTCCACGCCGCCTCGCTCCTGTCTTCCATAACCGTTATGTCATCTTCTCGTGCGGCGGCTTCGATCTCGTGCGCGCGGCCGTCCACCGTCATCCGCCACGCGTTCCGGCTCCCGGCGACGCGCTCCGCGTCCACGGCAAACGCATGGCCGTGGTACACGTACTCCAGCCGCACTCGCCCGCTCGCGCGCCACGCGCCGAGCGCCCGCCACGGATCGTCGCCACGCGCCCGCTCGGACGGGCCGCAGTCCGACGCCGCAGCCGCGAGCAGCACATCGTCCGGCAACCTCGCGGCAAACGCGCTCGCGGGCATCGACGGGAGCAGGCCCAAGTCGAGCGCGCCGGCCGCGAACGCCGGATTGCCAACGACCGCCTGCAGCAGCCCGAGGTTCGTCCGCACGCCCTCCACCGCGCACGCATCGAGGGCACGCGCACAGCGCTCGATCGCCGCCGCGCGCGTCGGCGCGTGTACGATCACCTTTGCCAGCAGCGGGTCGTACTCCGCCGGCACAGCGGAGCCGGTCTCGATGCCGCTGTCGACGCGCACGCCGTCGCCGCCCGGCGGCAGGAAGTACGTGACGCGACCACTCGACGGCATGTAACCGCGCTCGGGGTCCTCCGCGTAGACGCGGCACTCGATGGCGTGGCCGGTGCGGCGCACGTCGGCCTGACCGAACGGCAACGCTTCGCCGGCGGCGACGCGCAGCTGCAGCTCCACGAGGTCCAGCCCCGTCACCAGCTCCGTCACCGGATGTTCGACCTGCAGCCGCGTGTTGACCTCGAGGAAGTAGAAGCTGCCGCCCGCGTCGAGCAGGAACTCGACCGTGCCCGCGTTGACGTACGCCGCCGCACGCGCGACCGTCAGCGCCGCGGCGCCCAGGCGCTCCCGCAGCCCTTCGTCTATGCCGGGGGCCGGGCTCTCCTCGATCACCTTCTGGTGCCGCCGCTGCACCGAGCAGTCGCGCTCGCCAAGGTGCACGGCATGGCCGTGCGCGTCAGCGAGCACCTGCACCTCGACATGCCGCCCGCCCACGACCGCGCGCTCGATCAGCAGCCGGCCGTCGCCGAACGCCGCCTCGGCCTCGCGCCGCGCGCCCGCGAGCGCCGCCGGCAGCTCCTCTCGCGACGACACGAGCCGCATGCCGCGCCCCCCGCCGCCGGCCGCCGCCTTCACCATCAGCGGGAAACCGACCTCCGCCGCCGCGGCCGTCAACACGTCTTCGTCCAGCGTCGCGACATCCAGCCCGGGCAACACCGGCACCCCGTGCTCGGCGGCCAGCCGCCGCGCCGCAGACTTGTCGCCAAGCAGGCGCATCGCCGCCGGCGGCGGCCCTACGAACGTGATGCCCGCCGCCGCGCACGCCTCCGGCAGCGCCGGATTCTCGGACAGGAATCCGTAGCCGGGATGGATGGCATCGGCGCCCGCCCGGCGCGCCGCTTCGACGACCGCCGCCACGTCCAGGTAGCTGTCCGCCGCGCGCGCCGGGCCGATGCGCACGGCGTCATCCGCACGCCGCACGTGCAACGCGCCCCAGTCCGCGTCGGAGTACACCGCGACGGTGGCGATGCCCATCCGCGCGCACGTCCGCATGATCCGGCACGCGATCTCGCCGCGATTGGCGACGAGCACCCTGCTACACATCGCGCGGCACCACCCAACGCGCCGCCCGCTTCTCCAGGAACGCCGCGACGCCCTCGCGCCCCTCGGCGCTGGCGCGCACCCGCGCGATCAGTCCCGCGGCATACGCGTCGAGCTCATCGTCATCGGGCGCGACGCGCCGCACCATCTCCTTCACACGGCGCTGCGCCTCGGGTCCGCCCGCCAGCAGCGCGTCGACGGTCTCGCCAACCGCCGCGTCCAGTTCCGCGTCCGGCACGACGCGATGCACGAGCCCGAGCGACAGCGCCCGCGCCGCATCGATGCGTTCGCCCGTCAGGAACAGCGGCAACACCCGGCCAACGCCGATCTTCCGGATCACGTGCCGGGCGATCGTGGCCGGCACGATCCCGAGCCGCACCTCCGTGAACGCGAACCGTGCCGACTCGCCGGCGATCGCGATGTCCGCCGCCGCGGCGAGGCCGGCGCCGCCGCCGAACGCGTTGCCCTGCACCTGCGCCACCACCGGGCACGGGCACTCGGCCACCGCACGCAGCATCGCCGCAAGCGCCTCGGCGTCGCGCAGGTTCTCCGCCTCCGTGAACGATGCCGCGCGCCGCATCCAGTCCAGGTCGGCGCCCGCGCTGAACGATCGCCCCTCGCCCGCCAGCACGACGGCGCGCGTCTCGCCCGAGGCGCGGATCTCCGCGAACGCAGCGGACAGCTCGGCGATCACCTGCTCGTTGAAGGCGTTGTGGACGTCGGGGCGCCTGATCGTGACCCTGTCGACAGGGCCGCGGCGGCTGTGTTCGACGTAGCGTGCAGCGCTCATCTTACATGC
>JBGQBE010000073.1:0-6529 GCA_041494685.1 Dehalococcoidia bacterium | reverse complement strand
TCGTGCAGGGTGCCGTACTTCGCGAAGTCGTTGCGGCGGTAGAAGACGTTCCACTCATCGACGCAGATGCGGATCTCGCGCCGGATATCGTAGCGGTGGCGCGCCGCCTCGATCAGGCCCCAGAGGTCGCGCAGGTAGCGCCCGCCCGTCCACGCGCGTGACACCAGCGTCTCGTACGCGTCGCCAGCGGCGTCCGGCCGGAAGTAGTCGTGGTAGGAGATGTAGTCGATGAAGTGCCCGGCCGTCTTCAGGACCTCCCAGTCCCATTCCGGTTCGCCGCCGCCGCAGGCGACGAGCCGGACCTCGCGGTCGGTCCAGCGGGTGAACTTCGCGTACTCGCGCGCCTGCTCGGCGTAGGCGGAAGCGCTCTTGTATCCGACCTGCCACGGGCCGTACACCTCGTTTCCCAGGCCCCAGTAGCGCACGCCGTACGGCTCCGCGTGGCCGTTCCGGATACGCAGCTGCGACCAGACGGTCTCGCCGGCGCCGTTGCAGTACTCCAGCCACCCCTGCGCCTCGTCCATCGTCCCGGTACCCATGTTGAAGCAGATGTACGGCTCGGTACCGGCGGCGCGACAGTAGGCGATGAACTCGTCCGTGCCGAACTGGTTCGACTCGAACTTGCGCCACGCGGTATCGCGGCGCGCGGGACGCGCATCGGCCGGACCGATGCCGTCCTGCCAGTGGTAGCCGCTGACGAAATTGCCGCCCGGCCAGCGCAGCACGGGCACCCGCAACCGCCGCACCGCCTCCAGCACATCGGTGCGGAAGCCGTGGGCGTCGGCGAGCCGTGAGCCGGGTTCATAGATGCCGCCGTAGATGCAGCGCCCGAGATGCTCGATGAACTGGCCGTAGATGTTCGGGTCGATCGGGCCGATGCGCCGGGCCGGGTCGATGCGCACGCTGGCCCTGATCACGCTTCGTCGTCCGTCTGCTCGTCCGGGATCGGCTGCTTGGAGTGGCCGTTCGTCCGCACGCAGGCGTGGCCGCCCGCATCCATCGGCAGGTCGCAGAGCGGGCACGTCGGCCGGCCGCCCGCGATGACCTCGTCGAGCTGTTCGCCGAGGGAGGCGCACTGCTCCTGCGTCAGCCGCACGCGCAGCATCGGCTCATCGTCGTCCTCGTCCGCGCCCATCTCGAATGCGAAGATCACGACGGTCCGGTCGCCCCCGCTGAAGCCCATGCCCATCCGTCCGACGCGGAAGTCGTGGTCCGCCACCACGGGGAACTCACCGACGTCCGCGCGTGGCGGCTGCTGGTTGTACTCCAGCTGGGACATCATCTGCTTGAGCGCCATGCTCAACGCCTGGAGCTGCTCCTTCTCCAGCCACATGGAACCGGACTCGCCGGTGCTGCCGACGACGCGCAGGCGGAACGTCCGCTGCCCGGGCTGGCCGAACGACTGCGCGTCGATGCCGCGCGCGGTGCCATACTCGTGCGTCATCGCGTCTTCCGACGGCCCGTGCGGGATGTGGTCGTTGCCTCGATGGCAGGATTGAGCAGGAGGGACTCCTTGCATCGATGATCGGACGTCCGGCGTAGCGACAGGATCACGGCTGACCTGTCGGCGGTCAAGCGCGGCGGCGCGGTTCGCCGCGCCTGGTAGTGCTTCGCCGACGCCTTCGCTAGGCTGAAGCGAAGCGCGTATCCTCGCGAACCCCGGCTGCAACACAAGGAGTCTCTCGCTATGGCCAGCGTTGGTGTGGGCCAGGAAGCCCCTGATTTCACCCTGCGAAACGAGAACAACCAGGAAGTGACCCTGTCGTCCCTGCGCGGCAAGCCGGTCGTGCTGGTGTTCTACTCGCTCGACTTCTCGCCGTTCTGCACCACCGAGATGTGTGCCTACCGCGACGACTTCTCGCTATTCGAGGGCAAGGGCGCCCAGATCTTCGGCATCAGTCGCGACAGCGCCTGGACCCACAAGGCGTTCAAGGAGAAGGAGGGCCTGACCCACAGCCTGCTGGCCGACATGAAAGGGCAGGTCGCGCAGCTCTACGGCTGCTGGAACGAGGCCGCCGGCATCGCTGAACGCCTGACCGTGGTCATCGACAAGGACGGCAAGATTACGTACGTGGAGCACAACGGCCCCGCCCAGATCCGCGACCAGAAGAACGCCCTGGCGGCACTCGCCTAGCGGGCCGGCCGATGCGCCAGCCTGCCCCGTCTCCGTTGACGGAACGGGGCGACGCTTTACAGGTGCGCCTCCGATAGGCGAGAATGAGATCGATATGGTGCTTGAGCGGAAGCTCGTTTTTGACGAGCACGATCTGTACTGCCCGGTGCGCGCGACGCTCGCGCTCCTCGGTCAGAAGTGGGTGCCCCACATCGTGCATGAGTTGATGGGCGGCAAGCGCCGCTTCAATGAGCTTGCCCACAACGTGGGCGGCTGTAACTCCCGCACGCTCCGCGACCGCCTGAAGAACCTGGAGTCGCTCGACATCGTCAGCCGCAACATCGTGGCGGTCATGCCGCCATGGGTGGAGTACGAACTCACGGCGAAGGGTGTGCAGCTGGGCCAGGCGCTGACGCAGCTTGAGCAGTGGGGCGAGTCGTATATGATCACGCCCTGCGTCTGACGGCGCACTACAACAGGCACGATAGAGAGCGCGCCCGCACCGGGCGCGCTGTTCTTTACCCAGCTCGGAGCCGTCCGAAGGCGAATTGACATTTGCCGATCCCGCCCCGTAGCGTGTAGCGCTATGACTTCAGCCGCCCGCACCAGCATCTCGGCGCTGCCCCGTGGCCACGAGTTCGAGCCCGCGACGTTCACGCTTTCGCGCGACGGCGTGGCCGCCTACCTGCGCGCCGTCGGCGACGCGAACGACTACGGCGATACGGTGCCGCCGCTTGCGGCGGTGGCGCTGGGACTGAACGCGTTGCAGGACGTCATCTCGTTGCCGGAGGGCTCGCTGCACACCGGGCAGGAGGTGGAGCAGAGCGCCGCCCTGCGCGCCGGCGAGCCGCTGGCGCTCACGGGGCGGATCGCGCAGCGGTCGGAGCGGCAGGGCTTCGTGATCAGCGTCATCGAGTTCGAGATCGCCGGTGCGGCGAGCGCGGCGGGCGCGGCGGTACGGGCCCGGACGACGATCATGGCGCCGGGAGCGCCGGCATGAGCCGCAACGTCACGCCGGTCGTGCGCGCGATCTCGCAGGAGCAACTGCACGCCTACGCGGACGCGTCGGGCGACCACAATCCGATCCACGTGGACCCGGAGTTCGCGCGCGGCACCCCGTTCGGCGGCACGATCGCCCACGGCATGCTGGTGCTCGCCCTGATCGGCGAGATGATGTACGCGGCGTTCGGCGAGGGGTGGAGCACGTCCGGCAAGCTGAAGGTGCGATTCAAGGCGCCGACGCGGCCGGGCGACACCGTCACCGCCTCCGCGGAACTCTCGAAAGAGAGCGGTGGCGTGGCGGAGTATGCGGTGCAGTGCGCGAGCCAGAGCGGCGAGGTGCTGATCGAAGGCCGCGCGACGGTGGCGGTGCCGGCGTGAGCGAGCCGCAGCCACCGCCCCGTCTCTGCTACGCGTGCGGGAACGCGAACGAGCACGGCCTCCACATGGAGTTCCGCCGCGAGGGTGAGCGCACCATCTGCGACTATACGCCGTGCGCATACCAGCAAGGCTACCCGGGCCGCATGCACGGCGGTATTGTCTCGACGCTGATCGACGAATCGATGGGCTGGGCCGTGTACCACGCCACGAAATGGGGCGCGACGGCGCGGCTCAACGTGCGCTTCCGCAAGCCCATCTACCTGGACCGGCCGCTCCGCATCGAGTCGTGGATCGTCAAGGATCGCAGCCGGCTCATCGAACTGCGCGCGGAGGTGCGCGACGACACCGGCGCGCTGCTGGCGGAGGGTGACGGCGTCTTCATGACGCTGGAGGAGTCGATGTCCGCGGAGATGTGGGATCTCGCGCGGCGTGCGGGGCGCGAAGACGCGCCGGAGGTGATCCCGTGAGCGCGTACATCGTACCGGGCTGGCTGCAACAACACCTCGGCGATCCCGGCGTCCGGATCCTCGAGTCGAGCATCGCGAAGGAGACCTACGACGCGGCCCACATCCCGGGCGCTCTGTGGGTGGACTGCCACGCCGAGATGCTGCGGCGCCGGGACGACTCGTCCGGCGAGGTGCCGACGCCCGAGCAGTACGTGGCGCTCATGAGCCGCCTCGGTGTGACGCCCGACATGACGGTAGTCTGGTACGGCGACCGCCACAGCTCGTTCGCGATACGCGGGTTCTGGATGATGGACTATTATCGCCACGCGGGCGTCTGCTACGTGCTGGAAGGCGGCCGCGAACGCTGGGCTGCGGAGGGCCGTCCGCTAACCGCCGACATCGCGGAGATCGCCGCTACCGACTACCCGGTGCCTGCGTCCGTGAACCGGGAGAACCATGCGGACCTCGCGCTGGTGCGCGACGCGATCACGGACCCGCGCAAACGCATCCTCGATGTCCGCGACCAGGAGGAGTACGACGGTACCTCCGTGCGGGCGAAGCACGGAGGGCACATCCCCGGCGCGTCGCACGTGACCTGGATCGCCGCCGCGGCCGGCGACAACGTGCTGAAGCCCGCGGAGGAGCTGCGCGCGATGTACGAGGCACAGGGTGTGACGCCGGACAAGGAGATCATCGCGCACTGCCAGCTCGGCATCCGCGCCGTCCACACGTGGTTCGTGCTGAAGCACGTGCTGGGCTACCCCAGCGTGCGCAACTACGACGGCTCCTGGCAGGAGTGGGGCAACCGCGACGACACGCCGATCGAGCGTTAGAGAAAGCCGTTAGCAGTTAGCTGCGGGCAACGGTACGGAAGAATCCGCAGATCGCAGCCTGCCAACAGCTCACAGCTCTTCAGTACGCGTCGATCTCTCGCAGCCGGTCGTCGCTGATGCCGAAGTAGTGTGCGACCTCGTGCCGCACGACGTGCGCGACGCGCTCCTCAAGATCGGCCCGGTCGATGGCCAGCCGTTGCAGTGGCCCCCGGAAGATCACGATGCGGTCCGGCAACGCCATGTGATAACCGCTGCCGCGCCGCGAGAGCGGGATGCCGCGGTAGACGCCCAGCATCGTACTGCCGCCGGGCGAGCGTGTGCGCGCGTAGTCCTCAGGGACGGCCCACTCTTCGACGCTGAAGTCGAGGTTGGCGATGCGCGCGCGGAAGGTCTCCGGCAGCGCCTCAACCGCGCGCGCCACCATGCCTTCGAATTCCTCGGCCGGTACCTCGTGCATCGCTACATCGTGACCAGGTCGGTGCGGCGCCAGAGGTACCAGGTCGCGGCGCTGCGGTACGGTCGCCAGGGCTCGGCGATCTCTTCCATCTGCGCCGGCGTCGGCTGGCGGCCGAGGCCGTACGCCGTACGCATCGAGTTCTGCACGCCGAGGTCGCCGACGGGCAGCACATCGGGCCGGCCCAGGCAGAACATCAGCAGCATGTCGGCCGTCCAGCGGCCGACGCCCTTGATGCGCGTCACTTCCGCGATCACGTCTTCGTCGCTGGAGTGCCGGATCAGGCGGTCGGACAGGCCGCCGGCTGCGAACTGCTCCGCCAGGCTGCGCATGTAGCCCGATTTCTGGCGCGACACGCCCGCCGCGCGCAGGTCCTCGTCGGCCGCGGCGAGCAGCTGTCCCGCGGTCGGGATGCCGCCGCCGAAGATTGCGAGGAAGCGACGCTCGATCGCCGCCGCCGCCGGCCCGGCGAGTTGCTGGTAGAGGATCGCGCGGAGCAGGGACTGGTACGGATCGCCGCGCACTTCCAGCTCGAACGGGCCGATCTGCTTCACAATGTCGCGCATCACCGGATCGCGCTTCACGATGTGCTTGCGCGCGGTGTCCGCATCGTAGGGCAACGGGCGGCGGCGCATCTTGCCGCGCACGCTCGCTGTCGGCGCGGCGTTGGTGCGGTTGGGCTCGCGGCTGGCATCGGGCTTGGGCACGGGTTAGGTCGGGCTCCAGATCCCCGACGCGGCCATGTCGATCGACGCCAGCGCCTCGGCGATCGCCGCATTCGCCTCGTCGTCGCCGTCGCTGGAGATCCGCGTGATCAGGCTGCCGAGGTACTCGCGCACCGCTTCGAGCCGGTCGACGACGGCCTCGGCCGTGGCGCCGTCGATGCCGGCGATCGGGGGGCGCGCTTCGTCCTGGGAGAAGATCGCGACCGGCTTGCGGCGTGCGTTCACGACGAGCTGCAGCACGTCGGGCCGCGCGTAGTGGCCGGCGACGTCGCGCGAGTGTTTTTCGCGGATCGCGTCCTCGAGGTCGATCTCCGCGTAGAGGATCTCTTCGCGGTCGTAGACGGGGCCGGCCAGGTAGTTGCCGTTCGGTCCGATGATGCCACTGCCGCCGTTTGCCGTGACCGACTCGCCACCGAGGCTCTTCGGGAGCGTGCCGGGCATGAGGATGCCGCACGACGAGACGACGAAGCAGGCGCCTTCGAACGCATACTGGCGCGTGCCGAAGTCGATGTGGGTGTTCTGTGACGAGTACGCCGGCCAGACCGCGCAGTGCACCTGCTCGCCCTGGGCGTAGAGCG
>JBGQBE010000072.1:0-8345 GCA_041494685.1 Dehalococcoidia bacterium | reverse complement strand
TCGTCCTCAGCTACCTGGCGCTTTCGCTGCTGGTAGCCTGCTTCGTCGGCCGCCGCGAGGCCGCGCTCGCCATGCTGCTCGCGCCGGCCGGCTTCGCGATCCTCCTCGCGCTCGGCGTCCATACGGCGCAAGACGTCCTCTGGGAAGAGACCGCCCGCATCGCCGGCGTGGCCGCCCTCGCCGTCGCCAGCGTGTACGCCATGCCACGCTGGCTCTCCGGCGCGGACGAGTTCCGCGCGACGGCCGAGCGGTTGCGCGAGCGCAGCGAGTTCCTGGAGGCGATGGTCGGCGCATCGCCGCTGGCCGTGATCTCGTTCGACACGGAGACCCGGGTCGTCTCATGGAATGCCGCTGCCGAGAAGATCTTCGGCTGGCGGGCGCACGAGGTTATCGGCGGCGATATGCGGCGGTTCTTCACCGACGACGAGTTCGCGCGTATCGCCACCGAGGTCGGCGCTGTGTTCGCGCAAGGCCGGCCGACGGCCACGATCGAGGCCAACCTCGTCCGCAAGGACGGTGGCGTCCGCCGCATCCGCTTCCGTATCAACCCCATCACCGTCGCCGGCGACGTCGTCGGAGCTGTCGGCGCCGCCGACGACATCACTGAGGCCCGGCAGCTCGAGGAGCAGGTGATCCGCTCCCAGAAGATCGAGAGCCTCGGGAGGCTCGCCGGCGGCGTCGCCCACGACTTCAGCAACCTGATGACCGTGATCATCGGCCACGTCGAGCTGGACCTCATCTCGCTCCCGCCGGAGGAGCAGCTCCGCGAGGACCTGGAAGAGATCCACAGCACGGCGCAGCGGGCCGCGAACCTCGCCCAGCAGCTCCTCTCCTTCTCGCGCCGCCAGCTGGTCGAGCCGCGCGTGATGGAGCTGAACGACATCGTCTTCGGTACCGAGAAGATGCTCCGCCGCCTCATCGGCGAAGACGTCGGCCTCGTCATCAGCGCCGCGCCCGACACCGGCCGCGTCAAGGTCGATCGCGGCCAGTTCGAGCAGGTGCTGGTCAACCTGGCCCTCAACGCCCGCGGCGCGATGCCTGACGGCGGCACGCTCACCATCAGCACCGGCGCCGTCACCATCGACGTGGGCCGGGGCCGGGGGCGTCACTCCGTGCTCACCGTGGCCGACACGGGCACGGGCATAACCGACGAGGTCAAGCAGCACCTCTTTGAGCCGTTCTTCACCACCAAGGCCGTCGGCCGCGGCACGGGCCTCGGGCTCGCCACGTGCTACGGCATCGTCCAGCAGGCCGAGGGCCAGATCTTCGTCGAGAGCGAGCCCGGCAAGGGGACCGCGTTCCGCATCTACCTGCCCTGTGTGGAGGAAGCCGCCGTGGAGGACGAGCCAGGCCGGGCCCAGCCACTGCCTTTCGGATCCGAGACCATCCTGCTCGCGGAAGACGAGCCCCAGGTGCGCCGTCTGGCCGCCCGCGTGCTGAACGACCTCGGATACAAGGTCATCGAGGCGCCCGACGGCGAACGCGCGCTCGCCGTCGCGGACAGCGGCGAGAAGTTCGACCTGCTCCTGACGGACGTCGTGATGCCGGGAATGAACGGGAACCAGCTCGCCCAGGCGGTCCGCGAACGACGCCCCGGGCAGCGCGTGCTCTTCATGTCCGGTTACACCGACGACGCCGTCCTGCGCCGCAGCCTCAGCGAGCACGCCATCGAGTTCTTGCAGAAGCCGTTCGCACCCAGCGCCCTCGCCCGCAAGGTGCGGGACGTGCTGGACCAATCGCGGGACGCCTAGACCGGCGCTACGAACTCGTAGCCGATCCCGGGCGTCGTGCGGATCATCGTCAAGTCCGAGAGCCTACCCAGCTTCTGCCGCAGGCGGCTCATCGTCACGTGCAGCATGTGGTGCTCGCCCTCGTACCCCGCGCCCCACACGAAGTGCAGCAGCTGGTCGTGCGTCAGCACGCGGCCCACGTTCTGCACGAGGAACGCCAGCAGCCGGTACTCCGTCGGCGTCAGCGGCAGCGGCTCGCCGCGCATGTTCGCGCGATAGCTCTTGCTGTCCAGCGTCAACGGGCCCGCGCTGATCACGGGCTGCAGCACGCCATCCTGCACCTGCGACCGCCGCAACACCGCCTGCACCCGCGCCAGCAGCTCGCGCGTGCCAAACGGCTTGCGGATGTAGTCGTCCGCGCCGCTCTCCAGCGCCCGCACCACGTCGCTCTCATCCACGACGACCGTCAGCATCACGACCGCCGAGTCGTGCTCGGAGTGGATCTCCTCGCAGAGGTCCAGCCCGCTCACGTCCGGCAAGTGTACGTCCAGCAGCACCAGCGGGAAGTCGCGCTCCTTTAGCGCGGCGCGCGCACTGGCGCCATCGCCGACGGACATCATCGGGATGCCCGCCGATTCGAGCGTGCGCGTCACCACCTTGCGGATCCCGGGGTCGTCGTCGACTAGCAGTACCTGTGGCTCGCGGTTCATCCGGCCCCCCGCTGCGCTTCATCCAGACCGGTGGCGCACCCGCACGCTCCACACCGCCCCGCGCCCCGGATTCTGCCCCAGCGCCGTGACGCCCGATCGGCCGCCCCGGCGTCCAGTCAATCTGCTGTCGTGACCGCACGTTGGTTCATGTAGTGTATTCGGCCGATTGGATAATACAAGTTGCCACCACCGCCCGGTACGCCTTCCTACTTCTCCGTGCAGCGCGCGCCACGCACGGATGCGACGGGCCATCTTCCGTTGTCTGGCCAGCGAGACGGCGGATCACTCAACGTCGGGCAGGCGCTCCTTGAAGCCGCACACCAGGCAGTGCGTGCTCTGCAACATGGGCATGGCGGCACTGGGACGCGGCGCGGTCGGGATCACGAGCGTCTCCGCGCAGGCCGCCGCGATCTGTCCGCGAGAGTCGAACACGCTGTAGCTCCACACCACGCCGTCGCCCTCGCTCTCGAACCAGTCGTGGCCGCCACGCCGCATCCGGTTGAGCGGACGCAGCAGCCCGACCCGCGCAAGCGCCAGCTTGGCCAGGCGCACCGGCAACCGCCCGCTGCCGTAGATGTTGCAGTCCGAGATGAAGATCGCCTGCCGCGCCACCCGCAGCATCTCCGCGACCACGGCGCCCGGATCCGGCACATGGTGCATGATCCCCGTCGCGATCACGGCGTCGAAAGACCCGTCCGCGTACGGCAGCGGGTCGCTGCCGGCGCAGTCCAGCGCCGACGCCGGGATGCCGTGCTGCTCGGTGGCCACGCGCAGCAGTTCGGGCGACGGGTCGTTGCCGTGCACCCGCACGCCCGGCAGCGCGCTGGCGATCGCGCGCATCGCTCGCCCGGTACCACAGCCGGTGTCCAGCACGCTGGCGGAGCCCAGGCGCGCCAGGTACGGCACGATGAGCGCCAGCGCCGCCCCGTGCTCTGCCTCGCACTCGCGCATCGCGTCGTACGTACCGGCGGTTTCGCGATAGTACGCGCGCTGCGCGTCGACGGCGTCAGAGGTGGTGGCGGGGAGTCGCGGCTCGGTCACGCGGTCATCTTCCAGTCGCCGGCGCGCGCCCGCACCGTGTTGACGCAACGGCGGCTCCCGTGCAATCGCCGCGTTGGCCTTGCCAGCGCGCAGGGCAAGCGGCAACCGCCCACCGCCGGCAACAGCATACCCAGCACGTCGCGCAACCGCGGCTCGGGGCGCGATGCGAGGCCGCAGCGAGCGCCTTCGCTCGTGCAGGGCGCCGCACGCACCGCTGGTCCCGCTCGTCTCGCCCCGCCATCGCCGCAAGGACCGCGACGATCGCACCGCAAGATGGCCTGCCGCAAGGATGCACCAGGCCATCATCATCTTCCGCACGGCCGAAGTGTGAACCCTCCGTGCGACAGGTCGGACTCAGCGCAGCGCCGGCGATCATGGTCTCGTTCGGCCACGCTGGTTTGGCTGCTCAAACAGCGAACCCTGTGATGACCGGGTCTTGTATCGGACCGGTCTTGGGAGCTTCTCGATTACTCCCTCGTCGACCAGGAGTGTCAACCACGCCCGCGCCTGTTTCTTGGAGATCTGCAGGTTGTCTGCTACGTCGGCCTCGGTTCTCGACGACGTCATGGTTGCGGCAAATTCCCGAAGTCTGGCGAATTGGAGCTCCGCAGATTCCTCGGCCGAGCTCGATGGCTCAGACCCGACTGACGCGACGGTCTCGGCGAAGGCATCGGGCGTCTCCGGATTCGGCCACGGCAGCGCGCCTTTGCGCTGCAGAGTCTCTAGTCCTTGACCAACCTCTCCCGTCGATCTGATGTAGACGGGTACGAGGTGCAGCTTCTCCAGCTGTTCAACTGCGCCGGCCCACGTTCCCCCCTTGTCGAGGTCAGAGCTGACGACCAAGGCCGACTCCGCCAGCGCGTAGATGAGTTTGTTGCGCTGCATCGCGTTCCCTACGCTAAAGCCAGCGGCTGGATCGTAGGGAGATGTCAGGACCAACTGCCCCTGCATCAGGACCTGGCGGTTGTCGCGATTTAGGGCGACTCGTTCGAGGCCATCCGCCAGCACGCCTACGGCCCTGCCTCCGGCTTCGAGCGCACCGCCCATCGCGGCGGAATCGACGCCGTGCGCGCCACCAGAAACAAGCGTGCAACCAGCTTCAGCAGCGAACCGACCGATTCCCTCCGTGTACTGAATGACGAAGTCGCTTGCGCGCCGGGAACCAACAACCGCTAGCCCCCCCGTGTTGAGGATTGCCGCGTCTCCGCACCCGTAAAGTAGGGTTGGGGCATGGTCGGCGAGTCGAGCCTGCAGTCGCGCCGGATAACCGGCATCTGTAGGACTCATGACCCAAAGCGCCCGCGCCTGCCAGCGCTCAATCGCCTGGCTCAATAGAAGGCCGCGGGCCAGCAATCGTTCTAGACGCTCCGGATCAACGATCGTCCCGCACTCCGTCACCAAGTCGTTCGCGCCGGGCGCCAACAGATCAGCCACATCACGATGTATCTCGCAGAGGAATGCTGCCAGGCGCCTGTACTCCCTCGGCGTCAGCGGGCTAATCGAGCCGGGGACGCGTCCCACAAGCAATGGCGCCGTCAGAAGTAAGGCGGCCTGCGTAGCAGTTGAGATGGATGAACTCATTTCAGTGTCCCGTCACGGCGAGCGCCAGCGGCCACACCTCACTACTGCCCCGCGAGCGAAGCAGCCACGCCGCAGCAGTGAATGTCCAGCGGGAATCCACCATGTCATCCACAAGCAGAACTGCGCCGGCAGGTAGGGGGCTTGTGTCGATGCCCAGCGCGCCGTCCACATTTCGAGCCTGCTGGATACTGTTCGCCATCGTCTTCTGCTCAGGCCGATCTTCAGTTCTCTCGAGCACCATCTTGAATGGTAACTGCAATGCGCCAGCCAGCCGCCTGGCGAAGTCAGGCACCAGCTCCGGGTGCCGACGTGAGGGAATGCACGTCACCCAGGCCGGCGGTGGCTGCGGGCTCCACTCTTGCACCATACGTGCGACCGCTTCTACCAGCTGGTCCGAGAAGCGTCTGTCCCGGTACTTACCCCAGCGCACCAGATCACCCCAGCCCGCATCGCCCCATGTGCAGAGAGCCCTTCCAGGCTGAGCCTGATGCACGCCGATACGCCCGCTGAGACCATACTGCGGCATCCCGCCTGCAGGCCATAGCGCGCGAGGTTCGATGGGCAAACTGGTTTGACGCAGAAACTGAACTGCCTCTCGCACTAGATCATCATCAAGTGCCGTCGGGAGCGGCGTCAGGATCGGAGTGCGGATCGTGGCAGGATCCCCGTCCAACGCCTCGATCAGGAACTTCATGTGTCCGGCATCCAGGCTCACGTAGCGCTGCATTTGGCGCTGCTCGTCGCGGCGCAGTTTGGTAAGGCGCTCCGCTCGGTCCCAGAAGGCTTCGCTTACGTGCGCCACTGTCAACTGCCACCTCGCGCCCTCCTTAACGACGGGCGCCGGCGATTCCAAGGAAAGAAGTGCGAGCGCCTTCTCAGCGCGACCCTTGCTCAAATTGACGCGGGCGAGGAGATCCGGCACGGATAGCCCGTGCGGCGCTGCTTCAAGTGCGTCAATCACGCGTCGTACTTCCTCCCGCGTAGGGAATGCACTTTCGATGAAGTAGTCCGTGATGTCGGTGTCCTCGTCGCCGCTCAGTAGCACGCCGTAGGCCGATTCGAGGGCGCGGCCCGCCCGGCCGACCTGCTGGTAATAGGCCACGACTGATCCCGGTGTCTGGTAGTGGATCACGAACGAGAGATCAGGCTTGTCGAAACCCATCCCGAGCGCGGTGGTGGCGACGAGAGCCTTAACGCGGTTCTCGAGGAGCGCTTGCTCAAGCTCAGGGCGACGATCGCCAGTTTCTCCCGAATATGCCTCGACATTCAGGCCTCGTGAACTGAGCCATGCTGCTACCTGTTCGGCATCACGCACCGTCAGCGTGTAGATGATCCCGGAACCATACAGAGACGGAACCTGAGCGGCCAACCAGGCAAGACGCTGCGCCTGGCTCGGCAAGCGAATCGCCTGAAGCATTAGTGACGGTCTGTTCAAGTCACCCCGCTGGACCGCGAGGTTCGGTCCGAGCACCTCGCGCAGATCGTCCATCACACGGTCGTTTGCCGTCGCAGTTGTCGCCAGCAGTCGCAGGCTCGGCGGTAGCGTGCGCACGATGCGTTCCAGTAAGCGGTAATGGGGTCGGAAATCGTGCCCCCAATCCGAAATGCAGTGCGCCTCATCTACCACAAGTAGCGCGATGTTTTCCGCCACGCCCGCAAGCACTTCGCTGCGAAAGCGCTCGTTGGCCAGGCGTTCCGGTGAGATGAGCAGAATGTCTACCTCTTTGCGGCGGATCAGTCGTTCGATGTCACCCCAGTCATCCTGGTTGTCGGAATTGATCGTCACGGCCCGCAGGCCCATGCGTTCAGCTGCCGCGATCTGGTTGCGCATCAGTGCAAGCAGTGGCGAGATGAGTAACGCCGGACCGGTGCCAGCCTCGCGCAGCAACTTGGTTGCGATGAAGTAAACAAAGCTCTTTCCCCAGCCGGTCCTCTGCACAACGAGTAATCGTCCTTGCCCCTCGACGATGTGCCGGATGGCCTCCTCCTGGCCTTCGCGAAAGCCAACATCATCTCGGTTTGAGCCGAGGCGAAGTAGCTCAAGAGCTCGTTGCCCATCGTAATTCATGCTGGCCCCGCCTGCTTTCATGTCGGGATCCGATGTGGTCGCCAAGCGCACCAGATACATCGCGAAGTTCTGGTCTCGTGGCACTTGCGTCAATCCTATACGCATAGCGCTCGATCGGCACGCGCCCCCCACCGACCGCGGGCAAGGCGAGAGCCCCGCGCTTTCGCTTGGGGCTCTCATATACCCTGGCACTGGCCTATTTTCCACAGAGGATTGCTCCCCCAGTATCGTCGGCGCTGAGGCGTTTCACTTCCGTGTTCGGGATGGGAACGGGTGGGGCCACCTCGCTCTAAGCACCAGGAATATTCAATTGGGAACGGGCCACCGGTCGCCGGCGCCGGAGCGGATCATCGTGTGATCCGGCCGGCATCCAGCGTCCAGTATTCCAGCTTTGGTAGCGGGGGAAGGATTCGAACCTCCGACCTTCGGGTTATGAGCCCGACGAGCTGCCACTGCTCCACCCCGCGACGCGCCTGCCGCCGCGCACGGACGAAGACGTCCGTACGTGGCGGAGAATAGGGAAACAACACGTTGGGACACGGCTGCCGCGGCAACCGCAAATCGCGCCCGGAAGTAGATGTAGGTCAAGCCCTCGACCATTAGTACGGCTTAGCTAAACGCATTGCTGCGCGTACACCTGCCGCCTATCAAACGGGTAGTCTGCCCGTGGTCTTACCTGGTTATCCAGTGGGAGATCTTATCTTGAGGTGGGCTTCGCACTTAGATGCCTTCAGCGCTTATCCCAACCAGACTTGGCTACCCGGCGGTGCTCCTGGCGGAACAACCGGCACACCAGAGGTCTGTCCACCCCGGTCCTCTCGTACTAGGGGCAGCTCCTCTCAAATCTCCTACGCCCACGCCGGATAGAGACCGAACTGTCTCACGACGTTCTGAACCCAGCTCGCGTACCGCTTTAACCGGCGAACAGCCGGACCCTTGGGACCTACTTCAGCCCCAGGATGCGACGAGCCGACATCGAGGTGCCAAACCTTGCCGTCGCTATGAACGCTTGGGCAAGATAAGCCTGTTATCCCCGGGGTAGCTTGTATCCGTTAAGCCACGGCCCTTCCACTCGGAACCGTAGGATCACTTTGACCGACTTTCGTCCCTGCTCGGCTTGTTGGCCTTACAGTCAAGCCCCCTTATGCCAATGCACGCAACGGGTGATTTCCATCCACCCTGAGGGGACCTTTGTACGCCTCCGTTACTCTTTAG
>JBGQBE010000071.1:0-8359 GCA_041494685.1 Dehalococcoidia bacterium | reverse complement strand
GCTTCCTCGGCCGTCTTGCCGAAGGCCGAACAGGAGACCAGGTCGGGGATATCGGCGATGTAGCCGCGATCCTCGGCGCTGTAGAAGACGTTGATGTGGTAGTCGCGCTTCATGTGGGTGCCCTGGTTCTAGATTATGTAGCTCAATCATTGAAAGGGGTTGACGGCCTGGTAGGGCTTCGCGTTGCCGTCGATGGGCTGGAGGTTGAGCACGGCACCTGCGCCGCGGTGCACGTAGATGTGATGGCTCCCGCTGACGCGATCCAGCTCGAAACCGAACGCCTCGGCAAGCGCGGCCAATTCGGCGAAGCGCAGATTGTTGTTCCTGGCGATAGCCTTGGCGAGTAGCTTGGGTGCCTTCGGCATGTGCTGGTCTCCAGCACGAATCATCCTGCGCCTTGCGGCGCGGCGCCAAGCGGTGGCCCGCATCCGGCGCTTCGCCTAAGATCCCACCAGCGGCCAGCCACCAGCAGCCAGGCGACACAGCATGCCTCCTCGACGCGTACGCATCGCCGCCGACGGCCGCAGCAGCGGCCCCCGCCCGTCGTCGCTGACGATCCGCGACTTCCTGGCGCTGGTGCAGGAGGGCGTGGCGCAGCGCATGGGCAAGCGGCTGGCGGGCTTCGAGACGCGCACCCGCTTCGGCTACCTGCAGTACTATCGCGGCTCGCCGGAGATCCACTACGAGGTGTGGGCGCAGCGCAAGACGCGGCGCGTGGAGATCGGCCTGCACTTCGAGGGGCCGCGCGAGCGCAACTACGCCGCGGCCGAGTTGCTGGCGATGCGCGCGCCGGACATCGAGAAGCGGATCGGCCGCGAGTACGAACTGGAGGAGTGGACGGAGTCGTGGACGCGGCTGCACCGCGCGTTCCCGGCGGACGTGCTGACGCCGGAGCTGGCGGCCGAGGCCGCGGCGCGCGTGGCGGCGCTGATCCGCGGCATGGAGCCGATCCTCGACGAGATGGAGCTGCGCCAGTGATCGATTGTCACACGCACCTGCAGCCGCACGGCGAGCAGCCGCCGATGACGCGCGAGCGCATCGACGAGTACGTGCGCGCCGGCGCCGAGCGCGGCGTGACGGCGATCTGCATCACAGAGCACCTCTTCCGCTTCGAGGAGGCGTACAAGCTGCTGTACGGCTGGTGGGACGAGGATCCGGACCCGGTGCTGGCCGGCCTGTGCGCGAACTACTGGAAGGACCACGTCTCCGGCAGCGTCGCGGACTACGTGCGCGTGGTGGAGGCGGCGAAGAGCGCGGGCGTGCCGGTGTTGCTCGGGCTGGAGATGGACTGGATCCACGGCCGCGAGGACGCGCTGCGCGAGTTCCTGTCGCCGTACGACTGGGACATCGTGCTGGGGTCGGTGCACTACGTGGGTGCTTGGGGCATCGATGACGACGCGTTCCTCTTCGAGTGGGAGAGGCGCGACGTGGCGCGGGCGTGGTCGGACTACGGCGTGCTGATGAAGGAGCTGGCGGAGAGCGGGCTCGTGGACGCGCTCACGCACCCGGACGTGGTGAAGAAGTTCGGGCACCGCCCGGCGGACGAGACGCCGCTGCACGACCTGATCCTGGCCGGCGCGGCGGTGAACGGCACGGCGGTGGAGCTGAACAGCAACGGCCTGCGCCGCTGCGGCGAGATCTTCCCCGCGCTGCCGCTGGTCGAGCGGGCGCGCGCCCTGGGGCTGCCGATCACGCTCGCGTCGGACGCGCACAGGCCGGAGCACGTGGGCCACGGGTTCGGCGATCTCGTCGCGTGGGCGCGGCGCGCTGGTTACGACGAAGCCGTCACATTTGTGGATCGCAAGAAGACGCCCTACGCGCTTCCGTAGCCCGGCGTACCAACGCGCGTGACGCGTTTGTGATGGTAAGACTTGCGCACGGGCAGGGCGATTCGGCCTATACTGCCCGCTATGGGACCCCGCACGTGGTTCGATGCGGACAAGCTGCTCCCCGGTGAGCGCCTCGTCCGTACCGGCCCCGCCCGTCTGCAGATCGCCGCGCCGCCGCACTGGTGGGCCGGCCACCTGATCCTCACCACGGATCGGCTGTTCTTCCTGCCGAACGTGGAGAGCCCGCTCGTCCACGACGCCGCGTTCTGGCTGGATGACGTCGTGCAAGCGGCCCGCGCCGGACGCAACCGCCTCTTCGTCTTCGCGCACAGCGGCGATGTCACGCTGGAGCTACCGAGCACGGGCGCGGGGCTCGCCGGACTGCTGGGCCGCCGCGAGGCGGGCTGGAGCAGGGCGATCATGCGGCTTCACCGCGTGGCGCGGCCGCGGCCACAACTCGAGGGGACGCGCCGGGCGGCAGGATGAAGGTTGGGGCCCTCTCCGCGGCGCTGCTGCTCGCTGCCGGCTCCGCGCTTGTCATCTATCTCGTCTTCGCCAACAGCAGCAGTCCGGGCGGCGCGACCGCGCTGATCCCGACCCGCACACCCTCGCCCGCACCGGTCTCGGCCACCCCAACGCCCTTCCCGCACGAGTGGTCGGCGGCGCTGCACGCGTCGCGCGGCGCGGAGGCGATCCTCATCTCATGCCTGGATCACAACGGCGACGGCCGCCTGGACGGTGCCGACTCCGCCGAGCTGGCCGGGCTGAGCATCCCGCTGGTGGCCGGCAAGGCATGCAACGACCCGCAGCACCATCGCGATTTCTACGCCGGGCCGCCGTCCGACAGTGCGGCATACTCGTGCGTAGCGGTGAAGCGACCTCTGCTGATCGTGGCGGTGGGCAGCGCCGGCAGCGAGTTGCTCGACACGAGCAGCGGCGAGAGCCCGGGCGAACTGCAGATCGTCGCGGCGTTGCAGGACCGCGCGGCGGCCGAGGGCATCGCCACGGACACGGTGCTGGCAACGTCGGCTGTGTTCGGCGCGGATCAGCCGCAGACGCGCATGGAGCAGTGGCTGGAACACGACCTGCGGGCGCGGCTCGACGCGCTGCCCTGCCTGCGCGCGGTGATGATCGGGCATAGCCACGGCGCCGTCACGGTGACGTCGGTGACGGCCGCGCTGGACGGCGCCTACGCGGCGCGGCTGTTCGGCGTGCTGATCGACCGCACGACGGCGCTCTACGACCGTCCGGCAGCCGAGTACCCGTCGCGCACGCCTCTGCTGAATATCTTCCAGACGAACGAGGGCTGGCACGGCGAGAAGCTGGACCTGGCGAACGCGACGAACTTCGACGCATCGAAGGAACAGGCGCCGATCGCGCCAAGCGACGGCGGCGGCGGCCCGGCGCTCGTCAGCCACAAGACGCTCGACGATTCGCCCGTCGTCCAGCAACTCATCGAAGACGCCGTGACGGCGTGGCTAACCGCCAACCCCTAACTACCCACTCCCAACTACCAACCATCCACCCTACCCCAACTCCAACTCCGCGTAGACGCCGATGTGGTCGGACGGGTAGAGGTTGGCGTCGTACGGCGACGGCTTGTCGAAGCAGAGGCCGGCGTCGCGGACCTTCCACTCCGGCGAGACGAAGATGTAGTCGAGCGTGCCGTGCGGCGCCGGGTCGTAGGTGTTGACCGGCGTGGTCCACGTCTTCTCCGGCTCGCGGCCGTGCACCGTCTCGTAGGCGGAGCGGAAGCGCGACTTCATGAGCGTGACGGCGGGCTCGGGCGGGACGGCGTAGGCGTTGAAGTCGCCGAGGATGACCGTCGGCAGGCGGCGGTCGTCTTTGTCGAGCCACGCCAGCAGGTAGTTGAGCTGATCGACGCGCTCCTGCGTGCCTTCCGGCGGGAAGTGCAGGTGCGTGTTGACGAAGACGAAGGGCTGATCGCCGCAGCGGAACACGAAGCGCTGCGCCACGCGCTCGAACGTCATGAGGTCGAGGATGTCGTGCGCCTCGAAGCCGATGCGCGACATCGTGGCGATGGCGTGGAAGCTGGCGCGCGTGTCGGGGTTAGTGGCGTGCTTGACGCGGTAGTGCGGCTCGCCGGGGACGCGCTTGTTGATCTGCTTGCTGATCCAGATGCCCTGGTCCATCACCAGGTCCACTTCCTGCAGGCCCAGCACGTCGGGCTTCAGCTCTTCGAGCTGGTCGATGAGGAGCGGCGCGCGCATGCCCCACTGCCCCATGCGGTTGAAGATGTTGAGCGTCGCGAGCTTCACGGTGGCCATGGGGTAGGTCCCTTCCAGACAACAGACAGACAGCAGATAGACAGCAGATAGACAGCAGATAGACAGCAAACAGCAAAGACGCCTGCGGGGCAATGGCATCGCTATCTGCTGTCCGGCCGATTCGGTACGATCCCCCGAGAGGAGCGATCACATGAACTTCCGTATCGCACTGCTCCGGGGCGACGGCATCGGGCCGGAGATCGTGGACGAGGCGCTGCGCGTGCTGCGCGCCGCAGGCGGCCGCTTCGGCCACGAGTTCGAGTTCGTGGAGGCGTACGCGGGCGGCGAGGCATGGGAGCGCTTCGGCGAGCACCTGCCGGCCGTCACGATCGAGACGTGCCGCAACGCGGACGCGATCTTGAAGGGGCCCTTCGGCGGGCCGACGAACGAGGCGCACCACCCGAAGTGGAGCGGCGTCGAGACGACGGCGATCCTGGGGCTGCGGCGCGAGTTCGACCTGTTCATGAACCTGCGCCCCGTGACGGTGTACCCGGAGATGCTCTCCCTGTCGCCGCTGCGGCCCGAGATCGTCGAGGGCGCGGACATGCTGATCGTGCGCGAGCTGACGGGCGGCATCTACTTCGGCGAGCGCGGCGAGCGGATGGTGGACGGCCAGCGCCAGGTGTGGGACACGGAGTCGTACACCGAGGGCGAGATCGCGCGGATCACGCACGGCGCGTTCCAGATCGCCCGCGGGCGGCGCAAGCACGTGACGCTCGTCGCAAAGTCGAACGTACTGCGCAGCAGCGTGCTGTGGCGCGACGTGCTGGCGACGATCGCGCCGGAGTACCCGGACGTCGCGCACGACTACCTGCACGTGGACAACGCGGCGATGCAGATCGTCACGAACCCGCGGCAGTTCGACGTGATGCTCACCAACAACATCTTCGGCGACATCCTGAGCGACGAGGCGAGCGTGCTGGCCGGGTCGCTGGGCATGCTGGGCTCGGCCAGCCTGAACGCGCAGGGCTTCGGCATGTACGAGCCGATCCACGGCTCCGCGCCGGACATCGCGGGCGCGGGCAAGGCGAACCCGGTGGCGATGATCCTGAGCGCCGCGATGATGCTGCGGCTGTCGTTCAAGCTCGAAGCGGAGGCCGCGGCGATCGAAGCGGCGGTGCGGGCGGCGCTGGCGGGCGGCCTGCGCACGCCGGACATCGCCGCGGCCGGCGGCACGCTGGTCACCACGCGCCAGATGGGCGCGGCGATCGAGCGCGCGCTAATGCCGTAGCGGTCCCGCCACACCCGTAGGGGCGCAGCCTGCTGCGCCCGCTAACGCTGCGCCACCGGCACGCGGGGTTCGGAAACGAGGACGAACGCCCATGCATGCCGCGACGCGCGTCCCACGCGGCGATCGATCCGGCTGGCGACTTGGGACTACGCCGGCGCGGGAACCTATTTCATCACCATCTGCGTGGCCGATCGCGCACGCATCTTTGACGATGCCGCCGTCGCGGCCATCGTTCGCTCCGCGTGGCTCGACCTGCCGGCGCACCACCGCGACGTTGTGCTCGATGAGTTCGTGGTCATGCCGAACCACGTGCACGGGATCCTGTTCATCGAAGATCCGGACGGCACCCGGGGCGGAGCGCGGGCGCAGCAGGCTGCGCCCCTACCCCGTCGATTACGCGTCGACGCCGGATCGCTCGGCGCGGTCGTCCGCTCGTTCAAGTCTCGCGCGAGCCGCGAGATCAATGCGCATCGAGGGACGCCCGGTGCGGCGGTCTGGCAGCGCAACTACTACGAGCGGATCATCCGTGACGAGCACGGCCTCCAGGCGATGCGGCAGTACATCGTGGACAATCCCGCGCGCTGGGCCTTCGATGGCGACAACCCCGAGGGTGTCCCCGATGCCGCAGAGATCGCGTTCTGGCGGCAATAGGCCGCCGACTGCGATGAGCGCTCTTCCGACGGCCCCGGCGATGCGGATCTCGATGGCGTAGGGGCGCAGCCTGCTGCGCCCGCCGGGGGCGATGCCACGCGTCGTACGGGCGCCGCTGCGCCCGCCGGGGGCGATGCCACGCGTCGTACGGGCGCCGCTGCGCCCGCCGGGGGCGGATGCCACGCGTCGTAGGGGCGCAGCCTGCTGCGCCCGCGCCCGGCGCACCGCGCCCCTACGCCCTCGTGACGTAGTACCGCTGCGCCTGCCGGAAGACGGCCACCACGGCGCCGCGGTCGGCGGCGGAGGCGTAGCTGCCCTCGCGCTCGCACATCGCGACGAGGCGATCGATCCACGCGACGAAGTACGCGGCGTCGGCGGCCGACACAATGGGCGCGCCCGGCACGCTGACGTAGATCGGGCTGGTGTGCGCGAAGAGCGCGCCGCCCAGCACGTACTCGTGCTCGGGACCGGTCGCGCGCAGCGCGATCCAGCAGCCGCGTTCGACGCGCAGATCGTGGCTGAGCATCGCATGGCGGCCGCCCTCGTCCGCCGCGGCCGAGACGACGACCTCGCCATCGACGATCAGCTCGATGCGGTCCATCGGCGCGTACGATCCGGCCTCCGCTTCGACGCGCAGCACGTCGCCCGGTGCGGCCGCGATCTCGTCGCCGATGCCGTGCTCGCCGATCTCGAGCCGGAGCATCGGCGCGTTGGTGACGAAGCTGCGCCCGGCGCGGACGCCCGCGCACCACGCCTCCGTGCTCAGCGCGCCATCGACGCGCACGAAGGCGCGCACGCCGGCCGGCGGGTTGCTGAACTTGCCCCAGTCGCAGGTGTTCATGAAGGTGTCGCTGCCGGCGGTGGCCGCCAGGCGCAATCCGCAGTTCAGCAGCCGGTACCAGAGCCGCGCCGTCTCCACGCTGTCCGCCGGGTACGACATGATGTCGATCGCATCGACCAGGCCGAGCGCCGCGTCGACCGGCAATTCCTTCGCCTCGTAGGCAATCTTCTCGCTGAAGACGCGGTCGAGGTCGCCGGAATCGAACAGCGGGTGCGCGTAGCTGAGCGTGCCGCCGACACTGTGGCAGTGGCGCGCGGCGACGGCGTTCGCCGGCACGTCGTGGGGGTGGTCGGTGCGGGCGAAGCCGCTGTACACGGGCGGCACCAGTTCGCGCAGCCCGTACATGCAGAGGTGGCCGTAGAAGTCGTTGCGGTACTCCTCGCCCCACTGCAGGACGTGGCCGGCGGTGCTGAGCGGGTGCTGAGCGCCGGAGAAGAGCGTGGCGTCGTGCACCCAGCCGCTGCCCTGGTTCGCCACCATCATGTTCAGGAAACGGGCGTCCTCGGCGCGCTGCGCCAGCGACGCGTCCTCGGGCGACAGTTCATACTCGCCGCCGTAGTGCAGGTGCACGTGTACGTCGCCGCTGTGCCAGCCGTCGGCCGCCATGTGCGACCAGCGGCGCAGCCGCACGGTGACCTCGGCGCGGCCGTCCGGGCGCACCGCCGCGGTCGCCGTCGCCGGCTCGTACTCGATGCCGCGCGCGACGCGCAGGTGCGCCGTGCCGGAGACGATCGCCTCGAAGGCGCCGTCCGCGTGGAACCAGGCGTCGCCGCGCCCGTCGCGGCGGATCGGCGCGCCGCCGGGCCACGTCGGCCCCGCGTCGTCGGCGAGGTAGACGCGCGCCGCCACCGGCTCGCCCGTCTCGTCGTCGACGATACGGACGGCGAGCGTGCCGGCGGCACGGCATTCGATCGGCAGGTCGATGTGCGCGGGGCGGCCGCCGGCGGTGACGAGCAGCGGCAGCAGGTACGAGCCGGTGTGGATCGCGTCGAGCCTGAAGATCGACGAACCGGCGCGCTGTGGCTCGACGAAGCCGCCGATGCCCTCGCCGTGCGCCTCGCACGAGAAGGGCAGGCCGTCGGCGGTGCTGTTCTCCGCCAGGATGTAGAGCGCGAGGGGTTCGCCGTCGCGCAGCACGATCGGGCCGGCGTCGCGCGAGGGTGCGACGCCGGCGTCGCTGACGGCGACGCGGACCAGCCGGCTGGACCGAACGGCGGCGTGCATGGCGTCGATGACGCGCGCGACCTCCGCGTCGGTCGAGGTCGCGTCAAGCAGCGACCGCGCCTCATCCGCCGCCGCCGTGGCGCCGCGCAGGTCCAGGTCGAGCCCGAGCGCCACGCGGAGCGCCGAGAGCTCCGGGTGGCGGCCGGATTCCAGTGCGAGCATCCGCTCGAGCAGCTCCGGCGCCAGCGGCGAAGCGTCGCGCAGCGCCGTAGCGAACGTGCGCGGCCCTTCGGGATGCTGCGGTGCGTCATCAGCCATGCGCGCACCATACCGGAAGCTGCCGCATCATCGACAT
>JBGQBE010000070.1:0-9445 GCA_041494685.1 Dehalococcoidia bacterium | reverse complement strand
GCGGACGATCTGGAGTCTGCCGTAGGTGGTCAGCCGCGCGTTACCATGTGCCAAGAGAGTGCTCCTTTCGACTGCAGGCTTTCAACACCCACAGCCGACTCGAGCACTCTCTTTGTGTCAACAACCTTGGTGGGAACTACAACTAGCGGCCACCATGAACCGATCGTGTGGACTCTCTGGATCAGGGCGACTGTGCTGGTGAAGCCGGATTCATGCGCGAGGCGGTGCTGCCGCCCTATTGCCCCGGCCCGGCCGTCACCGGCGCGTCGTCCGCGAACGGGCCAACGAGCAGCTCCGGTCGCGGCGGATTCTGCGGGCCTGCGCCTTCGCCGCAGCCGCCGTGGCCGCCGTGCAACGCCGTAAACACCAGCCGATCGCCGGCGAACAGCGCGCCGTGGTTCGGGTCCCACGCCGGCGTCACCGTCGTGTGCACGATCAACTTCGTCGCGCCCGTCGCCAGATCGTACGATCGGAAATCGCTACCATCGAAGATGATCGCCGTGTTCGCGTCGAGCGGCGTCGGCCGCGCGTAGGCGTCGATGAGCCTGAGGCCCCGGGCTTCGAGGTCGACGAGCGCTTCCCCAAACCCGTAAGACTCGGTGAGCAGCCGGTGCGTTCCGGCGACCCATCCCACCGGGCACAAGCCGCCCCTGATGCGAAATGCCGTCGCGCCTGTGTTGCTGTCGATAACCTCCACGCGTTCGAGCGGCCCGTACGCCGTGGAGACGCGTGGCTGGTCCAACACCTGCGCGTAGAGCAGGCTCCCGTCCGCCGACCAGCCGCCCGCCGCGCCGGTCGAGCGCTTCGACCAAACCAGACGCCCGTCCCGGTCGAGCATGCGCAGCTCGCCCTCCTCATCGGACATCTGCTTCCAGGAGATCAGGCGCGCACCGTCCGGTGACCACGCGCCGCCGCCGTCCAGCGCGGTAACGCGTCCATTGGTCGTGTCAACAAGGAACGTGCTCACGGTACTGCCGCTGGCCGGCGGCGTAGACACCGTCAGCACGAGGCGGCCGCCGTCGGCACTCCACTCGGCGTGGGTGTACGCCACTTCGCTACCCGCTGTCGAGGCGATCGGGCGCGGCGCTCCGGGCGGTTCAGCATTCGCCAGGGCGAAACTATCCGCCGTCGCGCCGAGCAGCGTCTTGCCGTCAGGCGAAATGCTCGCGAACGGGCCCGTGAACGCCGTCAGTCGCGTTCGCTGGCCGCTCTTCGTATCGAGCAAGTACCAGGTGTTGTCCGTAGCGCCGCCGCACGGTACGGGGCCGGAGTTCACTTTCGGCTCCATGCAGGTGTAGACCACCTTCCTGCCGTCCGCCGAGAACCCGCCCACCGTGAAGCTGAACGGCAGAGGGCCTGCATCTTGGAACGTCGCCGCAGACACCAGCCATGCCTCAGCGGCGCCGGTCACGGGGTCAAGGAAGAAGATCCCAGCCTGCCCGTCGGCGCGGATCGTTTCGCCCGGCGCGAAGATCACGTGGCGGGGCATGGGCGCTTCCACGACAGAAGCCGTCGGCGTCGTTGCCGGTGCGGTCGGCGTCGTTGCTTTGGTCGCAGACCCGCCGCACCCGGCGATCAACGCGACCCCTGCCGCCATGACCGGGAAGATGAAGCGTCCGACCATGACGTGATCATACGCCTAGTGGTCAAGCACACTATTCTGCGATGGTGTGGTCGGATCGGCTGGGTAGTGGGTCAGTCTGACCCACTACCATCGGCTGGCAACGGCTTGGCGAACCCTTGCGCCGTTCATCTCAGCCGCGATGGGGTGATCGTCGGTGGTGCGCTATTCTGAGTGGGCGGCGTACGCCTCGTGCCCATGATCCCCTCAACGTCCGACACCGCAGGAGGCGATGATGCTTGCTTTCGAGGAACTCTGGCATCGGCGCGGCCAATTCGTCCTGATCATGCTGATTGTCACGATGATCGCCTACCTCGTCGTGATGATGGGGGCGCTCGGTGCAGGGCTGTTGGACCTCGCCGGCAGCGCCGTCAAACGCCTCGATGCGGACACGCTGGTCTTTCGTGCGAGGGCGAATCTGAGCCTGCAACAGAGCGAACTCGGGCAGCCAACTGTCGACGGCATTCGGTCAGCGTCCGCCGTAAGCGCAGCCGCTCGCCTTGGCTACGTTTCGGTCCAGCCGATCCTCAAGCCGGAGATCGGCCCGGCGGCCTTCATCGGCTTTGAACCGGGCACAATCTCCGCGCCGAAGATACGCGCGGGGCGCGCGCTCGAGCCCGGCGAGCGCGGTGCCGTGCTCGCCGACACTTCGTACCTAGACCGCCATGGCGCGAAGATTGGCGACACGGTCGAGGTGATCAGCCGCGGCACGACGCACGCGTTTAAGATCGTTGGCGAAGTCGACCAGGGATCATTCTTCTTCCAGGCGCCAATGTGGGGCAACATCGACGATTGGCGCGCACTGAAATACGGCGATGGGTCACCCGACGCGCCGGTGGCCACGCTAGTGATGGTCCAGGGCTCCGAGGCGGTGCGCAACTCGTTAGAGCGAGAGGTTGCCGACATCGAAGCGGCGACGCCCGATCAGGTGTTCGAGAAGATCCCCGGTGTGACGGCGCAACGCAGCACGGCGAATTCGATCCAGGGCTTCGGGCTCGTGATCGGTGCCCTCGTGATCGGCGTGTTCTTCTACGTGCTCACGCTGCAGAAGGTCGGACAGATCGGCGTGCTCAAGGCCCTCGGGGCATCGTCATGGTTCATCTTCACACAGCTCCTAGTGCAGGTGCTCATTGTCTCCCTGCTCGGACTTGGACTCGCCCTCCCGGCCGCAATCCTGACGCTCAGATTCCTGCCCGGCAACGTGCCACTTCTGCTGGAACAGCGGGGCGTGGTTATGAGCATGGCTCTGATCCTCGTGACCGCGATAGTCGGAGTGGCATTCTCCGGGCGCAAGATCGCGTCCATCGACGCGCTGATCGCGCTTGGTCAGCAACAATGAGCGCGGAGCTAACGGTCGAGGTCCGTGACCTGAACAAGATCTACGGTAGCGGTGAGCGCTCGGTGCATGCGGTCCGCGATGCGACGTTCTCCGCCCATGCGGGCGAGTTTCTCGCGATCGTCGGGCCCAGTGGGTCCGGGAAGACAACGCTGCTGGCCATGCTGGGCGGACTGCTGACACCAACGTCCGGACACGTCAGCGTCGGCGGCGTCGAGCTCATGTCGCTTGGCAGTGACCAACTCGCGCGCTTCAGGCGCCAGAAGGTGGGATTCGTGTTCCAGGGTTTCAACCTGCTGCCGTACCTCTCGGCCCGAAAGAACCTGCTGGCGATCGCGCAGATCGGCGGACTGGCCCGCGCCGCAGCCCGCGGACGCGCAGATCGGCTCCTCGAAGAGCTCGGGCTCACCGAGCGCGCCAATGCGTACCCGGCCGAGATGTCCGGCGGCGAGCGCCAGCGGGTCGCCATCGGCCGCGCACTCATGAACGACCCATCGCTTATCCTCGTCGACGAACCGACAGCGAACCTCGACACTGCCCGAGGCAAGCAGGTGGTCGAGATGCTCGCCTCCGAGGTCGGCCAGCGAAACAAGGCAGCGCTGATGGTCACCCACGACATGCGGATGGCCGAGTATGCAGGTCGTCGTTTGACCATCGAAGACGGCACGCTCACCGAGCACTAACTCGAACCCGCGCCGATCTATCGTGCCGCGCTCGTACACGGCCGAGCGCTCGTCACGTCCGCGGCGGGTTTGGCTGGCGTCCTCCGCCGCCATGGCGCGGCCACACGGACGCCCCGCCAGTCGATGCACGATTGTGCCATCGTGTTCCATTCATCCGTCGGTTGAGCGTAGGTCGACCGTAGCCCAAGCGTCCGGAACCGTCCGCTATCTATGGGTGTACCATCCAAGCCATGCACGCTCGTCGGTTCCTCGCGTTCGTCGCCGTTGGTCTGGCGCTCACCGCTTGTAGCGGTAGAGCAGCAAGCCGAACGCCTCCTCCGGCCGAAACGAGCACCGACGGCACGCAAGTTGGCCGAGGCACAAGCAGCGCCTACTTGATCAGTACGCTCGACGACACATGGGGCAATTACGACCCGCGTGGGCTCCAGCTGAAGGCGATCGATCCTCTCACTGGCCAGGACGTTGCTGGGTTTCCGCCATTCCGTCTCGGCCATGACGGCGGATGGGCGTCATCGCCGGACGGCACGAAGATCGCCTTCACGTACGAACCAGGCGACGGCAACGGCCTTCACGGATTGTCGCTGTTCGACCTGGCGCATTGGAAGCCGCTCCCGACACCAGAACTCAAGGCGCAAGCATTGAAGGCCTTCTGGAAGCCGGACAACAGAACGCTACTCATCGTCACGAATGACCCTGACTGTAGCGCGAGCGTCTCCGTCTGCGAGTCGTACCACTCCGAGTTGGTGACGATTGACGTCGATCAGTCGAACATCGTTCGCCGGTCAAGTCTGCCATTCTCGGCGACGGCCTTCGTGTCAGACGACGGCGGCACGCTGTACCTCTTTGGCAACGAGTGGCATTACGACCGCGCTCTTCCAACCCGTCTGATCGCCGTCGATGTCGCGTCCGGCGCGGTGCTGCGCGACATGACGCTCGACGACGTTCCTTTCGGTCACCAACCCGTCACGGACGCCGCTGGAACCAGTTGTTCCGCCACGTACGTCGCCGGCGGCGCCTTGTCGCCAAACGGGTCGCGATTCTACGTCTTTCTGCCCGGCACGGAAGAAGTCTTGATCGTCGATCCCGTGCACATGAAAAAGCTTGAGACGCGCACGATCAGTCGCCCGCAATCGCGCCTCGGACATATGCTGGGTTGGTTTGCAGCAGACGCCGACGCGAAGGGAGGCGCCGTGCTCTCTGGCGGCGCGCTGCTGTCTCCCGACGGTTCGTTCTTCGTCCGGACGTGGACATCTGCGCCGACGTTGTCGTGTGACGACAGCAGCCCTACCGCGTCCGAGCCCATCTCGATGCAGGTGATCGACGCGAAGACGATGGAGATCGTCCGGGACGTGCCCCTGCCCGACGATCTCGGCTACGGATACAGACAGATGCGCTTCAGTCGTGATGGCAAGCGGTTATACGCGTTCCTGTTGCTCGACCTGGTCGTGATCGATGTCGACTCGATGCAGATCGTCGCGCGGCGGCCGGCCTATCCAATCGGAGACGTCGTGACGACCAACTAACGTCCTGGAGCGTCATGATGAGGCATCGTGGATCTACAGTTCGACTCGCGCTCGGAGCCGCAGTGCTCTGCGCGTGGGGGCTCGGGTCATTCTCGGCGCCAACCGCAGATGCGAAGGGCGGCGTCATGTTCACCTACCGCATCTCCGGTGGCGACTTGCCACACCCCGTGACCGTCTCCCTTGTGGAGGCAGTCAGCGCAACGAGCGGGTTCACGAGCGCCGCTTCCGCATACGAGCAATCTGACCCATCCGTGATGCGCTACCGCATCGAACCCGTGCCGGCGGACGACCTTGATGCCGTCATGCCTGGAACCGCGCAACTGTACGTGCTTGGCAGCCGATCATTGATCAGCAGTCAGGTCCCGCTCCAGTACGACGACTGGGCAGTGCCAAGCGTCGCGGTCCGTGACGTGCTCGACCGCTATATCGTCCTCGCGCGTCAGGGCGCGCTGCCGGAGCATCCCACCTTCGCCCAAGCGATCGCGGCCGCGGACCAGCACCTACCATCCCGCGTCCGCCTCGGCGGTAGGGACCTCTCGGACGATCAGGCGAGCCGCATCTTGGCGCTCCTCCAAGCGGTCGAACCCGTGGACTTCGGCGTGCGGGGCTACCAGATCGGACAACGCGACACGGCGGGGACGGAGCTGCGCGTAGAGCTGGGCGGCGGCTCGCTGACGTTTCGCTACGTCCGGCCAGGAATCGTTGCGCCCTTCGGGCTGCTCTTTGACCCCGCGCGTGCCAACAACTGGCAGTACACGACGCTCATCGACCCGCCGGGCTACTCTCAGATCGCCTACACCGTTCCGGCGGAGTTCGACGCGCTGATGTCCGACCTGGGCATCGCCGGCACAGCAACGTCAGGGATCGTTGAGACCCGCGTCGTGCCATTGCTCCAGGCGCAGCACAACGACGTCGGCGACGTGGCGCACGTCGAGGTGCGGCGCGACGGCGGCGGACCCCAGGAAATCTCCGCCGCGCTGTTCGACGGCAACTGCGTTCCGGCTGCGGGCTGCGCGGCGCCGCTCCCCGTCGAACCGTTCTCCGGCGATCCCCTGGTCGTCGAGGAACAGTACGGTGGTATCGACCCGTTTCCGGAGGCGGTTCGGCCTGCGCGCTACCTCTACTACCGCGGTGATGCCTCCGGCTCCGGCCGTGGCGTGCTCGTACAGACACAGGTGGGCGCCGTGCTCAACGGCACCTTCGGGGACGCCGTGCCGCCGTTCTACCCGGCGCCGGCGCTCGATCGCGTGCTGCGGGACATCGCGACGTCGCCGTCCGCAGCGGTACAGAGTCGACCTTCTTCACGAAAGGCCTTTGAAATCGCGGCGGTCAGCGCGATCGCGTTCGTGGCGCTGCTCCTCGCCGCCAGTGTGGCAACGAGGCGCGCTGCGGGTACGGCGTGATGTCGGTGCCATCTGGCCCCCGCAATCGACCTTCCGATAGGCGTCCGGTCGGCTCTTACGATGCCCCCGCCGGCGGCGCATGCTGGTAGTGGGCGCGTAGCGTTGATGCACGACCCGGGAAAGGACAGGTGACATGCAAGAGACGAAGAGCGCGGAGCAGTGTCAGCGCATGGACGAATCCGGCCGAAGAGGCCACATGCGCGGGCGGCTCCACCGCCGGCGCGCACTGCTGATGATGCCGATCATGATGATGGTGCCCCTCTGCATGCACGTGGCCATGTGGCGCAGCCTGAAGCGCATCGAGGGCAGGCTCGACGACCTCGAGCGCCGCAACACCGTCGGCGACACCTCCCACCGGGCATAAGCCTTCACGCAACGCGGCGCGCGTGCCGTCCTTGGCGCCACAGGCTGCGAGCGCGCGCGTGCGACCCAGCACCAGAGAGGTCATCGTGCTGGTGCAAACTCCCGTGCAATCGCCCGTCGCCCTGAGTGTGTTCCCCTACGGATAGCTCCTTGATGTTCGACACGTATCTGCGGAAGAGCCGCAATATCGCCGATACTTAGGCGGATACGCGATCCCTGGAGTGCGGAGCTGCAACGATGGCCCGTGGGCGTCAACTTCCGTCCGAACCCGCTGGCCAAGCCCCTCGCTCCGGTCATGGCCCCGCGCGGCCGCGGCGCCGCTCCCCCCAGGCGATCCTGACAAGTGAAGCGCGCCTTCGCGCGGTCGTATCGAACGCCCCCGTCATCCTGTTCGCCACTGACAGTTCGGGAACGTTCACGCTCTCCGAAGGGAAGGGCCTTGCACGTCTTGGACTGACTCCAGGTGAGGTCGTCGGCCAGTCGGTATTCGACCTCTACACGCACGCGATCATCCACGGCGTCCGACGGGCACTGGCCGGGGAGACCGTCATCAGCACCTCCGAGGTCGGAGAGCTGGTCTACGAGACGTATTACGCCCCCATCCTAGACCGGCGCGGCCGGGTCGCAGGAGTGGTCGGCGTCGCCACCGACGTGACCGAGCGGGCGCAGGCGCTCGAACGGCTGATGGAGCACGCCCGACGCGATTCGCTTACCGGAGTCCTCAACCACGGTGCCATCACCGGGTACTTGGCGGAACAGCTGGAGCGTGCCGACCTCGAACACGTGGCAGTGGCAATGATCGACGTCGACGGAATGAAGGCGGTCAATGACACGTACGGGCATCTATCTGGCGACGCCGTGCTGCAAACGGTCGCCGGCGCACTAGCCAGCGACGACGCGGTCGTGGGCCGTTACGGAGGAGATGAGTTCTTAGTGGTGCTCGCAGGAGCCGACCGCGGCCGCGCCGACGCGTACGTCCGTCGCGCGGTCTCCGAGATACGGGAGACCAAGGTAACGGACGAAGAGACGGGCGCTATCATTCGCTTGCCAGCGAGCATCGGGATAGCGATCTTCCCGGACGAGGCTGCCACGCTCGTCGAGTTGATCAAGGCGGCGGACCGCGCCATGTATGCGGCGAAGAGGAGCCGCGCGCTTGAGAACGGCGAGGTCGTTCGGCGTCGCGACGACCGCGTCTCCGCCATGATCGCGGACCTCGTCCCGCTTCTGACGTCCCCTGGAGACCTCGACGAGAAGCTCAAGCTCGTAGGATCGCGCCTGTCGGCCGAAACAGGCTATGACGCCGTCGATTGCCAGATCTTTCGCTCGCACGGCCGGCAGGCGGGGGGCACGCTGCGCCAGGGCGTGGACGACGCGCTCGCGCAGGGTTGGCGTGCCCAGCAACAAGCGCACGCCGACATCCGGCAGCGCGCGATCAACGTCATCCTGGCCAAGACCAGGCGTCCGGTCATCCTCGAAGACCTCTCGTCCGATGACCGTCTCACGTCCGTCGAACGCGCGCTCCTTGCGCAGGCCGGGCTGCGATCCGCCGTCATCGCGCCCATGCTGTGGGACGACGAACTCGCCGGAACCGTCGCGGTGGCCAGCAAGCGGAAGGCCGCGTTCGATCCTCGCGACGCGGAGTTCCTGGCCGCGGTCGCAAACCAGGTGACGGCCATCGTGCGGATGGCAAGTCTCGTTGACGGGTTGCAGAGCGCAACGGAGCGCCTCTCGGACGCGCAGGCCCAGACGGTCATGATGCTGGCCGCCGCCGCTGAGGCTCACGATCACACCACCGGGATCCATCTAGAGAGCGTTCGGGCATTCGCGGAAGCGATTGCGCGCGAAATGGGCTACGCAGAGGATGCCGTGCGGGATCTTGGCCTGGCCGCAACGCTGCACGACATCGGCAAGATCAGGGTGCCCGACAACATCCTTGCGAGCCTGATCCGCTTCGACAGTGACGATTGGGAAGTCGCCAGGGTCTGGGAAGTCATGAAGCAGCACAGCATCTGGGGAGCCGAGTTCCTGGAGATGCGGCCTGAGTTCGCGCTGGCCGCGAAGGTCGCCCGCTGGCACCACGAGCGCTGGGATGGAAGGGGCTACCCCGACGGGATCGCCGGCGAGCAGATCCCCGAAGAGGTGACGATCGTCACAGTGGCGGACGCGTTTGACGCGATGGTGAGCGAGCGACCATATCGCGCGGCCCGCCCCGTAGAGGAAGCGCTGGCCGAGATCGTCGAGTGTCGCGGCATCCAGTTCAATCCCGCCGTGGTGGACGCTCTCGTGCGCCTGTACCACCGTGGCGCGCTCCCGGACCGGATCGATCATCTTCGGATGGCGGCCTAGCACCGAGAAGCTGATCGCGCACCATGAGGGGCGGTCTCAAGCGGTGATCGCACCACCCCGTCGAACGGGCTAAGACTGCTCGTGAAGGATGGGGTGGTAATGATGGTCCGATCAGCGTTGACGGTGCAGGAGAAGACGGAGATATGGCGGAGATACGGGGCAGGTGCGTC
>JBGQBE010000069.1:0-10031 GCA_041494685.1 Dehalococcoidia bacterium | reverse complement strand
GATGACCGCGACGGCGATGACGGCCATGATCAGGCCGTACTCGGCCAGCGTCTGGCCTTCCTCATCCTGAACCTTCGACTCGAGTCCCTGGAAGGCCACGAGCACACGCAGAGCCAGATTCTTGATCATACCTGTTCCCCCTTGTAGCGAATGACTACGGCTGCTCCCCGGCCGAGGGCCCCCGGGGTCTGGCTTGCGGTGATCTCCTCCGCATCACCCTGCGGAGGCGGTGCCCGGCCCTCGAGACGGACGCCAGCGGTTAGGAGGTGGCTCGTTGCCCCGCTCCGTCGCCGTCACTTAGAGCTTCGGTATTCCTAGGGGGAGTCTGTAGGGGTTGTCCCTATGATTCCTGGCGGACTTGTGAGAGCGGGGCAGCCAGGCAGGCGACGCAGCGCGGATGACCATGCGTCGCCTGCCTGGCCGGCGGCGCCCCGTCGCTGGTTGCGGCGGCGGTATGAGAAAGGGCACAGCCAGCGGCTGTGCCCTTTCGCTTCGATGCAGATGCCCGGCGCTTGCCTCAGCAGGAACCCGTGAGGCACGGCAGCGCACTGTTGAAGGCCGCCGGGAGCACGTCTCTGAAGACGGTCACCGCGATCACGAGGATCGCCACGACCATGATACTGATGATCAGGCCGTATTCGGCGAGCGTCTGGCCGGATTCATCGTCGGCCCTGACCCCAATGCACTGGATGGCGAGAAACAGCCGCAGGGCCACACCTGTGAGCATTGTGTACCCCCCTGTCGATACGTCGTGGCTGCGGATGAGAGTGAGAGAGGGGCGCGCCGGCGACCGCCGGGACGCCCCTCCCCACTACGTAGACCGATCGACCTCGACGCCCCTTAGCAGGAGCCGCTGAGGCACTTCGTGGCGCCGCTGAACGCGCTGATAATCGCGCCACGGAAGACGATGACGGCGGTCGCGATGACCGCGACGGCGATGACGGCCATGATCAGGCCGTACTCGGCCAGCGTCTGGCCTTCCTCATCCTGAACCTTCGACTCGAGTCCCTGGAGGGCCACGAGCACACGCAGAGCCAGATTCTTGATCATACCTATTCCCCCTTGTGGTGAATGACTACGGCTCCCCGGCCGAGGGCCACCGGGGTCTGGCTTGCGGTGACTTCCCCCGCATCACCCTGCGGAGGCGGCGCCCGGCCCTCGAGACGGACGCCAGCGATTAGGAGGTGGCTCGTTGCCCCGTTCCGTCGCTGTCACCTAGAGGTTCGGCATTCCTAGGGAAGCCCGTAGGGGTTTTCCCCATGATTCTTGGCCGATTTTTAACAAGTTGAGGATCGGGGCTGTGTGGGTAGGGTGGTGGGCGATGCAGGGCTCGAACCTGCGACCTTCTCGGTGTAAGCGAGACGCTCTAACCAACTGAGCTAATCGCCCGCGATGCGGGAGCCGGCCCGTGCGGGCGGCGGTGCATGCTAGCGGCCCCCTCTCAGGCGAGGCAAGCGCCGCGCCATGTCCGCGGATCCGGAACCTGGCCGCGAATTGGGCCGGGGCAGCGATCAACTCGGTATCGAATGAACCGACGATTAAGCAGTATGGACGTGCGGGCTCCCATATCGTTCGATATCCCGTTGCGTACCGCCAGGCGGCTTGGGCCTGAGCGGACGCTGCGTTCGCGCCTCTGGCACCCGGTCGACTCGTTCCTGGGCAGCGGGAATATGGAGCTTGAGCGGATGTTCCTGATCGTGCGGCCGGCGATCGCGCTGCTCGTGGCGCTCGCGGTGCTGCTGCAGGGCACGGCGCTGCCGGGGCGCGAGGGCGTGCTGGCGGCGTGCGGCAGCGCGATCGTCGCGAACTTCGGCATGGCCGCGCTGATCTTCCAGGGGCGCAAGCGCCTCCAGCGCGTGGTGTCGATCGTGCTGGACAACGCGATCATCATCGGCGCGTCGCTGTACGTGTTCATGAAGATGGGGCAGGCCGGGTACGAGTCGGACATCTGGCTGATCTACATCACGCTGATCGTGTCCAACAGCCTGGTGTACGGGCCGGTGGGCTCGCTGTTCTGGGCGGCGCTGTGGACGGGGCTGTTCGTCGGCGTGTCGCTGGGCTTCTTCGACACTGATACGTACTTCAGACGCGAACTGCCGGTGCGGCTGGTGTTCTTCGTGCTGACGAGCTTCGTCGCGGTCTCGCTCTCCACGGAGCTGCGGCGGCGTCGCGAGGGGCTGGAGCAGAAGACGCGGCAGACGCTGACGATGCTGGCGACGATCGTCGAGGCGCGCGATACCGACGCCGGTATGCACCTGCGGCACATCCAGTACTACTCGCTCGCGCTGGCGCTGCGGTTGGGCATGGGCGAGCAGGAAGCGCGCGAGGTCGCGTACGCTGCGATGATCCACGACGTGGGCAAGGCCCAGGTGCCGGACGCGATCCTGAAGAAGCCGGGCGCGCTGACGCAGCCGGAGCGGCGCGAGATCCAGAAGCATACGTTGTGGGGGGACGACCTGCTCTCCGAGAGCGACGAGTTCCGCGCGGCGCGCGAAGTGGCGCGATCGCACCACGAGAAGTGGGACGGGACGGGCTACCCCGACCGCCTCGCCGGCGAGGAGATTCCCCTGGCGGCGCGCATCGTCGCGGTGGCCGACGTCTACGACGCGCTGATCAGCGAGCGGCCGTACAAGGCGGCATGGCCGGCGCACGAGGCGATCGCCGAGATCAAACGGATGAGCGGCAGCCATCTGGATCCGGCCATCGTCGAGGCGTTCGTGCACCTGTACGACACAAACCTTCTGCGCGACCTGGACGACGCGATGCGGGGTCAGGGCCACGACGAGGACGGACACCCCGCGGGTGGACTGCCGCTGGCGGCGTAGGGCGACGGACAGGGGACCTGCTCCGCGTTCCCATCTGGCCCGACGCATGCCGCATGGGATCACGCATCCCGTTCGTTGACCGGGCTACCGCACGTGCCTACACTCCGATCGCCCGCGGCGATGACGCGCGCGGGGCGATAGCGAGCAGCAGGAGGGAGTTGCGCGCATGGACAAGCAGACGGTGCTGGGCGAACTGCAGCGAGGGTTCGACGATCTGCTGGCGGCGGTGCAGGGGCTGGACGAAGGCGCGATGAGCCGGGTCTTCTATGGCACCTGGGGCGTGAAAGACATCCTGGCGCACATCGCTGGATGGCAGCACACGATGACGGCCGCGATGGAGCGGATGGCGCGTGGCGAAAAGCCGACGCCGGAGGGCGTGGACTACAGCGACTCCGACGCGTGGAACTCGCGGTTCGCGGCGGCGATGCACGCGCAGAACGCGACGACGGTCGTGGCGGACTTGCAGCAGTCGTACGCGAACTACCTGCGAGCAGCGAAGGCGCTGCCGGCGGACCGCTTCGGCGAAGGCAAGACGATCAACCGGCTGCTCGAGACAAGCGGCTACGGCCACTACCGCGAGCATCTGCCGGCGATCCTGGAGTACCGCAAGCAGCTCGCGCCGTGACGGCACGAGCCTGCGTTTGGCGGGCATTCCGCGCTGGCGCGGGGGGCGCTACACTCGCCGCATGATCACGAACGTGCACCACGTGGGCATCGTCGTGCGCGATATGGAGCAGGCGATGCGCTTCTATCGCGACACGCTGGGGCTGCACGTCCACAAGATCGAGACGATCCAGGAGCAGGGCGTGAAGGCGGCGCTGCTGACACTCGGCGACAGCGAGATCGAGCTGCTGGAGCCGGTCATGCCCGACACAGGCGTGGCGCGCTACCTGGAGCGGAAGGGCGAAGGTCTGCACCACATTTGCTTCCAGGTCGATAGCGTGGACGCCGACCTGGAAGCCCTGAAGGTGAAGGGCGTGGAGCTGATCGACCAGCAGCCGCGCATCGGCCTCGCCGGGCGCATCTGCTTCCTGCACCCGAACGCGATGGATGGCGCGCTGGTCGAGCTGTGCGAGCCGATCGATGAAGCGGCGCCGGCCACGGCAGGGGACGCATGAGCGACGACCTGACACTCGATCATGTCATCATCGCCGTGCGCGACCTGGACACGGCGACGGCGGACTACACGGCGCTGCTGGGGCGGCAGCCGTCGTGGCGCGGCGACCACCCGCGCTACGGCACGCGCAACACGCTGTTCAAGATCGACAACACCTATATCGAACTGCTGGCGCTGGGCGGCGGCGGTGGCGACGCGCGCTGGTCGGGCGAACTGTCGCGGCACCTGGAGTCGCGGGGCGAGGGCGTGTACGCGCTGGCGCTGGGCACGCAGGATGTCGACGCGACGGCGCGCGAGGCGCGGCACCAGGGACTGGACGTGCTCGACCCGTCGGACGGCGATGGCGTGGACGCGGTCAGCGGCGCGCGGCGCCACTGGCGCAACGCAATGGTTTCGCCCAAATCGACGCATGGGACGCGCATCTTCTTCATCCAGCACAAGACGCTGCCGGGCGTGCTGCCGCCGTCCGAACTTGTGGCGTTGGACGGCTCCTGCGTGACCCGGATGGACCATGCGGTGGTGCTTTCGCCGGACATGGAGGCCGCGCGCCGGCTGTGGGGCCACGCGCTGGGCGCGCGGCTGGCGCTGGACCGCACGTTCCCGGAGCGCAACACGCGCATCCTGTTCTTTCGCCTGGGCGACATCACGATCGAGATCAGCGGCGGCGCGTCGCAGCCCAAGGAGGGCGTCGGCAAGCCGGACCGCTACTGGGGTCTGGCGTGGGGCGTCGACAACCTGGCGGCGACGTGCGCGCGGCTCATCGCGGCCGGCATCGAGGTCAGCGGGCCGCGGCCGGGGATCAAGCCGGGCACGCTGGTGGCGACCGCGAAGGGCGCGGCGACACACGGCGTGGCGACGCTGCTGATCGAGCACACGCCGGACTCGTTCAAGGCGGAGTCGCGCGTGCCGCACGGGCAGGCCTTCGACAACGCGCCGGAGCGCCGCGCCTTCGCGGTGAAGGGGCTAGATCATGTAGTGGTCTCGACCGCGGACATCGAGCAGACGCTGGCGAAGTGGTCGTCGACGCTGGAGCTGTACGCGTCGGAGACGATCGAGCCGGCGGGTTCGCACCTGCGGATCGCCAAGCTGCCGGCGGGCAACGCGTACGTGGAGCTGTTGCAGCCGCTGACGCCGGACCATCGCGTCGCGCAGCGGATCGCGGAGCGCGGCCAGGGGATGTTCTCGATCTCGCTCGAGGTGGACGACATCGACGCGGCCGTGCGTGACCTGCGCGCGAAGGGCGTGGAGGTGGGCGATCCGGAGCCGGGCGTCTGGCCGGGCACCCGCGTTGCGCGCGTGCACAAGGACGCGGCGAACGGCGTGTCGGTGCAGCTGCTGCAGAAGTCCGGCTGACGGCTGGGTTGCACGGCTGAGGCACGGACGACGATCGGGGATGGTGCGCGGCCACCTCATCGCTCTGGATGCGCGTTGACACATGGCGGTTTCCATAACCGTCTCGAATCCATATAATCCGGGCGCTATGGCAGACGACAAGATACGGGTGCTGATCGCGAAGCCGGGGCTGGACGGACACGACCGCGGCGCCAAGGTGGTGGCCCGCGCGCTGCGCGACGCCGGCATGGAGGTCATCTACACGGGCATCCGCCAGACGCCGGAGATGATCGCCGAGGCGGCGCTGCAGGAAGACGTGGACGTCATCGGGCTGAGCATTCTGTCGGGCGCCCACATGGAGCTGTTTCCGCGCGTCGTGAAGGCGCTACGCGACCGCGAGATCAAGCCGGACGAGGTGCTGCTCTTCGCCGGCGGCATCATCCCGGACGCGGACATCGAGCCGCTGAAAGGGACGGGTTTCCAGGCGATCTTCGGCCCGGGTACGTCCACCGAGGACATCATCGCCTTCGTGCGCGACTGGGCCGCCAAGCGCCCGGCGCGCGCCACCTGATCCACCCATGCCGCCGCCAACCGTAGAGGAGCTGGTCGACGGGCTGCTGGCCGGCAACCGCCGCGCGCTGTCGCGCCTGCTCACGCTGATCGAGAACGACACGCCGGAGGGGCGCCGCGCGCTGCGACTGCTGTACCCGAAGTCCGGGCGCGCGCACACGATCGGCCTGACGGGTTCCGCGGGCGCGGGGAAGAGCACGCTCTCGGGCGCGATCGCGCGGGAGACGCGGCGGCGCGGGCGCACGCTGGGCATCGTGGCGATCGACCCGACGTCGCCGTTCAGCCAGGGAGCGCTGCTGGGCGACCGCATCCGCATGCAGGATCTGACGTCGGATACTGGCGTGTACGTGCGAAGCATGGCGACGCGCGGCAACCTGGGCGGGCTGGCGCCGAGCACCGCGGGCGTCGTGACGGCGCTGGACGCGTTCGGCAAGGACGTCGTGCTGGTGGAGACCGTCGGCGCGGGGCAGGACGAGGTCGAAGTGGCGGCGATGGCGGACACCACCGTGGTGGTGCTGACGCCCGGCTTCGGCGACGACGTGCAGGCGATGAAGGCGGGGATCATGGAGATCGCCGACATCCTGGTCGTCAACAAGTGCGACCTGCCGAACGCGGATCTGATCGCGCGGCAGCTGAGCGCGATGATGGACGCGTCGCCGCACGCGCGCAAGACGCCGATCATCAAGACGGCCGGCGCGCTCGGCGAGGGGGTGGGCGAGCTGCTGGACGCGCTGGAGGAACACCGCGCGTACATCGCGACGACGGACGTGAGGGAGTCGCACCGGCACGAGCAGGCGCGGCACCAGGTGCTGACGCTGGCGCGGCAACGGCTGATCGACCGGCTGGTAGCGCGGCACGGCGCGGACGGCCGCATCGACGCGCTGGCGGACCAGGTCGCGCGCCGCGAGATCGACCCGCACTCGGCGGCGGACTTGCTGATCGGCGAGTAGCGGGCGGCTATCGCTCGATGATCAGCGACGATGTGTCGGCCGGCGGGCGTGGCTTCGGGGCCGCGCCATTGGCGGGGTAGCCGAGCACGACGAACGCCTGCGCGACATAATCCGACGGCAGGTCGAGCGCCTCGCGCACCGCTTCGGGCGCGAAGAGCGGCGCCGAGATCCAGTACGACGCCAGGCCGAGCGCGTGCGCCGCGAGCATGATGTTCTGCATGCCCGCGCCGACGGACTGCTGCGCCATCGCCCACTCGTTGCGAGCGCGGCGGTCGTCCGCCCAGTCGCGCAGGCCCTCATGTGTGAGGCAGGCGAGGATCAGCGCGGGCGCCCCGGTGATCTGGCGGCGCGACCTCCGCAGCAGCCTCTCGATCAGCTCGGGCGGATGACCGTCGCGCTCCAGGTCGGCGCGCCACACCGCGCCCATCGCAACGGCGAGCGCTTCGCGGCGCTGCGGTGAGACGACGACGTAGCGCCACGGGCGCGTGTGGTGCGGCGCCGGCGCCAACACCCCGAGCGCCAGCGCCTCGTCGACGAGCGCGCGCGGCACGAGGCGCGGTGCGAGCTGGCGCAGCGAGCGGCGCGTGCGGATGGCGGTGAGGGCGTCGATCGGCTGGTCCGTGCTCATCGCTACACGCTAAACGCTGACCTGGCTTCGAGCCAGCCGCGCGTGGCGGCGCCGACGGCCAGCGCCGGCAGCTCCGCGAGGTCCTCGGGCGCGTCGATGTCGTACGCCAGGCGGTCGTTCTCGATCTCGATCACCTCGATGCCGGCCGCCTCGGCGGCGGCGCGGTGGGCGTCGGCGCTGTCGCGGCCGTAGTGCATCGATACCCCTTCCGGCGGGCGCATGGCGAGCGCGTTGGTACCGTTATCGCGCGAGCGGACGAGCACAGCGCGCGGCCCCGCGCCCGTACCGAGCGCGTCGACGACGGCGCGGATGTCCTCGGCGCGCGCGAGCGGGATGTCGGCGGGCAGAACGACCAGCTCGTCCACCGCAATACGGCGGGCCAGGTAGCGCTGGCCGAACGTCAGGCTCTCGTTGAGCCCGGAGAGGGTCGCGGGTTCGGCGAGCGGCTTCGCGCCCCGCTCGCGGACGTGCCAGAAGACCTCGCTGTCGTTGCTGATGACGCTGATGACGTCGAAGCAGCCGCTCTCGGTGCACGCGGCGAGGACGTCGGTGAGCATGGCGAGCGCCAGCTCGGCGCGCTGCGCGGCGTCCAGCTCGCCGGCCAGGCGCATCTTGGCCTGCGCCAGCTCTTTCATGGGGATCAGCGCGGCACGCATCGAGTCACCCTGCCGCGCGCAGGCAGATCTCGGCCAGCGCGCGCTTCTCCGCCGGGCCGCGCATGATCGTCTGCGCCACGATGCACCGCACGCCCGCCGCCTCAACCTCCGCCGCCAGGCCGCGGTCCTGCTCGTCGATCACGAGCACGTCGAGGAAGTCGGCGTAGGCGCGCGCGACGCCGGCGGCGGTGGGCATCATGCCGAGCGACGCCATCATGCGGTCGGCGGGGCCCTTGATCGTCTTGCCGCCGATGATCGGGCTGACGCCGACGACCTTCGCGCGCGTCTCGCGCAGGGCGGCGCGCACGCCGGGCACGGCGAGCAGCGGACCGATGCTGACGACGGGGTTGCTCGGCGCGATCGCGACGACGTCGGCGTCGCGGATAGCGTCGAGCACGCCGGGCGCGGGCACCGCAGTGTCGATGCCGTCGAAGCGGACGGCGAGCACGTCGTCGGCGGTGCGGCGCTGCACGAAGTACGCCTGGAACGCGAGCGTACCGTGATCAGTGTCCACGAGCGTGCGGATGCGGTCGTCCGAGACGGGGAGCAGGCGCAGCCGCAGGCCGAACGCCCCGGCGATCGACCGCGTGGCGTCGCTGAGCGTGGCGCCCTCGCGCAGCAGGGCGGTGCGGTGCGCGCAGGTGGCCATGTCGCCGTCGCCGAGGTTGAACCAGGTGTCGTAGCCGAAGCGGCGGAGCGATTCGAGCGCGTGGAACGTCTCGCCGGTGAGCCCCCATCCCTTCTCCGGGTCGACGGCGCCGGCGAGCGTGTAGATGACGATATCGATGTCGGGCGAGACGCGCAGCCCCCAGAACTCGTCGTCGTCGCCGGTGTTGGAGATCACGGTGATCGATTCCTGCGGGACGGCCTGGACGAGGCCTTCGAGAAAGCGCGCCGCGCCGACGCCGCCAGCGAGGACGGTGACGTTCATGCGCACACCTTCGCTGGCTCAGCGAATCCGATAGTGCTGTCCCTCCGCATATAGGCGTCGCCGGTGGTCATTGCTACCCGGGCTGCGGCTTCGATCGTACCAGACGTTTCGCTGTTGAAACGGGACGCCCACTACAGGGCCAGGTGCACGATGGTGACGCCTTCGCCGCCTTCCTCGGGGCGGGCCTGCTCGTACGACTTGACGAGCGGGTGCTTCGCGAGGAAGTCTCGCACCTGGCGGCGCAGCGTGCCGGTGCCCTTGCCGTGGATGATGCGCGCCCGCGCCAGTCCGGCGCGGAACGCTTCGTCGATGTACTGCTCCACGGTCGGCATCGCCTCGTCGATCGTCTGGCCGCGCACCTCGATCTCGGGCGCGACTTCGCGCGCCGGGGCGATGTTCGTGACGGTGTAGCCCTGCGACTGCGCCGGGCCGGGGCGCTGCACGCGCTCCACCTGCGCGAGCTTGACGCGGCTGCGCAGCGCGCCCAGGCGCAGCTCTACCTCGCCTTTCGCGTCGGGCTCGGAGAGCGCCTCGCCCCAACCGTCCATGCCGCGCAGCCAGACCATATCGCCCTCGCGGATATCGGACGGCGGCGGGCCCGCCGGCACGCTCGCGGGGCGCGGCTCCGGGCGGCGGCGCGCGGGCTTCGGCGCGGCGCGGGATGCGAGCCGTGCGGCGGCCTCGGCGGCCTCGATCAGCTTCTGCTGCGCGGCGGCGAGCCGCTGCTGTTCGACCTCGCGCTCGGCCTCGCCCAGCGCCTTCCGCGCGCGCTCGACGTCGCGATCTATCTCTTCGCGCGCCTTCGCGATCAGCTTTTCGCGCTCCGCCTCGGCGGCGTCCAGGCGCTCGGCGAGACGGCCGCGGATCTCTTCCGCTTCGCGGCGCGCCAGTTCTTCGGCGCGGCGGGCGTCGGCCGCACCCTCGCGCTCGCGGCGGATGTCGGACAGCAGTTCCTCGACCTGCAGCTGCTCGGGGCCGATGGAGGCGCGCGCCTCGTCGATGATGTCGCGCGGCATGCCGAG
>JBGQBE010000068.1:0-10288 GCA_041494685.1 Dehalococcoidia bacterium | reverse complement strand
TGGAGACGGCGGCGCGGGGCGACGACAACATGATGCCGCTGCTCATCGAGGCGGTGGAGCAGTACGTGACGCTGGGCGAGATCTGCAAGACGCTGCGCGGCGTCTGGGGCGAGCAGCGCGAGACGATGGCGCTGTAGCGCGCTTCGCGCGCAGAACAAACAACAGACAATCAGACAGCAGATCGCCGGCCGGGCTGCGCGCCCGGAGTTTGCTTGGCACTTTTCGGTGTTTCGCGGCGGCTCCGAGGCTGGCAGGACCGATTTCGTCTTGCACGTGGCCCCTCCTCTGAACTGCCGCGCCGGGCACGGGCGGACGGCGTGCGCGCCGGGCGCACTCGTCCGGCGGCGATGGTAGGGGATCGCGGGGCGGATCTCCTAGCGGCGGATGTCAGTCGGGAGACGGGGCGAGCTATGCTAAGGGCACCAGCCCGAAATTTGGCCTTGGGCACAGGTATCTCGTAGCCCTTGGACTGCGTCTGGGTCTGGGCGGGATTGCCCTTCATGCTCGGAGGTACCCATGACGCACCCCCTTGATGGCCCGGATTTCAAAGTCCGGTGTGCAAAACGTGAAATCGAGCGTCTGGCCAGGCTGGAGGACGAGTTCCAAGACGAAGCCGACTACAAGCTCATCCGTGCTGAGCACAATCCGAAGACGCGAGATGATGTCTACCGAGTGCTCGTGAACGTTCTTCCTCCGCCGGACCTGGGCGTCTTGATAGGCGAGATCGCCCACAACTTGCGCTCCGCTCTTGACGGTCTGATCTATCAACTCGCCCGCCTGAATCCTGGTGCTGGTGACGCGCCTACAGGGACACAGTTCCCCATCTTTCTCAGCGGCACACCGTCCGGGTGTAAGCGGCGGCTGGCAACGGGGCGAAGAGGCAAAACCATGTGCGCCGACCCCCGCCACTTCAACTGTCTCGGCATGAAGTGGATTGGCCTTTTGTTGGCGAAACATCAGGCAGCTATTGAGCTGTTGCAGCCATACAAGCGCGGTGGTGGGCATGCATCTAGCCCGCTCTACCTTCTCAGCGAAATCAACAATGCGGACAAGCATCGGCTGCTTCAGGTCATCGGTGTGAAGCCGCATGGATACATCTGGGGAAAGGCTGACGACGAAACCGCGTTCCCCGATATCAGCGCCCTGAACGCCATCTACGAGGACGCTAAGTGGCCCTTCATCAAGATGCTTGAAGATGGCGCAAAGGTTATAGAGATCAGTCCGCGCGTGCATGTGCAGTCGGACGTCATCCCTTCGATAGCGTTCTATGAAGGATGCGCTGCGGTCTATCGACGCCCAATCCTTATTACGCTCCGCCGTATTGCGGACCACGTTTCTGAGATTGTCGAGAGTTTCCGGCCGGAGTTCGGTTAACTTCCGCGCCAGCGCCGGGCGCACTCCACCGGCGGCGATCGTAGGGGATGGCGGGGCGGATCTCCTAGCGGGGCGTGTCAGGCAGCGGTGCGTGGCCGCGCGTAGCGACGCGGGCTGCGCCGTGAGCGGTGGGGCGCGATGCTGGTGGTGTCGCGCAGCCGCGTCGGCATCGCGTCGCCGGTGCAGCGCGCGGTGGTGCCGTGGCTGGTGGCCCCGCCGGCGTTCATCATGACGCGCGCGTTACTGGTGAATCTCAAGCGGCGCGCGGACGCGGTAGTGTTGAGAAACCGGTTCAGTCGACGAAAGTCAGTTGACCGAAATAGTTCGGAACCTCGCTGCGAAAGCGCTTCGCGTAGTCCCGTGGGATGATGATCCTTGCAATGTTGTCGAGGGCAAAGCCTACTCCGCCGAGAAGCCGCCACTCTCGTTCCATGTAGAAGTTCTCCTCATGATCTTCCGGATATGTATCGTCGAAGAACTTGACGAAGCTGAATACGCCGAAGTCCAAGAAACGGCGAAACTCGACAAGTCGACGCGTGAGATCTGGAGCTTCGTCGATCCGCGAAGAACTGATCCATCGTTGGAACATTGCCAGTAAGTCTTCACTGTCCTTGAGCATTCGATCAAAGTAGTCGCATCTTGTCTCCGGCGGCGCGAGAGCGTTCTTCGCAACGTAGAAGACAGGCGTAGCTCCAAGAGGCACAAGGAATTCTTTCCTGAAGGAGACGCCGAAGCGACTGTACTTTCGCATGTGGATGTCTAGGTCGGCCACCGGAATGTCGCAGAAGCAAATGATCTGCGGGCTGAACATGTCGTCATTGCAGATGCTGCCCGCGTAGTTGACAGTCAGTTCGGGTGGCCGATCGAAAGCGAATGAAGGCTGAGCCAGGCGACCTTCATGAAGGATGGCCTTCAGCAGCTCGTATTGCTCCGCCGCGGTCTTTCCGCTACCCAAGAAATGAGTCAACTCATCGGAGACATAGCGTTGGACGTTGGCCACAGTGCTGCTCCATCTAGCGTGAGTCCGACCGTCCGACACGGGATCCAAACGCAGACCTGAGAGAGTATACTGAGCCAGGAGGCCTGGTCATGGAATTTAAGCCCGGAGACAAGGTGAAGGTAGTGCAGAAGGGCACGATATACGTCGGCGGCCTAACGCTGTCAAACAACACCTTCAACGGCGTTGAGATCTCTCGCCGAAACCGAGATGGCTCATATCAAGTGAAGGGGATCGTTCAGACTCCCGAGAGTGATGAGATCACGATTCCGGAGGCATGGATACAGCCCGTGTCTTAGTCTCTGAGGTTCGCAGAAGGCTGTCATTCGACGCGCACCGAAGGTGCGCGTCTTTGATGTGGTGACTGGTAAATCCATGAAGCTTGGCGGGAACTTCTTTGAGGATCTGGGGCCGGGGCAGCGGCTGATCAACCCGGTGCCGCGGACGATCACGGACGGGGATACGGCGCTGTACATCGCGCTGACGGGCGACCGGAACCCGACGCGCTGCTCGGACGAGTTCGCGCGCAGCGTGGGGTTCGAGCGGGCGCCGGTACACGACCTGCTGGTGTTCCACATCGTGTTCGGGCGGACGGTGGGCGAGATATCGCTGAACTCGCCGGGGAACCTGGGGTACGCGGACCTGCGGTTCCTGCGGCCCGTGTTCACGGGCGACACGCTGCGGGCGGAGACGGAGACGCTGGGCTGGCGGGAGACGTCGAAGGGCGACACGGGCGTCGTCTGGGTGCGGACGGTGGGGTACAACCAGCGCGACGAGCGGGTGCTGCAGTTCTATCGCTGGGTGATGGTGAACAAGCGCGACCCGGGCACGCCGACGGGCGCGGACAGCGCGCCCGAGATGCCGGCGGAGGCGTCGCTGGAGCAGATCGCGTGGCCGGCGATGACGCGGTTCGACGCGCGGGCGACGGGCGGCGGGCTGTTCTGGGAGGACTACGAGGCCGGGCAGCGGCTGTCGCATCCGCAGGGGATGACGCTGGAGGAAGCGGAGCACCAGCTGGCGACGCGGCTGTACCAGAACACGGCGCGGGTGCACTTCAACCAGCACCAGCAGCAGGCATCGCGGCACGGGCGGCGGATCGTCTACGGCGGGCACGTGATCTCGGTGGCGCACGCGCTTTCGTACGACGGGCTGGAGAACGTGGTGGGGATCGCGGCGTGGAACGGCGGCTCGCACACGAACCCGACGTTCGCGGGGGACACGCTGTTCGCGTGGACGGACGTGCTGGGTCGCATCGACCTGGGGCGCGCGGACGTTGGGGCGCTGCGGCTGCGGCTGGTGGCGGTGAAGAACGTCGATCCGTCGCGCGAAGAGGTGTCGCTGAAGGTGGCAGGCGAGGACGGGCGGGAGCGGTACGACGCGAACGTGGTGCTGGACCTGGACTACGTGGCGCTGATCCCTCGGCGGGCTATCGCGGCGGGGTGACTATCCGCAGATGACGCAGATGGACGCAGATGGGTTGGGGCGGGGTGACCCGCCGATGGCGCCGATGGGCGCCTATTTTGTGGGCGGGTGAATCTGCGACAGCCTAACCGCAACGCCTAACCGAGGGACATCGGTGGAGCCCTTCCTCTTCATCTGCGGCCATCTTCGTCATCTGCGGGTTCCCGGCCGGCGAGCGTGAGCGTAAGCGGGCGGACGCGTAGAATGGGGCGCTGCGCGCGTCGCGCGGGTATCTGCGATCGAGGGGATAGAGCATGACCACCGAGGCTACGACCAGCGCGCTCGTCGCGGCGCACCGGCTTGCGGGCGAGGCGGAGGCGATGGCCGCCGCAGCCATCGCGCGGGCGGCGGAGCTGACGGAGGGGGGGGCGAAGATCGACGACCACCAGGTGCTGTGCGAGCGGCTGGCGGTGCTGGCGACGGAGGCGCGCGCCGCGCGGTCGCTGGCCGGCTACGCCGAGCGGCTGGCGGCATCGGGCCGCGCGGACGCGGTGAGCGAGGACGAGGCGTACGCGTACGCGGCGGAGGTCGCGCACAAGACGATCGCGATCCGCGAGGCGCACCCGGGCGACTTCGCGGACCTGCCGGCGGTGAGCGAGGAGACACGCGCGCTGATCCGCGGCGGGCTCGACGACGCGCGGCTGCGGCGCATCGGTGCGCAGGTGATCGAAGGGCGCGGCGTCAACGGCGTGGAGCTGGACAACGAGGACGCGGCGTCGACGCGGGCGTTCGCGCGGCAGTTCGCGAAGCAGGAGGTGCTGCGCGAGGAGGACGGCGTGGCGCTGGCGGACCGCATCCACCGCGAGGACCTGCTGGTGCCGGAGTCGCTGATCAAGCAGTTCGCGGAGCTGGGGTTCTTCGGCAGCTCGGTGCCGGACGAGTTCGGCGGCACGGAGATGGGCTACCTGACGATGATCGTGCTGACGGAGGAGCTGTCGGCGGCGTCGCTGATCGCGGGGAGCCTGCTGACGCGGTCGGAGATCCTGACGCGGGCGCTGCTCGAGGGCGGCACGGAGGAGCAGAAGCGGACGTGGCTGCCGCGGCTGGCGACGGGCGAGGTGCTGGTCGGCATCTCGGTGACGGAGCCGGACGTGGGGTCGGACGTGGCGTCGGTGCAGTGCAAGGCGACGCCGGCGGAAGTCGGCGGCAAGCGGGGCTGGCTGCTCAACGGCGCGAAGGCGTGGTGCACGTTCGCGGGGCGCGCGAACGTGCTGGCGCTGCTGGCGCGCACGGACCCGGACGCGAGCAAGGGCTACGCGGGGCTGTCGCTGTTCATCGTGCCGAAGGATACGTTCGACGGGCACAAGTTCGAGTACCGGCAGCCGACGGGCGGCGTGCTGACGGGGGAGGCGATCCCGACGCCGGGCTACCGCGGCATGCATTCGTACGTCCTGAACCTGGAGGACGTGTTCGTGCCGTCGGAGAACCTGGTCGGCGAGGCGAAGGGTGTCGGGCGCGGCTTCTATCTGACGCTCGGGGGCTTCGCGATCGGGCGGCTGCAGACGGGCGGGCGGGCGCTGGGCGTGGCGCAGGCGGGGCTGGAGAAGGCGTGCGCGTACGTGACGCAGCGCGTGCAGTTCGGCAAGCCGATCGCGCAGTACCAGCTAACGCAGTACAAGATCGGGCTGATGGCGACGCGGATCGCGGCGGCGCGGCAGCTGACGTACGACGTGGCGCGCGAGACGGACCCGAAGGCGCGGGCGCCGCTGGGGCCGGCGATGGCGAAGCTGTTCGCGTCGGACGTGGCGGTGTGGGCGACGCAGGAGGCGCAGCTGCTGCACGGCGGCTGGGGCTACGCGGAGGAGGACCGGATCAGCCGGTACGTGGCGGACGCGCAGGTGCTGCCGATCTTCGAGGGCGTGAAGGCGACGCTGGAGCTGAAGGTGATCGCGCGGGCGCTGGTGGCGGGCGGGAGAAGCCAGAACCCAGAACCTAGAACCTAGAACCTGAGCTTGTTTCGTCGTCGGTTCTTGGTTCTTGGTTCTGCGACCGAAGGGAGCAACGATGTACATCATGCAGAAGCAGGGGCGGATCGTCATTCCGCGGACGGAGCTGACGTATCCGTGCCACACGCTGAAGATGAACCAGAACGCGGCGAAGGCGGCGGTGGACCACGTGATGCCGGACTTCGAGGATGCGTGCCCGTACGAGTTCAAGGGCGACGCGTCGCGGAAGGTGCTGGTCGAGGCGCTGAACACGATCGACTACGGCACGAAGGTGGTGGCGATCCGGCCGAACAACATCCGGTCGAAGTACTTCCTGGGGGACGTGACGGCGATCATGCTGGGGGCGCCGGACAAGTTCCACGGCATCATCCTGCCGAAGACGGAGACGCCGGACGACATCGTGCACCTGTCGCGGCTGCTGGACGCGCTGGAGGAGCAGGGCGGCTGGACGACGCACGTGCAGATCGAGGCGCTGATCGAGACGCCGCTGGCGGTGGTGAACGCGTATCAGATCGCGAAGGCGTCGCCGCGGATGGCGGGGCTGATCTTCGGCATCGCGGACTTCAGCTCGACGATGGGCGTGCGGGAGATGATCGACAACCAGAACCGCAACTTCCATTACGCGAAGCAGGCGACGGCGGTGGCGGCGAAGGCGGCGGCGCTGCACGCGATCGACAACGCGTTTCTGCGGCTGATCCGGCCGGACACGTCGCCCGAGGAGGCGGCGGTGATCAAGGAGCAGCTGCGCGAGAAGAACATCGGCTCGCGCGACCTGGGGATGGACGGGACGTGGGTGATCCACCCGCAGCAGGCGGAGATCGCGAACGAGTGCTTCACGCCGGACGACGCGCAGATCGAGAAGACGAAGCGGTCGCTGGAGGTGTATCACCGGCTGGGCGGCGGCTCGATCGCGGACCCGGAGACGGGGGAGTTCTACGACGAGGCGACGACGAAGGGCATGCTGATGGACCTGGCGAAGGCGGTGCAGGCCGGGAAGGTATCGGCGGAGTACCTGGCGGAGCTATCGGCGAAGTCGAAGGAAGTGTCGGGGTACGACATCCTCGAGGTGATGGGGCGGGTGGCGTAGGCGCGCTGGCGCGCGCCTACAGCAAACAGCAAAGAGCAAACAGCAAAGAGGCGGGCGTAGCGGTGGTTTGAAGGGGGCGGTGCCTCGTCGGGCGGGTTCGAGATCGTGGATTCGGTACGATATTAGGGTTATGAGACGAAACACTGTCGGCCTGGCTGTCGCGCTCGGCGTGCTCGCGCTCCTTGCCGGGGGTGCTGGTGCGATCGTGTCGGGCCTGCGGCAGGCGTTGGGCCTGGGGCGGCGGCACCCGCACGATGACGCGGGGGACCGCCGCGAGCGCGTTCGCCGGGCGCTGGCGCCGATCACCGTGAAGGTCGATCTCGTTAAGTGGGGGCTGAAGCCGCTTCCCGAGGACTTCGATCTGGCGGCGTTCCGGGCGTCGTTGCCTGTGCTCGAGCCTCCCCTCTCGCAAACGATCATCGACGAACGCGAATCGTACGACTACTGAGTTGCCCCTCTACTATCTCGATTCGAGTGCGCTGATCAAGGCATATCTGCCGGAGAAGGGTTCCGCTTGGATCGAGGAACTCGTCGTTTCAGGGACGATTGCCATCTCTATGCTGACGGTCTCGGAAGTCGCCTCGGCGTTGTCGCGCCGCGTTCGGGAGGGCACGATTGACGCAGGCCAACGCAAGCGGTTGTTCGATACGTTCCTGGCACACACGGACCGTTTTCAGGTCATGGGAGTCTCTCCCGAGGTGATCGATGATGCGGCCGCGATCCTTCTGCGCGACCCGCCCAGCGCCGGGCTGCGAACGTTGGACGCGATTCATCTTGCGACTGCGCAGAGGTCATTCATACTGGCGCGGCAGGCCGCGTCCGAGAGCGGCGTGCTGGTGGCAGCGGATCGGCGCCTGCGAGATGCGGCTTTCGCGCTCGGCACGGCCGTCGACAACCCGGAGGGACACGAATGAGGTTCTACGAGTTCGAGGCGAAGGCGCTGCTGCGAAGGCGGGGCGTCCCGACGTCGAAGGGCGGCACCGCCACGACGGCCGACGAAGCCGCGCGGATCGCGGCGGAGGTGGGCGGCGAGGTTGTGCTGAAGTCGCAGGTGCTGAGCGGCGGCCGCATGAAGGCGGGCGGCGTGCAGTTCGCGAAGACGGCGGATGAGGCGCGGGCGCACGCGGAGCGCATCCTGAAGCTGGAGATCGGCGGCCAGCTGCCGCGCTGCGTGCTGATCGAGTCGAAGTCGCCGGTGAAGAAGGAGTACTACGCGGGCGTCATCTACGACGCGGTCGCGAAGCTGCCGGTGGCGATCTTCAGCGACATGGGCGGCATCGACATCGAAGAGGTGGCGGAGAAGCACCCGCAGCACGTGGCGCGGGTGCACTTCAGCACGTTCCAGCCGCTGCAGGAGTTCAAGTTCAAGGAGCTGGTGTCGTCGCTGGGCATCTCCGGCAACGAGCTGAACCAGATCTCGCGGATCATCTCGCGGCTGGCGGCGGCGTTCCTGCAGTACGGGCTGACGCTGGCGGAGATCAACCCGCTGGCGCAGCTGGACGACGGCACGATCATCGCGCTGGACGCGCATTGCGACATGGAGGAAGAGGCGCGCGAGCAGCAGAAGGCGGTGCTGGACGAGCTACAGATCTCGCCGGACGAGACGCGGCAGGCGCGCCCGCCGACGGAGTTCGAGATCCGCGGCGCGCAAGTGGACGCGTCGGACCACCGCGGCGTCGCGGGGCGGGTGGTGGAGTTCGACGGCAACCTGGGCTGCGTGATCGGCGCGGGCGGCGGCAGCCTGACGATCTTCGACGCGCTGCGGAAGCACGGCGGCAACCCGGCGAATTACTGCGAGATCGGCGGCAACCCGAGCGTGCGCAAGGCGTGCGAGCTGACGAAGCTGATCCTGAGCAAGCCGGGCGTCGAGAAGATCTGCGTGATCATGAACGTCGTGAGCAACACGCGCGTGGACATCGTCGCGCGGGGCGTGATCAAGGGCGTGGTGGAGTCGGGGTACGACCCGGCGGAGAAGATCGCGATCTTCCGCATCCCGGGCTCGTGGGAGGATGAGGGGTACAAGATCCTGGAGAAGTACGGCGTGGAGTACGCGGACCGCACGGTGCCGATGTCGGAGGCCGCGCGGCGCGCCGTCGAGAAGGTGAAGGCGAGGGCTTAGATGTCGATCCTGGTCGACGAGAACACGACGTTCATCATCCAGGGGATCACCGGGCGCGAGGCGGTGAGCATGACGCGCGAGTGCCTGGACTACGGCGCGAAGGTCGTGGGCGGCGTGACGCCGGGCCGCGGCGGACGCGACGTGCACGGGGTGCCGGTGTACGACACCGTGAAGGAGGCCACGTCGAAGGGGCACGTCGACGCGTCGGTGCTGACGGTGCCGCCCGCGGGGATCCGCGACGCGGCGTTCGAGGCGATCGAGAACGGCGTGAAGCTGCTGGTGATCGTGACGGAGCGCATCCCGCGGCTGGAAGTGGCGCAGATCGTGGAGCTGGCGAATCGATACGGCGCACGACTGATCGGGCCGAACTGCCTGGGGGTGATGTCGCCGGGCAAGACGCGCGTGGGCGGCATGGGCGGGTCGGCGGTGGCGGCGCGGCGGGCGTACCAGCCGGGGCCGATCGGCATCATGTCGCGCTCCGGCGGGATGACGACGGAGATCGCGAACGCGCTGACGGCGTCGGGGCTGGGGCAGAGCACGGCGGTGAGCATCGGCGGCGACGCGATCGTGGGGAGCACGTACGCGGAGCTGATGCCGCTGTTCGAGGCGGACGCGGAGACGAAGGCGATCGTGATCTACTCGGAGCCGGGCGGGCCGATGGAGGCGCAACTGGCGAAGTACGTGAAAGAGACGAAGTCGCGGTTGCCGATCGTGGCGTTCATGGCGGGGCGCTTCATGGACGAGATGCCGGGCATGCGCTTCGGGCACGCGGGGACGATCGTGGAAGGGAAAGCGGACACGACGTCGGAGAAGATCGCGCGGATGAAGGACGCGGGCATCTCGGTGGCGGAAGAGATCGCGGACATTCCGGGGCTGGTAAAGCAGCGACTGGCGAAGGTGGGTTCCTGATGTCGCAAGCAAACGGTTCGGGGATGTTCATCCGCGTCGAGGTCGATGAGCCGGCGGCGTCGGACGGCGAGCTGGCGAAGAAGCTGGCGGGCGTATGCCCGGTGGACATCTTCGCGGCGAGCGACGCGGGCGTGGCGATCGTGGAGAAGAATCTCGACGAGTGCATTTTGTGCGCCCTGTGCCTGGACGTGGGTCCGAAGGGCGCGGTGCGGGTGCTGCGGCTGTACGACGATAGTGCGCCGCTGGTGGTGGGGTAGGTCTGTTCGCCCGCGAGGCGCTATGAAGCTGCACTACTACCCCGAGACCGATTCGCTCTACATCGACCTGAACTCGCGGCCGGGTGTGGACGCGGTTGAGGTCGCGGACGGCCTCGTCGTCGATCTTGACGCGACCGG
>JBGQBE010000067.1:0-10934 GCA_041494685.1 Dehalococcoidia bacterium | reverse complement strand
GGTTTCGACTTGCCAGAACTGTTGAGGGCGACCGCTTGGCGAACGAGCGCCTTGAAGGCGGACTCGTCAACTTCTTCTCCTTCGTGGATGTCGATCGCGCGGCGTGCGTTTCCGTCGAGACTCGAGTTGAAGAGACGGGCCGGATCCTTCAGAGACGCGCCCTTGGCGAACGTAAGCTTCACGACATTCTTGTAGGATTCGCCAGTGCAGATGATGCCGTCGTGCGACCAAATCGGAGTGCCCATCCACTTCCACTCCTCGACGACGTCCGGGTCTGCTTCCTTGATGAGCTTGCGCATTCTGCTGAGGGTTTCCCCGCGCCAGTCCCCGAGTTCGGCGATTCTTTTCGAGATGAGCTCCGCTGCCAACTGGCCCTGGCTTGCGTCCGACTTTTTCATGTTCTCATCCTAGAAGTTCCAGACATATTGAACGCACACTGCGCAAGGTGGGCGCTGGCTGACGATGCCCGACACCAGGACGTTGGTGGCGACGACCGCCCGAATCACGCCGACCGCGCCCGGCGCTTCGCCGGCGCCCGGCGCTCAGCGCGGACGCTCGTCACGGCTTTCGCGACCTCCCGGGCAAGCTCCGCGGGCGGGACAGCCTGGAGGGCGCGTCCGACCATCATACACGCGGAACGGGCAACGGCCCGGCGGCGGCGCCGGCCCCGCATCCAACGGAAGACCGCTCCCTGGGGAGCGGTTTCAGGTTCGGAAGGTGGGCGGGGCGACAGGGTTCGAACTGCGACCTCCTGACCCCCAGGCAGGTGCGCTACCGGGCTGCGCTACGCCCCGAACGGGGGGAGCATCGTACGGGCGCGAGGGGCCGCGCCAAACGTGGCGGGTCACGCGGGGTGGGGGGCCGGGCGTCGTGTGTGGTCCTACTCTGCGGCGTGGCGTGTGAAGGGAGCCCGCGTTCAGAGTTTTCGGGAAAGTTCGTGGCACGCTTGCCGACCACAGGAGGGAACGCTTGTCGGTGTCGCCGAGCCTAGGTCTCAGAGGCTTCGGCTATGGGTTGTTTGAACTGATCTAGCGTGTTTGCGTTCTCAACGATGTTATCTATCGCCTCGCGAATCTTCTGCCGTTGTTTCGGAGTCAGCTCAAGGTTCTTGGTCCCGACGTACTGAAGTGTCTGCTGGCAGTTGAAGAGGAGGGTACTGGCGAGTCGTAGGAAATCGTCAAGTCGGTCCGTCGAACGGTAAACAGTGGCTGTGCCATATCTCAATTGAACGCGCATGAGGATCTCATTGTCCTCTGGGCTGTATAGCGGTTGCGCGTTGAGGTTCGTCCAGCTATTTTCGATGCCGTACAACCGCATCTCGATTGCGGCGACCAAGAGAGATCGGATCGGACTGAATCGCGAGTAGAATTCCTCGAACTGGGCCCACGCTGAGTCAAGCACTTCGACGATCACCGGGGAGGTGGGCATTGGGTCGTAGGTGAGCGCGTTGGCGAGTGTGAAGAATGTTGCGTCGTCCAATAGTTCAGCAATTCGCCGAACGTCTGCACGGCCGGCGAAATCCTGAGCCAAGATTTCGCGGAGGAGTGAGTCATACGACGGCGCACGAGGTAGCGCTCCGGCCAGGTCGGTGGCGAAGGCGCGCTCAGCCGCCTGCTCGGCTTCGGCGTCGGTGGTCAATTCCCCGTGGCTCCTGCCGACCGCAGTTCGCGCGGCGGATTGAGCTCTGGCGAAGAAAGGAGCCGCCGATCGCGGGTGGTACTGTCGACTGTTTCAGATGCTTGCCCAACCTGAGAATTGCTCAACGCCCGGTACCTTAGAGCGAGTAACGAGACGTCAATACGATAGGCCTGACTGTACTCTTGGGCGAGCCGCCGACGGTGAGATTCAAACATCTGAGAAAAAGTGGGGGAAAGGCCTCCGCTGACCGAAATGCTAGACGCTTGGAGTTGAGCTGCGGCGTCGTTTGGCTCAATGCGGAGCGCGTGCGGCTGCGGCCGGCGCCTGGAGAGTCTAGCTCGCACAACGGCGTCGAGCCGATCCAGAACGAAGATTGCGCCTGTCAGCGCGAGAACTATGAACACGAGTGCCCAATACCAAGCCATGGTTATCCTGACAAACTCGGCGTCATGGGTGGGCGGTTCTCAGGCTCGTCACCAGGAGAGGAAGCACCACAGCCAAGGCACCCAACAGCTGAGAAGACATTCCCAGAGATCTTATCATAGCCGATCGGCTGGCAATGAGTCTGGCTAAGATGTCTTCCGCGGTTGTTTCAGCTACATCTTCCGGCCCGTCGCGAGATGGGGCCCATTCGTCAAGGAATCGCGTCCTCTCGCCGCGCTCGAACAAGAGTACTACTGGGGTCAAGAGAGCTCCGCAAACGACGACAACTACGACGGCGACAAGGGTTCCCATCGCTATGGCTTGATGTCCCTCCAGCCCACAGAAGCTTGAGACTCGTATCTGGTGGTCGGCGTCAGCGACGGTTGCGGCGGCTAGAGCGAGCCCCGCGAGCATGAGGCCCAAGCCGGGCATCCTTGAGACGCCCGCGACGAGCGCGCGGTCGAGGCGTTGTGGCGCCCGGACGTTGCCGATGTTGAGCGCGTAGACGAGCAGATCAACATAGTGCAGAATGAGCGACTCGACAACGAGCGCCGCTATCCCGACGAGAAGGGCAATTGCGAATTTAGAAGACGATATCTCCATATGCGTTTAGTACGATAGCCCAATAGGGTGCTAATCGTCGAGCGCGCGAACCGCAGATAGCTTGACGATGTTAGCGTGGGGACGCAGATACACGAGGACAGCGTTAGCGCTGGGGTAGCCCCCAGTCAGGTGCGCTACCGGGCTGCGCTACGCCTCGAACAGGGGGATCCTAGCACGGCAGGCAGGGTGCGCCAAACGCGAGGGCAGCGCCGCGCCGTCTGGTGGCCGCGACGCTAGTATCGTGCGGTGCTCGTAGCGCCCGTTGTCTTACGCTCGGCGGTCACGCGGCCGAACGTGCGATACTGCTTGGTGATGGTCGGCGGGTCGCCGAGCACGGTGCCTGCCGGCGACTAGCCACTAGCAGCTCACCGCCATACTGCTCACAGGCCATGCAGCGCCTTTACCTGCGCCAGCATTTCGTTGAAGCCGGGGGGCGTGCGCGGGGCGGCGGGGCCGAGGGGGTCGCGGGTGGGGGCTTCGCCGAGGAGGAGTTCGACCGTGCGGCGGACGCACCAGGGCAGCGCGACGAGGTGGTAGCCGCCTTCGAGCGCGAAGACGACGCGGCCGTCGCACAGCTCCGCGGCGGCGTCCTTGATCATCGACACGAGCGCGCCGTAGCCGTCGACGCTGAGCTGCTGGTCCGCGATGTCGTCGGCGTGGTGCGCGTCGTAGCCGGCCGAGACGAGCACGAGCTGGGGGCGGAAGCGGCGCAGCGCGGGCACGACGACCTCTTCGAACGCGCGTCTGTGCTCCGCGTCGCCAGAGCGGTGCGGCATCGGGATGTTGATCGTGGCGCCGCGGCCCTCGCCGGCGCCGGTCTCGGTCGCGGGGCCGGTGCCGGGGTAGAACGGATACTCGTGCGTCGAGACGTAGAGCACGCCGGGGTCGGCGTAGAACGCGTCCTGCGTGCCGTTGCCGTGGTGCACGTCGAAGTCGACGATGGCGACGCGCTCCATGTTGTGGCGGCGGCGGGCGTGCTGCGCGGCGACGGCGACGTGGTTGAACAGGCAGAAGCCCATCGCCTGCACGGCCGTGGCGTGGTGCCCGGGGGGACGCACCAGGCAGAACGCCGAGGCGACGTCGCCGGCCAGCACCGCATCGACCGCGGCCATCGTGCCGCCGACGACGCGCGCGGCGACGTCGTACGAGCGCGGCGTGATCAGCGTGTCGGGGTCCGCCCAGCCGCCGCCGTCGCGCGCGGCCTGGTGCACGGCAGCGACGTATCGCGGGTCGTGTACCAGCGCCAGGTCGTCGGGGGTGGCGTCGCGCGCGTCGATGCGGGCGAGACGCGCGAGCAGGCCGCACTCGCCGAGCAGGGCGAGCGTGGCGCGCATGCGGTCGGGGTTCTCCGGGTGCGCGCCGGTCTCATGCTCGAGGAAGATGGGGTCGTAGACGAAGCCGATGGGAGTAGCGCTCACGGTTTGCCGTTCACGGTTCACGGTACGGGCCGACGGCGGGACGAGTACGTTCCAACGCGAAGGGCCGCTCGCGCGGCCCTCTGTGATGGTTCGGCGATGAGAGACCGCACCCTATGTCCTACTGTGGGCTCTCGACGGTCAACTCCGGCGCCTGCGGCGCCGGCGACTGGCCGCGGAAGCGGCGCCAAGCGCGCGGGATGTCGCCCTGCTGCCACGTCACCAGGAACATGCTGGCGATGAACACCGAGCTGTACGTCCCGGTCGAGACGCCGATCAGCAGCACCAGCAGGAAGTCGCGGATGCTGCCGCCGCCGAGCAACAGCAGCGCCAGGATGGAGAAGATCAGCGTCAGCGACGTGTTGAACGACCGGCCCATCGTCTGCAGCAAGCTGTGGTTCACGGCGTCGGAGAAGTTGCGGATGACACCGCGCGATACGTTCTCGCGGATGCGGTCGAAGACGACGATCGAGTCGTGCACCGAGAAGCCGACGACCGTGAGGAGGCCGGTGATGAAGAACGTGTTGACCTCGACGTCGAAGAACTTGCCCAGGATGGAGAAGGCGCCGACGACGAGCAGGACGTCGTGCAGCAGCGCCACGATCGCGGAGACGCCGTAGCGCAGCGAGTTCGGCACGTTGCGGAACGAGTACGAGATATAGAGGGTAATGGCGACGGACGCCATGAGCACGGCGATCGCGGCGTCGCGGCCGATCTGTTTCGATACGGCGGCGCTGACGGACGAGAACTCCGAGAACTGCGTCGTCGGCTTGCCGGTGGTGTCCAGGAAGCCGCCGTGTTCCTTGCTCAGCGCCAGCTCGATCTTCTCGCGGTCCGACGGCAGCGTCGGGCCGACCGGCGGCGTCGTGGACGAACCCTGGATCTCGCTGGTCTGGACGAGGAACTCGTTGGAGCCGGTGCGCTGGACGCGCGCCTCGGCGTGGCCGAGGCCGGAGAGCAGGCTCTTCACCTGGTCGGTGGTGGCCTGCTCGGCGTAGCGGAACGAGAACGTCGTGCCGGACGTGAACTCGATGCCGGGCTTCAGGCGCGGCGAGATCATCAGCGAGATGACGCCGGGGATGACGACCAGGAACGAGAACAGGTAGAACCAGTTGCGCCTCGATACGAGATTAAGCATTCTCCGCGCCCTCCATGCCCGCGACCGGGCGCGTCGACATCGGGTTTTCAACGTCGGGCTTGTCGTCCGTCCACAACCACAGCGGCCGCGCCAGCGGCGTGGCGATGGCCAGCCGCAGGAACGTGCGCGTCACGGTGATCGCGGAGAAGAGGCTGACGATCACACCGATCGCCAGCGTCAGCGCGAACCCCTTGATCAGGCTCGACGCGAAGGCGTTACCCATCCAGTAGAGGATGGCGCAGGTGATCAGCGTCGAGATGTTGCTGTCGCGGATCGACGACCAGGCGCGGTCGAAGCCCGCCTCGACCGCAGGGACCAGGCTGCGCCCGTTGCGCAGCTCCTCTTTCGTGCGTTCGAAGATCAGGATGTTCGCGTCCACGGCCATGCCGACGGACAGGACGAACGCCGCGATGCCCGCTAACGTCAGCGTCACCGGGCCGGAGCCGGGAATGCCGATCTTGAAGATCGCCAGCACGACGGAGGTGTAGACGACCAGCGCCATGCTCGCGAGGACGCCGGGCAGGCGGTAGTAGAGGACCATGAACGCCATGATCAGCAGCATCGCCACAAGGCCGGCCTGCACCGAGTCCAGCACCGCCTGATCGCCCAGCGTCGCATCGACGTCCTGCTGCTGCACGACTTTGAGCGGGATGGGGAACGCGCCGTTGTTGAGGAACGTGCGCAGGCGCTTCGCGTCTTCGAGCGTCAGACCGGTGGTCTGGCCGGAGTCCGTGATCTGCGAGTTGATCGTCGGAGCGATGATCCGGCCGTCGGCGCCGCGGACCGGCTCGCCGTCCAGGAACGTCGCCAGGGGCAGGCCGATCAGCCGCTGCGAGAGCGAGCCGAACACCTTCTGCCCGTCGCCGGTCATGCTGAACGTCAGCAGCGGCGCGCCGAGCGAGGTAAACGAGACCTGGCTGTTCGACTTCAGGTACGAGCCGGTCATGATGACCTGGGCGCCGTTCAGGTCTCCCTTCGCGGGTATCCAGACGATGTTGCTGAGGATGGGCTGTGTCGTGAACGAGGGCGTGAAGCGCGTCACGCTGCCGTCGGCCGCCTTGTAGGCGATGGTGCCGTCAGGCTGGACGTCGGGGTCGCAGGTGCCGGCCTTATAGACGATCTGGCTGCCGTCCGGCACGACGGCCAGCGGAGTGCCGGCGCCGCCGCTCTGGCCGCCGTGCTGCAGGCCCTCGCAGAACATCAGCACGGCCGGGCGCGTGACGTCCTTCGCGGTCTGGGCGCTGACGCCGGGCAATTCCACGACGAGCCGATCCTTGCCGGAGCGCTGCACCGTCGATTCCGACACGCCGAACGGGTTGATGCGCTTCTCGATGATCGTCTTCGCGCCGTCCAGGCCATCGCTGAGTTCCGCGTCGGTGAGTGGCTTGAGGCCGGACAGGTCGGCCTGCAGCACGATGCGCGAGCCGCCCTGCAGGTCGAGGCCGAGGATCATGCCGCGGCAGTTGGTGGCCGGGTTCGTGCTGGTCGTGTCGGTCGTGTGGCACGGCAGCTCGATGGGGCCGATCTTGCTCGGCATGCCGCGGCCGGACGGCCACGGGATCGCGCTGGGCAGGTAGCGGTCGGGCTGGTCAGGCCAGACGCCGTAGATCGAGGCCGCGGCGATCAAGAAGATGAGGACGACCAGCAGCCGGTTCCACCACCTGCGCATTAGCTACCCTTCTCCTCCGGCTTCGCCGTGCTCCGCGAGAACAGCGTCTGCCCTGCAGCCACCCGCTGCGAGATCGCCGTGGTCAGCGCGTTCATCACGACGCCGTTTCCAAAGTCGATCACGATCTGCACGGGCCCCGACTCCGGGATATACACCTCTTTGACAGTACCCAGGAAGCCCGACGTGGTCAGCACTTCGTCGCCCACCTGGAGATCCTTGATGTCCTTCTGCTGGCGGCTCTGCTCCTGCTGCTGCGGCCGCAGCACGATCAGGTAGAACGCCACCACGATACCGAGGATCGCGACAAATCCGACCTCTGCCGCGTTCATGCCGGTCCTTCCCCCGCCGCATTCTTGACGAACGCGAGCGCCTCATCGCGGTCATGCACCTCGCCGGCGGCCTGCGCCTCGCGCAGCGCTTCGAGCAACCGCCCGACTTCCGGGCCGCCTTCGATTCCCAGCGCGGACATTATGTCGTGTCCGGTCAGGAGCCGAGGCGGTGCGAGTATACCTTCCTCCTCTCTGGAACGCACGAGCACGCTGTTCATATACATGGCCTGTCCAGCCCAGCCTTCCCGCGTCATCTCCGGCCCGCGCGCCGCGGCGGCGTCGGCGAGCGCCAGCAGCAGCACCGCCGGCGCCGCATCGCCGAGGTCGCGGTGGAAGTGGTAGAGCGCGCGCCGCGTCGGCGCCTCGCCCACCTGCGCGAGCTGGACGGGCCGCAGGTGCTCCTCTACCAGCAGCGCGACGAACGCCACCTCACGCGACGAGAAGCGCAGGCGGCGCATGATCTTGCGGGCAACCTCGGCGCCGGCGTCGGCGTGGCCGAAGAAGCGCGTGCGGCCGTCGGGATCGACGCTGCGGGTCTGCGGCTTCGCCACGTCGTGCAGCAGCGCGGCGATCTTCAACAGCGACGCGCGGCTCCGGCCCTCGCTGATCTCCTCGGCCAGGTACGCGCGCAGATCGTCCGCGCACCAGGCAAGGATGCGCCAGAGGGCGTCCCACATCCAGGCGCCATCGTGCGCCGGGCGCGCGGCCGCCAGCAGCACGTCCATCGCCTCGACGGCGCGGACGCCGTGCTCGAAGACGTCATAGGCGTGCCAGCTCTGCTCGACGCCGCGTCCGGCGCCCACCTCCGGCAGCAGCGCGTCGAGCAAGCCCAGCGCGCCCAACAGCCGCACCGCGCCGCAGGCGTCGTCCAGCGCGAAGATGCGCGCCAGCTCGTCGCGGCGGCGCTCGGCGGCGGCCTCGTTCACGCGCGCGGCGCGGGCGCGGATGGCGGCCGCGGTCGCGGCCTCGACGGCGAAGCGCAGTTCGGCGGCGATGCGCGCGCCGCGCAGCAGGCGCAGCGGGTCGGCGTCCAGCACCGCCGGCGCGGTCATGCGGACGAGGCGCGCGTCGAGGTCGGCGAGCCCGCCGCAGCGGTCGATCACCTCCGTCCCGCCTGTCGGGACCGCCAGCGCGTCGACCGTGAAGTCGCGGCGGCGCAGGTCCGCGTCGAGATCGCCCTGCAGCGCCGCCACGTCGATGTGCGCGACCGCGTCCGCGCGTCCCGCGGGCAGCACGATGCGGGCGACGTCGTGCTCGTCATCGAGCAGCACGAAGTGGCCGCCCAGCGACGCCGCGACGCCGCGCGACCAGGCGAGCGCGTCGCCCGTCACGGCGAGGTCGACGTCGTGGCAGGCGCGGCGGAGCAGTACGTCGCGCACGGTGCCGCCGACGACGTACGCGTCGACGCCGGCGTCGCGCGCGAGCGCCGCCAGCGCGTCGAGCAGGGGCTGCAATTCGGGTGGTGGCTTGAATGCTGTCATGAACAAGAAACGGGAGCCCGCGCTCCCGTCGTCCGCGTGGTCAGCCGGCGCGCGCCGTCACGAGACGGCGACCTCCGCCTCTTCGGACTCCTCGCCCTCGTCGACGGAGCGGCGCACCGGCCGCAGCTCGTCGGCGCTGGCGAGGTAATCGATGTAGAGCACGCCGTTCGTGTGGTCGATCTCGTGCTCCAGCGCCTGCGCCAGCAGCGTATCGACCGCCTTCAGGCGGACCTCCTTGCCCTCGCGGTTCAGCGCCTTCACGGTCACCTGCCGCGAGCGCGTGACTTCGGCCTGGTAGTTGGGGACGGAGAGGCAGCCCTCCGTGAGGCGGCGCTCGCCGGATCTCTTCACGAACTCGGGGTTGATCAGCTCGAGCAGCCCGTCGTCGGGCGTCTCGATGACGACGATGCGGAGGGAGACGCCGACCTGCGGCGCGGCCAGCCCGACGCCGGGCGCCGCGCGCATCGTGTCGATCATCTCGTCGATCAGCCGGTGGATCGACGCGTCGATCTTCTTGACGCGCTTCGCCTTCTCGCGGAGCACGGGGTCGCCAGCGATGCGGATCGGCAGGATGCCCATAACGGCTATAGCCTACCGGCTCGGAACGGCGTCGGCTAGACGGAGGCGGTCTGGTACCGGTCGCAGAGGCGGCGGAGCTGCCAGAGGTGCGCCAGGTCGTGCTCGTTGATCTCGCGCGCGACCTGGGTGACGGTGAGCGGGCCGAGGTACGGGTGTACGCCGCGGCGCTCCCAGTCGGCGTCGTCTAGCGACCAGAGCAGGTACACGAGCTGGCGGCGCTGCACGGCGAACTCGTCCATCACGTCGAACACCGGCTGCTCGTCCAGGGGCTCGTCCGGCGCGGCCGAGTCGGCGTCGAAGGCGTCGATGTGCGGTTCGTCGAGCCGGACCATGCGCTCGAGCCGCTGGATGTAGCGGCGCTCCATCTCGCACATGTGGCTGACGAGTTCCTCGCAGGACCACTCTTCGTCCGACGAGCATCGCGCCAGCGCGTCGTCGTCGAGATCCCAGAGCAGCGACTCCATCGCGTGCGCGGTCTCACGCAACGCCTTGAGCAGCCAGCTCTTCGCGTCGTACTCCGGCACCGGCCGCATGCCACTGACTCCAGATGTCGACATCGATCGCGATCCTACGCCGATCGCGGCGGGCTCACAAGCCCCCGCGCGCATTTTGTGATGCGTGACGCGCCGGCGATGACACGCTGACGCTCACCGCGTGCGACGCGACACGCCGACGCGCTACATCCGACGCGCTGGTGCGCGACACGCGCGAGCTCTTCGCCCGTACATGGCCCCGACGTTCGACGTCGAGCGACAGTGTCGCCCAAGCCCCCGCGGCTCAGAGGAGCGAGCAGCGGGCTCCTAACTCGCGGGGCCTATGCGTTGTGCGAGCAGATGTGGTGGGCGGAGCGTACGCGCGAACGTTATCGTGCGAACATTGCCGCGCCGAGCTGCGTGGAGCCACGAACGACGGGGCTCGGTATCTGCGGGTCCATCCCGAGACGCTGATACGCCGGGGGCCGATCGGCCCTGTACCGGCACGCCGGGTACGTATTTCGCGCAATTCACGCCTGCTCACGATGCGTATTTCGCACCAGCCGAATCTGCCGCATGCTCCGATGCCATCCTCGGCCCGTTCACCGATCCTGTACGTGGGCCCAAGGCCCGGAGCTACCAGGAGGTGCGGTATGAAGCGGTTGGTGTTGATAGCTGCAGGACTTCTCACGTGCACGGTACTCGCGCTCGGATCCGCGGCCACCGCGCACGCATCGCATCTGCTCACGCACGTCAGCGAACCGACCACCGCTCTGGTTGGCCAGCCGAGTGAGGTCGACGCGGCCGTGACGTCCGCCGACACCGGCGCGCCGGTCGCGGGAGTGAGCGTGACGTTCTACGCGCACGCGACGTTCGGCCGGGTCGACGGTTTCATGGAGATCGGACGGGCCGTCACCAACAGCGCGGGCGTCGCGGCGATCTCATTCGTGCCGCGTGAGAGCGGCACCCACGACATCCGTGTCGACTACACCGGATCCGCCGGCAGCGCCGTGGAACAGACCACGGCCGCGATCGCTGTTGACGGCGCAGCGCCCCAGATGTACGTGCAGAAGGCGGGCATCCAGATCCCCGGGCTGAACTCATGGCTGATCATGGGACTGCTCACGGTCGTCTGGGGGACGCTGATCTTTATCGGCGTGACGATCATCCGTATCGCCAGGGCGGG
>JBGQBE010000066.1:0-10961 GCA_041494685.1 Dehalococcoidia bacterium | reverse complement strand
GTGGAGGGTGCGTTCGCCGTACGGCACGTAGCGGCCCCAGTCGCCGTCGCCGACCTCGGCCAGCGCCGCCAGCAGGTCGTTGCGGGCGTGCTGCATGTCGAGCACCGCGTCGTGTACGAACGCCTCCATGCCGCCAGTGTAGCCGCCATCGGCTGCGGCTCTACCAAACCTCAGCCCCACGAAATCACAGATGATGTCCAGTGCCAGCTTCGCGGCGGGCCGGCCGGCGCGTTTCGTGCGTTGAATCGCGGCGCGCGGGGTGGTATGAACAGTACGGAGCGTTTCGCTACCGCCGAGCACCTTTCTCGAAACCATCGTGGAGCACCGTAGCGAAGCCCTCGCGCGGACGCGTCCGCCGCAGCACCGGAGACATGCATGCCGTCTAGCCGCGAATCCGATCTCTCAGCGCTGGCGGGCGTCCCTGACACGGATGTCGAGCGCGCGCTGAACGACTACGTCGGCCGCTCGCTGCGTCCGTCATCCGGCAGTGTCACGGTCGCCTACGTCGCGGGCGTCGCGCAGCTCACCGGCCACGTCTCCAGCTCCGCCCAGTCCACCGCGGTCGAGGACCTGGTGCGCTGGCACGACCGCGTCGAGCGGGTCGTCAACGCGCTCGAAGTCGTGCCGCAGGAGGCCGCCGTCCAGCCGACCCCGCGCCCCACGTAGCGCTAGGCCCCGGAGCCTACCTCCAGCCTCCGGAACCTACCCCGAACCGGCCATCTGTGATAGAAACACCCGTACTTCAGCGGGAGCTTTGATTGTTCAAGAAGATCCTGGTCGCCAACCGGGGCGAGATCGCCCTTCGCGTCATGCGGACGTGCCGGGAGATGGGCATCGCCACCGTTGCCGTCTACTCGACGGTCGACCGGGCGATGCTCCACGTCCGGTACGCGGACGAGGCGTACCACATCGGCGAGGGACCGCCGCTGGAGAGCTACCTCAACTATCCGAAGATCGTTGAGGTAGCGAAGGCGGCCGGCGTCGACGCCATACACCCCGGCTACGGTTTCCTGAGCGAGCGGACGGAGTTCGCCGAAGCGTGCGCCGACGCCGGCATCACCTTCATCGGCCCCAGCACCGACTCCGTCAAGCTGCTGGGCGACAAGGTGAACGCCCGCCGCACGATGATCGCCGCCGGCGTACCCGTGGTACCGGGCACTGAGGGCCGCGTCGAGCCCGACGAGGCGCTGAAGGCCGCGCCGGGCATCGGCTTCCCGCTGCTGATCAAGGCGTCCGCGGGCGGTGGCGGCAAGGGCATCCGGCTCGTCAAGTCGCAGGAAGAGGTCGAAGGCGCCGTGCGCGTCGCGTCGAGCGAGGCGCAGTCGGCGTTCGGCGACGGCGGCGTGTTCCTGGAGCGCTATCTCTCGCCGGTGCGCCACATCGAGATCCAGGTGCTGGCCGACAAGCACGGCAACGCCGTCGCGCTGGGCGAGCGCGAGTGCTCCGTCCAGCGCCGCCACCAGAAGCTGCTCGAAGAGTCACCGTCGCCGGTCCTGGACCAGGCGACGCGCGAGAAGATGATGGCGGCGGGCGTGGCGGCGGCGAAGGCCTCCGGCTACTACAACGCCGGCACCGTCGAGTTCCTGTTTGACCCGGCCACGCGCGAGTTCTACTTCCTCGAGGTCAACACGCGCCTCCAGGTCGAGCACCCCGTCACCGAGTGGCTCTGCGGCCGCGACCTCGTCCGCGATCAGATCCGTATCGCCGCGGGCGAGCCGCTGGGCTTCACGCAGGACGACGTGAAGCTGCGGGGCGCCGCGATCGAGTGCCGCATCGCCGCCGAGGATCCGTTCAACAACTACCTGCCGTCGCTCGGCCGCATCGACTTTGTGAACGAGCCGAGCGGCCCCGGCGTCCGCGTCGACAGCTCCATCTTCAGCGGCATCGAGATCCCGTATTTCTACGACCCGATGCTCGCCAAGCTGATCTGCTGGGGCATCGACCGCACGCAGGCGATCAAGCGCATGAAGCGCGCGCTGCGCGAGTACGTGGTCGTCGGCGTCAAGACGAACATCCCGTTCCACCTGCAACTGCTCGACGACCCGCGCTTCGTCGCGGGCGAGGTGCACACGGGCTTCGTGGACAACGACTTCAAGATGGTCGAGGCCGACGGGCACGTCGACGACGAGCGAGTCGCGCTGCTGGTCGCGGCGGTGATGTCGCACCACCGGCGCGCGCGCAACGGCGCGCAGCCGGCCGTCATCACGACGCCGGCGACGGGCTGGCGCGACAACGGCCGGGACCGGCAGCTGGCCGCGCGCGCGCGCGCGTCGCAACAGGGGGCCCGATGGCGCCAAAGTACCGGCTGAAGCTGGGCAAGGAGACCCACGAGGTTGAAGTCGAGCCGGACCACGCCGGCGGCTTCCACGTGACGCTCGACGAGCGCACCTCTACCGTGAGCCTCGAGCGCATCAACGACTCCGCCCGCTACTCGCTGATCGTCGACGGCAAGACATACGACGTCTTCGCCGAGGAGGGCCCGACCGGCTACCACGTCATCGTGGGCGGCCGCACCATCGCCGTCGGCACGCAGACCGGCCGCCGCGGCAGCGGCGCGGGCGGCGAGTCGCTGGACGTCGACGCGGGCGGCGAATGGGTGCTCAAGTCGCCCATGGCCGGCGTGGTGCGGGAGATCGCCGTCTCGGCCGATGATGAGGTCACGGAGGGCCAGGTGCTCATCGTCGTCGAGGCGATGAAGATGCAGAACGAGCTGCACGCCCGCCGGGCCGGCACCGTGAAGGCCGTCTACGTGAGCGTCGGCCAGCGGGTGGACCAGGGGACCCCCCTACTGGTACTCCTGTAAGTCCCGGCGGCAGCATTGCAGCGGCTTTGAGCTTTCCCGTATAGTGAGGCTCCAATCCAGGTTGAGGCGCGAACGATAACGCGTCAAACAGGCTCATTCAGCCCAGCAAAAGGGGCCCGGCATAGCCAGAGATCTCCGCATCAACGAACGGATTCGCGTCCGGGAAGTGCTCATCATCGACGATGAGGGCCACAAGCTGGGCGTCACACCTATCCATGAGGCACTGGCGATGGCGCGAGAGCGCGGGCTCGACCTGGTCGAGGTCGCCCCGAACGCTTCGCCACCTGTCTGCCGCGTCCTGGACTATGGCAAGTTCAAGTACGAACAGGCCAAGAAGGAGCGGGAGGCGCACAAGAACCAGAAGCAGGTGCAGCTTCGCGAAGTGCGCTTCAAGCCCAAGATCGGCACCCACGACGTCGACTTCAAGACGCGCGTCGTCAAGAAGCTGCTCGAAGGTGGCGACAAGGTCAAGGTTTCGGTAATGTTCCGCGGGCGGGAAATCACCCACCCGGAGATCGGCCGCGAGCTGTTGCTGCGGATCGCCGGCAACCTGGAAGGCGCAGCGGTCGTGGAGCGCCAGCCCTCGATGGAGGGCCGCTTCATGAACATGTACCTGTCCCCGGCGCCGCAAAAGCAGGCGCCGAAGCCCAGGACGCCGCGCGTGCCGAAGCCGGCATTCGTAGGCGGCTCGGGCGAACCGGACGAATCCGCCATGGCAGCCGCCCTCCTGGAGGCCGGCGTCGAGACAGCGCCCGCCGAGGCGCAGGGGTAGCACGACATGCCAAAGATGAAGACGCACCGCGGCGCGGCCCGCCGGTTCAAAGTGACCGGCACGGGCAAGTTCACGCGCCGCAAGGGCAGCATCAGCCACCGCAAGACGCGGAAGTCCAGCGCGGCCAACCACGCCGGCGACGAGATGTTCGTCGTCAGCAAGCCCGCCCAGCGGGTCCTGCGCAAGCTGATGCCGTACGCGAAGCGGTAAGTCCGAGAACCAGGAACCCAGAACCCAGAACCTGTCCGAGCGCGATGGTTCCAGGTTCTAAGTTCTAGGTTCTCTCCATTTCGGAGGACCTCATGCCGAGGATGAAGCGGGGCGTTACCGCCCGGGCGCGACACAAGAAGATCATCGACCTTGCCAAGGGGCATAAGGGTCAGCGTCACCGCGTCTTCCGGCGCGCGAACGAGTCCGTGCTGCACTCGCTGCAGTACGCCTTCGAGCACCGCCGCGAGCGGAAGGGCGACTTCCGCAAGCTGTGGATCGCCCGCATCAACGCTGCGGCCCGGATCAACGGCACCACGTACAGCCGGCTGATCAACGGCCTCGCCCGCGCCGGCATCGCCATCGACCGCAAGATGCTCGCCGACCTGGCCGTCTTCCAGCCCGCCGCCTTCGCGACGATCGCGCAGAAGGCCATCGCCGCCACCGCGTAAGGGGCGTTCCGTCCACGGACGATTTCGTCCGCAGATGACACAGATGGACACGGATGAAGAAGAGGGGGCATGAGCCCCCTCTCTTGGTGTCTCCACCACCCAACATCGGTACCCATCTGTGCCATCTGCGAACCCCCGTCGTCACCAGCATCTGCGTCATCTGCGGATCCACCGTCGTCTCATCTGTGGATAACGCGCCGCGCCTGCGACAATGCGCCGATGATCACCGTGCGCGGCAAGCAGACTGACACCCTCGACGCACCAGCGTTCGCCGCGCTCGCCGCGCGCTACGACGCCGTCACGATCGACCTGGGCGCGGGCGACGGCCGCTTCGCCTACCGCTACGCCCTCGCGCACCCGGAGCGCCTTGTCGTCGCCATCGACCCGGTGCGCGAGACGCTGCGCGAGCTGTCGGCGAAGGCCGCGCGCAAGCCCGACCGCGGCGGTGCGCCCAACGCCCTCTACGTCGTCGCCAGCATCGAACATCCGCCGGAGGAGCTGCGCGACGTCGCGGCGGAGATCATCGTCACGCTGCCGTGGGGCAGCCTGATGCGTGGCATCGTGCTGGGCGACGAGACGGTGCTGCGCGGCATCGCCTCGCTCGCCCGCCCCGGCGCGACGCTGCGCATCGTGCTGAACCTGCGCATCTTCGACGACCCCGTCCCGATCGAGGTGCGCGACCTGCCCGACGTGACGCCGGACTACGTCCGCGAGACGCTGGCGCCCGCCTTCGCGCGCCACGGCATCACGATCACCGAGGCACGCGCGCTGGAGCCGGAGGAGGTCGCGGCGATCGAGACGACGTGGGCGAAGAAGCTGTCGCACCGGGCGCCGCCGCGGTCGGTGCTGATCGAGGGCATCGCACGCACGGTCTCCCAAGGGGTTTGACACCGTGGCGTGGGGCCTGGCTGAACCTGAGCGGTCACGTTGAGACTTCCAATGATACTGGATAGTATGAGGATCCTCTATGCATGCTGAGGTTCCCGATGCATTCCTATCGCCACTCGCTTACGCCTCGTGAACGCAGTGTCCTTGCCCTGGTCGGAAAGGGCCACTCCGACAAGGAGATCGCACGGATACTCGGGCTTGCGACCAGCACGGTCAGCAACTGCGTCGCCACCATTCTCACGAAGCTCGATGCGGCGAACCGGACTGAGGCTGCGATGAAAGCTGTCGCGGCAGGACTAACGCCCGTCACGAGGGAAGAACCGCCCGAGTAGAAATGCCCGGGCAATTCTCATCTTCAGGTGGCAACGTCCCCGGCGTACGATCCGCAACTAGCGATAGACAAGGGAGGGGCGAGCGTTATGCGCGCAAGATGGAAATGGATGCTGGTCGTAATATCGGCTGCGGCGCTGTCCGCGTCTGGGTGGTTGGTCGCGCAGAGGTTGTCGGAGGGCAGCGAACCGCTCGCGGAGAAGATCCAAAGGGCGATGGATGAGGAGGCATCCAAGCCGCGGTTCACGGGCAGGCTCGGCGACTTCGTGGTCGTCTCCGGTACCGGCGCGCTCGCCGACGACGCTAAGATCTTCCGCTGCGCGAGCACGCCAGTGGCAGCGAGCGAGGCACTCTCGGCGGAAGAACTCTGGTCAGACGCGTTCGGGCAGGGCGGGATCGGATGGGCGTGTTCCGGGCGGGGCGTCGTGCTCGTCAACAATGAGGCCGATGGTGCACCGCCGTCGGGGAGCGACGGTTCTGCATTGGGGCGTGGCTACATCCAATCAGTGCCTGTGCCAGTGGCGCGCAGTGCGCCGCGCGATCGCCTGGAACTCGTGACCGTAGAGGGGCACCCAGGGCTGCTCGAACGTCCTATTCCAGAATATCCGTACGGGGAAGCGAACCTCGTCGTGATCGAGCGGTATCCCGACGGCGACAAACCCGGCATTGCCGTCTTCGTCGAAATGGCCCCCTCCGCTGAAGCGGCCATCAAGCACGCCGAGGAGATCATGCCGTGAACAAGCTCTTTTCTCTCCGAACCTTACTGGCGCTCTCCGCTGCCGTGCTCGTGCTTACGACCACCGCGATCGGCCGCTCGCCGGGCGATACGGAAGCCGCAGGACCTCACATCGTCATATACACAATGGCTTCGCAAAGTGAAGGCAGCCCTCTTCAGTGGTGCACCGGGTTATACAATCCGCCCGTGCATCCGCCGAACCGTTCAATTGACGTTTTCGGAGATAGCACGGTGACCCCGTGCATGGGCGACATCTCCTCTCAATCTCGACTTCGCACTTGGGGTTTCGGCGGGACGAGTAACCACCTCACCTTGAGAGCGTATGCGTCTGGGGGCGTGTCCTCGATGGGATGCGACATTGTGAACATCGGCATGATTGATGTGGCGAACGGCCTTCACGGTCAATTGCAGTGGCTGCACACCGGCAGATCGCTAGGCGACGGCGTTGCGGCGAACGTGTACGCAGGTCCCTACCCCGGCTACCAGTCGACGACGACCATAGGCTTCACCACGGTCGACAACGACGGCGGCTGCTCATGGGTGGGTTACCACGTCCATCAAGGAACGCTGGTCGATTGCATGGTCGTGAACTCGTCGATGTCGGGAACGACGATCTATAACGTTTGGGACGTCGACCGTTACCTCCACGAGATCGACTATGCAGAGGGACTTGCTCTCTGCGACGGTTGAGATCCCGCACAGCCAAGTAGGCGCGCAAATTTCAGTGAGGCTCCCACGCAGGGAGCCTCACACGATCTCCGTGACAGTGTTTCACATCCCTCCTGACACCCCGCGTCAGCATCGTTGCGATCCGCGATCGCGGGAGCGAACACCCGTGCTATGATGGGTGGCGGAGCGCACGGGTGCCATGCGCCTCCCCACCCGCAACCTCTGACTGCCGACATCAAGGAGCCCGACCCGATGCCCCTGGACGCCATCATCGTCAAAGGCGCCCGCGAACATAACCTCAAGGACATCGACGTCACGATCCCGCGCGACAAGCTCGTCGTGATCACGGGGCTGTCGGGGTCCGGCAAGTCGTCGCTCGCCTTCGACACCATCTACGCGGAGGGGCAGCGACGTTATGTCGAGTCGCTCTCCGCCTACGCCCGCCAGTTCCTCGGCCAGATGGAGAAGCCCGACGTCGACTACATCGAGGGCCTCTCCCCCGCCATCTCCATCGACCAGAAGGGCGCCAGCCACAACCCCCGCTCCACCGTCGGCACCGTCACCGAGATCTACGACTACCTGCGCCTGCTCTACGCCCGCGCCGGCACCCCCCACTGCCCGCAGTGCGGCCGCCCCATCGAGCGCCAGACCGTGCAGCAGATCGTCGACGCCATCCTGGGCATCGCCCCCGGCAAGAAGCTGATGATCCTGGCGCCGATCATCCGCGACCGGAAGGGCGAGCACCTGCACGTCTTCGAGGACGCCCGCCGCGCCGGCTACGTGCGCGTCCGCGTCGACGGCCGCATCCGCGACCTCGGCGAGCAGATCGACCTGGACAAGAAGAAGAAGCACACGGTCGAGGTCGTGGTGGACCGGCTGATCACCGAGGGGCGCGACGGCGAGGGCTCCGCGTCCAGCGCCAGCCGCCTCGCCGACAGTGTCGAGCAGGCGCTGAAGCTCGGCGGCGGCACGGTGCTGGTCGACATCGACGGCGAGGGCGAGGGCGAGGGCGAGAGCATGTACTCGGAGCACTACGCCTGCGCCTTCGACGGCACGAACATCGGCGAGTTGGCGCCGCGCAACTTCAGCTTCAACAGCCCGCACGGCGCCTGCCCGGAGTGCACCGGCCTCGGCGTGAAGATGGAGCTGGACCCGGCGCTCGTCATCCCGAACCGCGCGCTCTCCGTCGAGGACGGCGCGATCCAGCCGTGGTCGCGCGCCGCGGCGACGAACACCTGGTACCTGCGGATGCTCCACGCCGTCGCGAAGAAGCATGGATTCAAGCTGAACGTACCAGTCGAGGAGATGGACCCCGCGCACCTCGAGCTGCTGCTCTACGGCGACGACGGCGGCATCTCGATCAATTACCAGTCGTCCGGCGGCCACACGAACCGCTGGGACACGACGTTCGAGGGCGTCATCCCGAACCTGACGCGCCGCTACAAGGAGACCGACTCCGACTGGGTGCGCGGCGAGATCGAGAAGTACATGGCGGCGACGCCCTGTCGCATCTGCAAGGGCTCGCGCCTGAAGCCGGAGACGATGGCCGTCACCGTCGCAGACAAGAACATCGTCGACGTGACGAAGATGGACGTGCGCGAGGCGATGGAGTGGTTCGCGCGCCTCGCCGGCCCGAAGACGCCGCTGAACGCGCGCGAGCGGGTCATCGCGAAGCAGATCCTCAAGGAGATCCGCGAGCGCCTGACGTTCATGTTCGACGTCGGCCTCGACTACCTCTCGCTCGACCGCACGGCCGGCACACTCTCCGGCGGTGAGTCGCAACGCATCCGCCTGGCGACGCAGATCGGCTCCAGCCTGATGGGCGTGCTGTATGTCTGCGACGAGCCCAGCATCGGTCTTCACCCCGTCGACGACGAGCGGCTGATCCGCACGCTCGTGCGCCTGCGCGACCTCGGCAATACGGTGCTGATCGTCGAGCACGACGAGTCGATGATGCGCGCCGCGGACCACATCATCGACATGGGCCCCGGCGCCGGCGAGGGCGGCGGCCGCGTCGTGGCGCAGGGCACGATCGACGACATCATGGCGTGCGAGGGCTCGATGACGGGCGCGTACCTCAGCGGCCGCCGCAGCGTGCCGCTGCCGGACGTGCGCCGCGCCGGCAACGGCAACGCCATCCGCATCGAGGGCGCGCGCGAGAACAACCTGAAGAACATCGACGTGCGGATCCCGCTCGGCGTCTTCGTCTGCGTCACCGGCGTCTCCGGCAGCGGCAAGAGCACGCTGATCAACGACCTGCTCTACAGGAAGGCGGCGCAGGATCTCTACAACGCGCGCGAGCGCGCGGGCAAGGTCGCCGCGGTGCGCGGGCTCAACTACATCGACAAGGTCGTGAACATCGACCAGTCGCCAATCGGCCGCACGCCGCGCTCGAACCCGGCCACCTACACCGGCACGTTCACGCCGATCCGCGAGCTCTTCGCCAGCGTGCCCGAGGCGCGGATGCGCGGCTACACGCCGGGCCGCTTCTCGTTCAACGTGAAGGGCGGCCGCTGCGAAGCCTGCTCCGGCGACGGCTACATCGAGATCGAGATGCACTTCCTGCCGGATGTCACCGTCCCCTGCGAGGTCTGCAAGGGCAAGCGCTACAACCGCGAGGCGCTGGAGATCACCTTCAAGGGCAAGACCATCTCGGACGTCCTGGACATGACGGTGGACGAGGCGCTCCCGTTTTTCGAAGCGATCCCGCAACTGCGCCGCAAGCTCGAGACGCTGCGCGACGTCGGCCTGGGCTACATCCGCCTGGGCCAGCCCGCGACGACGGTCTCCGGTGGCGAGGCGCAGCGCGTCAAGCTCTCGACCGAGCTCTCGAAGCGCTCGACCGGCCGCACGCTGTACATCCTGGACGAGCCAACGACCGGCCTCTCGTTCGAAGACACCCGCGCGCTGCTGGCCGTGCTGCAGCGGCTGGTGGACGCGGGCAACAGCGTCGTCGTGATCGAGCACCACATGGACGTGATCAAGAACGCCGACCACGTCATCGACCTGGGGCCGCTGGGCGGCGACCGGGGCGGGCAGATCGTCGCGCAGGGCACGCCCGAGGAGGTCGCACTCGTCGCGACGAGCTACACGGGCCAGTACCTGCGGAAGGTGCTGCCGCCGGAGCGCGTCGCCGCTGCCCGTCGCGCCGCGAAGCGCAACAGCGCGGCCGCGAACGGCGCGGACGGGGGCGCGGCGCGCAAAACAGCGAAACCTGTGGAGCAGACTCCCGCCCACAACGGCGCGAAGGCCGCCACCGCGAAGAAACGGAAACCCGCCGAGCAATCTCCCGCCCGCAACGGCGCGAAGGCCACCGCCGCGAAGAACGGCCGCGCGAAGGCGGCGCCGCGATGACGAAGGACGAACTGCTCGCCAGCATCCGCGGCGACCGCGCCCGCCTCGAGGCGCTCATCGCCCCGCTCGACGAGGCGCGCCTGACCGAGCCCGCGCTGGACGCCGGCTGGTCGGTGAAGGACGCGCTGGCGCACATCAGCATGTGGGAGCGCATCTGCTGCGAATGGCTGGCCGCGGCCGCGCGCGGCGAGACGCCGGCGCGCCCCGAGGTGCAGGACGTGGACGGTACGAACGCCCGCAACTACCAGGCCGCGAAGGGGCGGCCGCTTCCGGACGTGCTCGGCGAGTCCCGTCACTCGCACCAGGCGATGCTGGATGCGGCGTCGGCGCTCTCGGAGGCCGAGCTGGCGGACGACAAGCGCTTCGGCTGGCCGACGTGGCAGCTGGTGAGCGCGAACAGCGACGACCACTACCGCGAGCACATCGACCAGATCGCGCGCTGGCTGGCGTCGAGCCGCGCATGAGCCTGCTCGACGCCGCGCAGCCCGCGCCAGCCGCCATCTTCTTCGACATGGACGGCACGCTCCTCGACTGGCAGACGGGGATGGAGGAGTCGTGGGCGGCCGCGTGCGAGGCGCACTGCGACGGGTCGTTCGCACCGGGGCCCATGCACGAGCTGATCCGCGCGCGCAGGACGTGGTTCTGGTCGGACCCGGCGCGGGCATACTCAGGACGCATGGACCTGGACGGCGCGTTCCGCGAGATCGTGCGGCAGGCGTTCGTCGATGGGGGGCTGGACGACGAGGAGCT
>JBGQBE010000065.1:0-11416 GCA_041494685.1 Dehalococcoidia bacterium | reverse complement strand
TCGCGACGAGCCCGTTGCTATCGCACGTCGTTGCGCAGGCGATGGTCCACGCGCGCTACGAGAAGCGCGGAGAGATCGTGCGGCTCACCCAGACGCTGCGGGGCGGAGACCGCCCTAAGAACGCCGAGCAGGAGTTCCCTGATGTAACCGTGATGCCCCGCTCCGCGTGGGAACCGTGGGTGTTGGTGCGCAAGCCGTGCGAGGGGACGGTCGCGGAGAATCTGCGGAAATGGAAGACGGGCGGCCTCCGGCGCATCTCACCCGAGAGCCCGTTCCTCGACGTCATCGAGAGCAGGCCTACGCGGCCGGACGAGCGGGCGCTTGCGCCCCACCCGAGCCTCAAGCCACAGGCCTTCCTGCGGCAGGTCGTGCGCGCGATGCTGCCCCTTGGCGCCGGCACCGTCCTGGACACATTCGCAGGCAGCGGTTCAACGCTTGCCGCGTGCGAGGCTGTTGGCTACCGAGGCGTTGGCGTGGAACTCGATCCGGACTACGTCACGCTGGCCGCGGTCGCAATTCCGCGGCTGGCCGCGATCAACCTTCCGGCGGAGCCTGCTGCTTCTTCTTCGGCTTCGGCCGCGGCGCGTACGTCGGATCGAGGTACACGGGGTTCGCCTCGAGCTTTGCGACGCCGGACCTCTTGATCGCGGCCGTCGGCGTGCGGCGGCTGCCCTCGCGCCGCCCCGAAAAGCTCCAGTCGGCTTCCTCCAGTTGCGCGCATAGTACGCGGTCGATCCGCGTTGGCTGGCGCTTCTCCGGATCGTCGACGCCCACATCGACGAAGTACTGGCAGATCATCAGCCAGCCGTCCTCCACGTTATGACCCTGCCAGCCGTTTGACCACCGCGACGCCTTGACTTCGATGCCCTCACTGCCCCGATGCACACCATCACCCTGGTAGTGGCTGCGTGGCACGACGTCGGGCCTTCCGTTGTGGAACTGATTCTTGATGACGGTGGCACTGCGCTTCGACACGCCTTCCACGACCAGCTCGCTGATCACGCCGCTGAACGTCGCGGCAGCGAGCGTCTCCTCAAGCCGATCCCAGCCCTTCTCCACGAGAAAGCGGTTCACGTTGTAGAGGAAGTCGTAGATGTCATCGATGGCGGCCTTCACCTCAGACACGCGCAGGCCGTACGGCAGAGCCGCGGAATCGTGAAAGCCCTTCGGATGAAGTGTTGCGCGGTCAACATAGGAAGGCATCGCCGGATCGTTCCACAGACGAGCCTTCAAATCAAGCGAAGCCTCACACCACCGCGCTGGCGGTGCCGATCGTCACCTTCGTGCCGTCTTCCTTCTCCACCCACACGTCCAGGTGCGCGCGCTGCCGCTCGCCCTCCGGCGCGATCTCCCGCACGAAGCCGCGGCACGTCAGCCTGTCGCTCTGCCAGACGATGTTCACCAGGTTCACGTTCATCTTGCCGCCGGCGATCCAGCCCGCGCCGAACCGGTCCGTCAGCATCTCCGACAGGAAGCACGTGGACATCATCCCCTGCACCACGATGTCCGGGAAGCCCCACTTGATCGCCGACTCCTTGTCGTTGTGGTAGTTCTTGTTCGGCCCGCTGAACTTCCAGCACATATCGAGCGTGATCTGCTTCTGCAGCGTCGGGATCTCCTCGATCGCCGCCGCCGTGTCCACCTCGAACCGCCGCTCCTTCGACTTCTCGCGCGTCTTGTCGACGACGATGCCGGCATTGTCCGTCTCGCGCAGGAAGCTCTGGTGCGTGCGCCCGCGCGCCACGATGGCGTCCTCCGCGTTGAAGTACAACACCTCGTTCACCACGTAGTCGCGCCCGCGCTTCACGTAGCGGTCGGCGATGAACGAGCGCGTGTGCAGCGCGTCGCCCACCATCACCGGCCGGAACAGCTCCCACTCCTGGCGCGCGTGCAGGTTGCCGTACAGGTTCGGCAGGTACCACGACGGCGCGCCCGGCCTGTCCAGCGGCCGGTACTCGTACACCTCGGAGTGGCGCACCAGCGCCGGCGCCACGGCCCCGCCGAACGACGACGCCCCGCTGTAGATCGGGTTGTGGTCGTCCACGGCGCCGCAGTACTTCGCCACCTCTGCCGCATCGATGACGAAGTCGTGCCGGCCGTAGTCGCGGCCCACGTGGACGTCGGTGGTCGTCGTCGTAGTCATATCCGTGTCCTGCCCCCTCGCTGCCGCCCGCGGCGGTCGTCGCCACGCGGCCATCGCCCGCATTGTCGCGCGAATCCGCGCTTCCGTGAAGCCCGCGAGGCCCGACGGCCGCGTCCGGTAGACTGGATGCGATGCCATCGTCCCTCTACGATCTCTCTCTGCCCGAACTGGAGAACCGCGTCGAAGCGCTCGGCGCGCCCCGCTACCGCGCCCGCCAGGTGTGGGCGTGGACCTACAAGCGCCTCGCCTCCGGCTACGACGAGATGAAGAACGTACCGGCGGCGCTCCGTGCGCGCCTGGCCGAAGAGCTGCCCTTCCCGGCGCTCAAGTCCCTGGCCGAGCTCACCTCCGACGACGGCCTCACCCGCAAGCGGCTGATCCGCCTCGCCGACGGCAAGCTCATCGAGTCCGTGCTGATGCTGTACGACCCCCGCAGCGACAGCCGGGGCCGCGCCACCGTCTGCGTCTCCAGCCAGGCCGGCTGCGCCATGGGCTGCGTCTTCTGCGCCACCGGCCAGGCCGGCTTCGAGCGCAACCTGACGCCCGGCGAGATCATCGCCCAGGTCGTCGCCTTCGCCCGCGAGCAGGCCGACGCCGGCGGCCGCGCGATCACCAACGTCGTCTTCATGGGCATGGGCGAGCCGCTGGCCAACTACCGCGCCGTCTGGCAGGCCGTCGAGACGCTGCACGCGCCCGAGGGCTTCGGCATGGCCGCGCGCCACATCACCATCTCCACCGTCGGCCTCATCCCCGGCATCCGCAAGCTCGCCGACGAGCCGCTGCAGGTCGGCCTCGCCGTCTCGCTGCACGCGCCCGACGCCGCCCTGCGCGAACGCCTGATCCCCACCGCCCACCGCTTCCCGCTCGGCGACATCCTCGACGCCTGCCGCGACTACATCGCGAAGACGGGCCGCCGCGTCACGTTCGAGTACTGCCTGATGAGCGGCGTGAACGACTCCCTGCCGCAAGCGCGCGCGCTGGCGGAGGCGCTGAGCGGTATGCTCTGCCACGTCAACCTCATCCCCGTCAATCCAACGCCCGACGACAGCATCCGCCGGCCGATGCGCACAAAGTCGATCGCCTTCCAGCACGAGCTGACGGCGCGCGGCGTCGCCTGCACCGTGCGCGTCGAAAAGGGCGGCGAGATCAGCGCCGCCTGCGGCCAGCTCCGCGGCGAAGCGGCCGCGCTGGAGCTCGTCGCCGCGCCGCAACGCGCGCGATGATCCGCCGCGTGCGCGCGAAGACCGCGCTCATCGCCGCTGCCGCGCTCGCCGCGACGGCGCTGCTGCTGGCCTGCAACAACACCGGCCTCGCTCGCGCGCCCCGCGCCGTCTTCAGTCAGCTCGCCTGCCAGGATGTCAACGGCGACCACCGCCTGAACGAGAACGACGCCGCCGACCTCTCGAAGGTGCCCGACTTCAACGCCGACGGCGCGCGCGACGACCAGGACGCCGCCTTCTTCCGCGGCATCGACATCCCCCTCGACGAGGCGCGCGAGGCTGCCGCCTGCAAGGGCGGCTCGTCCAGCGCGCCCGAGTACGCGGTCGCGCACGGCTACTTCAAGTCCGCCGACGTCACCTGCGGGCCCGACCAGAGCGCCGTGCTGCTCGTCGGCGTCGGCGGCGGCGTGGTCAATCTCAAGGACCGCGCCGACGCCGCCGGCGTGCGCAGCATGATCGACGGCATCCAGAAGGCGTACGACGACAAGGGCGTGCAGACGATCGCCGTGCTGGCCGGCCCCGCGATCGCGGGCGCGCAGAACGTCCACGGCGCGATGGAGCAGTGGCTCTCGCACGCGGTACAGGTGTACCTCGACCGCTATCCCTGCCTGCGCGCCGTGCTGCTCGGCCACAGCCACGGCGCGGTCACCGCGGACGTCGTCGCCTCGCGCCTCGAGGCGTCGTACGCCAAACGCATCATCGAGGTCGTGGACGTGGACCGCGTCGACGTGCTCTACACCGGCGACACGCTCTCGCGGCCGAAGCGCGTGCATGTCTTCAACGTCTACGAGCACAACCCCGGCGCGCTCCAGGGCGCGCCGTACGACGCGCCGAACGCCGAGAACTGGGATGCCAGCGGCGAGCAGGGCCCGAAGGACGGCGACCGGGGCGGCCCGCTCGCCCCCGTTGACCATACGACCATCGACAACTCCGCGTCCGTCAAGCAGCGCATCATCAGCGAAGTGATGGCGCGCTCCTAGCGCTTGCGCGCCGCACCGCACGATCGCCCTGTCCGCGACGAACGGTCCCGGCTCTCCGCCGCAACACAGAACGAGCGCCTCGCGGGGCGCTCGTTCTTCGTATCGAACCTGTAACTGCTCGGCGTTACGGCTTGGCCGGCGTGGCCGGTGCGGCCTCGGTCGCCGGCGCGGCGCCCGCCGCCGGTACCGCCGCAACTTCTTCCACCACGACGACACGCGGCGACGCTACGCGCGCCACGACGACGTCCGGGTCGGTGTGCAGCGTCAGGCGCGATGCGTCGATTCCCAGGTCCTTCACGTGCAGCGACTCGTCGAGCTGCGTGATCCGGCTCACGTCAACCTCGAACTGCGTCGGGATGTCGGCCGGCAGCGCCTCCACCGAGATGCGCTCCAGCGTCTGCAGCAGCACGCCGCCGAAGGTCGTCACCGCGTCGGACACGCCGATCAGCACCACCGGCACGTCGGCCCGCATACGCTCCGTCATCGATACCTGGAAGAAATCCAGGTGCAGGATCTGGTCCGTCACGGCATCGCGCGATACCTGCCGTACGACGACCGTGCGCGGCGTGGCTTCGCCTGCCACGTTCAGGTTGATGATCGCGTTGCGCGTGATGCCCCGCAGCAGGCGCGTCAGTTCGGCCGTGTCGGCCTGCACCGCTTGCGACTCGATCTTGTGCCCGAAGACGTTCGCCGGCGTCACGCCCGTTCGGCGCAGCTGCGCCACCTTCTTGCCCAGCACCGTCCGCGGCGCCACCTGGAGTTCGCTGTTCGCCATGTCTTCTGTCCCTGTCCTACCGGCGGCGCAACCGCCGCAATATGCCGATGCCCGCCACCGCGCCCAGCCCGAAGGCGAACGCCGCGGCCGGCGTGATGGCGTTCTTCACGTCGCCCTCCACGCTCCGCGCGAAGAGGAAGACGACGCCGCTTTCCTTCAACCGCACGTGCTCGCCGACCACGGCGAACGACGCGCAGTCCCGCATGTGGACGTCCGCCGCGCGCACGCTGAGCACGGCGCTCTCCGCCACGTCCAGGTTCTCGCCGCGGACGTGCTGCGCCGCCGCCTGCCGCAGCTCGACGCGCTCACCCTCGACGTTGCGCACCGCGCTCTGGTCTATCTCGACGCTGTCGCCGGAGACCGAAGCGATCACGCTGCCGGATTCGTGGCTCATGCGGAACCTCCTGGGAGACGGGATTGCCCGGAGACCCAAGGGAGGGTAACAGAGCACCCGTAGCCGGTCAAATCACGGCTTGACCGAGCTATCGACGCCCGCTATCGGTCGAGCAGCGCTGCGACGCCCGGCAGTTCGCGTCCTTCGAGGAACTCCAGCGACGCGCCGCCGCCCGTCGAGACGTGCGCGTATCGATCCGCGATGCCGAGCTCCGTCACCATCGCCACCGTCTCGCCGCCGCCGATCACGACGGTGGCGTCGAGCTGCGCCAGGAAGCGCGCCACGCCGTGCGAGCCGTGCGCGAACGCCGCCCATTCGGCCACGCCCAGCGGCCCGTTCCAGACCACCGTCTTCATGCCCGCCAGCTTGGCCTCGTAGTCCGCCACCGTCTTCGGGCCCACGTCCAGGATCATCCAACCGTCCGGCACCGCGCCGATCGCTACCGTCCGCGCCTCTGCGTCCGCCGCAAAGCGGTCCGCCACCACCGCATCCACCGGCAGCCCCAGCACGACGCCGCGCTTCGCCGCCTCGGCGATGACGCCGCGCGCCGTCTCCATCTGCTCGTCTTCGACGAGCGACGCGCCCACGCCGACGCCCTGCGCCTTCAGGAACGTGCTGGCCATGCCGCCGCCGATCAGCAGCGTGCTCACCTTCGACAGCAGGTGCTGCAGCACCGCGATCTTCGAGCTGATCTTCGCGCCGCCGATGATCGCCGCGACCGGCGGCTGCGGGTCGCTCACCACGCGGCCCAGGTAGTCGATCTCCTTCTCCATCAGGAAGCCCGCCACCGCCGGCAGGTGCTTCGCCACGCCCGCCGTGCTGGCGTGCGCCCGGTGCGCCGTGCCGAAGGCGTCGTTCACGTACACGTCGGCGAACGCCGCGAGCTGCTGCGCCAGCGCCGGATCGTTCTTCTCCTCGCCCGGCTCGAAGCGCACGTTCTCCAGTATCGCGACGCCGCCCGGCTGCAGCGCCGCCACGGTCGCCCGCGCGGAATCGCCGACGACGTCCGTCGCGCACACCACCGGCGCCCCGATCAGCTCCGCCAAACGCGCCGCGACCGGCGCCAGCCGCGCCGACTCGACTACCTTGCCGTCCGGCCGGCCCAGGTGCGAGACGAGCACGACGTTCGCGCCGTGCTCGCGCAGGTAGTTGATCGTCGGCAGCGCCGCGCGGATGCGCGTGTCGTCCAGGATGCGATGCGTCTCCTTGTCGATAGGCACGTTGAAGTCCACGCGCACCAGCACGCGCTTCCCGTCGATGTCGATGTCGCGGATGGTCTTCTTGTTCACGTCGTCTCCGTTACCTGCCCCATGCGCCGTAGCGCGGGCGTTCAGCCCGCGTGCGCAGATCGCTCACGCGCTCCGGTGCACGAAGAACGCGGCCAGCGCCTCGATGTCCGCACGCCGCTCCGCGTCGAGGCGCAGCGGCCGCAACAGTTCCAACGCCGACGCCGCGTACCGCTCCGCCGTCTCAGTCGAGACCGCGCGCGCATCCGCCGCGTCCAGCAGCGCAAGCACCCCGCGCACGTCGTCCTCGCTCAGCCGCTCCTGCGCGTAGATCTGCTCCAGCCGGGAGCGTCCCGCCGCGTCCAGGTGGTCGAACGCGTAGACGACCGGGTACGACTTCTTGCGCGATCGGATGTCGTCGGCCACCGGCTTCCCCGTCACCGCCTCCTCGCCCCAGATCCCCAACACGTCGTCCTGTACCTGGAACGCCAGCCCCAGCAGCCGCCCGCACTCGCCCAGCGCCGCCGCCGTCGCGTCGTCCGCGCCGCCCGCGATCGCGCCGATCGCCGCCGACGCGCCCAGCAGCGCCGCCGTCTTGCCCGCGATCATCGCTTCGTACTCCGCCTGCGTGACACGGTCGCGCGTCTCGAAGCCGATGTCGGCGTACTGGCCCTCGCACAGTGCAACGCACGCCTCGTCAAGCGTCCGCACCGCCCGCAGCACCCGCTCCGGCGATGCGCCCGCGCCCTCCAGGTCGAGCAGCGCGCGCCGCGCCAGCACGAAGAGCCCATCGCCCGCGTTGATCGCCTGCGGCACACCGACGATGCGCCACAGCGTCTCGCGCCCATGCCGCGTGTCGCTGGCGTCCTCGATGTCGTCGTGGATCAGCGTGAAGTTGTGCAGCAGCTCGATCGCCGCCGCGGCCGGCATCGCCGTGCGCGCGTCCCCGCCGGCAGCCTCGCAGCAGATCAGGCAGAGCGCCGGGCGCAGCATCTTGCCGCCGGGCGCCGCAATCGTCTTGCCGGCGGCGTCCTCCCAGCCCAGGTGGTAGCGCATCAGCGCGATGTGCCCCACGCCCGGCCGGTCCAGCGCCGCGCGCATCGCCGCCACGACCGGCTCGCGGTAGCGCGACAGCGCCGCGCCCACGCGCGCGGGATCGAGCGGCGGTAGGGCGCTCGCGCTCGCCATCACAGGCGAACCACGGCGATCCCGGCGTGCGGCAATCGGAGGGTCGAGGGCATCAGCGCACCTTCCTGCCGCATGCTAGATCAGGCCAGCCGTGCCGGCCAACGCCGCCTCGATCGCGCCGCGCGACACCGCGCCATCGCGCAGCACGCGCACGACCCCGGCCTCCGTGCAGTCGACGAGCGTCGATGGCTTCCCCGTGGCCGCGACCGCCGCGTCGACCACCAGATCCACCGCGTCGCCGAGCTGCGCGCGTACGTCGGCCGCCGTGTGGCACTCGTCGCGCCCCGCGAGATTGGCGCTGGTCCCGGTCAGCGGTCCCAGCTGCAGCGCCAGCTCGCGGATCACCGCGTCGCCGGGCACGCGCACGGCGATCGTGTCGCCGCCCGCCGCCGCCCGCGTCGCGAAGGAGGGCTTCCGGCGCAGCACGATCGTCAGCGCGCCCGGCCAGAACTTCGCGGCGAGCGCCCGCGCCGGCGCCGTCATCTCCGCGATCAGCCCCGCCTGCTCGACCGAGCCGGCGAAGACCGGCAGCGCCTGTCCCGGGTCGCGGCCCTTGATCTCGTAGATGCGCTCCACCGCCGCGGCGTCCGTGGCGACGGCGCACAGGCCGTACACCGTGTCGGTCGGCAGCGCGACGATACCCCCCGAACGGAGCACGACGGCGGCGTGGCGGTACTGCTGGTTCTCGTCCATACGCTTATGTCGATGAACAGTAACTGTTGACCGGCGGAAGCTGCGCCGGTACACTCAGGGCACCTCACCCCGCACGCACAGGATACGACATGGCTGAGAAACCAACTTCCCGCCGGGTACGCGCCTCGGGCGACGTGGAGGTCTCCACGTACCTCGAGATAGCACGAGAGAAGATCGGCGAATCGCCCGCCGGCCGCACGCCGGCCGTCCCGGTGCCGCCGGAAGCAGTCGTCGTCATCGACTTCGGCTCCCAGTTCTCGATGCTCATCGCCCGCCGCGTGCGCGAGTGCCGCGTCTACTGCGAGCTCGTGCCGCCGGACACGGCCTGGGAGAAGATCGAGAAGCTCAAGCCGCGCGGCGTCATCCTCTCCGGCGGCCCCGCCAGCGTCTACGAGATCGGCGCGCCCACGATCCCGACCTGGGTGTTCGAGAAGAACCTGCCGATCCTCGGCATCTGCTACGGCATGCAGGCGATGGCGCACCAGCTCGGTGGCAAGGTCGCCCCCTCCGACAAGCGCGAGTACGGCCACGCCGTCGTGCACCAGGGCGACGTCGAGTCGCCGATCTTCTCGGACCTGCCACCGTCGATGCCGGTCTGGATGTCGCACGGCGACCGCATCACGCAGCTGCCGCCCGGCTTCCAGTCCATCGCCTACTCCGATAACTCGCCGCTGGCCGCGATGTCCGACGGCAAGAGTATGATCGCCATCCAGTTCCACCCGGAAGTCGTGCACACGCCGCACGGCAAGCAACTGCTGGAGAACTTCCTGTACAAGGTCTGCGGCTGCCGCGGCGACTGGACGCCCGGCAACTTCGTCGCCGACAGCATCAACCGCATCCGCAAGCAGGTCGGCGATGGCCGCGTTATCTGCGCGCTCTCCGGCGGCGTCGATTCCGCCGTCGCCGCCGCGCTCGTGCACCGCGCCGTCGGCGACCAGCTCACCTGCATCTTCGTGGACAACGGCCTCATGCGCCGCGAGGAGCCAGGGCGCGTGGTCGAGGTCTTCGAGCGCAACATGGAGATCCCGCTCGTCCACGTCGATGCCGCCGACCGATTCCTCGGCCAGCTGCGCGGCATCATCGACCCGGAGCAGAAGCGCCGCATCGTCGGCGAGACGTTCATCCGCGTCTTCGAGGCCGAGGCCGACAAGCTCGGCAAGGTCGACTTCATCACGCAGGGCACCACCTACCCCGACGTGATCGAGAGCGCCACCGGCCACGGCACCGCCGTCAAGATCAAGACGCACCACAACGTCGGCGGCCTGCCGAAGGAGATGACGTTCGACCTCATCGAGCCGCTGCGCTACCTGTTCAAGGACGAGGTGCGCCAGGTCGGCTCCGCGTTGGGCCTGCCCGACGAGATGGTCTTCCGCCAGCCGTTCCCCGGCCCCGGCCTCGCCATCCGCATCATCGGCGAGGTGACGCCCGAGCGCGTCGCCGTGCTGCAAGCCGCCGACTGGATCGTCATGAACGAGATCAAGAAGGCGAAGCTCTACCACGATCTCTGGCAGTCATTCGCCGTGCTGACTGATACGCGCTCCGTCGGCGTCATGGGCGACTACCGCACCTACGGCCACGTCGTCGCCCTGCGCGCCGTCACCGCCGAGGATGCCATGACCGCCGACTGGGCGCGCCTGCCGTACGAGGTGCTGGCCCGCATCAGCAGCCGCATCGTCAACGAGGTCCCCGGCGTCAACCGCGTCGTGTACGACATCACGTCGAAGCCGCCGGGCACCATCGAGTGGGAGTAGCGCCGTGACCACCGAGCGCTCGGACAGCAGCAACGGCTATCTCCAGCACGGGCCGGACGAGCCCGAGATCTACACGTACCAGCCGCGCCGGCGCCGCAGTGCGATTCGCCCGGGCGAGTTGCTGCTGCCCGTCATCCTGCTCCTCGGCGTCGTCGCTGTCCTCCGCCACTTCGAACAGAGCACCGCGGGCTGATGGACGTACTGCTGATCGGCTCCGGGGCGCGCGAACACGCGATCGCGTGGAAGCTGCGGCAGTCGCCGCGCCTCGGCGCACTCTGCGTCGCGCCCGGCAACGCCGGCATCGCCCAGATCGCCGACACGCTCCCGCTCGCCATCCCGAAGCCCTACGCCCCCGCCGGCGAAGTGACCGCGTTCGGCGATGCCGTCGTCGCCATCGCGCGCGAGCGCCGCATCGATTTCGTCATCGTCGCGCCCGACGATCCGCTGGCGCTCGGCCTGGTCGACCGCCTCGAAGCCGCGGGCATCGCCGCCTTCGGCCCCACGAAGGCGGCCGCGCGGATCGAGGCCTCCAAGTCCTTCGCCAAGGACCTCATGCGCCGCCATGGCATCCCGATGAGCGAGAACGCCAGCTTCGACGACTTCGCCGCAGCCGCGCGCTACGTCGAGTCGCGCCCCCGCGATGTCGTCGTGAAGGCCGACGGCCTCAGCGCGGGCAAGGGCGCCATCGTCACCGACTCGCACGCGCAGGCGATCGAGGTCCTGCGAGAACTCCTCGTCGATCGCCGCCTCGGCGCGGCGGGGAGCAGCGTCGTCATTGAAGACCGGCTCGCCGGCCGCGAGACGAGCGCGCACGCCTTCAGCGACGGCAAGACCGTCGCCCACATGCCCTTCTCCTGCGACCACAAGCCCGTGTTCGACGGCAACTGCGGCCCCAACACCGGCGGCATGGGCGTCTACAGCCCGCCGGCCTGGCTCGACGCCTCGACCGCCGGGCAGATCCGCCGCGACATCACCGAGGCCGCGGTGCGCGCGATGGCCGCCGAGGGCACGCCGTTCAAAGGCGTCCTCTATCCCGGCCTCTTCAT
>JBGQBE010000064.1:0-12112 GCA_041494685.1 Dehalococcoidia bacterium | reverse complement strand
GTATTGCTCCGCCACGCCGCTGGCCCCCTTCGCGCGACCGCCCGCCGATGCGCTGGCCGCATCATTTGCCCCGCCCGCATTTGCTATCCTTCCCGCACGATATCAGCAGGTTCGACCTGCCACGATGCGGTGGGACCGTCGCCACGCGCGCCGATACTATCCTCTAGCAGGCAACCGAGAGCCGAACGCACCGGAGGTGTTCCCCTTATGTCCACCAGAGCGAAGGTCGCCGTCCTGCGCACGAAGCCCGAGACCGCCATCGACGACTACGAGCGGCTCATGCACCTGGCAGACGTCAAGCAGTACCTCGACCCCTCCGCCACCACCATCATCAAGGACAACATCTCCTGGCACTACCCGTTCCCATCCGCCAATACGACGCCCTGGCAGCTTGAGGGTTCGGTCGTCGGTCTGCGCAAAGCGGGGTACGAGGACCTCGTCTGCGTCCAGAACAAGACCGTCGTCACCGACGCCTTCAAGGGCGAGGACGAGAACAAATACCTGGCGGTGTTCAAGCGGCACGAGGTCCCGGTGAAGTTCAACTTCCGCGAGACCGACATGCAGTGGGAGATCTACCAGCCCAAGCGGAAGATGCTGGTGCTCGACAAGATCTTCCCGGGCGGCATCAAGATCCCCAACTACTTCCACGGGAAGAACATCGTCCACCTCCCGACCATGAAGTGCCACATCTACACCACCACCACCGGCGCCATGAAGAACGCGTTCGGCGGCCTGCTCAGCACGAACCGCCACTACACCCACAGCCACATCCACGAGACGCTGGTGGACCTGCTGGCGATCCAGAAGGAGATCCACAGCGGCATCTTCGCCATGATGGACGGCTCCACCGCCGGCAACGGCCCCGGCCCGCGCATCATGTACCCGACGACGAAGAACGTCATCCTCGCCTCCGGCGACCAGACGGCCATCGACTCCGTCGCGGCGAAGATGATGGGCTTCGACCCGATGACGATCGACTACATCCGCATCGCCCACGAACAGGGCCTCGGCGTCGGCGACCCGGCCGAGATCGAGATCGTCGGCGACACGGAACTGGCGCAGGAATCGTGGGGCTTCAAGGTCGGCGGCCACATCCACAGCTTCATGGGCTGGCTCGCCTGGTACGGCCCCACGCGCATCCTCCAGAAGCCCGTCCTCCACACGCCGCTGGTCAACGTGGCCAACCTCTTCAGCGAGGCCTTCCACGACTACTACCACTGGCCGCTCAAGGAGAAGAGGATCTACGAGCGCTGGCGCGAGGAGTCGCCCTGGGGCCACCTCTTCGCCAAGTACGACACCGAGGGCGCCCAAGCGCCGTCCACCGCCCCCGCCAAAGCGGGATAGAGCTGTTAGTCGTTAGCGGCTGGCTCGTGGCTCTTAGCTAACAGCTAACCGCTAGCCCCACCCTACCCGATCGTCCCCGCGAAGATCAGCCGCACGCCGAGCGCCACCAGCGCCATCGCCAGCAACCGCACGATCGTCGGCCCGTGCACCCGCTGCGCCAGCCGCGCGCCGACCTGGGCGCCCGGCACCACACCCCCCGCAAGCAGCAGCGCCCGCCCGAGGCTCGCTCCGGCGAGGTCGCCGTTCGAGCGGTGCACCGCGACGCCCGAGATCGAGATCAAGGCGAGGACAAAGTGCGACGTCGCCACCGCGACGTGCACCGGGAAGCGCAGCAGCGTGATCATGATCGGCACGTGGATCACCCCGCCGCCGATGCCAAGGAGGCTGCTGATGAAGCCCACACCCGCGCTGTAGGCGATCCCCTGCGGCAGGTTGTAGGCGTAGCGGAAGACCTCGCCTTCTTCTGCGCCCGGCATCACGCGCGTCACGACGCTGCGCCCCCGCATAGGCGCGCGGATCGCGGCGGTCCGCCCTGCCGCCCACGCCGTATACGCCGCCAGCAGCAGCAGGATGACCCCGAACAGCACGTCGAACGTCTGTCGCGGCACCGCGCCCACGAGATACGCACCGACGATCGCCCCCGGCGTCGCAGCCGCGGCGAAGATCAGGCCCGTGAAGTAGTCGATGCGGCGCAGGCGCGCATAGGCGATCGAGCCCGACGTGGCGTTGAAGAAGACGACCAGCAGCGAGATCGACGTGATGCTGGCCGCGTTCTCGTGCGGATAGAGGAGCAGCAGCACCGGCACGAGCACGAAGCCCCCGCCCGCCCCGACGAGCGTGCCGAATGCGCCGACGGCGAAGCCCAGCGGGATGAGCAGCAGTTCAAGCCACGACAACGGCGCACCTCCGACGGATGGTAAGCGTAAAGCTCCCCCGCGGCATAGTCCGCCCCGGCCATCACAGCAGCAGGTAGGCCTCACGCAGGAGAAAGACGATGCCAAACACGGTGAGGAATCCGCCGAACGCCAGCCGCGACACTCGTGGTTTGAGCAATACGCCAATGCGCCCGCCCAGGTATGACGTCGGGATCACGCCAGCCGACAAGAGGAGCATGAGCCGGATGTCGATGTGACCGAGCGCCCAGTGCACGACCGTTCCGGGAACCGCGAATGCAACGATCGTCACCAGGGACGTTGCGGCCGCCTCCCGTGGCGTCATGCGGAGCACGAGCACGAATGCCGGCACGAGCAGAAACCCGCCGCCGTTGGCGAGGAGGCCCGACAAGAAGCCCACGACGACGCCTATGGTTGCCACCGTCGCAAGCGGCGCCTTGGATTCCGCGGGCGGAGATGCTTTCAGCGGAGCGGCGACCAGCAGTCGAATTCCCAGGGCCGCAACAAACGCGCCCGTGAGGATGAGCAGAATCGAACCGTGCACGACACTCGTCGCGAGCGCGCCAAGCACGACTGCCGGGATGCCGGCTCCTCCGCACACGAGCGCGACGCGCCAGCGGACGTAACCACTGCGAGCGTACACGTAGCCGCCGGCGACAGCCGCCGGAAGCGTCACGGGCAGCGGCGTCGCGAGCGCCGTAAGCGGTGCCACACGCAGCGCGAGGCGAAGAACCGGCGTGCTGACGCTGCTGCCTCCGACACCAAACAGGCCGGACAGCAAACCGATCAGCGCGCCAACCAGGATGTACTCGACGGCCGTCAACGGCGTCCCCGCGCTCGTGCGCGGCGGCCCCCGCGCGTCCGGGAAGCGTGTCGGGCCTGCGTGCTCATGACCGATCGTACGGGGCGGGTATTGTTGGCGTAAGCCTGAGTATCGCGGTAGGAGTTCGGGAGCGAGTCCGTCACGTTCTGCATTCGGTAGGCCTTCAGTTGGTCCGCTGGTCCGCGCCGCGGCGCACCACCAACCGCCGACGACCGACTACCGATTCGCCCACGCGATGCGCTCGTCGATGTGGCGGCGCATGCCGTGCTCGACGGGGTGAAAGCCGCTGCTCTGCCAGAACTTCGCGCCCGGCACGTTCGCCGACGCGAAGTGCAGCGCCACGTGCTCATAGCCCTGCTCTCGCGCCCACGCCACGCCGCGCGCCAGCACCGCCGTGCCGACGCCGCCCGCACGTACGTCCTCCGTCACGATGCCCTGGAACAGGTAGATCGTCTTCTCCGGCACCGTCAGCGGCGACAGGAAGAACGGCTGCATGAACGTGTTCATCCCGACGGGGCGGCCGGCCTCGTACGCCACCCAGTGCGCGTTCGCGTTCGGATCCCCGAGCAGCCCCTTCTGGAAGTCGTGGCTCGCCGTGTCGGACTCGCGCATGTACGGGTTGAAGATCGGCGAGCGCGCGTGGTGGATCGTCAGTTCCTCGCCGAGCTGGAAGATCACGTCCGCGTCCTCCGCCGCCGACTGGTGCAGTTCGATGCCCGGCGCAGCCGCGCGCTCCGTCGGGCCGACGCCGCGGATCGCGCACGTCATGACGCGCCCGAAGCCCAGCGACGCCCACGCCTCGCGAGACATCAGGTCCGCCGCCGGGATGTTGATCCCGAATTCGAAATACCCCCGCTCGACGAACTGCGCCGCCAACTCCGCGAACATCGCGCGGTACACGTCGTACTCCATGCCGTCGCGCGCCGCGTGGTTCGGATAGCCCAGCGAGGCGGCCCGCGGCGGGAAGAAGTTCGCGAGCAGGTGCGTCGCCGGCGTGTCCAGCACCGTCACGATCGCGAACCCCGCCGGCGTGCCGCCGGCGTACGCCACGACACCGCCCCAGCCCGGCGCTTCGAACGCGTGCTCGATGATCGGGCGGCACACGGCCGGATCCTCGAACGCCTGCGGGAACATCGGCTCGCGGAGACGGTCGCGCTGGTGCCGCTCGGCCAGCAGCGTCGCGGCGATGTCGATGTGGCGGTCACGGTCGAACGGTTGCAGTTCAATCTTCATAGTGAGCCGATTGTAACATCGCCTCTGCGGTTGACACACAGCGCCCGGAAGGAGATCGTTCGGGCAGGCAGCGGCGCACCCGAGCCGCCGCGGCCGCACGAAGGGACGCCCCATGCACGACGAACTCGCCTACATGCCTGCCACGGAGATGTCCGCCGCGATCCGCGCGAAGAAGCTGTCGCCCGTCGAACTGACCCGTGCCCTGCTCGAGCGCATCGACGCACTCAACCCCGGCCTCAACGCCTACTGCCTCGTCACGCACGAGATGGCGCTGTCGGCCGCGCGCGAGGCGGAGGCGGCGGTGCAGCGCGGCGACGACCTGGGCCCGTTGCACGGCATCCCCGTCTCGATCAAGGATCTCTTCGACGTCAAGGGCCTGCCCACGACGAAGGGCTCGCTGATCTACAAGGACAAGATCGCCACCGGCTACGAGTTCGTCGCGAAACGCCTGCTCGACGCCGGCGGCATCCACCTGGGCAAGACCAACACGCCGGAGTTCGGCTTCATCCCGCTCACCGAGAACCGCCTCTTCGGCGCCACCCGCAACCCCTGGGACACCACCCGCACCCCCGGCGGATCGAGCGGCGGCGCGGCCTCCGCCGTGGCCGCCGGCCTCGGCCCGATCGCCCTGAGCAGCGACGGCGGCGGCTCCATCCGCATCCCCGCGTCGTTCTGCGGCGTCTTCGGCATCAAGCCCACGTACGGGCGCGTGCCCCGCAACCCCGGCGGCTGGACCACCATGACGCATCGCGGCCCGACAACCCGCACCGTGAGCGACGCCGCGCTGGCGATGGACGTCATGTGCGGGCACGAGCCCGAAGACCCGTTCTCGATCGCCGACTACGACGGCTCGTTCCTGGCGGAGGTCGACCAGGGCATCGCCGGCCTGCGCGTCGCATGGTCGCCGGACCTCGGCTACGCGCCCGTCGACCCGGAGGTGCGCGCGATCTGCGAGGCCGCCGCCAGGCGTTTCGCCGATCTCGGCTGCGTCGTGGAGGAAGCGTCGCCGGGCTTCGCGAACCCCGCCGCCGACCAGACGTTCATGGTCATCGGCGCGTCGAGCGATGCGGAGTACCTGAGCGAGTTCACCGACGAGCAGAAGGCGCTGCTCGACGAGCCCGCGAAGGTCTTCCTCAACTTCGGGCTGCGCACCACCGGCATCGACGTCGTCAAGGCCAACAAGCGGCGCATGCTGATCTGGGAGACCATGCAGCGTTTCCACCGCACCTACGACCTGCTGCTCACGCCCGTGCTCTCGATCACCGCGCCCACGATCGGCTCGCAGCCGGACGAGGTCGCCGGGCAGAAGGTCGCGCCGTTCGGCTGGATGCCGTTCACGCAGCCGTTCAACCTGACGGGCCAGCCGGCCGCCTCGGTGCCGTGCGGGTTCGACTCAAAGGGGCTGCCTGTCGGGCTGCACGTCGTCGGCCGCGCCTACCAGGATTCGCTCGTGCTCCGCGCCTGCCGCGCATTCGAGCAGGCGCAGCCCTGGGCCGACAAGCGCCCGCCCTTCGCCGCCGGCCGGTAAGGAGTGGCCGCGTCGCTGCCTTCGCAGCGCTGGACCTCGGGTCGCGCGCTTCGCCCCATAGTGTGCGAAGTTATGTATTATTGAACCGCGCTCCAGTAATTTCAGGAGTCAGGCGTGTACAGGCTCGTACTCGTGTCCCTCGCGTTCATCGGACTTGCGGCGACGATCGCGATCGGCGCCGAGCACAGAGGCCGAGCGTCCGCAGCGCTCGGAGGAAGCGCGCCTGATATCGTGCTGTTCTCGAAGGGAGATCCCTTCGCAACCAGCGTCGCCCCGGCCGCCTTGGCAAAGGCGCACAAGGCGGCGACCTCAGCAGAGTTCGAGCAGGCGACCGGCCCGCACTCGGTCCTGGTGATCGACCGCAGCGCATGGGCTGAGGTAGACCCGGCATTCTTGCGCGGCAGGCTTCAGGCAGGTCTACCAATCTACGCGATCAACGTCTCGCTCGCCGAATTGTCGGCCGCAACTGGCTACGCGAAGAGCCTCGAAGCGCGCGATCCGGCGACTGCGGCCGCACTGCGATTCCCACCCGCGCCCGACGGAGCGTCTTACAGCTTCGTCTGGATCAGCCAGCCCGACGAAAGCAACGGCTCCTGGCACAACGCCATGGGCCAGGACGACCTCAGCTCGCGGTTGCTCGCGGCTAATCTCCACAACTCGGGGCTGTTGGCCCAACGCCTGGCGCTGCTACCCGAAACCGGGGAGGTTGTGCCTCTCAGCCAGCTAACTCAGTAGTAGCCGGAGCGGGGCGCTGCCCCTACCGCACATCCCGCCACGCCTGCAGCCGCCGCAGCGCCTCGCCCGACGCGATCGCCGCGCGCGCCGCGTCGAGCGCTGACGCCATGTCCGGCGCGCGGCCCGCGAGCTTGATCCGCAGCGCCGCGTTCAGCACCACGAGGTCGCGCTGCGTCGCGTTCGCCGAGCCGTCGAGCACGGCCAGCGCCAGCCGCACCGAGCGCTCCGCGTCGCCCGGCGCGAGGTCGTCGTCCGTCGCGGGCTCCAGCCCCAGCGCCGCCGGGTCCAGCCGCCACTCGTCCTGCGCGCCCGTCGCGTCGATCTCGATCACGCGCGCCCCGCGCGACGTCGTCACGTCCTCGTGCCCTTCCATGCCCTGCACCACCATCACCCGCCGCGCGCCCAGCGCCGTCAGCGTCGGCGCAAGCTGCACCAGGTACGGCATGTGGGCCACGCCTATGAGCTGGTACGGCGCGTCGCCCGGGCGGCAGATCTTCTCCACCATGTGCAGCGGCGTGCGCAGCCCCAGCTCCTCGCGGAACGACTTCAACGCGTAGAGTGGCGGCACCAGCCGCGCCTGCCGCAGGTACCCCAGCCCGCATGCCTCGATGCCGCGCGCGACCGCTTCCGTCTCGAGGTCCGTCTCCACCCCCAGCGCCTCGATCACGTCGCCGACGGGCAGGCCGCGCTTCGGGCCCATGTCGCGCTCGCCGTGCATCACCACCGGCACGCCCGCCGCCGCCGCGACGATGCTCGCCGCCGGGCTCACCACGATGTGCTTGGCGCGCCCGTCGTAGGGGCTGCCGATGTCCAGCATCCCCTCGACGCGCGGCGCGAACGGCCGCATGCGCCCGCGCACCGCGTCGCAGTAGCCCAGCAGTTCCTCCGGCGCCTCGCCGCGGTAGCGCTGCAACAGCAGCAGCGCCCCCGCCTGGGCGGGCGTCGCCACGCCGTCCATGATCGCCTCGAGCGCGGTGCGCGACTCCTCGCGCGTCAGGTACCGCCCGTTCGTGGCCCCCTGCCCCACCGCCGCTACGAGTGCGCGTATACCGGTGCCGTCGCCTGTCATCGTCATGCGGGCAGTGTAGCGGCGCGGTCGCTGCGGGCCACGCCGGCCGCAGGTTCGCGCAGATTCGCGGCGGCCCAGGTAGTCGGCGGCGCGAGTACCGCGAAATTGGGCCGTTTGCTACGATCCCGCCATGTCCAACGACGAACGACTCTCCAAGCTACTGCAGATGAAGGATCAGGCCCGCCTCGGCGGCGGCCTGAAGCGCATCCAGGCCCAGCACGCCCGCGGCAAGCTCACCGCCCGCGAGCGCATCGACCTGCTCCTCGACCCGGGCACCTTCGAGGAGATGGACCAGCTGATGGTCCACCGCGCCACGGAGTTCGGGCTCGACCAGCAGCACTTCCTCGGCGACGCCGTCGTCACCGGCTACGGCAAGATCGACGGCCGCGGCGTATTCGTCTTCTCGCAGGACTTCACCGTGTTCGGCGGCTCGCTGTCCGAGGCGATGGGCGAGAAGATGTCGAAGGTGATGGACTTCGCCCTCAAGACCGGCGTCCCCGTCATCGGCATCAACGATTCCGGCGGCGCGCGCATCCAGGAGGGCGTGGCCAGCCTCGGCGGCTACGGCGATGTCTTCCTGCGCAACGTCCTGGCGTCCGGCGTCATCCCGCAGATCTCGGTGATCATGGGGCCCTGCGCCGGTGGCGCGGCCTACTCTCCCGCCCTCACCGACTTCATCTTCATGACGCAGAAGACGTCGCAGATGTTCGTCACCGGCCCGGACGTCATCAAGTCCGTGACCGGTGAAGAGGTCACCCACGAAGAGCTGGGCGGCGCGCTCGCGCACGCCACCCGCAGCGGCGTCGCGCACTTCGCCATCGAGAACGAAGAGGACACGCTGGCGGAAGTGCGGCGGCTGCTCTCGTTCCTGCCCCTGAACAACATGGACGATCCGCCCGTCATGGAGACGGGAGACGAGCCCACGCGCCGCAGCGAAGAACTCCTCAACATCGTCCCGGACGACTCCATGAAGAGCTACGACGTGCGCGAGGTGATCTACCAGGTCGTTGACGGCGCGGACTTCATGGAAGTCCACGCACAGTTCGCGCAGAACATCGTTGTCGGCTTCGCGCGCGTCGCCGGCCACAGCATCGGCGTCGTCGCCAACCAGCCGATGTACCTCGCGGGCGTGCTCGACATCGATTCGTCGCGCAAGGCGGCCCGCTTCGTGCGCTTCTGCGACGCCTTCAACATCCCGATCCTCACCCTGGTCGACGTGCCGGGATTCCTGCCCGGCCTCGCGCAGGAGTACGGCGGCCTCATCATTCACGGCGCGAAACTGGTGTACGCGTACGCCGAGGCCACCGTGCCGAAGGTCACCGTCATTCTGCGCAAGGCCTTTGGCGGCGCCTACGACGCGATGGGGTCGAAGCACCTGCGCGCCGACGTGAACTTCTCGTGGCCGCAGGGCCAGATCGCGGTCGTCGGTCCGGAGCCGGCGGTCAACATCCTTTACCGCACTCGCCTGCAGGAATCCGACGACCCGATCGCCGAGCGCGCGACGCTCACGGCCGAGTACGCCGAGCGATTCGCGAACCCGTATATCGCCGCCGCCCGCGGCTACGTCGACGATGTCATCGACCCGCGCGACACGCGCGCGAAGGTGATCCACGCGTTCGAGATGCTGCGCGGCAAGGTCGACAGCACGCCCGCGAAGAAGCACGGCAACCTGCCGCTGTAACGGCCGCGCTGCCAGCATCTTTCGATGCTCGTGTGAGCGCACGCCCGGCCGCGCGCTCTGGCTACTTCGGCCGCCGCCACGGCGACCAGATGGCGGCGCAGACGAGGCCCGCCGCCAGGAACGTCGCCGGGAGCGACGCGCCCGCGCCGATCGCAAGCAGCATCAGCACGCCGGCGCCGCCGCCGATCAGCGCGACCTCCGGGTTGCGGCCCGCCCAGCGCATGCGCGTGCGCAGCGCCTCCGCCGACACCCAGTCGGCGAACCAGTCGAGCCATTGCGCCCCCGAACTCACGGCCACCGGTTGCGCCGGACGGGCCGCGCCCCGCCGCGCGTCCGGCGCCAGCGTGCCGTACGCGGCGTTCAGCCGGTCGATCTCCGCCTCCGAGCCGGGATCGCGCCCGGCGCGCTCCTGCGCCTGGCGCACCAGGTTCCAGTACTGGCTCTCGACCGTCCTGCCGTCCGCCGAACCATCGAGCCGTAACGTCTTCAGCGCCTGCGCGCGGTCCATGTCAGCACCCCCATCACACTCGTCACCCCTGCATCGATCATCGGACGGAGCGGCTCGTTATGTAATTTCTGCCGCACCGGCACGTTGCGCTATCATGCCGCCATGGCGAACGACGAGGCTGTCCTGCGGAGCGGCCAGACAGCCACCGCCGAACGAACCCCCGAACTCCGCCGGGCCGGCGCGATGCCTCAGCTTCGGTATCTCCTGCGCGCCCTGCGCCCGCGCCAGTGGACGAAGAACGGCATCGTCTTCCTCGCGCTTATCTTCTCCGTCGGCCAGCAGTACCACCTCGGCGACCCCTCCGAGTGGCTGCCCAAGTTCGGCGCCGCCGCCGTCGCGGCCATCGCCTTCATCATGGTCTCCAGCGCCGACTACCTCGTCAACGACATCCGCGACATCGAGAGCGACCGCGCCCACCCCAAGAAGCGCTACCGCCCCATCCCGGCCGGCCTCCTGCCCGTGCGCACCGCCTGGACGTGGGCTGTCGTGCTGGCCGTAGCCGGCAACGGCGCGGCGTTCGCGCTGCACTGGAGAGTCGGCCTGGTCACCGCCACCTACACCGTGCTGATCGTCCTCTACTCGTACCGGCTCAAGCACGTCGTCTTGCTGGACCTGATGGTCATCGCTGCCGGCTTTGTGCTGCGGGCCATGGCCGGCGCCTTCGCCATCGACGTGCCGATCTCGCCCTGGCTGTACGTCGTCACCGCCCTCGGCGCGCTGTTCCTGGGCATCAACAAGCGCCGCGCCGAGCTGGAGCTGCTCGAGGGCGGCGCGGGCAACCACCGCAAGATCCTCGACGAGTACAGCGTCGAACTGCTGGAGCAGATGGGCAACACCGTCACCGCGGCGCTGCTGATGGCGTACGGCCTCTACACGTTCACCGCGGAGGGCCTGCCCGCCAACCACTCAATGATGCTCACGATCCCGTTCGTCCTCTACGGCATCTTCCGCTACCTCTACCTCGTCCACGAGAAGCGCGAGGGCGGCAGCCCGGAAGAAGTGCTACTGCGCGACGTCCCGATCATGCTCACGTCGATCGGCTGGCTCGTCACCGCCGGCATCGTGCTGCTCGTCACGCGGCAGTAGCCGCGTGGGCGCCGAGATCGCTTGCAGCGCCCGCATCGGCCGCAAGAGCGTCGCCGGCAAGGCGCTGCTGGAGGCCCACGAGATCATCTTCCGCGGCGACGGCGCGCGCGTCGTCATCCCTCTGGCGGAGATCAGCGCGCTCGACGCCGCCGGCGGCAAGCTGAAGCTCACCTACCCCGGCGGCACCGTCATCTTCGAGATCGGCCCGCAGGCCGAGGCGTGGGCGGAGAAGATCCGCAACCCGAAGAGCGTCCTCGACAAGCTGGGCGTGCAGCCCGGCCAGCGCGCCGTGCTCCTGCGCGTGCCGGACGCTGCGCTGGCGGAGCAGCTGCGCGAACGCGGCGTCATGGTCTCGACACGCCTCGTAAGGGACGCCGACGTGATCTTCCTCGGCGCGGAGACGTTGCCCGCGCTCGCCGGTCTGCGGCAGACGATCACGTACATGAAGCGCGATGGCGCGCTCTGGACGCTGACGCCGAAGGGCAAGGACGGCATCAAGGACACCGATGTCATGGGCATCGCAAAGGCGGCCGGCCTCGTCGCCGTGAAGGTCGTCGGTTACAGCGCCACGCACTCCGCCAACAAGTTCGTCATCCCGAAGACGGCGCGGTAAGCCTAAGTTGACCGTTTACGCGCCGCGTATGGGTAGACGCAGGCCAGTCGCTGCCAGTATCCTAGCACCAGAACAAATCTTCTGAAGAGGCCCTCCCGTGTTCGAACGTCGCCCGGCGCCGCGCCTCTCACGGGTGTTCTGCACACCCTCAGGTCTCACCGAACTCCATGAGGCCGACTGCCTCACGTGGCTCGCCGGCCAACCTGACAACTCGTTTGAAGCCGTCGTCACGGACCCGCCGTACGGCATGCTCGAGTACACGCCCACCCAGGTGAACAAGCTCCGGCAGGGACGCGGCGGGGTGTGGCGGATTCCTCCGGCTATTGGTGGGCACAAGCGGTCACCGGTGCCGCGCTTCACCGTCCTCGGTGCGCAGGACAAGGCGGACCTCTACGAGTTCTTCCTTGCGTGGGGGACAGCGCTGCTCCCGAAGCTGGTACCTGGCGCGCATGTCCTCGTCGCGACGAGCCCGTTGCTATCGCACGTCGTTGCGCAGGCGATGGTCCACGCGCGCTACGAGAAGCGCGGAGAGATCGTGCGGCTCACCCAGACGCTGCGGGGCGGAGACCGCCCTAAGAACGCCGAGCAGGAGTTCCCTG
>JBGQBE010000063.1:0-13148 GCA_041494685.1 Dehalococcoidia bacterium | reverse complement strand
GCGCAGCGTCTTGCAGATCTCGCCCAGCGTCACGTACTGCTCCACCGCCTCGATGAGCAGCGGCATCATGTTGTCGTCGCCCCGCGCCGCCGTCTCCAGCCGCGCCAGCGACGCCGCCACGCGGCCGTTGTCGCGGCCCGCCCGCAGCTTCCGCATCTGCTCCTTGCGGCGCTGCCCCACCGTCACGTCGTGCTGGTGCAGCCCCGTCGCCGGCCGCTCCTCGTCCACGAACTCGTTCACCCCTACCACGATCTTCCGCCGCGCCTCGATGTCCCGCTGGATGCGGAACGCGTTCTCGTGGATCTCCTGCGCCTGGAAGCCGCGCTCCACCGCCGCCAGCGCCCCGCCCATCTCGTCGATGCGCCGCACGTAGTCCTCGGCGTCCCGCTCCACCTCGTCCGTCAGGTGCTCGATGTACCACGAGCCCGCCACCGGGTCGATCGTGTCGCCCACCCCCGTCTCGTACGCGATGATCTGCTGCGTCCGCAGCGCCAGCTCCGCCGCGTGCTGGCTCGGCAGCGACAGCGCCTCGTCGTAGCTGTTCGTGTGCAGCGACTGCGTCCCCCCCAGCACCGCCGAGAGCCCCTGCAGCGCCGTGCGCACCAGGTTGTTCACCGGCTGCTGCGCCGTCAGCGTCGCGCCGCCCGTCTGCGTGTGGAAGCGCATCATCATTGAGCGCGGGTCCTTCGCCCCGAACCGCTCCTTCATCACGCGCGCCCACAGCCGCCGCGCCGCCCGGAACTTCGCGATCTCCTCCAGGAAGTTGCTGTGGCACGCGAAGAAGAACGCCAGCCGCGGCGCGAAGTCGTCGATCTTCAGGCCGCGGTCCAGCGCCGCCTGCGTGTACTGGATCGCGTCCGCGATCGTGAACCCCACCTCCTGCGCCGCCGTGCAGCCGGCCTCGCGCATGTGATAGCCGCTGATGCTGATCGTGTTCCAGAGCGGCAGGCTCTCGTTGCACCACGCGAACACGTCCGTGATCAGCCGCAGCGACGGCCGCGGCGGGAAGATGTATGTCCCCCGCGCGATGTACTCCTTCAGGATGTCGTTCTGCGTCGTGCCGCCGACCTTCGACAGGTCCGCCCCCTGCTTCTTCGCCACCGCCACGTACAGCGCCAGCAGGATCGCCGCCGTCGCGTTGATCGTCATCGACGTCGTCACCGTGTCCAGCGGGATGTCCCGGAACAGCGTCTCCATGTCGTCGATCGAGCAGATCGACACGCCGACCTTGCCCACCTCGCCCTCGGCCATCTCGTCGTCCGGGTCGTAGCCGATCTGCGTCGGCAGGTCGAACGCCACCGACAGCCCCGTCTGCCCCTGCGAGAGCAGGTACTTGTAGCGCCGGTTCGACTCCTCCGCGTCGGAGAAGCCCGCGTACTGGCGCATCGTCCAGAAGCGCCCCCGGTACATCGTCGGCTGCACGCCGCGCGTGAACGGGTACTCGCCGGGCAACCCCAGCTTCTGCATATAGTCGAAGTCCGCCACGTCCGCCGGCGTGTACTGCGGCTTCACCGGCCTGCCGGAAGATGTCTCGAACGGGACGTCGCGCTCGACGGACTGCTTGCCATTGCTGTCAGTTGCCATGCCGAAGTCTACGAACCCGGCGCCTCCGAGGGCAATTGACGGCGCCGCCCGCGACACTCCGCTCCCGTAGGGGCGCAGCCTGCTGCGCCCGCTGTCGCGCTTCCAACCGCCAACCGCTCACCGCTCACCGCTCCCCCGTGACACGCGCCGCTACGAGATCCGCGCCGCGATCCCCTACCATCGCCCCGCGACCGGCCGCGCCCATCGCGCATCGCCGCCCGCAAGGAGCCGAACATGCACCACGAAATCGCCCCAACGGCCCGCCAAACACCGAAAAGTGCCGAGCAAACTCGACGTGCCCCCAGGCGCGCGGCCAGTGCTCGCTCCCCGCTTAGGTTCTGGGTTCTTGGTCCTGCGGCGGCGCCGCGCGGCGAAGCCGCCCGAGAAAGGTCGAAATTACAAAACAGGTACATCGTCAGATTCGATTCGCGCAACATAACGCAAAAGGAGGTACCTCAAGTCCCAGGCTCTGGGCCCTGAGTTCTTGTTCTACGTCCTCGGTTCTTGGTTCTGCGTGCTCGGGCGTACGCCGCCGGAGTACAATCGCCCAACCACAACGATCGACCAGGAGGGTGCCCTGCCGTGGAAGTGCCGCTGCTCGTCGACGATTTCCTGCGCCGCGCCGCCAAGACCGCCATCGTCCCCACCTCAATCGACTTCGAGCGCCGCGTCAACTGACACGTGCCCGCGCAACGGAAGATAGTCACGTAACCATGCTGGATCTGGCGAAGCAGCACATCGACGTCGGGCTGTTCACGAACAACACCGAGGCCATGCTGGCCTTCTGGCAACAGGAGGTCGGCCTCGCGTTCGAGGAGACGCTGCCGCTCGGGCCGGGCCAGCGCCAGCACCGCCACGCGATGAACGGCTCCGTGCTGAAGCTCAACTCCGTCCGCGATCCCATGCGCGAAGCGGCACAGGCCGGCTACCGCGAGCTCCGCATCGCGCGCGTAGGCCTCCCCGCGCCGCGCGCGCTCACCGACCCCGACGGCAACCGCATCGTGCTGGTGCCGCCGGGCCACGGCGGCATCGCCGGCATCCAGGTGCACCTCGCGGTCCGCGACGCCGCCGCGCACCACCGCTTCTACGGCGAGGCGCTCGCCCTGGAGCGCACGGGTGACACGACGTACCGCTGCGGCGACTCGCTGCTGTCCTTCGAAGAGGATCCGTCCGCGGTCGCGGTCGCGCAGATGACCGCGCGCGGCTTCCGCTACATCACGATCCAGGTCCGCAACGTCGATGCGGAGCACGCCGGCATCGTCGCGCGCGGCGGTGCCGAGGGGCGCGCGCCGCTCACCCTCGGCACGACGGCGCGCATCTCGTTCGTGCGCGACCCTGACGGCAACTGGATCGAGATCTCGCAGCGGGCCTCGCTGACCGGTCCCCTGCCCGACGGCTGATCGACGTCAGATCGCGGCTTCGCCCGTCTCGCCGGTGCGCACGCGGACGAGGTGGCTCACGGGTGTCACCCAGATCTTGCCGTCGCCCACGCTTCCCGTGCGCGCGTTCTCGCAGATCGTCTGGATGATCCGGTCCGTGTCCTTATTGTCGACGATCATCTCGATCTTCACCTTCGGCAGGAAGTCGACCCGGAACTCCGTGCTGCGCCACTGCTGCACGACGCCTCGCTGCCGTCCGTGCCCGCGGACCGGGGTGATCGTGATACCGCCATAACCGAGTTCACCGAGCGCCGCCAGCACGATCGGCAGCCGCTCTTCGCGCAGGATTGCGTCGATCTTTTCCATGATTCCCTCCTTCATCGATCCCGCGAGATACCCGCGAGTCAAGATGAACGGAGGCGGCCCCCAGCGCCAGGGGAGGAGGAGAGGGCCACCTCCGCATAGCCCGCGTGCATGCACGCGACACTACCGGCTTACAGAACCGCTACGGAGTCGCTCCACCGAGCGTCGGGCGCACCCCGGACACGGGCGCCATGCCCGCCTGCTGCAGCAGCTCCATCGGGATGGCGCCGTGCAACTCCCGCTCCATCACGAAGCCCGCGTAGCCGGGGACGCCGAATTCGGGCACGTCGAGACCCATGATCTCCACGGCCGGGTCGACGCGCATCGACGTGAACATCTTGTACGTACCGAACAGCACCGCCGTGACGCCGAAGCCCCACCCGAAGCAGACCGCGAGGCTGACGGCCTGCGCGCCAAGCTGGCCGGCATCGCCGTAGAACAGCCCGGTCACGTTGCCCGCCTGTCCGTTCCAGCCGGAACCGTACGTGCCGTCCGCGAACAGCCCCAGGGCGATGACGCCCCAGGCGCCGCAGAGGCCGTGTACCGACACCGCGCCGCACGGGTCGTCCACCTTCGCGACGTGGTCGAAGAACCAGACGCCGAAGCAGACGATGAAACCCGCGATGAAGCCGATCATAGCCGCCGCCCACGGCGATACGAACGCACACGGCGCGGTGATCGCGACCAGGCCCGCGAGCATGCCGTTGCACGACATCGAAATGTCGGGTTTGCCGTAGTGCCAGCCGGTCCACGCCATGGCCGCGGCCCCGCCGAACACGGATGCGGTCAGCGTGTTCACGATGACGACCGAGATGCGCAGGTCGGTCGCACCCAGCGTCGAGCCGGGGTTGAAGCCCATCCAGCCGAAGAGCAAGATGAACGTGCCGGTGACCACAAACGGAATGTTGTGGCCCGGGAACGCGTTCGGCGTACCGTCCTCATTGAATTTGCCGATGCGCGGGCCAAGCAAGATCGCGAGCGCCAGCGCCGCGAAGCCGCCCGTCGCATGTACGACGCCCGAACCCGCGAAGTCCACCGCACCGTGCCCCAGGTTCATCGTATCGCCGATCTGGGAGAGCCAGCCGCCGCCCCAGACCCAATTGCCGTACAACGGGTAGATGATCGCGCCAACGGTCAACTCCGCGAAGATAAACGTCTTGAAATTGATGCGTTCAGCGATCGCGCCGACAATGATGTAGCCCGCCGTCTCCATAAAGACGACTTCGAAGAAGAACAGCGCCAGCGCGCCCACGTCATACGACTTGCCCGACTGCAACAGGAAGCCATGTACGCCGAAGAGGCCCCAATCGTTGCTGTGGGCGTTCACGAGATGCCCCAGCACCATCGCTCCGCCCAGGTTGCCGGGTGCCGCGTTGATCGCGGCGCCTCCGAACTGGAACGCAAAGCCCACCGTCCAATATCCGATGAAGGCGATGACAAAGGCGGCGAAGTTCAGCATCATCATGTGCCCGGCGTTCTTCGCTCGCGTCAGGCCCGTCGTCAGCAGCGCGAATCCCGCCTGCATGAAGAGCACGAACGCGCCGGTGATGAGCGTCCAGCTGAAGTTGATGCCGAGCTTGTTGTGCCCGACCTGAGACGCAAGCGCGCCGGGATCCGCGGCAGCGCACTTCGCCGCCGCCGCGTCGTCGGCCGCGGCCTGACACTCGTCTGAGAACGCGCTGCCGCCGTTGCCTGAATAGCTGACGGCGTTGACCGCCGTCCCTGTCGCCGTGCCACTCGCATCGCCGTGCGAGAACTTCGCCGCCACGAACAGCGCAAGAAACGTGATGAGCGAAAGCGCGACGATCTTCTGGAGCCCGCTGAACCCTCCCATGTGCCATCTCCCTCGGCCACCGCCAGCCGTCGGGTAACGGCCATCCCCTGGTGGTTTGAGGGACAGGATGCGGGCGTCTTGTTACTGGCCCGTTTCCGTCACATTACGGCTACATTTCGTTGGAGAGTGCACATGTGCGGATCGGTTGTCGGTCACACGGTCGATCAGAGCGCGGCGCGGAACTTCACCGGCAGCGACTGCAAGCCACGCAGCGTGATGTTCTCCTTGTACACCGGCTCCCCCGCCATCTCCGGCGCTTCCAGCCGCTGCGCGAAGGCGAGCAGTGCGATCTGGCCCTCGACACGCGCCAGCGGCGCACCGAGGCAGAAGTGGACGCCCATGCCGAACGCCAGGTGGCGGTTGTCCTCGCGGCGGATGTCGAGCCGGTCAGGATCGGGGAATTGGGCGGGATCCCGGTTCGCGCCGCCCATCAGCAGCACCGTCTGCCGCCCGGCCGGTACCACCGCATCGCCCAGGTCGATCTCGCCGAGCGCGAGGCGGCTAGTCAGCTGCACCGGCGGATCGTAGCGCAGCACCTCTTCGACCGCCGTCTTGATCAACGAGGGGTCGTCGCGCAGTAACTGCAGTTGGTCCGGGTTGCGCAGCAACGCCAGCGCGCCGTTGCCGATGAGGTTCACCGTCGTCTCGTGCCCCGCGATGAGCAGCAGGATGCAGGTCTCCAGCAACTCCTCTTCGCTCAGCTTCTGCCCTTCGTCCTCCGCCGCGATGAGCGCGCTCACGAGGTCGTCGCGCGGCTCCTGGCGGCGCTTCGCTATCAGGCGCTCGAAGTACTCCCTGAACTCGTCCGACGCGCGCTTCCGGCGCTCCTGCACCTCGGGCGGCAGCGCGAAGTCCGGATCGAGCGCGCGCGCCAGCTCGCGCGACCACGCGCTGAACGTCCCGTGGTCTTCCGCCGGCACACCCAGCATCTCGCTGATGACGATCACCGGCAGAGGGTAGGCGAGCTCCTCGATCACCTCCAGCGACCCACGCCTGCCCGCCGCCTCGATGAGGTCGGCGACGATCGCCTCGATGCGCGGCCGCAGCCCCTCGATCACGCGCGGCGTGAAGGCCTTGCTGACGAGGCCGCGCAGCCGCGTGTGGTCTGGCGGGTCGCGGAAGAGGAACGGCCGCCCGCGTTGCATCTCTTCGTCCGGGTCCAGCCCCATCTGCAGCACCTGCTCGCGGAAGCCCGGCGACTTCCTGCTGTCGCTGCTCGCGTTCGGATGACGGAGGACCGTCGAGCAGTCGGCATAGCGCGTCAGCACCGTGAAACCGAGCGAGTGTTGATGCACCGGATCCTGCTCGCGCAACCGCCGGCAGGCCGAATACGGGTCGGCGCGGAACGCCGGGTCAAACGGGTTGAAGAGCAGTGCCCCTGGCGGATCGGGCATCGAAGTCATCGCAGCCTCCTCACGGCGCGCCCCACGCCGGACAGAGAGATCATCGCGCGCCGCCGGCGCTGGCGCCATCCGGCCGAGATTGCAGATTCCGCAGCCGGCGCGGAGTACACTCGCAGCATGGAGAAGAAGCCTCGGCGGCGGCGTATACGCGTGCGACGCGATCCGCTGGTCGAGAGCCGCAGGATGGTGACCGACGCGTACGTCCGCGCCGATGGCATGATCGACCGCGGCGAGCAGCGCGTGTTCCGCGTGCTCTGGTTCTTTCTCCCCGAGACGTCGATCGCCCGCAACCTGCGCTTCCAGTACATCATGGCGTCCACCTTCCTCGCGGACGGCGCCCGCGACGCACTCCGATACGGCGCACTGATCGCCGTGGTCCGCGCCGGTGGCTCGACGGTCGACGCCGCGCTCGTCGGCGTCGCGGCACTGCTCCCGCCGACGTTCCTTGGCCTCTACGGCGGCGCCGTCGCCGACGCGCTGCCCAAGCGCCTGGCGCTCGCCGGCGTGTACGGGTTGCAGGCGGCGCTCTGCCTGGTTGTGCCCGTCGTGTACGGCACCGACCTGCGAGCGGTGCTCTTCCTTGTCTTCACTGTCAACGTGCTGGGGCAGGTGTCCGGCCCGGACGAGCAGTCGATCGCGCCGCTGATCGCGTCGGACGCCCAGCTCGCCAGCGCCAACTCGCTGCTCAGCCTCTCGTCGAATGTCGGCACGGTGTTCGGCACGGCACTCATGGCGCCGGTGTTGCTCCGCCTGCTGGGCGTGCACGCGGTCTTCGCCGTGGCCGGCGTCATGCTGCTCCTGGCGTCGGGCCGCGTGCTGCACCTGCAGCCGGAAGAGGGGCACGATCGCCCGCGCTGGCAACGCCCGGACATCAACGTCTTCTCGATGATCCGCTGGCTGGCCGACGAACCCGCCGTCGGCACGATGGTCATCGTGGGCGTGCTCGCCGGCGTCGCGAACGTCGCGCTTCAGACGCTGGCGCCGCGCTACGTGCAGTCCGTCATCGGCGTCGATCCGGCCGATGCCGTGTACGTCTTCGGGCCGTCGTCGCTCGGTCTCGCCCTCGCGCTGGCCGCAGCGCCCCTGCTGATCCGCTTGCGCGGCGAGCGCATCGCCGCCCTCGCCGGCTTCACGCTGACGGCGCTTTCGCTTGGCCTGCTGGGGCTCGTACGCTACGGCCTGGCGAACGTCGTCGATCCGATCAACGCGATACGCGTCGTGAGCATCGTGGGCCTGCACCCCGGTCCCGAACTGCGGACGGCAGCCGCACTCGCGGTACCGCTGGGGTTCGGTATGGCGCTGTCCACGATGTCGGTCCAGACCTTCGTGAACCGCCGCGTTCCCCTCGCACGCCAGGGCCGCACGTTCGCGCTGCAGAGCACGCTCAAGAATGGCGCCGCGATCGCGCCGCTGCTGTTGATGGGCGCGACGGCGGAACTCGTCGGCGTCAACGCCGTGCTGATGGCGACGCCCTTCCTGCTGGTGGCGCTGGCGTTCGGACTCCTGCGACTCAGCGAACGATTCGGCGGACGCGCTCCGTCCGGACGGCTCGACGTGCTCTCCACGTTCTGGCAGGGCGCGCGGCGGGGCGAGCCGTGACGAGTAGCCGCCTCCTGCAGCGAGGCTTGCTGTTCCAGGCAATCATCGTCGTGGTGCTGGTGGCCCTCGCGGCGTGGCAGATCGATCTCGGCAGCTTCGGGCGAGCGTTCGCCCGCGCGAACTACGGATGGCTGGCGCTGGCGCTGGCCATCTACCTCCTGTCGCGGGCGGTACACGCCGTGGAGTGGCAGATGACGCTGAGCAAGGTGGGCGAAGCGCCGTTGCTCGGGCTGTTGGGGGCGCTGCTCATCGGCACGCTCGTGAACGCCGTCGTGCCCGCCAGCGCGGGCGACGTCGTCAAGATCCAGGTCGTCGCGAACCGTTACGGTCTGCCGCGCGCCGGACTCGTCGCGGGGCGCGGTGCGGAGGCGATCGTCAACGCGCTGATCATGGTGATCTTCATCGCCGTCAGCCTGGCGCTGCCGGGCGTGGGCTTTGCGTCGGCGAACCTGGCATGGCTCGCAGCCACGGCCGCCGCAGCCGTCTTCGTCGCCGCTGTCCTCGCCAGCCGCCTGCTCCCCGAGCAGTTGCCGCCGTGGCGCGTGCTGTCGCGCCTCCCGCGCTGGGCGCGGAAGCAGGCGGAGCACCACTGGCCGCGCGTGCACGAAGGCTTCGAGGTGATCCGCCGGCCGCGCCTGCTGTTCGCGAACGTGCTGCTCAACCTGTTCGGCTGGGGCGTCGACCTGGCGATCTTCTGGGCGTACGGCCGCGCGTTCCACCTGCAGTTGCCGCTGGCGGCGTATCTCTCGGTGACGGTAATCGTGGCGATCCTCACCACGTTCCCGATCACCTTCGGCAACGTCGGCACGTACGAGGTCGCGGTGCTGAGCATCCTCTCGCTCTACGGCGTACCCTCGCATGACGCGCTCGCCTTCGCCGCCGGCACGCACGTCGTCAGCACCATCTTCAACGTCGCTCTTGGCGTCTGCGCCATGTGGACGATGGGCATCCGCCCCGGCGAGGTCTTCCGGCTCGGCGGCAATCCCGCCGACAGGCAGGTTGAACGAACCTGAACGGCCGGCGATCGCCGGCTACGCAAATACGCTGAGGCTCAGCGCCTCGCGGCCATCCACATCGACCGAACGCCCGCGACGGCTTCGGGGAAGCTTGAGCAGAAGATGTACTGCCAGTTCGCGCGCGCCTCGGGGCGCCAGTCATCGAGCTCCAGGTGTCGGAAGCCGAGGTGCTCCCAAAAGGCGACGGCGTGCAGCGTGAACAGGTAGATGTCGTTCGCGCCGTACGCCCGCGCGTCATCGACCAGCAGGCGCCCGATGCGGCCGCCGAGCCCGAGTCCGCGCGCGCGCTCATGCGTCACAACGCTGCGGATGACGGCGCACTCCGGGCCGTACAACTCCAGCCCGCCGCAACCGACGATCTCGCCGCGATGCTCGACGACGCAGAAGCCTTCGACGAACTCTTCGAGGAACATCGGCGGCAATTCGCCGTGGATGATCAGCCGTGCCAGCGCGGGCACGTCGTCCAACCGGCCGCGGCGTACGATGCAGGCGTCGCGATCGATGGCGCCTCCGTGAGTCGCGCCGGCGGCCGCCACGGCCGGGGCCATCCCGGCCGCGGCGGCGGCGGGATCCCCGCTTTCCGCTGCCGCGGCGGCGATCCCGCTCATCAGCGCCCGCATCTCCGGCGATGCGACGGCCGCAGCCATGTGCCGCGCGGACGCGTCCGCCAAATCGCGAGTCCAATACGCTCCGGGCACGAAGAGGTCAGCCATCGCCCTGAGGTTCGCACGCCGCGGCCGCTCAGGCCAGCCCCGGGGGCTTCGGCATATCAGCGCTGCGCGCCGCCGTCGCGCGGAGCGATGGAGCGCAGCAGCAGCCGCGGCCACTCGCAGAGCGCCATCCACGGCATGAAGAACATCCTCACGACACGCAGCACCGGCAGACGTTCGCCCGGCAGATCCACGCCTGTGCCGGGCACCGGCCAACCGTGGGTCTCTTCGAACGGTTCGACGATGATGATCGGCGGGAGCGTAGAACCGTCCGCGCCGGCTCCCGAGAGGTGCGCGTCCATCACTCCTCCTCCAGCACGCCACCCGAAGACGCTTCTGAGAATGCCATTGTGTGCTGGCCGTGAGGGCTGGACAAGGGCCGTTCGGCGTCACGCAGGGCCGTTCGTCGCACATGTCCGTCCGCCACGTGGCTCTGATGTCGCCGGCTCCCGCGAGGTGTACTGATGGCAGGGCTGCGGAGGAGCAGATTGGCCACCACGAAACCCCGTGCCACGAGGACGAAGCCGTACGAAGCGGAGGGACCGCAAGGTGCGATGCGCATCGTGTTCGTGCACGGCATTGGCATGACGCGCACGCAGTGGCTCCCTCAGATGCGCGACCTCGCGGACACCTACCGGGTGATCGCCATGGATCTGCCGGGGCACGGCTCGCTGGCATCCACGAAGTTCTCGCTCGCGTCAGCCACGGAGCAGCTAGGCACAGTTATCGACGAAGCCGGCGGCGGGCGGGCGCTGGTCGTCGGGGTCTCGCTGGGGGGCTTCGTGGCGATGGAGTTCGCCGCGACGCACCCCGAACACGTCGCGGGCCTGGTCCTGACGGGCTGCAGCGCCAACCCGCGCGGCGTCCTCGCTGTCATCCCGCCGACGCTCGCGCTGTTCACGCGGGCGGTGGGGCGGCGCTGGCTCACCTTCGTCAACCAGGTGAACTTCCGCGCCCGCTACGGCGACGAGCTCGCGGAGCGGCAGATCGAGGCAGGCTTCTTCTTCAAGGCCACCCAGGACGCCCTCTGGCAGCTGCGCGGGAAGGACTTTCGCCGGAAGCTCGCGAGCTACCCCGGCCCTGCCCTTATCCTGAACGGCGAGCGCGACGTGCTGTACCGGCTCCAGGAGCTCAACTTCCTGGTGTCCGCGCAGGACGCGCGGCTGCAACTAGTGCGCGGCGCGGGCCACGTCGCGAACCTCGAGGAGCCGGATGCGTACAATCGGGCCGTACGGCGCTTCGCCAGGTCGGTCGACTGGTGAAGGCCGGAGGTCCCGGCCGGCGTGCCACGAAGCGACTTGGAGGCGGAATGGACTGGCGAACGCAGTACGCAGACAAGCTCGTCGCACCCGAGGAGGCTGTCCGGTCGGTCAACCCGGGCGACGTGGTGTACGCGGGGATGTTCCAGAGCACACCGCCGACGCTCTGCGACGCGCTGATGCTCCGCAAAGACGAGCTGCGCGACGTGACGGTCCACAACTACATCGCGCCGCTGACCTGGGTCACGCCGGAGTCGCCAGACTCCTTCCGGCCCGTCACCCTCTTCGCCAGCGCGGCCGACAGGCGCCAGCTCCGCCAGGGGCACGGCGACTACCTGCCAGTCGGCAACTTCCAGGTGTCGCGGCTGAAGGAAACGTTGGGGCAGATCGACGTCATGCTGGCCCGTACGTCGCCGCCGGACGCCAACGGCTTCATGAGCTTCGGAAGCGCCGTCTGGCTCAGCCGCACTTTCGCAGGCATTGCGCACCGGATCATCTGTGAAGTCGACGAGACGGCGATCCGTACCTACGGCGAGAACTACCTGCACGTCTCCCAGGTCCACCAGCTGTGCGAGCACCGCGCGACCTCCGCGGTAGTCGCGCCCCTGCCGCCGCGGAGCCCGGAGGTCGTCGAGCAGGCCGAGGTCATCTGCACGCTCATCGCGAGCGAGCTCGTGCGCGACCGCGACACGGTCCAGATCGGGCTCGGCGACGTCACCACCGCGATGGCACTCTACCTCGGCGAGAAGCACGACCTGGGCATCCAGACGGAGCTGATCCCCGGCGGCGTGATCGATCTCGTCGAGCAGGGGGTGGTGACCGGCCGATACAAGGAGATCGCTCCGGGCTCGGTCGTCGGTTCCGCATTCGCGCAGCTCCCGGCGGAGGAGCTCGCGCGCGCGAACATGAATCCGCGATTCGAACTCTGGGACTTCTGCCGCACAGACGACCTGGCAACGCTCGTGCGCCAGTCGAACTTCATCGCCATTAACAACGCGCTCCAGGTCGACCTGACGGGACAGGTGACGTCCGAGACGCTCAACGGCGAGATCTTCAGCGGGCCCGGCGGCCAGACGACGTTCGCCGTCGCCGCGTCGATCTGCCAGGGCGGCCGCTCCGTCATAGCCGTGCCGTCGAGTTCGCTCGTCGCCCGCGAGCGCCGTTCCCGCATCGTGCCGGTCCTGCCGCCCGGAACGGTCATCACGACACCGCGCACCTTCGTCGACTACGTCGTGACCGAGTACGGTATCGCTACCCTCCGGGGAAAGACGCTGCGGCGGCGCGCCGAAGAGCTGGTCGCCGTCGCCCATCCCGACTTCCGCGCCGACCTGCGGAGACAGGCCGCGCTTCTTCACCACGTCTAGTCGCTCCATGATGTGACGTATGGCACGTGACCGCGCCGCGCGATACGCGCACGATCGGCTTGCAGCGGGCGCTTCGCCGCGCCCGTGGCAGGGAGTCACGGCGATGGCAAGGTCACGCCCGACGCACCACGTCGAACGGCTGAGCTACGAGGACGCCGCGTTCGTCAACTTCGAGCGCCCGACCATGCCGATGAACGTCGGCTCGGTGGGTATCTACGACGGCCGCGTCGAATTCCATCACTTCGTCGACCACCTCGAGCGCCGGATCGACCTCGTGCCGCGCTATCGCCAGCGCCTCGTGCAGGCGCCCTTCAACATCGCCCAGGCGGCGTGGCTCGACGATCCAAAATTCGACGTCGCGCACCACACGCGGAGCATCCACCTGGACCCACCGGCGAGCGACGAGCAACTTACGGCGATCGCCGGTGAGTTCTTCGCGACGCCGCTCGCCCGCGACAAGGCCCTGTGGGAGATCTGCCTGGTCGAGGGCCTGAGCGGTGCGCGCACGGCGCATCTCGCCAAGGTCCACCACTGCATGATCGACGGCGTCAGCGGCGTCAGCTTGCTCGCCGCGCTGCTCGACTTCGACCCAACACCGCGTAAGATGCGCAAACGGCAGCACCGCGCCGCGCCGCCG
>JBGQBE010000062.1:0-14487 GCA_041494685.1 Dehalococcoidia bacterium | reverse complement strand
ATCGATAGCCACCGTGGCGTCGCTGCTGGCGTTGAGCAGGGCCTCGAGCTGCGCCCGCTCCTGCCGCAGCCGCGCGACCAGGCGTTCGGTGTTGGTGCCGGCGTCGTTGAGCGCGGCGATGAGCGAGCTGAACTCGTCGTTTCGCACGGCGGCGCGCGCATCGAAGCGGCCGGTCGCCAGGGCCTGCGCGACCTCCGTCGCGGCGCGCAGATGCCGCAGGCGCGGCGCGAACACCCGCGCCGTGATGAGGGCGATCGCCGCGGTGGCGGCGGCGAACATCAGCCACACCGTCCAGGCGTTCCCGTTCGTCAGCCGTGCGACGAGGAGCGCCGCGCCGACGACGGGCACATACAGCGCGATCGCCTGCAGGACGATCCGCCACGGCGCCGGGCGGTTATCGGACAAACTTGTACCCAACGCCCCGGACGGTGAGGATGTGCCGCGGCTGGGCCGGCTCGTCCTCCAGCTTCTCGCGCAGCCAGCGGATGTGGACGTCGACGGTGCGGCTGCCGCCGAAGAACTCGTACCCCCAGACGCGCTCCAGCAGCTGCTCGCGCGTGAACACCTGGCCCGGGTTCCTGGCCAGGAAGTGCAGCAGGTCGAACTCCTTGGGCTTGAGCTGGATCTCGATCCCCTTGCGCTTCACGCTGCGGCCGCGCGCGTCGAGTTCGAGATCGCCGGTGCTGATGCGCGTGCCGTCGTCGGAGTCGCCGCGCCTGGCCGCCGAGCGGCGCAGCAACGCCCGCAAGCGCGCCATCAGCTCGCGCATGCCGAATGGCTTCGTGAGGTAGTCGTCGGCGCCGACCTCGAGGCCGACGACCTTGTCGAACTCCTCGCTCTTCGCGGTAAGGATCAGGATCGGCACGTCGGAATCCGCGCGCAGGCGGCGGCAGACCTCCAGCCCGTCCATCTTCGGCAGCATGAGGTCCAGCACGATGACATCCGGCATGGCGCGCCGCGCCTCCTGCAGCCCGGCGACGCCGTCCGAGGCCGAGAGCACGTTAAAGCCGTTCTTGCGCAGGTTGTAGGAGAGCGTCGATGCCAGGGTTGGCTCGTCCTCGACCACGAGGACGGTCTTGGCATCGCTCTGCGTGGTGAGCGGTTCAGCAGTCATGAATCCTTGCGCGAGTCCGCGCCCACTAGTAGCGGGAGACGTTGATCTCCTCCAGTTGCCCCGTGACCATGAAGATCACGCGTTCGCAGATGTTCGTCACCCGGTCGGCGATGCGTTCCAGATTGTGCGACGTCCAGATGAGGTACGTGATGCGCTGGACGTCGGCGGGGGTCCGGATCATCTCCTGGATCAGCGCGTGGTACGACGCGTCGTATAGCGCGTCGATCTGGTCGTCCTCGTCGCAGAGGAGGCGCGCGGCGTCAGCGTCGCGCTCCACGAACGCCGTCAAGCTGCGGCGCAGCATGTCGCCTGCCTTCTCCCCCATCTCGGAGATCTCGCCCATCGGGCGCGGCAGCGGCTCGTCGCCCAGCATCAGGTTGATGCGGCCGATGCCTTCCGCGTGGTCGGCCATGCGCTCGAGTTCTGTAGCGATGAACAGGATGGCGACGAGCACGCGCAGGTCGGCCGCCATGGGCTGCTGCAGCGCGATCGTGTGGATGCACTTCTCCTCGATCTCGTACCGCTTCGCGTTGATCGCGACGTCGTCCTGGATGACGACGTTGGAGAGCGTGCGATCGCGGGTGCGCAGCGCCTCGACGGAGCGCTGGAGCGCCTTCTCCACCATGCTGCCCATGATCAGGATGTCGTCCTGCATCTCGCGCAGCTTCCGGTCGAACAGCTCTCTCGTCATCGTCCCCTGCTTTCTATCCGAAGCGGCCGGTGATGTAGTCTTCCGTCCGCTTGTCGGCCGGCGCCGTGAAGATCGTGTCCGTGAGCCCGAACTCGATGAGCCGGCCGATACGCTCGGCGCCCGCGAGCATGAATGCGGTATAGTCGGAGACGCGCGCGGCCTGCTGCATATTGTGCGTCACGATGACGATGGTGTAGTCGCGGGCAAGGTCGCTCATCAGGTCTTCGATCTTGAGCGTGGCCATCGGATCGAGCGCGCTGCAGGGTTCGTCCATCAGGATCACGCTGGGCTCCACTGCCAGCGCCCGGGCGATGCAGAGCCGCTGCTGCTGGCCGCCGGAGAGGCCGGTCGCGGGCTTCTTCAGCCGGTCGGACACCTCGTCCCAGAGCGCGGCGCGCCGCAGCGACCGCTCGACGACCTCGTCGAGCTTCCCTCTGCCGCGGATGCCGTGCTGCCGCGGCCCGAAGGTGATGTTGTCGTAGATGCTCATGCTGAACGGATTAGGCTTCTGGAACACCATGCCGACGTGCCGCCGCAGCCGCACGACGTCGATGTCATCGCCGAGGATGTCGACGCCGTCCATCTCGACGCGGCCGTCCACGTGAGCGCTGTGGATGAGGTCGTTCATGCGGTTGAAGACGCGGAGGAGCGTGCTCTTGCCGCAACCGGACGGCCCGATGATCGCGGTGACGGCGCGGTCGTGGATGTCGATCGTGACGTCGTCGATGGCCAGGGCCGAGCCATAGCGCACGCTGACGTGCTCCGCGCGGAGCCGCACGTCGCCGCCCTGGGGCGCGCGCTCGCTGCGGGCGGCGGCGACGGAGATCGGCCGGGCGGCGGTCTTGCGTGCTTCGGTCACGGGCGCCTCTGTCGTCATGCCGTCTCCTACCCGAACCGGCCGGTGACATACGCTTCTGTGCGCTGATCCGACGGGTTCGTGAAGACGGTATCGGTGTCGGCGAATTCGACCAGCCGGCCGCCGGCGCCGTCCTCCGCGAGCATGAACGCCGTGTAGTCGGAGACGCGCGCGGCCTGGTGCATGTTGTGCGTGACGATGATCACGGTGTACTCGCGCGCCAGTTCCCGCATCAGATCCTCGATTCTGATCGTGGCGGCCGGGTCGAGCGCGCTGCACGGCTCGTCCATCAGGATTACCTCCGGCCGCGCGGCGATGCACCGCGCGATGCAGAGCCGCTGCTGCTGGCCGCCTGAGAGGTCGATCGCCGGCGTACGCAGCTTGTCACGCACCTCGTCCCAGAGCCCGGCGCGGCGCAGCGCCGACTCGATCATATCGGAAAGCTCGCTGCCCCTGTGACCCAGCAGCTTCGCGCCGACGCCCGCGTTGTCCCAGATCGACATCGTCGGGAACGGGTTCGGGCGCTGGAAGACCATGCCGACGCGCTGCCGGATCTCCGCCGCGTCGATGCTACGGGCGTAGATGTCCTGCCCGCCGACGCGGACGCTGCCCTCGATCCGCGCGCCCTTCACGACCTCGTGCATGCGGTTCAGGCAACGGAGCAGCGTGCTCTTGCCGCAGCCGGAAGGGCCGATGATCGCGGTCACCTTCTCCTGCGGGAAGCGGATATCGACGTCGCGCACGCCGACCTTGGCGCCGTACCACGCCGTCAGCCCGCGCACGTCGACCGCGCGCCCGTCCGGCTCCGCGGCGGAGGTCGCGGGCCGTGCCGCCTGCTCGATGCTCATCGGCCCGGCCTCCGGAGCAGCAGCCGCGCGCCGATGCTCATCACCAGCACCATCATCACCAGCACGAATGAGCCAGCCCACGCCTGGTCATGCTGGTACGGGAACGGGCCGGTGGCGTACGTGAAGATGCGCAGCGGCAGCGCATCGATGGGGCGAAAGATGCTGGTGCTGTAGAAGTTGTTGCCGAGCGCCGTGAAGAGCAGCGGCGCGGCCTCGCCAGCGACGCGCGCGGACGCCAGCACGATGCCGGTCATGATGCCGCTGGAGGCGGCGGGCAGCACCACCGTCAGGATCGTGCGCCATTTCGGCACGCCCAGCGCGTACGAGGCCTCGCGCGTCATCTGCGGCACAAGCAGCAGCATCTCCTCGGTGACGCGGCTGACGATCGGCAGCATGATCAACGCGAGCGCGATGCCGCCGGCGAAGGCCGTGAACTTCTGATCGCCGCCGGTGAACCGGTTGATGTTGCCCATGTTCAGAACCACGGCCGTATAGACGAAGATGCCGATCGTGATCGACGGCACGCCTGCCAGCACGTCGACGAGGAAGCGGATGACGAAGCCGAGGCGGCCGCGGCCGTACTCCGCGAGGTAGACGCCCGTCGCGATCGCCGGCGGCAGCCCCATGACCAGCGCCAGCCCGAGCAGCAGAACCGAGCCCACGATAGAACTCTTGATGCCGCCGCCGGCGACGCCCGTCGGGCCGGGGTTCTGGGTGAAGAGGTCCACATGCAGGGCGGGCAGGCCCTTCACAAAGAGGAACAGCAGGATGACGACCAGCGGCACGATGACGCCGATGCCGGCACCTGTGATCGCGGCGGACGCAATCGTATCGACGATGCGGCGACGGCGGCGGTTGCGCGATGTTGCCGCGATCATTCGATCACCGTCGTAATCTGGCCCTTCGTCACGCGCCAGACGAGCACGCGGGCGATGGCGTTGACGATCAGCGTGATCAGCAGCAGCAGCAGGCCGATGTAGATCAGCGCCGCGCGGTGCATGTCGTTCTCGACCTCGCGGAACTGGTTCGCGATGACGCTGGCCATCGTATACGCCGGCGAGAAGATCGAGTCCGGCACGTTCGTGCTGTTGCCGATGACCAGCGCGACGGCCAGCGTCTCGCCGATGGCGCGCGCGAGGCCGAGGATCGCCGCGCCCAGCACGCCGGAGCGCGCGTATGGCAGCACCGCGATGCGGATCATCTCCCAGCGCGTCGCGCCGAGCGCCAGGATGCCCTCGCGCTGCGAACGCGGCACCGCGGAGATCACGTCGCGCGAGATGGCAACGATCGTCGGCAAGATCATGATCGTGAGGATCAGCACGGCGGCCAGGATGCCGACGCCGAGCGGCGGGCCGTGCACGAACGGCATCCAGCCGAGGTAGTCGAGGATGTACGGCCCGGCCGTGTGCTGGATCCAGGGGCCGAGCACGAAGACGCCCCAGAGCCCGTAGACGACACTCGGGATCGCCGCCAGCAGCTCCACCATGTAGGAGACCGGCACGCGCACCCAGGCGGGCGCGAACTCGACGAGGAAGAGCGCCGCACCGACGCCGACGACCGTGCCGAACCCGAGCGCCAGCATGGACGTGACCAGCGTGCCGACGATGAACGGGAACGCGCCGAAGCGCTCTTTGGGCGGGTTCCATTCTCTCGACCAGAGGAAGCGCAGGCCGAACTTGTCGATCGCCGGCCAGGCCTGGTGCGCCAGTTCGTAGACCATGAGCAGCACGAGCAGGAGGACGCTAAGTGCGACCAGCGTCACCGCGCCGCGGAAGATCGGCTCGAGGCGGCCGTGCCGCGCGAACAGGCCTTCGGCGTGCTGGAAATCCGGGCGAACGCGGGGCTCAGTGAGTTGCATCTGGCCTCGATAGAGTAGCGGAAGGGCGACGTACGGTCAGCCCGCACGCCGCCCTTCCGCGGGAAATGCGCGTCAGGAGCCCTTGAGCAACGGGGCGCCGCCCGACGTTACGTCCGTCGTGAGCGTCTTCTCGAGCGCCTTGACGACGTCCGCGGGCAGCGGCGCGTACCCGAGGGACGCCTCCACGCTCTGCCCGTCGTGGATCGCCCACCAGAGCCAGTCCGCGAGCGCCTTCGCCTTCGTCGCGTCCTTCTGGTCCTTGTACATGATGATCCAGGTGAACCCGACGATCGGATACGCCCCCTTCGTCGGCGAGTCCACGATACTCACCCGGTAGTCCGCCGGGATCGATACCCCCGTTGCTGCCAGCGATGTGGAGTCCGCCGTCGGCGTGATGTATTCTCCCGACTTGTTCTTCGCCTGCGCGTAGGGCAGGTTGTTGTTCTGCGCGTACCCCAACTCCACGTAGCCGATGGAGTTCTTGTTCTGCTTCACCTGCTGGGTGACGCCCTCGTTCCCCTGGCCGCCCAGCCCCACCGGCCATTGCGGATTCTTGCTCGTCCCCGGACCCGCGTTCCAGTCCGCGCTCACCTTGCTCAGGTAATCCGTGAAGATGAAACTCGTGCCGCTCCCGTCTGACCGGTGCACCACGACGATCTCCGCCGACGGCAGCGTCACGCCCGCATTTTGTCCGGCGATCGCCGGGTCGTTCCACTTGGTGATCTTCCCCAGGTAGATCTTGGCGATCGTGTCCCCGTCCAGTTTCAGCGGCTGAGCCACCCCGGCGACGTTGTAGGTGATCACCACCGCTCCCAGGGCCGTCGGGATGTGCTGGACCGGGCCCGCTGCCTTCGCCGCCTCCGCGTCAGTCATCGGCGCGTCGCTCGCTCCGAAGTCCACGGTCTGCGCCGTCAGTTGCTGGATGCCCGCGCCGGAGCCCACTGACTGATAGTTGATCTCGACGCCGCTCGCCACCTTCGACTTGTAGTCGGACGCCCAGCGCGTGTACAGGGGGTTGGCGAACGTCGAGCCCGCTCCCGTCAGCTTGGCGCTGTCGTCCTTCCCCACATCCGTCGGGATCGTGACGTTGCCGCTGCCGGCGGTGCTACTGGCGGCCGCCGTGCCGGCCGGCTTCGTGGCCGCGCTGGTCGCGGCCGGTTTGCCGGCGGAGGCCGTCGCGGTCTTGTCGCTGGAGCTTGTGCCGCCACCGCACGCCGCGAAGAGCAGCGCGCCCACCGCGGCCAACGCCACCGCCGCTCCGAACAGTCTCCGCCGTTGCCTGTGTCCAGGTGTCATGTACGTTCCCACTCCTGTCTCCATCAGCCTCGCCGCGAGGCCCGTGTGCCGCATCGATCGCACGGGTATTCCGGTTTGCAGGCTAGACACGCCTGGTTAACGGGTTGTTAACGGCGATTAACCGATGGTAAAGATGGCGGCGAGGCGATCCTGCCCCGTTAACGTAACGACGATCACGTGCTCAGGCGCCTTGAGTAACCACCGGACCATCCGAATGCGTACCATAGGGGAGGGACGAAAGGGGTCACGGCCATGATGCGACTTCGCGCGACGCTGCTCGCCGGCATGCTGCTGGCGGCGGCGCTGGTGCTGACCGGATGTCCGATGCCTAACCGCTACACCGCCGTGCAGGTCTTCCATAACGTCAACCTGGACGGCATGGTGGGACTGCAGCCGATCCCCGGCGACCCGGGCGAGGCGCTCGTGTTGACGCAGCACGGCATCATCTACCGCGCAAACCTGAACGATGCCAGCGACGCACCGTCGGTATTCCTCGATATCAGCGGCTGGCTGATCCCGGGCCCCGGTACCGAAGAGGGGCTGCTCGGGCTGGCCTACGCTCCCGACTACGCGTCGAGCGGCACGTTCTACGTCTACTACACCGCGGGAGGTCCGCGTCACAACCGCGTATCGCGCTTCACCGCGCACGGAGCGACGGCCGACGCCGCATCGGAGCAGGTCGTCATCGATCTGCCCGAGAAGCGATTCCCGAACCACAACGGCGGCGCGCTGGCCTTCGGCCCGGACGGCGATCTCTACATCGGCGTCGGCGACGGCGGCGGCGGTGGCGACCCCGACGGCAACGGCCAGAACACCAACTCGCTCCTGGGCAAGATCCTCCGCATCGACGTGTCGGGCGGCGGCACCTACCGTATCCCGAACGACAACCCGTTCGCGCACGGCGGCGGCCGCGGCGAGGTCTACGCCTTCGGCCTGCGCAACCCGTGGCGCATCAACGTCGACACCGTAAGCGGTCAGCTTTGGGCGGGCGACGTCGGCCAGAACCTGTGGGAAGAGGTGGACCGCATCGTGGCGGGCGCGAACTACGGCTGGCACGTGATGGAGGGCAACCATTGCTACCAGCCGGCCGACGGCTGTGACCGGTCCGGTCTGCTGCCTCCGCGCGCCGAGTACAGTCACGACTTCGGCTGCTCCGTCACGGGGGGCTTTGTCTATCGCGGCGCATCGATGCCCGAGCTGGACGGCTGGTACGTCTACGGCGACTACTGCTCCGGCCGCGTCTGGGCCGTCGATATCGCCAGCAACAACGGGGCGGCGATCCCGCTTGCCGATACGCACGCCAGCATCACGTCGTTCGCGCAGGACGGCGCCGGCGAGGTGTACCTCGTGACGTTCAACAACAAGATCCTGAAGCTCGCCCGGCAGTAGCCGCTACGACGCGCAGAGCCCGGCGAGGCTGCCAATCGCGGTGATGCGGCGGCCGTAGGTCATGACGTCGACGAAGCCGTTGGTGCAGTAGCCGACCGAGATCCCCGTCTCCGGGTCGCCCCAGGCGATCTGGCCGCCGGCGCCGCCGTGCCCGAAGGCGCGGCCGGAGCAGGTGCGCCCGAAGCCCCGCATGAACGCATAGCCGTCGTCGCCCGCCACCGACACCGCGAGTGCGCGGTTCGTGTTGACGCGCAGATTCGGGTCGATGAACTGCAAGGTCAGGTCGATGTGGTACGGACGCGCGCGCACCTTCGTGCCGAAGGCGATCGTCTCGGCCTTCATGATGCGCGTACCGCGCGCGGTGACGCCGCCGTTGATCAGCGGCTGGTAGAACAGCGCCATCGTCGCGGCGCTGGCGACCGCGCCGGCGCCCGGCGCGCCCGCGGCGCGCACGGCGGGGCGATTGAAGCGCTCCAGCATCTCCGGCGTCACCTCGCCCCAGCCGCCGGGCGGCTCGACGGGCGTTCCGACATGCACGATGTCGGCGACGCGGTGCTGCTGCTCCGGCGGGCAGCCGATGTACAGCTCGTCGAGCCCCATCGGCCCGGTGATGCGCTCGCGGATCAGGTCCTTGTAGTTGAGCCCGCCCCGCCGCAGCAGGATCTCGGAGAGCACCCAGTGCATCGACGTGGGGTGGTACTCGTAGCGCGAATCGACCGGCCAGTTGAGCCGCCACCGCGCGAACGCTTCGAGGAGTGCCGCGTGGTCGCCCCAATGCTCCTGCGCGAACGGCCCGTACGGGAAGCCGCCCGCGTGTAGCATCATCGTCTCCACGTCGATGATCTCTTTCCCGTTCGTGCCAAACTCGGGGATGATGTCCGCCACCTTCTCGTCGAGCCGGAGCTGGCCGTCCTCGAAGAGCAGCCAGACCGCCGCCGCGACGACCGCCTTGGTGGACGAGAAAAAGTGGTAGAGCGTGTCGTCCGTGGCCGGCTTCTCGACGCCGCCCTGCACCGCCGCGCCGTACGTCCGCATGCCCGCGAGCCTGCCGTGCCGCGCTACGGCGACCTGCGCGCTCGGCAGCGTGCCGTCGTCGACGTCGCGCTTCGCCCGCGCGAATACCGCCTCGAGCTTCTCCGGATCGATGCCCAGGTCCTCCGGCCTCGATGCCACCAGCGCCGTGTCGATCATCCCGTCCTCCGTCGTCTGCTAAGGGTGCGCGATCATTGTGCGTCTTCGCGGGCGGATCGTCTAGCGGGGCGCCGGACGCCTACTTCACAAGCAGGATGATCGCCGCCGTCAGGCCGTAGGCGATGACCGCCCAGCGCAGCCACTTCCGGCCGAGACGCCGCGCGATGCCGACGCCGAGATAGCCGCCCGAGACCGCGCCGACCGCCATCACCGCCGCGGCGGTCCAGCGCACCGGCCCGAACAGCGCGAAGTACAGCACGCCGATGGCGTTGATGATCAGCGCCAGCATGCCCTTGAGCGCGTTGGAATGCTGGATGTCGTCGGGGAGCAGGATGCTGAGGAACGCCAGCATGATGATGCCGAGCCCGGCACCGAAGTAGGCGCCGTAGATCGCCCCGATGAACGTCACGCCGAGGAGCGGCAGTGGTACGTGGTCGGCGTCGCGCGAGCCGAGGCGGTGGTGCACCGCGAAGGCGCCCAGCTGATCCTGGAACGCCATGACGCCGCACGCGAAGAGGATCAGGAACGGGACGATCCGGTCGAACGCCGAACCCGGCGTGGCCAGCAGGATCACCGATCCCAGGAGCGCGCCCGAGACGGCCGGCGCCAGCAGGATCAGCAGGCGCCGGCGCTGGCGGCCCAGCTCCGAGCGGTAGGCGACGGAGCCGCCCACCGTGCCTGGCCACAGGGCCACGGTGTTCGTCACGTTCGCCGTCTTGGAGGCGAAGCCGACGGCGAGCAGCGTCGGGAAGCTGATCAGCGAGCCGCCCCCGGCCACGGCGTTGATCGCCCCGGCCGCGAACGCCACCACGAGCAGCACCAGGTACTCCAGCACACCCATCGCCGGTAACGATGCACGCTGGAGCGCCTACGCGCCAATCGGGGGTCGCGGGCGTGATGCTTCGCCTCCGGCGGCGTATGCTATGGGACAACGCGCAGGCAGGAGAGGGACGCCATGACGACGGAACAACGCTCAACGGACGAGGGTCTGGACTACGCGGCGATGGAGAGCGCCATCGGCCAGAACTGGTGGGAGGCGGACCCCAACCTGCGCCAAATCGTCGAGCGGTTGACGCCTGCGCGCGACCGCGCCTTCGCCGAGGAGCAGCTCCGCAACATGGGCAGCGTCATGGGCGAGCGCGTCGCGCCGCGCTCCGAGATGACGGACAAGAACCCGCCGCGGCTCGAGAAGTACGACCCGTGGGGCAACGAGGTGAACGAGGTCGTCCACCACCAGAGCGCCATCGACACGAAGCGCGACCTGTGGGAGAACGGCTTCCTGGGGCTGCGCTGGCGCGAGGACGTCAAGCGCGAGCGCGGCGGCCACCTGCCGGCGACCGTGAACACCGGCTTCCTCTACCTGCTGAACCAGGCGGACACGGGCATTGCCTGTGGCATCGGGATGACGAGCAGCGCCGCGGGCATCGTCAACCGGCACGCGCCGCCGGAGATCCGCGAGCGCTTCCTCCCGCACCTGACGACGATGGACTTCGGCCAGGCGTGGGCGGGCGGGATGTTCATGACGGAGGTGCAGGGCGGCAGCGACCTGGCGAGCAGCGACTGCTCCGCACGCAAGACCGCCGACGGCTGGCGCGTCGACGGGTCGAAGTGGTTCTGCTCGAACCTCGACGCCGAGGCGATCCTGACGCTGGCCCGACCGGAGGGCGCCCACCCCGGGCTCCCGGGGCTCGCGATGTTCCTGGTGCCGAAGTTCCGCGCCGACGGCAGCCGCAACGCCATCCACATCCGCCGCCTCAAGGACAAGCTCGGCACAAGGGCCGTGCCGACCGGCGAGGTCGACTTCAAGGACGCCGAGGCGTACCTGATGGGCTCGGAGCGCGGCACCGGCGATGTGGGCGCGCGCGACGGGCGCGGCGTCAACCGCATGATGGAGATGGTGCAGAGCTCGCGCTTCGGCGTCTCGATCATGGGGCTGGGCATCATGCGCCGCAGCTTCATGGAGGCGGCGATCTACGCGCACCACCGCTACGCCTTCGGCCGGCCGATCGCTGACTATCCGCTGGTGCGCGAGACGCTGGTGAACATGGTGGTCGAGGTGGAGGCGGGCTGCGCGCTGGCGTTCGAGGCGGCGGAGGCGGGGGCGGGGGCGGCGCACGACGCCGATTCGAAGCGGCTGTACCGCATCCTGGTGCCGCTGGCGAAGTTCCGCTGCGCACGCCGCGGCGTAGACCTGGCGACGCAGGCCGTCGAGATGCACGGCGGCAACGGCTACATCGAGAACTGGCCCGTGGCGCGGCAGTTGCGCGACGCCGTCTGCCACCCGATCTGGGAGGGCACGGAGAACATCATCTGCCTGGACGTGCTGCGCTCGATGCGCAAGGAGCACGCCGACGAGGCGCTGCTGGCGCGCGTCGAGCGGGCGCTGGGCGGCGCGGAACACCCGGTGCTGGCCGGCACGGCCTCGCAGATCGGCGCGGCGGTGGACGACGTGAAGGAGGCGCTGGCGTACCTGGAGTCGGCACCGGAGGAGGTGCGGCTGCTGCAGGCGCGGCGGCTGACCGACTACATGGCCGATGTCGCGCAGGCGTCGCTGCTGGTCGAAGAGGCGGCGTGGGAGCTGGCGCACAAGGATTCGGCGAGGAAGGCGGTCGTAGCGCGGTACTTCGCGCGGCGGCTGACGCCGCAGCCGCTGCGCGGCATCACATCGCCGGACCGTACCGTGCTGGACCACTTCGACGCCATCGTGCGCTACCAGCGCATCGACCCGCACGCCTAGTGGCGGCGGACGTGGAGATCCCGATCCGCGGGAGGCGAGCATGACGACGCTGGCTGACTATTCGAGACTGCTGGTCGCGTACCACGAGTGGGCCGACGATCGGCTGCTGACCGCTGCGGAACGCTTGTCCGACGAACAGTTCGCGGAGGTGCGGGAGCCCTTCGCGCACATGCTCGGGACGATGCTCTACTGGAACGGGAAGTGGCGCCACGAAGCGCGGAGCGAGGACGAGCTTGCCACGGCCAGGAAGACAGCCGGGCACTCGGTCTCATCGATGCGGACGGCATACTCCGCGGCGCACGACGCGATCCGCGACTTCTGCGCGACCCTCACCGACGAGTCATGGCAGCACACGGAGCAGTGGTGGGCGGAGAACGGCAGCACCGCCAGGCTCGCCGTTGGCGACGTGATCGGGCAAGTCGTGAACCACGGCACACAGCACCGGTCGGAGATCGCCGTAGTGATTTCGGCGTACGGCTACTCGCCGGGCAATCTCGACTACCTGACGTTCCGCGCCGCGACTTCGCGGGCCTGACGCTGCTCTCGTCGCGTCGCCGCGCCGATACGCATCGTGATGCGTTTGGGCGGCTGGCGGTCATGGAATCGCAACAGTTGTAACGGCCCGGCGCGCTAGAGTAAGGCGTTCACAGAGGAGCGCAACACACATGCCTGACACCGTATTCGGACTGCCCACGCACCCGCTTGTGGTCCACCTGGCCGTGGTGCTCGTGCCGCTGGCCGCGGCCGCGCTGATCGCGGTCGGCTGGAACGAGGCGTGGCGCCGCGTCTACTACTTCCCCATCGCGCTGCTGTCGCTGGGCGGCGCCGTCGGGGCCTTCCTGGCGAAGCAGTCGGGCGAACCGCTGCAGCACACGCTCCGCGCGGCGGGCAAGCGCGCGGGCGACCATCCACAGCAGGGCGACCTGGCGTTCGTCTCGGCGTGGCTGCTGGCGATGGCGTGCGTGGCGCTGTACGTCTACCACGCGTACGGCGAGCGCATCCGTGAGCACCTGGGCATCACCGACCGCTACCGGCTGCCGTTCAACGAGCACACGGCGTTGTACGTGGCGGCCGTGCCGGTGGCGCTGGTGGCGGTCGCGCTGATGGTAATCGCCGGGCACTCCGGCGCGACGCTGGTGTGGAAGACGAACAAGTAGGGGGCTGCGGAGGCGGTCAGAGGCGGGAAACAAAGAGCCCGGACGGTGCGTCCGGGCTCTTGCTGTTCGTGGTAGCGGATGGGTAGCGCTCTTGACGCCAGCCGCCTGTTCCCGCGGTGCTGGAGGCTGCGACATGAGCCGACCATACCCCGGGCGGGTGACAGATGGCAGGCGGTGCCGCGCCGGCGCGAGCATAGACTGAACGCGGAGACATGCCGATGAGCGATCACGCCCGCCGCGACGCGGCCGCACACGTTCCAGCGCAACACGATGCGGCCGCGCGCGCGATCGTCGTGACGGTGGCGATGATGGCGGCGTTCGGAGGGCTCGCCATCGCGTCGGAGCAGGACGCGCCACGGCTCGGGTTCCTGATGTGGTTCCGCCATGAGGGACGCGGCGTCACAATCGAGGGAACGGCGCTGTTCGCGGCCTTCGGCGTGGCGCTGGCACTGGCCGTCGGCGCGTTCGCGGCGGGCGGTCGCGCGCGATGGTTCGAGACCGCCGCGAACGTGGCCGTGAAGGTCTCGATGGCGGGCGCCGTCGCGTTCATGCTGGCGTTCCCGGACCTGCCGCAGTTCGAGCAGAAGTCGCTGACCGCGCGCGCGATCATGTATCCCGTACTCGCGGCGATCGTGCCGGTGCTTTACGTCGTACGCCGGATGCAGGGGCCGTATCCCATCCTTCCCGACCTGTGCTGGAGCTTCGCGCTGACCGTCGACATCGTCGGCAACGACCTGCACTGGTACGGCAACTGGAAGCACTGGGACGACACGGTGCACTTCCTCAACACGCTGCCGCTGATGTTCATCATCGTAGCTGTCGTGCTCGTGCTCGAGCGGCACGGCGTGGTGCGCGTCGGGTTCTGGGGCGCGGCGCTGTTCGGACTGGCGGCGTACACGTCGCTGCACGGGTTCTGGGAGATGAGCGAGTACCTCACGGACCGCTACGGGGACACGGCTCTGCAACCCGGCGGCATGGAGGAGGCGACGCGGAACAACCTGTCGAGCGTCCTGGGCTCGCTGCTCGCGGTGGCGCTGCTCTGGCGGTGGAGCGTGAGCGGCTTCCTGGAACGGTCGTTCGTGGCGCCGCTGGCGTCGTACGTCGCCGCATGCGGGCGCAGGGGGTGATGGCCGGCGGATACAGGCACAGACTGTGAAGCCCTCCTGGCAGGATTCGCTTCCGCCGAGAGGGCTTCACAGATTCAGATGCTGGTAGCGCATGCGGGATTCGAACCCGCGATCTCCGCCTTGAGAGGGCGGCGTCCTGGGCCGCTAGACGAATGCGCCAAGTGGCTGGGGATGGAGGATTCGAACCCCCACATACGGATCCAGAATCCGCTGTCCTACCATT
>JBGQBE010000061.1:0-15550 GCA_041494685.1 Dehalococcoidia bacterium | reverse complement strand
ATCGGCGAGTTCACCTCGACCATGCGCGCCCGCATGTCCGCGCTCACCGTCGCCGCCGTGAACGACGCCCTCCGCCGCCACCTCTCGTACCGCGACCTCAGCGTCGTCGCCGTCACGCACGACGCCGACGCCCTGCGCGCCGCCCTCCTCTCCCGCGAGCCCGCGACGATCGCCTACGACGCCCCGAAACCGCCGTCCGTGCTGGAAGAAGACGAGGTGATCGGCGCCCGCGACCTCGCCATCCGCCCCGTAGCCATCCGCATCACCCCCGCCGAAGAAGTCTTCGCCAGCTGAGCACAGCCGTCCTACCCCGCACGAAAGACCGCCACAGCGGCTCGCGGATTCTGGCGCCGAAGCGGGCCCGAGGGGAGGTCCGTTCGCCGATGCAGGCGCAGCCGGCCTCCCCGCCTGGCGACGAGGCGTGCTTCCGGTGAGCGATAGATGTGTAGATCGTGTAGAATGAGTTGTCCGAACGACTGTCCACGAGCCGATTGCACTCACACGCTCACCGACATCTTTAAGCTTTCGGTTGTCGACTCCGGAATCGGTATGACCGGTCCCGAGATGGTCGAGTACATCAACAAGCTTTCTTCGTCCGGCCGCCTTCAAAGCTATGACACCAACTTTGGCGTCGGCGCAAAGATCGCCGCCGCCACGCGAAATCATGCCGGGCTGATCTACCTATCGTGGAAGGATGGTCACGGTGCCATGATTCATCTGTGGCGCGATCCAGAAACTGGCACCTACGGGCTGCGTCAGTTCGAAAAGCGCGACGGATCGTTCGCCCATTGGGTCGCCGTAACCGATGACGTGAAGCCACCTCAGATCGGGGAGCATGGGACAATGGTCGTCCTACCGGGGAACGACGAGGAGGCTGATACGATGGCGGCTCCCGTAGGCGCACCGAGTCCTTCACGTTGGGTGACCTATTACCTCAATACTCGGTTCTTTCGCTTCCCGGACGGCGTCGTCGTCAGGGCGCGAGAAGGCTGGGAACACCCGCGGAGCAACACCGATAGCAACTTGCTCCGCACCTTAACTGGCCAATCACCGTATTTGGAGAGGCAGGCGGAGTCGAAAGGTTCGGTCGAGCTTTCAGGCGCGACGGCGCATTGGTGGATCTTGAAGGATGACGCATCACTTTCTCAGAACTCCGGTAACCTGGCGTCCACGGGTCACGTCGCTGCCTTGTACAAAGACGAGCTGTACGAAATGGCTGCCGGGCGAGCCGGCACCGCACGGCTGCAGAACTTTGGTGTGATTTTCGGCTCACAGCGAGTCGTGATCTACATCGAACCTCAGCCGGCACAAGATCGCCGGTTAACGTCCAATACCGCCCGGACGCATCTCTTGATCGACGCTAACCCTATGCCGTGGGCCGAATGGGCGGCAGAGTTCCGGGCGGCCATGCCGGACGAGATCAAGTCTTTGATGGAGGACGTAGCGTCGGGCTCGCATTCTGGGGATCACCGTCAGGCGATCCGCGAGAGGCTGAAGCAGATCCGCGAACTCTTCCGACTTAGTCGGTATCGTCCTGCGCCGAGCGGGAAACACAAGGTTGACCCGGACAGCATTGTCCTGGGACACGACAAGAGCGAAGCCACGGACGAGCCGTCCGGCGGTGGTCGTCGAGGAGGATCGCGCGGCGGCGGGGGACAAGCCGGCAACGTCTATGCGCTGTTCCTCGCCGAAGAAGGAGAGAACGCGGATGAAATCATCGGCAATGCCGATCCCGACGTGATTTGGATCTCCGTTGAGGCGGGAACACGTACGGCCCCAGACCTCGAGGATAGAGCGGCGAAATACCTACACGATCAGAACCGTCTCCTCATCAACGCCGATTTCAGAGCGTTCACAGACTTCATCGAGCGGTGGACGCAGCGCTACCAGGACGTGCCCGGTGCCCGCGACACGGTGCGCGAAACTGTCCGGGAGTGGTTTGAGCAAGCACTCATCGAGACGGTGATCGGCACACGTGCGCTACGCGGTTCGCGCGAATGGGACATCGACAATCTGAGACAATCACTGTCCGAGGAAGCCCTGACGGCCGCCGTCATGCCACGCTACCACATCGAGATGGCCGTAAAGCGAGTGCTGGGGCAGCGCCTCGGCTCGCTGCGGGAGCGCGTTCCGTGACACTCACGTCAGACGACAAATTTGCCTTCGAGCCGTTAACCGAAGAGGGGCTTCGAGACTTCGCCGGGTTCTCGTGTGGCGCCGAAGCGTGGCACGTTGACCTGAATGAGTACTTGCGCGACGATGCTCTTGCGCATCAAGCCTATGAGGTCAGTAAGACCTACTTGTGCTACGGAGCTTCAGCTGAGCCGGTAGGGTTTGTGGCTGTCTCGGCTGCTCACATTAACCGTGCGAACGTAAAGGGGCATCGCCTCCCATACGAAATCGTCCCGGCCTTGCTTATCGGTAGGTTGGGGGTTTCGGAGGCGGAACAGCGACGAGGCTACGGCAAGAAGATCATAGCTGTCGTACGTCAGATGGCGCGAGAACTCCCGATCGGCTGTCGCATGCTCGCTTTACAGGTCGACGTGGAGAACGTTGCTGCTGTTGGATTCTACGAACGTCAGAGGTTCATAAGAATGCGCGAGAAGGACGAGAACGCCACGTACAGAGATTACGTGCAAAATTCGATGTACTGGATGTTCTACGACCTCTACGCGTCCAGGTAACCGGGCGAAAGCGAGCGACCCACCTAGGTGGTGGGCCGCTTTGCATTCAACGCACGGAGCTCAGCAAGAGGTACGACCCTCTTGCGAACCTCTAAGTCAAAGGCGGCATCAGCGCGCACCTTCTTGCTAGCGGGCTTAGCGTTATCGAGGTACTCGTCTAGCCATGCGGCCGCCGGCCCTTTGAATACGGGGATGCCTTCTATGGGCTTAGCCACGTCATGTACCTCCTCCCTCGCTCTTTCTTGGCTGGCCTCTACCTTAGCGAGCAACGTAGATGGCCGTCAATCCCTCTGCAGTCACTATAGCATCGGCGTCAAGTCAGGGCTGCTTGAGGATTTGAACTAGAACGTGCGTGCTGTAATCCCAGTCTCCGTTCTCTGACCGCCCAGCCCCCGGTGACACGCCGCCCTTAGACTTCCGCCCCCGCCCGCGTACCATCGCCCCCAGGCATCTGCGCCATCTGCGGAAGAAAGGGGGGCCAACATGCCGAGAGGAGGACGCCGCCCGGGCGCAGGCGCGCCGCTCGGCAACACGAACGCACTCAAGACCGGCGCTCACTCCGGGCGTGTCAAGGCCGTCGTGCTCGCCCTCATGCACGACCCCGAGACCCGCGAGGTACTCCTGCATCTCGGCGCGTCCGCCCGCGCCCGCAACACCGCCATCCGCGAGGTCGGCCTCGTCATGGCCCGCTTCCTCCACGACCACCCCGCCGCCGCCCACCTCCGCGCCACCACCGGCGCCCTCGCCGACACCGCCCAGCTCGGCGCCGAATCCGACGCCGTCCTCGCCGAGATCGCCATCTACGAGCAGACCCACGGCCGCGACGCCTTCACCGGCCGCCGCCTCACGCGCCCCGCCCGCCGCAGCCCCCAGCAACTCCTGCGCACGGCCCGCCTCCTCGCCAGGCTCCGCGCCACGAACCTCCAACTCGACCGCGCCGAACACGTCCGCCGCCTCCGCGAGGCACGATTCGTCCCCGTCATGGAAGCCTGGTTCACCCCCGGCCTGATGGAAGAAGTGGAACGAGCCGATGACCCGGACGACAACTGGCCCTTTGATGCACCACCAGCCTGATGCGCGCCTTGCCGCCCGCCGGTTGCCGTTCGCCTGCCCTTTGCTGCTTGCCGTTTGCTGTTTGCCGTCACCTACCCCCGCGCGGCGCCGGCCCCCCTCTGTTGTCTGCTGTCTGTTGTCTGCTGTCGCCGGCCGTTTGCTGTGCGCCGCAGGCGCCCGCGCATCAATCAGCCAGCGCACCCCGGTTGCCGATGCAACTCAATCAGAAAGAACGCAATTTCCCGAAAAACAACACCTCAACCAAACCCCATCGGCGTCATCTGTGTAATCTGTGGAGGACGGCCCTCCCCGCAACCGGCATAGCGAACGGAGTCGATATGGCAACCAGCCCCGACCTCAGCGGCAAAACGGTGCTCGTGACGGGCGCCACCAGCGGCATCGGCGTGCCGACGGCCACCGCGCTGGCCCGCATGGGCGCGCGCACCGTGATCGTCGCGCGCAACCGCGCGAAAGGCGAAGCGACCGCGGCGCAGATCAAGCGTGAGACGGGCAACGACGCCGTCGAACTGCTCGTCGCGGACCTCTCGTCGCTCGCGGAGGTCCGCCGGCTCGCGGCCGACTTCAAGACCGGCCACGACCGGCTGCACGTGCTGGTCAACAACGCCGGCGCCTACAACGCCGGCCGCTCCACCACCGTCGACGGCTACGAGACCACCTTCGCCGTCAACCACCTGGCGTACTTCCTGCTCACGGAGCTCCTCCTCGACACGCTGAAGGCCAGCGCCCCGGCCCGCGTCGTCAACGTCAGCTCCGACGCGCACGTCGGCGGCCACATGAACTTCGACGACCTGCAGGGCGAGCGGCGCTACAGCGGCATGCGCACGTACGGCCAGTCCAAGCTGGCCAACGTGCTCTTCACCTACGAACTGGCGCGACGGCTCGCCGGCACCGGCGTCACGGCGAACTGCCTGCACCCCGGCGTCGTGCGGACCAACTTCGGCAAGAGCAACGGCGGCTTCGTCGGCGGCGCGTTCGCCGTGTTCCAGGTGATCGGCCGTCCGTTCTTCATCACGCCCGAGAAGGGCGCGGAGACGACGATCTACCTGGCCTCGTCGCCGGACGTCGAAGGCGTCACCGGCGCCTACTTCGTGAAGTGCCGCCAGCGCGAATCGAACGCCGAGTCGCGCGACGAGGCCGTCGCGAAGCGGCTCTGGGAAGTCAGCGAGCAGCTCACGCGCGCGGGCGTCACCGCGGAGGCCGCCTCGTGACCTACTCCATCGTCGCGCGCGACGCTGTCACCGGGCAGATGGGCGTCGCCGTCCAGTCGCACTACTTCTCCGTCGGCCCCGTCGTGCCCTGGCTCGAAACGGGCGTCGGCGCCGTGGCGACCCAGTCGATCGTCGAGCCCGCCTACGGCCCGCGCGGCCTCGACCTGATGCGCAGCGGCATGACCGCGCCCGACGCGCTGCGGGCGCTGCTAACGGCCGACCCCGGCGCGGCGCTGCGCCAGGTGGCGATGATCGACGCCGTCGGCAACGTCGCCGCGCACACCGGCGACCGCTGCATCGCCCACGCCGGGCACCGCATCGGCGCAGCCGTCAGCGTGCAGGCCAACATGATGGAGCGCGACACCGTCCCGGACGCCATGCTCCGCGCCTACGACGCCGAATCCGGCGATCTCGCTCACCGTATGCTCGCCGCGCTCGATGCCGCCGAGGCCGAGGGCGGCGATCTCCGCGGCCGCCAGTCCGCGGCGATCGTCGTCGTCAACAGCACGAACACCCGCCGCCCGTGGCTCGATCGGCCGGTCGACCTGCGCGTCGAAGACCACACGGAGCCGCTCGTCGAGCTGCGCCGTCTGCTCACGCTGCGCCGCGCCTACGACGCGCAGGGCCGCGGCGAAGAGCTGCTCACCGCCGGCAAGATCGACGAGGCGATGCCCCACATCCGCGCCGCGCGCGAGCTGGCGCCGGACAACGTGGAGATCGCGTTCTGGCTCGGACTCAGCCTCGCCCGCACGCAGCCCGCCGAGGCGCGCGCGCTCATCGCGCAGGCGGTGCGCGCCGACCCCCGCTGGGCGGAGCTGCTGCGCCGCCTGCCCGCCGCCGGACTCTTCTCGCGCGACGCCGCGCTGCTCGAGCGGCTGCTCGCGCCGGGAGACTGAGCGGCGTGTACGCCTTCGATGTGACGGTCGAGATCGCCGCGCCGCCCGCGCGCGTCTGGCGCGCGCTCTGCGACCCCGCTGAGGTCGTGCAATGGGATACCGGCGTCGCCGGCGCGCTCGACGCCCCGCCCGACTATCCGCAGCCCGGCCAGCACGTCCGCTGGCGCTACGCCAACGGCCCCTTCCGTCTCCTGCACGATCGTCCACGGGAGGTCGTTGCGTCGCAACGCCTGCGCTCTCTGCTTGCTGTCGGCCCCTTCCGCTTCGACGAGACCTACACGCTGCAACCGCTGGGCGAAGGCACCCGGCTCACCGCCGCGATGCTCGTGCGCGTGCCGTGGCCGCTGCTCGGCGCGCTGATCGAGCGCGCCTACATCGGCCGGGCCACGAAGGCTACGGTCGGCGCGTCGCTGCGCGCCATCAAGCGTCACTGCGAGGCGGGCTGACCCGTCAGCGCGCCCGCTGCTCCGGGTAGCCGCGCGCGGCGATCGGCCACACCTCCACCACGTCGTCGCCCTCCACCGCGTACATCGCATCGTGCAGGTTGATCGTCGGGTCGATGTGCGAGGGCCACAGTTCGATGCGGTCGCCGACCGCGAGCGCGCAGTCCGCCGGCAGCCCGATCGTCGCGTGCTCGTCGCTGAGGAAGAGCACCGTCGCGCCCGCGACGCCCTTCACGGCCGGGTTGCCGTGATCGACGGAGCAGGCCTTGTGCCCGTTGTCCGCCGCGCACTGCTCAGGACGCGGCCGGCTCAGCACCGTGCCCAGCACGCTGAACGCCTGCGCGAACGGGATGTCGAGCTTCGCGTACGCCGTGTCCATCAGCACGTACGACCCCGCCTGGACCTCGGTGATCCCCTCCATCGCGCCGGTGATGTCGTACGTGCCGGTGCCGCCGCCGCTGACGATGTCGCAGCGCAGCCCCGCCTCGCGCACCATCGTCGCTGTGCGGAGCAGCCGCTCCATCGCCTTCTGCGTCTTCTCCTCGCGGTCAGCGCGGTCCTCGATGCCGACCACGTGGCCCTCGTAGCCCATGACGCCGCGCAGAACGACGCCCTCGGTCTCCTGCACCAGCCGCGCCAGCGCCACCGCCGGCTCGCCCGGCGCGATGCCGCAGCGCGGCAGCCCCACACCCACGTCCACCAGCACGCCCACCTGCGTGCCCGCCATCCGTGCCGCCAGCGCGATGTCTCGCAGGCCGTACTCCGAATCGACCGCGACGATGACGCTCGCCTGTCCGGCGATCTTCGCGACGCGCTCCGCCTTGCCCGGGCCGACGACCTGGTTCGCGATCAGGATCTCGTCCGTCAGGCGCTCGCGCAACACGACCTCCGCCTCGCCTACCGTGGCGCACGTGAGCCCGGTGCACGAGCCCGCCGCGAGCTGCCGCCTGGCGATGGCCGGCGTCTTGTGCGCCTTGAAGTGCGGCCGCAGCTTGCACGTCCGCCCGGCGAAGTACGCCGCCATCCGCTCGATGTTCCGCTCCATCGCCCGCACATCGACGATCAGGGCCGGCGTCGGGATCTCGTTCACCTTCATAGCGTCGCCTCCTCGCCTGAGCGTAGACCCTCAGCCGCACCAGCACCATGCCGGCGGCGGGTGTGTCTGCGGGCAACATCCGATACCCTTCTCCTGTGGAAGAGCAGCAGCAACCAGCACGCAAGCGGCGCCGGCGCGGGCGCGGCGGACGCTCCGGAAGCGGCGCCCCGGAGGGCGGCCGCCCCGAGGGCGCGCCTCCGGGACCGCCAGGCCCTCCCGGCCCGACAGCCCCGCCCGGCCAGCCCGGCCCGTCGGCATCGGGCCGATCGCAGCGCCAGGACAACCGCCGTGGCCGCGGCGACCGCCCCCCCGGCGAGCCGCCGGGCCCGCCGTCGGCCGGCCGTATCCAGCGCGCTCCGGGCGCGTCCGACCGCCCGCCACGCGAAGCCCGTCCGCAACGGGAGTCTCGCCCGGCGCGTGACGGACGGCCCGCACGCGAAGGCAGGCCACCGGGGCGCGGCGGCGAGCGCAGTTCGCGCGACCGCGACCGCGGCCCGCGCTCGTTCGAGCCGCCGGTGCCGCAGGACCCGCGCTCCATCGAACTTGGCGCAGCCTTCCGCGAGGCCCAGATCGCCCTGCGCGACGCGCGCAAGGTGCTGGAGAAGCGCAAGGCCGAAGCCGGCGACGAGCCCGAGTGGATGCTCGAGCAGGTGCGCGCCGCCGAGGAAGCCTTCGCTCGCGCTGCCACCGAGTGGACGGCCCACCTGGAGGCCACCGGCCGCAAAGTCGTCCGCCGCTAATCCCGACCCGCCCGGCCCTCCCCGCCCCGACCTCAGTGCTTCTGCGCCTTACCTCTGTGTCCCCTGCGCCTCGGTGGTGAATCCCCGGCAAGTTGAAGCGCCGCGCTCCGCGTGATAGCGTAGGCTCCCTATCCACCGCCGCAACCGGAGGTACCAGATGATCTTCAGCAGCCCGTGGCCAAGCCTGGAGCCCTACACGCCCCTCAGCGTGCCGCAGCTCATGGAGGCCACCGTCCGCCGCCTGCCCGACAAGCCCGCACTGATGACCGCCGAGGGCACGGCGTACACCTACGGCGAGTTTTGGGCCGCCGTGCGCGGCATGGCGCGTGCGCTCCAGGATCGCGGCATCGCCAAGGGCGACATGATCGCGCTCTTTGCCCCGAACTCCGTCGAGTACGCGGTCGTGCTGCACGGCGCGCTGATGGCCGGTGCCATCGTCACCACGCTCAACCCGCTGTACCGCGAGCGCGAGGTCGAGCACCAGCTCCACGACGCTGGCGCAAAGATGGTCTTTACCCTCAGCCAGCTCAAGGGCATCGTGGACGAGGCGAAGGCCAACGTGCCGCAGCTCCGCGACGTGTTCGAGCTGGAAGGCGCATGGGACATGGCCCGCTCCGCGAAGGGCGATCCCGCGCCGGTGCACATCGACCCGCTCAAGGACCTGGCAGTGCTGCCGTACTCCAGCGGCACGACCGGCATGCCCAAGGGCGTCATGCTCAGCCACCAGAACCTCACGGCGAACATCCGCCAGACGATGGCGCTCGGCATGACGACGGAGGACGCCATCGTCCTCGACTTCCTGCCCTTCTTTCACATCTACGGGATGATGGTGCTGCTCAACTGCGGCCTCGCCGCCGGCGCGACGCAGATCATACTGCCGCGCTTCGAGCCCGAGGCAGCGATGGGCATCATCCAGCGATACAAGGTCACCGACCTCTACTGCGTGCCGCCCGTCGTGCTCGCGCTCGTCCACCAGCCGCGCCTCGCCGAGTTCGACATGTCGTCGCTGCGCTTCCTGATGTCCGGCGCGGCGCCGCTGCCGCTCGAGGTCGGCCGCCAGGCCGCGGAGAAGCTCAACTGCATCGTCATGCAGGGTTACGGCATGACGGAGTCCAGCCCGATCACTAACGTCAACCCGATCGCCAGCCCGCGCGAAGGCACCGTCGGCCCCGCCGTCGCCGACACGTTGGAGAAGATCGTCAGCCTGGACACCGGCGAAGTCCTGCCGCCCGGCGAGATCGGCGAGCTGCTGGTCTACGGCCCGCAGGTGATGCTGGGCTACTGGGGCCGCCCCGATGCCACAGCCGAGACGATGACGCCCGACGGCTGGCTCCGCACCGGCGACATCGCCTCCGCCGACCCGGACGGCTACGTCCGCATCCACGACCGCAAGAAGGAGATGATCAAGTACAAGGGCTACCAGGTCGCGCCCGCCGAACTAGAGTCGCTGCTCATGGAGCACCCCGGCGTGCGCGACGCCGCCGTCATCCCGAAGGCGGACGTGGAAGCCGGCGAGGTGCCCAAGGCCTTCATCGTCCCCCGCGAGCCGGGGCTCGACCTGGACGCCGTGCTGGCCTTCGTGGCCGAGAAGGTCGCGCCCTACAAGAAGATCAGGCACATTGAGATCGTGGACGCGATCCCGAAGAACCCGTCCGGCAAGATCCTCCGCCGCCAGCTCATCGACCAGGAGCGCGCGAAGGAGGCCGAAGCGAAGGGCTAGCTTCTGGAGACTGGAATCTGGGGGTTGCATGTGGCCCAATCACCAGTCTCCAGTCGCCGGTCGCCAGCATCCAGAAAGGGAGTTCCCATGGCAGACGACGTACTCATCGATAAGCGCACGGACGGCGTGGCGCTGATCACCCTCAATCGGCCCGAAAGCCTCAACGCCATGGGCGGCATGCTCATGCCCGTGCTGGCGCAGTACCTCGCCGACGTCTCGCACGACCGCAACGTGCGCTGCGTCGTGCTCACCGGCGCCGGCCGCGCCTTCTGCGCCGGAGGCGACGTCAAGGGCATGGCCGCCGGCCGCGACGCCATCCTCAACGCCGACGGCGCGGCCGCGCCAACGGACAGTTCGCCCGCGTCGGCCTTCGCGCGCGGCGTCGCGATGCTGCGCGAGTCGCAGGCCAGCACGAGCCTCGTGCTGCACACCATGCCCAAGCCCACCATCGCGGCCGTCAACGGCCACGCCGTCGGAGCGGGCCTCAGCCTGGCGCTGGCGTGCGACATTCGCATCGCCTCCGACAAGGCGAAGCTCGGCACGATCTTCCGCAACGTCGGCTTCAGCGGTGACTTCGGCGGCTCGTACTTCCTCCCCCGCCTCGTCGGCAACGGCAAAGCACGCGAACTCTACTTCACCGGCGAGATCCTCAGCGCCGCAGACGCACTCGCGATCGGCATGGTGAACCGCGTCGTCGAGCACGAACAGCTGCTCGACGAGACGCTGAAGTTCGCGGCGCAGCTCGCCGCCGGCCCGACGCTCGCCTACGCCCGCATGAAAGAGAACCTCAACCGCGCCGAGGACTGCGACCTGAAGACGCTGCTCGACCAGGAAGCGCTGAACATGAACCTCTCGAGCACTACATCCGACCACCGCGAGGCTGCGAAGGCATTCGTCGAGAAACGCCAGCCGACCTTCCGCGGCGTCTAACAGGGTGCAGGAATAGCGAAAAGAAGGACCGCCATGATGGCGGTCCTTCTACTTTGTGCGCGGGATGGTGCGTGTCCGCTCTCGAAGCAGCGACTAGCTCTGCGTGATCGACTCGATGCGTACGCGGAAGGTGCCCGACGGCGCCTCTACCTCGACCTCTTCGCCGGCGCGCCGCTGGTACACGGCCTTCCCCACCGGCGACGCGATCGAGATCTTGCCCGAGCCCGAGCGCACCTCGTCCGAGTTCACCAGCGTGTAGACCTTCTGCTGCCCGGTCCGCAGGTCGCGGATCGTCACCTGGTCGCCCAGCTGAGAGACGTCGCCCGGGTGCTCCGCTGCGCTGTCCAGCACCACGGCCCGCCGCAGCGTCCCGTCGATCTCACGGATGCGCGCCTCCAGGTGTGCCTGCTCGTTGCGCGCCGAGTCCAGCGGCGCGTTCTCGCGGAAGTCCTTGTCGGCCATCGCCCGCGCCAGGTCCGCCTGGATCAGCGGCCGCCGCTCCTTCAGGCCGTCCATCTCGGTGACGAGCGCCTCGTGGCCTGCCTTGGTCAGGTAGATGGGCTGGACCTCCAGCAGACGCGCGTTGGAACTCGACTTGGACGCCTTGCGCACACGCAGGTGCGTGCCCAGGTTCTCGGTCGTGATGCCCTTCTCTTTCGCCCACTTGAGAAACGCCCGGACGTAGTCAGCGCGCTTCGCCGCATCAGAGACCGTCGGCGGAAAGTTCTCGGCGTACTGTGCGACATCGTGCCCGCGCATCGTGGCGAGATCGCGCTCGGGGCCCGCCCACCGGACGAACTTGAGCACCTCCGGCTGTGCCTCCCGCCTCACCACCGCCTTCAGCGATGCAAGGTACGTGCGCGCCACAGCCTGCAGCGTGCTCTGTTCCGTCGTGGTGTCCGCCGCCATACGATCTGTCCCTCCTGCCCGGTTCGGAATTGTAGGCATCTTCCGGAAGGGGCGTCAAACCAACATGAGGTATGCTCTGCGCGTGCTGGAAACGCTGCTGCAGGAACTGTCAGTGTACGGGATCCGACTCACTGACGCGCAGGTCGCGCAGTTCGAAGCCTATCTTGCACTGCTAACGAAGTGGTCTGCCCGCGTCAACCTGGTGGGCGATGTCAACCCCGACGTCGTGCAGCGCCGCCACTTCGCCGAGTCGCTCGCCCTCGGCGCCGCCCTCCGCGAGCGCGAGATCCTGCGCCCCGACGCTTCCGTCCTCGATGTCGGCGCCGGCGCCGGATTCCCCGGCCTCGCCCTGAAGATCGCCTGGCCCGGCATCCGCCTCACGCTGATCGAGGCCACCGCCAAGAAGACCGCCTTCCTCTCCGCCGTCGTCGACGCCCTCGCGCTCGACGGCACCACGGTGCTGACCGGCCGTGCCGAGACCCTCGGCCACGACCCGGCGCTGCGCGGCGCGTTCGACCTGGTCCTCGCCCGCGCCGTCGCCCCCCTGCCCGCGCTGCTCGAACTCACGCTACCCTTCGCCCGCATCGGCGGCCGCGTCGTCACGCCCAAGGGCTCGCGCGCCGCCGAAGAGGTCGCCGCGGCCGCGCGCGCCCTGCAGGTGCTGGGCGGAAAGGCGTTCATCGCCCCCTTCCCGGTCGCCGGGCCGCCCCAGACCATCGTCGCCGTCGTCAAGCAGCGCGCGACGCCCGCCGAGTACCCGCGGCGCGACGGTATCCCGGCGAAATCACCGCTCTAGCTTCATTCGCCCTCATGCGAGGCGATCGCGGCACTAGACAACTTCCCCCAAGTGTTGTATGAGATAGGCAGTTGATCGTTTGGAGGGCTCACACGCGCCCCTGAACGCCGGGCGGTCGAAGGAGGCTCAACATGGTTTCACAGACGGGCGGCATGGACGTCAATGCCATCGTGATGCGGCTTCGCCGCCTCGCCATGCTGGACACGAGCGTGTTCGACGAGGTGCGCACCGACGCCGCCTCCACGCTCCCCGCGATCCTGATCGTCGTCGTGGCGACACTGCTGTCCGGCCTCGGCGGCTGGCTCTGGTGGATCTTCGGCGGCTATTCGGACGCCGGCACGATCCTCAGTAAGTCGGCGGTGATCGGCACGATCGTCTCGGTGGTCCTCTGGTTCGTCTGGCTCGGCATCGTCTACGTGATGCTGGGGCAGGTCTTCCGAGCCCGCGTCGACGCGCAGGAACTCGTCCGCGTGATGGGCTTCGCCGCCGCCCCGCTGGCACTCGGCCTGCTCATGTGCATCCATAAGCTGGATTACGGCATCGGTATCGCGGTGCTCGGCATCCTCTTCGGGACAACCCAGATCGCCGTCCAGTCCGCCACCGACGCCCCTGCCGGCAAGGCGCTCGCCGCCAACGCGGCCGGCTTCGCGGTATGGGTGATCGTGCTCAACCTGCTCGTCACGCGCGACAACATCCTCGCGCCCGGCGTATTCATCTTCGCGCCGGTCTACTAGCAGGACGTCCCGCTGATTGACATCGAAGGGGCCCGCAGGGGCCCCTTTCTCGTTCATCCGGCCATCCTGCCTCGTTATACTCGCTGCGATGGACCTTCTGGCGCAGATCCGCGACGACATGGCCTTCGAGGGCAACATTTGGAAGTCGTACCTGTACCGCTTCCTGATGAAGCTCGAACTGTGGCTGCCCATCTGGGTGATCTACCTCCAGAAGCAGCGCGGCTTCTCGCTCACCCAGATCACCATGCTCGACATCCCGTTCTTCCTCCTCGTCGTGCTGGCCGAGGTCCCCACCGGCGCCATCGCCGACCGTTTCGGCCGCCGCTTCTCGCTGATGCTCGGCAGCGCGCTCATCGCCCTGGCGTTCTTCATCTTCGGCATCGCCGACAGCTACGTCGTCATCCTGATCTCGTGGACCGCATGGGGCTTCGGACAGACCTTCCAGTCGGGCGCGGACCAGGCCATCCTCTACGACAGCCTCAAGCAGATCGGCCGCGAGGACGACTTCCAGCGCATTAACAGCCGCATCTGGGCGCTCACCTCCTTCGCCGCGCTGCTGGCGCTCCTCGTCGGCGCCCCCATCGCCCAGGCCACCAGCTTCACCGTGCCGATCTTCCTCAGCGTCGGTATCGCAGCGCTCGCCATCCCCGTCGCCTTCTTCATGCACGAGCCGCGCGGCGAGCACGACGAGTCCCGCGACCACTACTTCCAGACGCTGGCGCGCGGCATCCGTCAGGCATGGGACCAGCCGACCCTCCGCTACGTCATCGCCTACAGCGGCGTGCTCGTCGCCGCGACGTTCACGCCGCTCGTCTTCCAGCAGCCGTTCCTCAACCACCACGGCATCGGCACGGGCAGCCTGGGCTTCTGGCAGGCTCCCGTCCGCGGCGTCGGCATCCTGTCGGCGCTGGCGGCGCACCGCTTCCTCTCGCGCATGGGGCAGAAGGGCGCCCTCTTCGCGCTGCCCGTCACGCTGGCGCTCTGCTACGTCGCGCTCGCCGGCATCGACCACGCCTGGGCCTTCGGCGCGTTCCTCGGCGTCGGCCTCGTCGCCGGCGCCGGCAACCCCATCCTCGCCACCTACGTCAACAAGCGCATCCCCAGCGAGCGCCGCGCCACGATCCTCTCGGTCCAGAGCGTCGCCGGCAACTTCGCGCTCGCCGGATCGCAGCCCATCGCCGGACTGATCGCCGACCACCTCGGCCTGCGCGCTCTGTTCCTCACCGCCGGCGTCGCCACGCTCGTCCTGATGTCCGCCATCCTCGTCCTGTGGAACCGCGCCGAAGTGCAGGAGCAGGCCGAGCTGGATGAGCTGAATCGCGAACTGTACGGCCGCGAGCCCGCGCGCGATACCGTCGCCGTCTCGTGACGCACACGCCCGCGCGAGGCCACGCACGATGATCACGGTGCTCTGCGGCGGCGTCGGAGGATCGCGCCTGCTCCGCGCGCTGTCGGCCGTGCTATCGGCCGAGCGCATCACGGCCATCGTCAACACCGGCGACGACGACTGGTTCCACGGCCTCTACGTCTCGCCCGACCCCGACATCATCACCTACGCGCTCGCGGGCGAGGTGGACGAGCAACGCGGCTGGGGCCTCCGCGGCGACACCTTCCGCTGGCTCGAATCGCTAGAGCGCTTCGGTCACGACACCTGGTTCCAGATCGGCGACCGCGACCTGGCGACCCACCTCCACCGCACGCGCCTGCTCGGCGAGGGCGTGCCGCTCAGCGAGATCACGGCGGACATCGCGCGCGCCTTCGGTGTCGGCGTGCGGCTGCTGCCGATGAGCGACGGCCGCGTCCGCACGATCGTCACCTCCGGCGGCGAAGAACTTCCCTTCCAGGAGTATCTGGTGCACCGCCATGCCCCCGACAACGTGACGCAGATCCGCTTCGACGGCGCGGACGCCGCACGGCCCGCCCCGGGCGTGCTCGACGCCATCGCCAACTCCGAGGCGATCGTCATCGCGCCCAGCAACCCGATCGGCAGCATCGGCCCCATCCTCGCCATACCCGGCGTCCGCGACGCGATCGCCGCGACGAGGGTGCCCCGCGTCGCCGTCAGCCCGATCGTCGGCGGGTGCTCGCTCCAGCCGCCCGCCGCGGAGATGCTGCGCGGCCTCGGCTTCCCTGTCGACGTGGCGGGCGTCGCTCGCGTCTACGCCGGCCTGATCGACGCGCTCGTCATCGACGAGTCGGACGCGGCGGACGCGGGCCGCGTCGAAGCCGCCGGCGCGCGCCCCCTCGTCGCGAGCACGATCATGCGCGACGCCACGACACGCCGTGCGCTCGGCCTCGCGGTGCTCGCCGCCGCGGGCGT
>JBGQBE010000060.1:0-16680 GCA_041494685.1 Dehalococcoidia bacterium | reverse complement strand
GACCGCATCGCCGCGAACGGCGACGTGGCGAACAAGGTCGGCACCTACGGCCTCGCGCTCGCCGCGCAAGCGCACGGCGTGCCGTTCTACGTCGCCGCGCCGCTCAGCACGATCGACGCGCACACGCCAGACGGCGCGCGCATCGAGATCGAGGAGCGCGGCGCGGAGGAGGTGCTCTCGCACGCCGGCGTTCGCACCGCGCCGCACGGCAGCGCCGCCCGCAACCCCGCGTTCGACGTGACGCCGGCGGCGCTGGTCACCGCCATCATAACCGAGCGCGGCATCCTGCGTGCGCCGTACGCCGCCGCCATCGCGCGCGCGGCGCAGCCGCCGGCGGTGGCGCGATGACGACCGCGACGCTGGCCGTGATCGGCGGCAGCGGCTTCTACCGGATGCCCGGCGTCTCCGACGTGGAAGAGGTGCGCATCGACACGCCGTTCGGCGCAACGTCCGACGCGATCACGGTCGGGACGCTCGCGGGCGTGCGGACCGCGTTCCTGCCGCGCCACGGCGTCGGCCACCGCATCCTGCCCGGTGAACTGCCGCAGCGCGCGAACATCTGGGCGCTGGCGTCCATCGGAGTCGAGCGCGTACTCTCGGTCAGCGCCGTCGGCAGCCTGCGCGAGGAGATCGCGCCGCTGCACATGGTGGTGCCGGACCAGGTGATCGACCGCACGCGCGGCGAGCGGCCTTCCACGTTCTTCGGCCGCGGCATCGTCGCGCACATCGGCTTCGACAGCCCCTTTTGCCCGCCGCTGAGCGGTGCACTGCACGGCGCGGCCGTCGCCGCGGGCGCAACGTCGCACCACCGCGGCACGATGGTCGTGATCGAAGGCCCCGCGTTCTCCACGAAGGCCGAGTCGCACCTGTACCGCTCGTGGGGCGCGCATGTCATCGGCATGACCGCGCTGCCGGAGGCGAAGCTCGCCCGCGAAGCGGGCATGTGCTACGCGACGCTCGCCTGCGTCACCGACTACGACACCTGGCGCGAGGGCCACGACGCCGTCTCGGTCGAGATGATCGTCGCGAACCTGCAGCGCAACGTCGCGCTGGCGCGGCAGATCGTCGCCGCCGCGGCGGCCGCGCTGCCGGCGCGCGACTGCGCCTGCGGCCGCGCGCTCGCGACGGCGATCATCACCCCGCGCGAGCACTGGCCCGCCGAGACGGCGCGCGACCTGGCGCCGATCCTGGCGCGCGCGCAACGCGCGGCGGAGGTGGCGTCATGACGCGGGCCGAGCGCAGCGCCACGGCGCTGGATTCCGCGCGGGAATTCGTGGTCACACCGCTGCGCGAGCGCGAGCAGATCCGCCGCATCCTTGAAGGCCGGCGTCCCTACGCGGCCTACGCGCTCGGACAGCTGGAGCCGGGCCTCTTCCGCATGACGGAGTGGTGGCTGTCGACCAGCGTGCAGAACCAGGCGCTCGTCCTGCACTCCGCCGGTGGCCTCGGCAACGCCACCTTCATGATGGGCGAGGCGGGCGCGCTCGACGCGCTGCTCGCGCTGCACCCCGGCCCGCGCCACACGTTCCTCACGTGCGAGGTGAGCCACCTCGACGTCGTGCAGCGCCACTTCCTGCTCGACCAGCGTCAGACGATGATCCGCATGCAGGCGACGGCCGAGACGTTCCGGCCGGCGCAGGGCGTCGAGGTGCGGCGGCTGCGCGGCGACGACGTGCGCGAGATCAACCGCCTCTACCGCACCGACGGCGTGCCCTCGTTCTACTCGGCGCGCCAGATCGACGACTCCGTGTACTTCGGCGTCGAGCGCGATGGTGCGCTGGTCGCCGTCGCCGGCACGCATGTCATCTCGAACGCCAGCGCGATCGCCGTCGTCGGCAACGTGTACACGCACCCGCGCTACCGCAACCAGCACATGGCGCAGGCGACGACGAGCGCCGTCACCGAACAACTGCTGAAGTTCTGCCGCGAGGTGGTGCTCAGCGTCGATCCGACAAACACGCCCGCCGTGCGCTCGTACGAGCGCCTGGGCTACAGCGAGGTGGAGCGCCTGATCGAGGGCGCGGCGATGCGGCGCGACATGCTGGGCGCCGCGACGCTGCTGCGCCGCACGGTGGCGCGGTTGCGCGGCCGCGCCACGGCCACCGAGATAGTGAAGCTGCCGGGATAGGCAGGCGAGCGTGGGGGTGGACAACAGCGACGTATCGTAAGCGTCGGGCCGGAAGCCGGCACACGCGAAGCGAGTTCATCTAGCAGGGACACAGTCCGGGCGACCGGACAAACACGGAGGAATGGGCGCCCGCGGCGCCTGGAAGCATCGGGCGCGGCGCGCCCGCAGGAAGGACAACCATGACGACCGAGACCACGCCGCACGACGTACGCGACATCCGCCTCGCTGACGATGGCGTGCGGCGCATCGAATGGGCGGCGCGCGAGATGCCCGTGCTCCGCCAGATCCAGGACCGCTTCGCGAAGGAGCAGCCCCTGCGCGGCCTGCGCATCGCCGCCTGCCTGCACGTCACCACCGAGACCGCGAACCTGATGATCGCCTTGCGCGCCGGCGGCGCGAACATCGCGCTGTGCGCGTCGAACCCGCTCAGCACACAGGACGAGGTCGCGGCGGCGCTCGTCCGCGATCACGGCATCGCCACGTTCGCCATCAAGGGTGAGGACAACGACACGTACTACAAGCACCTGGACGCGGTGCTGGACCACAAGCCCCAGTGCACCATGGACGATGGCGCGGACCTCGTCGCGCGGCTGCACCGCGATCGCACCGACCTGCTGGCCGGCGTCATCGGCGGCACCGAGGAGACTACGACCGGCGTCGTCCGGCTGCGCGCGCTGGCGGGCGAGGGCCGCCTCAAGTACCCGATCGTCGCCGTCAACGAGGCGAACACGAAGCACATGTTCGATAACCGCTACGGCACCGGCCAGAGCACGCTGGACGGCATCACGCGCGCCACGAACGTGCTCTGGGCGGGCAAGACGGTGATCATCGCGGGCTACGGCTGGTGCGGGCGCGGCGTGGCGTCGCGCGCACGCGGCATGGGCGCGCAGGTGGTGGTGACGGAAGTCGACCCGCTGCCCGCGCTGGAAGCGATGATGGACGGCTTCCGCGTCATGCCTATGGCCGACGCCGCGAAGATCGGCGAGATCTTCATCACGCTCACCGGCGACGTCAACGTCATCGACCGCCAGCACATGGAGGTGATGAAGGACGGCGCGATCATCGCGAACTCCGGCCACTTCAACGACGAGATCAACCTGAAGGCGCTGGAGTCGATGGCCGAGGCACGCCGCGACGTGCGCCCCTTCGTCGAGGAGTTCAAGCTGGGCGACGGCCGCAAGCTCTTCATCCTGGGCGAGGGCCGGCTCATCAACCTGGCCGCCGCCGAGGGCCACCCGGCCAGCGTCATGGACATGAGCTTCGCCAACCAGGCGCTCAGCTGCGAGTACATCGTGAACAACCACAAGTCGCTGGAGGCGCAGGTATACCCCGTACCGCGCGACATCGACGCTGAAGTCGCGCGCCTCAAGCTCCGCGCCATGGGCGTCTCCATCGACGTCCTCACGCCGGAGCAGGAGAAGTACCTGACGTCGTGGGAGAGCGGGACATAGGAAGATAGAAGGGGAACGCGAGAGAACGGGAAACGGGAAGGGAGACAGGACAGTGACCACAACATTCATGGGCTCGGGGAACCTGAGCCTCACGTCGGAGTCGGTGACCGAAGGCCACCCCGACAAGATGTGCGACCAGATCAGCGACGCCGTGCTGGACGCGATCCTCGCCGAGGATCCGCTGGGCCGCGTCGCCTGTGAGACCGCCTGTACCACCGGCCTCGTGCTGGTCATCGGCGAGATCACGACGAAGACCTACGTCGATATCCCCACGATCGTGCGCGAGACCGTGCGCGATATCGGATACAACAGCCAGCACTACGGCTTCGACTGGGAGACCTGCGGTGTCATGGTCTCGATCAAGGAACAGTCGAGCGACATCGCCCAGGGTGTTGACCGGGCGCTGGAGACCCGCGAGGGCGCCGGCCTCGGCGACGACATGGACACCGGCGCCGGCGACCAGGGCATGATGGTGGGGTTCGCCTGCAACGAGACGCCCGAGTTCATGCCCATGACGATCTCGCTCGCCCACCGGCTCTGCCGCCAGCTCTCCGACGTGCGCAAGAAGGGCGCGCTCACCTACCTGCGCCCCGACGGCAAGTCCCAGGTCACGGTTGACTACGAGTACGGCAAGCCCAAGCGCATCAACACCGTCGTCATCTCCACGCAGCACGACCCGGATATCTCCAAGGAAGCGCTGGACAACGACATTCTCGAGCAGGTGATCATGCCCATCCTGCCGGCCGGCCTGGTGAAGGAGATGCCGCGCGTGCTGATCAACCCCACCGGCCGCTTCGTCATCGGCGGCCCCATGGGCGACGCCGGCCTCACCGGCCGCAAGATCATCGTCGATACGTACGGCGGCATCGCGCGGCACGGCGGCGGCGCGTTCAGCGGCAAGGACCCGACGAAGGTCGACCGTTCGGCGGCGTACGCGGCGCGCTACGTCGCGAAGAACCTGGTGGCCGCGGGCCTGGCCGAGCGTTGCGAGCTCCAGCTTTCGTACGCGATCGGCGTCGCGCACCCCACGTCGATCGCCGTGGAGACGTTTGGCACCGGCCGCATCTCGGACGACCGCATCCTCGAGCTGGTGAACAAGCACTTCGACCTGCGCCCGGCGGCGATCATCCGCGACCTGAACCTGCGGCGGCCGATCTACCGCCAGACGGCGGCGTACGGCCACTTCGGCCGCCTCGACATCGATGTCCCGTGGGAGCGCACGGACAAGGTGACGGTGCTGCGGGCCGACGCCGGCCTGTAGGTCGCACGGAGCACAAGAAGAAGGGCGGGCCGCAAGGCCCGCCTTTCGCGTGCTTGAGCAGCCGAAAGCTGGTTCAATGCGGGGCGCTCGCGAGAGCGCGGCGTCATGGCGAACGGCCCTCACCCGGCCGCAAGGGGAGGTACCAGTGTCAGTTGGACTGAAGCGACTCGACCACGTCAGCATGGCCGTCTGGAAGATCGACGACCAGCTGCCGTTCTTCACCGAGATCTTCGGCTGGAAGGAAGCGGGCCGCTTCCGCAACGAGGAGGCGGGCTTCGCCGGCGTCGTCCTGGACGTGCCCGGCGCCGACGGCCAGCGCCAGATGCAGTGGGAGATCCTGGAGCCGATCGGCGACGACAGCTTCATCGCGAAGTTCCTGCGCGAGCGTGGCCCCGGCCTGCACCACGTGACACTCGAGGTTGCCGACGCGGACGGCGCTGCGTCCGACATGCGCAAGCACGGCATCGAGCCGTTCGGCGGCCCGCGCGTCAGCTGGGACTGGAAGGAGATGTTCATCCACCCGAAGTCGTCGGGCGGCGTGCTCTTCCAGCTCTACGAGCAGCTCGACGCCCCCGGCAACCTGGGCGGACCGCCCTCTGAGTAGAAGCAGCACGCGGGCTGAAAGCCCGCGCCACGGAGTTCGGGGTCTTCCTCCTACCAACTACAAACTAACAGCTAAGCCCCCGCCCACACCCGCTCGCCGCCGATCCACGTCTCCGCCACGTGCAGCTCGTCGTCCAGCAGGATGAAGTCGGCGGGGCCGCCCCAGCCGCTCGCGTCGGCGGCGTTGATCGCCCGCGCCGCATGCTCCGATGCCATGCGGAGCGCTTCGTCCTTCGGCACGCCGATGTAGCGCCACGCGTTACGCACCATCGCGTCCAGCGGCGTCGTGCCGCCGATGATCGTGCCGTCGGCGACGCGCACGGCCTTGCCGCCTTCGACCTTGATCGCCACGCCCTCCCACGTGCCCTCGCCGTCGGGCGTGCCGCAGAGCGGCATGCCGTCCGTGATCAGCACGATCGCGTCGCTGCCGCGCGCGTGCACCAGCGCGCGCGCCGCCACGTAACCGACGTGCGCGCCGTCGCCGATCAGCTCCACCGTCGGGCCGCGGTACGTCAGCGGCCGGTCGAAGGCCACGCCCAGCACGCCCGCGTCGCGGTGCCCGAACGGGCGCATCGCGTTGAAGCAATGCGTGATGTGGGAGACGCCCAGGTCGATGGCGCGCAGCGCCTGCTCGTACGTCGCGTCCGTGTGCCCCATCGCCGCCACCGCGCCCGAATCGACGACGGCGCGGATCAGCTCGTCCGCACCCGGCAGCTCCGGCGCCAGCGTCATCTGCCGGATCGCGCCGCCCGACGCCTCGAACAGCTCCCGGTACTCGGCCACGCTGGGCGCGCGCAGCCAGCGCGGGTCGAACGCGCCCTTGCGCTGCGGGTTGATGTACGGCCCCTCCAGGTGGAAGCCCAGCGCCCGCGCCTCGCCCGGCCCCGGCGTGCCGATCACGGGCGCCAGCGCCCGCAGGCGATGCAGTATCTCGGCGTGGTCGCGGCCCGACGTGCTGATCAGGAACGACGTGACGCCGTGCGTGACCGCCCAGCGCGCGAACCCGCGCACCTGCTCCGGGTCGTCCGTCATCAGGTCGAAGCCGCCGCCGCCATGCACGTGGACATCCACGTAGCCGGGCGCCGCGATCCGCCCTCCCCCGTCGATGGTCTCGTAGCCGTCAGGCGCTCTCTCGGCGGTGGCCTCGACGCGCGCCTCGATGATCCGACCGCCTTCGACAAGCAGCGTGCCGGGCTCGATGCCCTGCGGCATCAGCAGACGGAGGTTCGTGACAGCGCGCTTGCTCATCGCCGTCTCACGCCTGGCACGTCCGGCAGTAGCTCGTCACGCGTTGGTTCGGCGCGATCTCGGTGATGTGCGTGCCGCAGCGCGGACAGCGCCCCTCGTCCTTCTTCGTGCCGTCGCCGCCCTTCCGATGCACCTTCAGGTGCTCGCGCCACTCGTCGTAGTCCAGTTCGTCGCGGAAGTGCTCCAGCAAGATCGGGATCGAGCGGTCCATCACGGTGTGCAGGCCGCGGTACAGCGCGCCGATCTCCTCGTCCGACATCGTCGTGCGCTTGCGGAACGGGTTGATGCGCGCCTCGAACAGGATCTCGTCCGAGTACGCGTTGCCGATGCCCGAGATGAACTTGTGGTTCGTCAGGATGTTCTTGATCTGCCCGGAGTGCTTGCGGATCCGCTCGCGGAACTCCTCCTCGCTCACCTCCAGCGCATCCGGCCCCATGTCCGCGAACATCGGCACCGACATCAGTTGGTCCGCCGGCACGACGTAGATCTTGCCCATCAGCATCCGGTCGGCGTAGCGAAGCTGCATGCCGTTCTCGAAGGTCAGGATGAAGCACGTCTTCGCACGCTTGCGGGCGTTCGGCAGCACGTACTGGAAGCGGCCCGTCAGCATCGGGTTGATCACCAGCAGCGACTCGTCGGCCAGCGGGCAGAGCAGAAACTTCCCGCGCCGCAGGATCGTCCCGAGGCGGTTGCCCGTCAGCGTCGCCTCGAAGTCGGCCGCGCCGCTGCGGATCACATGCGGGATCAGCGCCTCGGCGCGTGCGATCTCGACGCCGGTGATGCGCTGGTTCAGGAACCCGCGGATGGCTTCGAGGTCCGGTATCTCCGGCATGCGGGCACCGTAGCGCAGCCCGCCGACGAACGAAAGCGGTTAGTAGCGGTTAGCTGGTTAGCTGTGAGCGCGCGGTTAGTCGCCGTCGGGCGCAGCTTTGTCGGCGCGGCGCCGCCGCATCTGGTACGCCAGCAGCATCTGTTCGCGCTCCGCATGGGTGCCGGCCGCCGGCACCATCAGCTGCTCCAGCCCGCGCATCGTCGACTTCGTCATCGCCAGCGAGAGTTGATCCTTCGCCAGCAGCTTCGCCGCCAGCCTGCGCGCCTCCGGCACGACCTGGTCGTCCGGGTAGAGCCGCTGCACCCAGCCCCACGCCATCGCCTCGGCCGCCGTGAAGCGGTCGCACGACATCACCAGCTCCTTCGTGCGCGCCGGGCCGATCTCGCGCATCAGCCGCGGCAACGCGCCCCACGTCAGCGGCAGCTCGATGTCCACCTCCGGGATCGAGAACCACGCGTCCTCCGCCGCGATGCGGACGTCGGCGCACGTCGCGAAGACCACGCCGCCGCCGACCGCAAGGCCGTTGAGCGCGGCGATCGTCACCTGGTCCAGCGACTCCAGCAGCGCGCACGTGCGGTTGCCTGGCGTCGCGCGCTGCCAGCGCTCGATGTCGGACGCCGGGCGCCCCTCGCGCCGGCTCGAGAGATCGGCGCCGGACGAGAACGCGCGTCCCGCTCCGGTGAGGATGACGACGCGCGCGGCGTAGTCCGTCTGCAGCTCGATGCACACGTGTTGCAGCTCGTCGTGCATCTTGTTGTTGATCGCGTTGAGCTTCTCCGGGCGGTTGAGGGTGATCGTCACCAGCCCCGGCAGTTCCGCGTCGCGTTCGACCAGCAGCGTCTCCATGCATACAACTCCGTGATCACGCGCGCCGCGGCGCGCAACATACCAGCAGGTCGAGTGTACGCGCTGCGAATCTGCGGATCGACCCGGCCCGGCTCGCGCTGGGTGGATGCACCCCCGGTACGGTGAAATGGCTAAGGGATTCGGCCGTCAATTTAGGGGCAATCGGTCCGGAGCAGCAGGCATGTGCCCTGCTATAATCTCTCCGGCTTCACACCCCCCGCGCCGATCATCTGTACGTGTGACATGCTGCTTGCCGGCGGGTCGGCAAGCCGTCGCATACGGCATGGATGCCAGACAGCGGACGCTACGAAGCGGTGTGTGTCGACGAGATGAGAGCGAGCTGACTGGACACCCATGACCACTGACCCGCACGACCACTCAAGCGAATCCATAGACAGGGCCGCCGAGATCATCGCCCGGACGCTCGCGCAGGGGCTGATGGAGGCCGAGGTGATCCTCGCCGCCGACCGCGAGTCGCGCGCCCAGAGCGTGCCGCCGCAGGTGATGGAGACGCTGGAGCGCTTCAGCGACATACTGACGCGCCTCGTCGAACACACCGAGCGCCTCGCCGAACGCATGGCCGACCTCACCGGGGCCGTGGCGTCGCTCGCCGAGCAGCGCCAGCTGGCGGCGCAGGCGCCGCAGGCCAAGCCGCAGCTGCCCGAGATGGAGCCGGCATTCGCGCCGGGCGGCGAGGGACTCGACGTAACGATCGCCGACGTGCCCGGCTTCCAGGGCCTGATGGAGCTGCAGCGCGCGCTCATCCGCCTGCCGCAGGTGCAGTCCGCGGCCGTCCGCCGCTACCAGGACGACGAGGCCGCCATCCAGCTCGTGCTCTCGCAGCCGATGACCGCCAGCGCCATCGCCGACGGCGTCAGCGCCGGCACCGGCAAGCGTCTCTTCGTCGACGAAGCCCGCCCCGACACCCTCCGCCTCCGCCTCCGCTTCCTGCCGGAGTAGTTGCCCGGCCGCTGGTTGCTGGTCGCTGGTGATTGGGCGGTGGCGCCATCGCCGCGCGGATGCACGCACAATCAGCCCACGACCACTCGATCGCCCCTTCCCGCGCCGGGAAGGTGAGGGGGTTAGGTTCGCCCAGCTTCCGGCTTCTCGCTTCCAACCGCCCATCCCCGTAACCTGACGGCGATGCACCTCAAGCGGCTCTCGCTGACGAACTTCCGCAACTACGCGCGGCAGGAGATGGAGTTTGCGCCGGGGCCGGTGCTGCTGCTGGGGCAGAACGCCCACGGCAAGACGAACCTCCTCGAAGCCGTCGCATTGCTCGCCACCGGCCGCTCCGACCGCGCCGATACCGACGCCGACTACATTGCCTGGGACGTGCGCGGCGACGCGCAGCCGTTCGCACGCGTCGCCGGCGTCGCACAGCGCGCGGGCAGCGACGTCAGCGTCGAGCTGCTCGTGATCGGCCGACCCGGCGCGCACGACCGGATACTCGCCTCCAAGCGGTTCAAGCTCAACGGCGTCGCCAAGCGCGCGTCCGACGTGATCGGCGCGCTCACCGCCGTGCTGTTCACCACCGACGACATGGAGCTGGTGAAGGGCGCGCCGTCCGGCCGTCGCCGCTATCTCGACGTGATGCTCTCCCAGGTGGACCACGCGTACCTGCGCGCGCTCCAGCGCTACACGAAGGTGGTTACGCAGCGGAATGCGCTGCTCAAGCGCGTGCAGGAGGGCAGCAGCCGCCGCGACGAGCTGGCGTACTGGGACGAGGAGCTGGCGCGCGACGGCGCCACACTGCTCGCCGGCCGCGCCGCCGCCGTCGCCGCGCTGGCGGAAGGCGCCGCCGAGGCGCATGGCAGCCTCAGCGGCCAGCGCGAGCGCTTCGCGCTGGCGTACCTGCCGCGCTTCAGCGACGCCTGGCCGCCCGAGCGCATCGCCGCCGCCACGGAGCCCGAGCTCGCCGAGGCGCTGCTCGACCGCCTCCAGGGTTCGCACGGCCGCGACGTGGCCGCCGGCCTCACGCTCACCGGCCCCCACCGCGACGACCTGGCGATGACGCTCGGCGGCGAGTCCGCCTCGGCGTTCGCGTCGCGCGGGCAGCAGCGCACCGCGGCGCTGGCGCTGCGCCTGGCCGAGGCCCGCCTGCTGTACGAGCGCACGCGGGAGCGCCCGGTGCTGCTGCTCGACGACGTCCTCTCCGAGCTGGACGAGGCGCGTCGCGCCAGCGTCCTCGCCGCCATCGACGCCGACCAGGTGCTGATCACCAGCCCGGACCCGGACCGCTTCGACGCGGCGTACGTCGCCGCCGCCCAGCTATGGCGCATCGAGGCGGGCGCCGCCGTGCGGGCGTAGCCGGCCGGCCGCGGCGCGATTGCTCCAGCATAGGGCCACGGATATGATCGGGACGCGAATCTGAGGCGGCACAGCGAGGAGGGCCAGCGTGCTCCCGACCCACGAATTCCCCGGCAACTACCTGTATTACGTCTCATTCCTGGCCGCGATCGCCTTCTTCGTCTACTCCGCCAGCATCAAGATCTCGATCTTCGCCCGCGGCAAGGGCGATAACCGCTTCGACCACCTGATCGAGCGGGTCACGTCGCTCGTCCCGTACCTGCTCGGCAACGCCCGCGTCGCCCGCAAGCGCTACTGGTACAGCGGCGCGCTGCACTCGATGATCTACTGGGGCTTCATCGTGCTCCAGGTCCGCACACTCAACTTCCTCCTGAAGGGCATCAGCGAGGACATCGCGCTCGAGCACATCTTCGGCTACCTCTACGACATCACGGTCCGCGCGCCGATGGATGTGTTCAACATCCTGGTGCTCGTCGGCTGCGGCATGGCGGCCTGGCAACGGCGCTTCTGGAAACCCGCCCGCATGACCTTCAACATGGACGCCTGGCTGATCCTCTTCTTCATCGCGTTCCTGATGGTCACCGACATCTTCACCAACAGCTTCGAGATCGCCACCGACCCGCAGGGCGGCGAGAAGTGGTCGTTCCTCGCGTGCGGTCTCTCGCAAATGTGGGACGCCATCGGCCTGTCGCGTGGCACGGAGGAGGGCCTCCTCAACTTCTTCTGGTTCGCCCACCTGTACGACTTCCTGGCCTTCCTCAACTACCTGCCGTACAGCAAGCACTCGCATGTGCTGACCGTCATCCCCAACGTCGCGCTGCGGCGCATCGCCCCCACCGGCACGCTGCAGCCTATCCGCGACTTCGAGAACCTGGAGCGCTTCGGAGCCGGCCGCATCGAGGACCTCACCTGGAAGCAGATGCTCGACCCGTACACCTGCACCGAGTGCGGGCGCTGCGAGATCAACTGCCCCGCGTTCCTCACCGGCAAGGAGCTCTCGCCGAAGAAGATCATGCACGAGATGCGCAGGGCTATCGAGGTCGAAGTGAAGAAGATCAGCTCGCCGCTCTTCGTCTGGGACGCCCTGAAGGCGCCGAAGGCGGACGGCGACGGCAACGGCCACGCGCAGGTGGAAGAGCTGACGCTGATCGATGCGGTCGGCTTCAACCCCGTGTGGGACTGCGTCACTTGCGGCGCCTGCCAGTACCAGTGCCCCGTCTTCATCGAGCACATCCCGGCGCTCCAGGACATGCGCCGCTTCCTCACGATGAACGAGGCCAACATGCCGGAGACGGCGGCCGCCACGCTCATGCAGATCGAGCAGCGCGGCCACCCCTGGCGCGGCACCCCGTTCACGCGCACGTCGTGGATGGAAGGGCTGGACGTGCCGGCGTACGACGGCAGCCAGAAGTACCTCTACTGGGTCGGCTGCTCCGGCGCGCTCGTGGACCGCAACATCCCGATCACCCGCGCCGTCGCCCGGCTGCTGAACGAGGCCGGCGTCAGCTGGGGCGTGCTCGGCGATGAGGAGCAGTGCACCGGCGACCCGGCGCGCCGCCTCGGCAACGAGTACCTCTACCAGGAGCAGGCCAAGTCGCTGATCGAGGTGCTGAACGCCAAGGGCGTCAAGAAGATCATCACCAACTGCCCGCACTGTTTCAACACCATGACGAACGAGTACCCGGCGTTCGAGGGCAACTTCGAGGTCATCCACCACACGTCGTTCCTCTCGAAGCTGCTGCGCGACGGCGCGCTCGTGCCGAAGCAGGAGATGCCGCTGACGATCACGTACCACGACTCCTGCTACCTGGGCCGCCACAACGGCAACTACGACAGCCCGCGCGACATCCTCGACGCGCTGCCCGGCGGCGCCCGCGTGGAGATGCCCCGCAACCGCGAGAACAGCTTCTGCTGCGGCGCCGGCGGCGGGCACATGTGGATGGAGGAGTCGGCGGGCAAGCGCATCAACGTCGCCCGCTCGGAGGAGGCCATCGCAACGGGCGCGAAGATCGTCGCGACGGCCTGCCCCTTCTGCATCCAGATGTTCGACGATGGCATCCCGACCGTGGAGCCGGACGAGGAGAAGCGCATCAAGACGTTCGACGTGGCGGAGCTGCTGGAGCTCACCGTCATCGGCCGCCCCGACGGCGGCTCGCCCGCGGCCGCGGCCGTCGCCGCGGCGAGCGATAAGCCTGCGGAGTAACGCGCAACTCGGAGTGACTCGCCGGGAATAGGCGGAGATGCAAGGTCGGCCCGTGCGTGGCTGGGTTCATCTCGTTGTCAACGCAGGGGTAAAGACTGCGGACCGTCTTTCGTCTGGACATCTGCAAAGGCGTCGCCCAACGTCTGCTCGGTGCCGTGGACGACGGCTGTAAAATTGCCGTTCGCGTCCGCGGCCTGAGTCAGGAGATCGTGTCGCGTGCCGTCGGTGCCCACCGTGTAGATCGTAAACCGGCTGTTCGGAGCGAGATTAGCGCCGTACGCGCGGAACGCAAAGAACTGTATGTAGAAGGGGTCCTTCCAGACCCTGGGCCGCAAGTCGGGTGTCGGTGTTGGGTTTGCTTCCGCTGGGCCGGTGATCCAGTTGTACACGACACAGGACCACTCCTTCGTCGCGGGGTTCATCTCGATGTCGACAACTCCCACCATGGGCGCCGATCCTGGGCAGACGCGGGCGGGACTGTCGTAGGTCTTCATGGCCAGCAGCGAACAGGGTACTGGCGGATCACGCCAGGCTAGTCCAGCCGCCGCACACGCAAGCGCGAGCTCGGTGTCGGACGGAAGGTACCAGATGACTCTGTGAGCCGGGGTACTTGTCGGTACTGGGCGTGACGTCACGGTCGGAATCGGTGGCGGCGTCTGCGCGCATTCCGGTCTCAGATCGGGATAGCCGCGCACTCCGCATGGTCCGAGCAACGGCACCCCGCTTCTGGCCGATTCGGCGAGGTCGGAACGCAACGTGCCGACCAAGTTCTCAGGAATGAGGCTGCAATCTTCCGTCGGTCCGGGTGTATGCATTTCAAAGTAGGCTGGCGTCGTGCCGCCGACGCGGCAGGCGTATACGGCGGGTGTCGGAGTCGGGGATGGCGTGGCGCTCAGCGATGGTGAAGGAATTGCCGAGCGGGCAGCATCGACCGCTCCGGGGGCCGTCACCGAGGGACCAGCGACCGGCGTCATCAGACGGTCGTAGCCGAGGACTGCCGTGGCGGCCGCGAGCGCGCCGATGATACCGGCAGCCGCTACCGGTAGCATCTTCGTGTGTGCCAGTAAGCGCAACATCTTACGATGATCATCGGTCGAGAGGCCCGCCGCCTCCAGTGCGTCACTAGTGATAAGAGGTGCGCTCGACGCTTCTGACTGCCGATACTCTAGGTAGCATGCTGCAATTCGACATGAGGACGATCGGTATCGCTGGCCTTTCGGCTCTCGCACTCCTCGCGGTCGCCTGCGGGGGCGCTACGGTCGCTCACGTAATTCCGACCATGACCGCACCAGCGACCGGCGTTGACCGCACCTCGACGCCTGCGATTGTCCTGCCCACACTCGTCATCGAGCCGACGAGAGTCTCGAAAGCGATCCAACACTCGACCGACACGAATGGCGCCCTTTGCCAAGGCAACGCCGGGATGTGCGACATGTCCAAGTACTGCCTGTCTTGGCCCGGTGGCGGTACATGCGCTCCCGCCATCAAGAGCCTCATCGACAACATCAATAGCGTCGTGAACCACAGTGGTGATTTCTACGCCTTGGACAACATGCTGTGCGGAGACGCGCGCTCGTGGCATGTCGAACAAGTCGGTCCCGGCGACAATGACTTTGCCTGCTTCGCCGGGATAGATCCTCGCGAAGACAGCGCGGCGCGGATACCGACGCCGCTGCCGACTCGTTGGCCCACGCCCTCGCCGTCGCAGATTGCGTCAATCGCCGCGACCGAGGCGGCGGGACATGCAGGATGCACAAGCGCGGAAGCGAAGACCCCGACATCTCGCTGCTCAGGAGACGATTAGCTGTAACATACGGCGCGAGGTGCTCAGGTCGACGGGTAGGAAGCCCTCCGCGCCGACGCCGTTCGGGGCGTTGAAGAGCCGGTCGAATGCGTTGCGAAGGGTGGCCTTCGCCGCCACGGAGTAGCCCGGAACCAGCATCCCAACCAGACCCGACGAAGAGGGCGCCGCAAGGCGCCTTCCCGCACGTCCGGCTCACCTACAGCACCGCCGACTTGATAGTCGCACTATCAACTTTGCTTCCAGCACCCTTGATATCTCGATCCTGGCCTCGCTAGACTGGATGCGATGGCCGCAAAGAACTTCTACGACGTCCTCGGCGTCAAGCGCGACGCTTCCGAAAAGGAGATCCGGTCCGCGTACCGGAAGCTCGCGCGCAAGCATCACCCGGACGTCAACCCCGGCAACAAGGCCGCCGAGACCACCTTCAAAGAGATCAACAGCGCCTACGAGGTGCTCTCCGACGCCGAGAAGCGCGGCAAGTACGACCGCTACGGCGACCAGTGGGAGTACGCCGACCAGATCGAGGAGCAGCGCCGCCAGCGCGCGCACTTCCGCGGCGGCGGCAACGGCGGATTCCAGCAGCACGACCTGGGAGACGTCTTCCAGACCTTCTTCGGCCGCGGCGGCCAGCGCGCCATGTCCCGCCGCGGCACTGACGTGACGCACCCGGTCGACGTGACGCTCGAAGAGGCCTACCACGGCACCGAGCGCACGCTGGAGCTGCTGACGCGCGAGCCCTGCCCCACCTGCGGCGGCGCGGGCGACGTCGCAGGCGCGACCTGCCACATCTGCGGCGGCCACGGCGAAGTGCAGCGCCCCCGCCGCCTCGAAGTGAAGATCCCGGCGGGCGTCGCGACCGGCGCGAAGGTCCGCGTCGCGAAAGAAGGGCAGCCCGGCATGGGCGGCGGCGCCAAGGGCGACCTGCTGCTCGCCGTCACGGTGCGCCCGCACCCCCGCTTCGAGCGCAAGGGCGACGACCTGATCGAAGACATCGACGTGCCGCTGACCGTCGCCGTGCTGGGCGGCGAGACCGAGGTGCCGACGGTCACCGCGAAGGTGATGCTGAAGGTGCCGCCGCTGACGCAGAACGGCCGCGTGTTCAAGCTGGCGGGGCTCGGCATGCCGCGCCTCGGCAAAGAGGGCAGGGGCGACCTGCACGCGCGCGTGCGCATCCGCCTGCCGGAGGCGCTGGACGAGCAACAGAAGCACCTGTTCGAGCAGTTGGCGCAGGCCGGCGTGTAGCAGGCGGCAACGTAGGGGCGCAGCCTGCTGCGCCCGGTTGCGACGGGACATGGGGATGGAACGGCACTACGACGAGCACGACGACGAAGCGCCGATCTACGTGATCTCCGTCGCGGCGCGCATCGTCGGCATGCACGCGCAGACGCTGCGCCAGTACGAGCGCGTCGGCCTCGTCGAGCCCAAGCGCTCGCGCGGCAACATCCGCCTCTACTCGCGCGCCGACATCCTGCGGCTGCGTCACGTGCAGCGCCTGATGAGCGATCTCGGCGTCAATCTCGCCGGCGTGGAGGTGATCCTCCGCATGGGCCAACGGATGCAGGCGATGGAGGCGGAGATGGAGTCGCTGCGACGCGAAGTGCAACGGCTGCAAGAGCGGCGGCTGTCGGCACCGAGGGAGTAGGAAGCAGGAGGCGGTGGCAGAGCGCGCCGGAACTCGTAGGGACGGGTCTTTAGACCCGTCCGCCCGGGGGAGTACGTTTCCGCACGATTCGTCGCCGCCGGGCACAACGGACTGCAAGAGCGGCGGCTGTCGGCGCCGAGGGAGTAGGAAGCAGGAAGCGGTGTGCAGAGCGCGCCGGAACTCGTAGGGACGGGTCTTTAGACCCGTCCGCCCGGGGAGGGGCCAGGAGTAGAACGTCATGATGAGACAGGACCGATTCACACAGCAGGCGCAGGAAGTGCTGGCGGCGTCGCAGGACATGGTCCGCACGCAGCGGCACTCGCAGTGGGACGTCGAGCACGTGCTCCTCGCG
>JBGQBE010000059.1:0-18892 GCA_041494685.1 Dehalococcoidia bacterium | reverse complement strand
CGGCGGACGCGCGCCTTCGCCCGCGGCCACTCCTGCGACCCGAGCCGGGTCAGCGACGGGTGGTGCTCGCTGGGGCCGATGTAGCGGCTGACGCGGTCGGCCTGCTCCGTCGGCACGAAGAGGCGGTCGCCGTCGGCGTAGTGCAGCTCCAGGTACTCGCGCTCCTGGCCGTCGATGCCGCGCCGCGCCAGCCCGGCGAAGCGCGCGATGCCGTGCTCGACGTGCACGACGAACTCGCCCGGCGTCAGGTCGGCCAAGAACCGCTCGCGCGTCGCGCCGCGGCGGGCGGGCGCCCGGCGCTGCTTGCTGAAGCCGAACACCTCCGCGTCCGTGAGCAGCGTCAGGCCGCGGCCTTCCTCGCCGACGGACCAGCCGTGCGGCAGCGAGCCGTGCAGTAGCGTCAGCGCGCCGCGACCGAGCGTCGGCTTGGCCATCGTGTCGGCGACGCGCGCGAAGACGTCGTGCTCCTCCAGCAGCTCCGCCAGCCGCTTCGACTGCGTGGACACGACGACGACCTGCTGGCCGCGCCGCAGCGTCTGCGACAGCTCGTCCGCCAGCACGCGCAGCCGGCCGCCGTACGCCGCCGCCGGCCCGAACGGCAGCCGCACCGCCGCGCCGGCGTCGGGCGCGTCCGCCTCGCCCGTCGCCCAGCGCGAGAGTGTCAGCCTGCGCTCCGGCGCGTCGAGTGCCGCGCCCAGTTGCGCCCACGGCAGGTGCGGCTCCGGCATGCCGTGCGGCAGCTCGCCGCGGTGCTCCAGCTCGCGGCGAGCGTCGGCGGCGCGCTCGTCGTGCTCCTGCTGCACCGCTGCCACGTCGGCGGGCTCGTCGACGACCAGCAGCGCGTCGGCCGGCAGGTGGTCGAGCAGCGTGGCCGTGGCGAGGAACGCCGTGTAGTGATCGTCGCCGTCGAACGCCTCGCCCGCGCGCAGCAGCGCGATGTCGCGGTCGACGCGCTCCCGCTGCTCGCCGCGCAGCCCGGCGACCTGCATGCGGTCCGCCAGCGCGTTCATCCGCGCGTGGTCGGGGATCAGCTCGCGCGCGGGGCCGATGCGCAGGTCGTCGCGCTGCCCGAACGACCGCTGCGTCGCCGGGTCGAAGGCGCGGATGCTCTCGACGTCGTCGCCGAACAGCTCGATGCGCAGCGGCAGCTCCTCCGACGGCGGCCACACGTCCACGATGCCGCCGCGCCGCGACGCCTCGCCCGGCGCCGAGACCTGCGGCGCCATGCGGTAGCCGCCGGCGTCGAGCGCGCGCAGCAGCTCGCGCTGGCCGGCCTTCTCGCCGCGGGCGAGCGCCACCGTCGTCGCCGTCAGCTCTTCGGGCGTCAGCGTGCGCTGCGCGAGCGCGGCGGCGCAGGCGACGATGATCGGCGCGGTGCCGCCGCTCGTCCGCAGCGCGTCGAGCACTTGCAGGCGGCGCGTGACGTCGTCGGGGTCGGGCGCCAGACGCTCGTACGGGAGCGCGTCGCGCTCCGGGTAGAGCAGCACGCGCTGCGCGCCCGCCGCCCCCAGCCACGCCGCCAGCTCGTCGACGAGCGCCTCCGCGTGCTGCGGGCGCGGCGTGACGACCAGGATCGGGACGGTGATGCCGCGCGCCAGCGCCGCGAGCGCAGCGGCCTTCGCGCCGTCGCTGACGCCGAGCATGAGGGAGCCGGCGGCGGACATGCGGCGGCGCAGGCGGTCGAGGTCGACGGCCTGGTCGATCGCGGGCAGTAGCGCGGAGAGATCCATGCGCCTCCAACGCCGCGGACAGCACGATCGGGGGCTGATCGCCCGATCAGCCCCTTCGCGACGACAGTGTAGCAGCGCTCACCGTCCTTGCCGAGTTGCTTTACTTTTGCACGTTCGCGCGGCTATGATCCGCTGACCGCCAACCCGCGTAACACGGCTCTATCACGAGTTAGCTAAAACATGAAGACCGACAAGTCCACCGTCTTCGAGATCTTCGAGAAGCATCGGCGGTACGTTGTTCCGCTCTTCCAACGAGGATACGTCTGGAATCGTGAGGGGCAGTGGGAACCGCTCTGGGACGATCTAATAGATCAGACAGCAGAGCTTGTCCGATACCGCTCCCAGCCGGGCACGCGGCTACACAAGCACTTCCTCGGCGCCTTGGTGCTCAATCTCACTCTCACTCCTCTCTCGCGCGTGCCGGTGGTTGACATCATCGATGGGCAGCAGCGGTTGACGACGCTCCAGGTATTGCTCGCGGCGATACGAGACGAGGCCGGCGCCGTGCTTGATGACCCGTATCTCAAAGATCGTCTCCAGCGCTTGACGCTGAACACCGGACAGCTTGTGACGCCCGACGAGCGCTTCAAAGTGTGGCCGACGAGTTCCATGCAGGTACATGTTGCCAACGTCATGGAAGCAGGATCGTCGTCGGAACTGGAAGAGCTGTATCGACGGTTTCATGAATTCAAATACAAGAAGTGGCGACCTCCGCGGCCGGGTGTCGTTGAAGCCTATCTCTACTTTTCGCAAATGGTACGAGACTACCTTGATGACGACCCCGAAGAGTTGCCATTCGATCTCGTCGATCTTCCCGTGGAGCAACGCGCACACGACTTGATCGAAGCTCTGATTCAGAACATCCAGCTTGTGACGATCGAGCTCGACGCTGAAGATAACGCACAGGTAATCTTCGAGACGCTCAACGCTCGCGGCGAGCCGCTGACACCCTCTGATCTAGTCCGTAATTTCGTATTCCTCACAGCCACCCGCGACGGCCGCGACGTCACGCGGCTGTACGACGAACTCTGGCGAACCTACGAGGAAGACCCGCCGAAACAGCCATTCTGGAAGGAGGAGGAGCGACAGGGACGGCTGAAGCGTAGCCGCCTCGATCTGTTCCTCTTTCACTACGTGACGTTCCTCACGGGCGACGAACTGAAGATCGGGCACCTCTATCAAGCGTTTCGCGACTGGTGGGAATCAGCCGAGCGCGATGTCGAAAACGAACTTCAATCTCTACTTCGATTCAGCAAGTTCTACGCGGTGATGCTCGCCCCGGACTCGTCAACCGACTTCGCCATCTCCTGTCGCCGGCTCAGGGTTCTAGATACTGCTACGGCGTATCCCCTTCTCCTTTGGGCTGCAGGAGAGTTGGGGACCGATTCGTCCGAATTCCTGGAGATGCTCACCGACGTTGAGTCGTTCCTCGTCCGACGCATCGTTTGCGGGCACAATGCTAAGGCTTACAATCGACTCTTCCTCGAAGCCTTAGGAAAGCTTCGGCGTGCCGGCGTGCCGACTGCCGCAGGACTTCGCGCTCAGCTCGGGTCATCCGCAGCTGAGAGCGCGGTGTGGCCCGGCGACGATGAATTCAGGCGCCACCTCGTGAACGACCCACTTTATCGGACCGTAACCCCTCGGCGGATGCAGATGATCCTCCAAGCGTTGGATCACGCATCGAGACACCGATATAGCGAGGATATGTCGATCAATAGCGAGCTCACGATCGAGCACGTGATGCCGCAGCACCCAAGCGAGGACGACTGGCCACTCTACCTGAAGGATGGGGAGAACTGGCTCGACGCAAGGACGGAGCGAGAAACTGCCACGCACCGTCTTGGCAATCTCACATTGCTAACCCAACCCCTAAATTCTTCCGTGAGCAACGGCCCCTACAGCCTCAAACGAACGGAAATCGCAAATAGCCTGTTGGCGTTGAACTCGTACTTCCACCAAGCGACAGACTGGAACGAAGCGCAAGTCGACGCTCGTGGCGAAAAACTCGCCGATCTCGCTCTCCGTATCTGGCCGGGGCCTCGCACGTAGGAGGAGAAATGCCGCCGCGCAATCCGCAACGTGATCCTTTCGGGCACAAGTGGGAACGCATCGCGACGGCGTGGGGAAACTTAGAGGTTCTTGCCCAGCCGAACCCCGCCGCTATGGAGCGTATCCTTCGATCCACCGCAAAATTGTTCACGTCTTCCCGCGTGTCGATACGCCCGACTTTTCTCGCAGCCACCGCGTTCGGAGCCCTTACACCAGACCTCTGCGCGCGAGCAGCGGCGAACAACCTCAACAAGCTAGTTCTTGAACGAGCCGAGCTTGTACGACTTAGTCCACCGGATCGCCAGACCGTTGACGCCAAATTGCGCGAACTCTCCGCGAAGTGCAGTGGGTTCGAGTTGCAGCTCTCGATTTCGCCGACGCGCCGAGATCGGCTCATACACACGCTCGTCAAGTTCCGGGAGACCTACTGACGCACGTCAAGGGGATCGCTCGCCGCTAGGCAGGAACGTCAGTAATTCTCTTCGATGACACTCCCCGCTTCGAGATCGCCGCCGCCTCGGCGTACGCTCGCCCCAGCGTTCCATCTGTCGGAGAAAGGGGCCACCACATGCCACGAGGAGGACGGCGTCCCGGCGCGGGCACGCCGCGCGGCAACCTGAACGCCCTCCGCACCGGCAACAACTCACGCCGCCTGCGCGAGGTCGCCGTAGCCCTCCGCTTCTTCGAGCTGCGCCACGACGAGCCCGTCCTGCGCGAGGTCATCATCGCCCTCCGCGACTCCGGCCTCCTCCGCCCGCCCGGCGGCAGCCACAACATGCGCAGGGTCGTCCAGCTCATCCACCCGCTGCTCTTTGATCGATTGCGCGACGCGGTCAATCCGAACAGTCAGTCCCGACCGCGATCTGGTGCCCCGCCCGCCGCCGCATCGCCGTCCGCCGAATCTGCGCCCGTCCCCCAACCCGCCGCCAGCGCCCACCGCACAAGAAAATCGCGAGAAAACAACTGACAATCAAAGGCCCAACGTCGTGAGAGCGTGCGCCGTTCGGCGCGTAGCGCAGCCCGGCAGCGCACCTGGCCGGGGGTGTAGCATCGCGCGCGTCGCGCGAGCGCGCTTGGGCCGGCCGCACGTGGCCGTCGCCCGCTCCGGGTCACTCGTCCGTGGGGCGCTCGCCGGCTCCGCGCTCCGCCATGCGGCGTTCGTAGATCAGGCGCTCGTAGTACGAGAGCACCTGCTGGGTGACGCGGTCCCAGCTGTAGTACTGCGCGCGCTCGACGCCGCGGGCGGCCATCGCGGCGGCGCGGCGCGGGTCGCGCAGCAACTCGATCAGCCCGGCCGCGAGCGCCTGCGGGTCCTCCGGCCGCACGAGCAGCCCCTCGACGCCGTGCGTGACGACGCCGGCGAAGCCGTCGATGTTCGACGCGACGACAGGCAGCCCCGCGGCCATCGCTTCGAGCAGCACGATGCCCTGGCTCTCGAAGCCGGTGTTCGGCGCGCAGAAGACGTGCGCGGTGCGGTGGTAGCGCGGCAGTTCGTCGAAGGGCACGTGGCTGCGGAAGACGACGTCGCGCAGGTGCGCCTTGCGGACGGCGTTCTCGTAGCGGCCGAACTCGCCTGCGCCGACGACGATCAGCCGCGTGTCCGGCAGCGCCGCCTGCACGCCGACGAATGCGCGGATCAGGAACTTCAATCCTTTGCGCTTCTCCGGCCGGCCGACGAACAGCACGTTCCGCTTGCCGTCGGTGAACTCCGGCAGCGGCTCCACGGCGCGGCCGAAGTGCTCGATGTCCACGCCGTTCGGGATGACGTTGTAGAAGCCCGGGAAGTACTTCTCGATGTGCTTCACCGCCGCCTGCGACACGGCGATCTTGCCGTCGAGCTTGCGCTGCCAGCGCTTGATCAGCCGCCGGCCGTACACGTAGGCGAAGTTCGACGCGCGCTGGGCGTGCCACGTGCCGACGTTCACCGTCGTGGAGTAGCGGAGGAACTGGATCGGCAGCTGCGGCATGAACGGCTCGTGCACGTGCACGATGTCGAAGTCGGTCTCGGCCAGCACGCGCTTCACCTGGCCGGCGGTGCGCAGCGACAGCGTGATGCGCGCGACGGAGCCGCTCACCGGCAGCGGGATCGGCCGCCCGATCGTCGTGATCGGGCAGACGGCGCTGGTCGCCTGCTTCGCGCCGGGTGCGATGATGTGCGGTTCGTGCCCCAGCGCCACGAACTTCTCCGCCAGGTGGGCGATGTGGTTGTTGACGCCGCCAGACACAGCCCAGTCGTACGGCGAGACGAGGGCGATCTTCATCGCGCCGGGCCCTCGGGCCGCGGCGGCTTGTGGCGCGCGCGGCTGACGATGAAGCTGCGGATCGTCGGCGCCCAGCCCATGGTGCGCGGCGTCGCCATCATCCCGCGCAACTGCTGCAGCGCGACGTTGCGGTATCCCAGCTCCGACATGCGCGGCGCGCGTCCCGCCGCGCCGGACGTCTCGTGCCGCTCGATCGCGCCGCGCAGGTCGTCCGCGCTCGTGCCGGGAAACTCCGTGTAGGCGCTGCCGATCGCCTGCAGGAAGTGCGCGTCGCTGCAGCCGAGCGCGGCGAGGCCGAGGCGCTCGCGGTTCAGCCGCCGCGCCCTCGCCGACGTGACGCGGCCGGCGGGGCTCAGGTTGTACTCCTCGATGCCATCGAAGTAGATGCCGTCGTTCCGCACCGCCGCGATGCGGTCGAAGACGCGCTCGCTGACGCTGCGGGTCAGCCAGGAGAGCGGATGCGGCACGACCGCCAGGCCGCCCTGCCGCCGGATCGCCTCCAGCGTGGGTTCCATGCGCTGGAAGCTCGCGATGGGCTCGTCGATGTAGAGCGCAAGCAGGTGGCCGTCCAGCGTCGTCACCTCCATGCCGCAGACCAGGCCGAAGCGGAAGCCGCCGCGGGCGTGCAGCTCGCGCGCCTCGTCGGCCGCGAGCAGCGTGTCGTGCTCCGTCACCGCGATAACGTCGAGGTCGCAGCGCTCCTCGACGTACGCGAGCAGTTCCGGCACGGTCGCCATGCCGTCGCCGTAGCGTGTGTGGATGTGGAGGTCGGCGGTGCCCAAGGTGTGCTCCGGCGCTGCGCTGGGGATGCGCCGCTATTGTACCGCCTAGTCTCCGGCGGCCGGCTGCGTGGCGGGCGCGGCGTCCCGGCTCGGCGGCGGGTCGTCGGGCCAGATGCGGTCGAGCACGCTCCACTGTCCGGGATCGCGCTTCAGGTGCTGCTCGAACAGATCGAGCATGCGCTGCGTGTTCACGCGCAGGTCCTCGTCGCGGTCGCCGGTGAGCACCAGCGGCAGCGGCGGGCCGAGGGTGGCGCGGACCTTGAAGCCGCCCTCACGGCGCACCCATCCGGGCACCAGCACGGCGTCCGTGCGTATCGCGAGGTCTACGGCGCCGGTCGGGAAGCGCGCCTTTGCGCCGCAGAACTCCAACTCGATACCGTTCTTCTGGATGTCGCGGTCCACCAGGATCGCGACGACGCCGCCTTGGCGGAGCCACTGCATCGCGTTCTTCACCGCGCCGAAGCTCACGGGTGCGTAGATGTGGCCGTGTACCGTCCGCAGCCCGCGCATCAGTCGCCCGAGTTCGGGCGGGTCCAGCGGCTCGACGAGCGCGAAGACCTTGATGCCGGCCGCGGCGAGTCCCTGCACGGCGAACTCAGGGTTGGCGTAGTGCGCCGACGCCAGCACGACGCCGTGACCGGACTTCTGGGCCTCCGTCACGTAGTGCAGCCCTTCGAGCACCAGGTCGTGCTCGTAGAACGCGCCGATGTCCATGCGGTGCATGCCGACGACATCGGCGTAGTAGCGGGCTGTGTTGCGCGCGCAGTCACGCGCGAGGCGATCGATCTCTTCTTCGCTGGCGTCGGGGCCCAGCACGTGCCGCATGTTGCTGCGCACGTTCGGGCCGATGCGCGGCCCCCACTCGTAGATGCGGTCCGCCCCGAAGCGGGCGATGCCGTACCGCCACGAGAGCGGCATGCGCCCGATGGTGGCGATCACGAACCGCATCAGGTAGTAGCGCCACTTGCGGATGAAGGGGATGCGGAAGAGCAAGCGTCAGACCTCTTCGGCCAGCTTGCCCATCGAGGCGGGGGCGGTCGCCGGATGGTTCCACATGCGGCGGAAGACGAACCACTGGTCGGGATACTGGCGGATCGTCGCCTCCATCGAATGCATGATGAGCCGCGTGAGTTCCGGCACGTCGTAGGATTCGTCGCCGGTGGGCACGTAGTCGCGCAGGCTCGTGTCGAGCATCGGGCGGATGACGAGGTCGTCCTCCGGGCCGCGCAGCACGACGGCGGGCACGACCCACGAGTTGGTGCGCAGCGCGATGCGGGCCGGCGCCGGCGAGACCAGCGCGGGCGCGTCGAAGAAGTTGACGCGGATGCCCGTCTCCTCGGTCGCGATGTCGATGAGCATGGCCAGCATCTCGCCGCGGCGCAAGGCCTTGAACACGGTGGGCCCCAGGCGGTCGTGGTTGATCACCTTCATGCCCAGCTTCGTCCGCGACCCCTGCACGAGGTCGTTCATCGGCTGGTAACGGAACGTCTCGGCAATGGCGTTGATCGGGTAGCCGTGCGCGGCCAGCGCGGCCGCGCCGAGATCCCAGATGCCGAAATGGAGCGTGGCCACGATGATCCCGCGCCCGGAGTCGACGCAGGCGTTGAACTCGTCCCACTGGTCGAAGCGGATGCGCTGCTGTACTTCTTCGCGCGTGATGACCGGGAAGTGGATGAAGTCGATGACGTACTTGCCGAAGTTGCGGAAGGTACGGCGCGCCACGGAATCGACGAACCTGGCGTCGTTGCTTTGCAGCACGTGCGCCAGGTTCGCGTTGAGCGCCCTGCGATGGCGGGGAAAGATGACCCAGTAGCAGATCAGCGCGACGCGCTCGCCAAACCAGTAGCCCAGCCTGAGCGGCAGGGGCCGCGTCACGATGATCGCTAGCCGGAAGAGCCAGTACGCAAGTCTGTCCAGCAATCGGGCCTCATCCCGCTATGAACTCCTCCACCATGTCGTGCGCGACATCGTCCGCGTACTGGGTGGGCGGCGACTTCATGAAGTACGCCGACGGGCCCAGCAGCGGTCCGGCGAGTCCGCGGTCCAGCGCGATCTTGCAGCAGCGGATCGCGTCGATGACGACGCCGGCGGAGTTGGGGCTGTCCCAGACCTCCAGCTTCACCTCCGCGTTGAGCGGGACATTGCCGAAGGTCGTGCCCTCCATGCGAATGTAGCACCATTTGCGGTCCAGAAGCCAAGGCACGTGGTCCGACGGGCCGACGTGCACGTCTGAGGCCGGCAATTCGTAGTCAAGCTGCGACGTGACGGCGTTCGTCTTGGAAATCTTTTTCGATTCCAGCCGCTCGCGCTCCAGCATGTTGAGGAAGTCGGTGTTGCCGCCGAAGTTGAGCTGGTAGGTACGGTCCAGCCGCACGCCGCGGTCGCGGAAGAGCCGCGTCAGCACGCGGTGCACGATCGTGGCGCCCACCTGCGACTTGATGTCGTCGCCGATGATCGGCAGACCGGCCTCCTGGAAGCGCTTGGGCCAGTAGCCGTAGTGGTCGCGCGCGATGAAGACGGGAATGCAGTTGACGAAGGCGCAGCCGGCGGCCAGCACCTGCTCGACGTACCACTTCGTCGCCTCTTCGGAGCCGACGGGCAGGTAGCTGACGACGACGTCGGTCTCGGTCTCCTTCAGCAGCTTGACGATGTCATCCGTCGGGCCGGTGGCTTTGGTGATGATCTGCGAGAGGTACTTGCCCAGGCCGTCGTGCGTCATGCCGCGCGCCACGCGCACGCCCTGGTGGGGCACGTCGCTGAACTTGTAGGTGTTGTTCGGCGGCGCGAAGACTGCTTCGGAGAGATCCTTGCCGACCTTGTTCGTGTCGATGTCGATCGCGGCGACGAAGTTGATGTCGCTGATGTGGTAGCCGCCGAGATTGACGTGCATCAGGCCCGGGATGAGATGGCCCTCCTGCGCGTCCTGGTAGAAGTAGCGGCCCTGTACCAGGGAGGAGGCGCAGTTGCCGACCCCGATGATCGCGACGTTGATCTTGCCCTTCTGGCGCTTCCCGCGCACCGGCGCCTTGGCCACGGCCTTCACGTTCTTCCCCGCCATGCTCTTCGATCCTCCTTCGGTGTAGAACAACTGGTGCTCGCCCATGCCGAACACGGCGCAGGCCGCCTCGATGAACTGGCGGCCGGGCTGTTTCGTGCCGGCCTTGATCTGCGAGAGGTAGCCTTCGCTGACGCTGTAGCCCTGGCGTTCGAGCGCCCCGAGCAGCCAGCGCTGCTTCTGCCCTCGCTCCTCCAGCACCTCGAACACGCGCGTCCGGATCATCTGTACCTCGCCCAGTTAAGTTTCTTGAACTGTACGTCCGCCGACCGGCCGGAGACAAGTTACGGAAACTTTACCATTGAGATTGTAGCGACCGGACGGAGGGGATGTCGATGGTACGGATGCACTATTGTCGAGGCTCGCAGCCGGGCATATGGGCTAACAGCCCGCGCCACCGAGAGGAGAGGTCGCACCCTGTTAGCGCTTGAGGTAGGTGGCGAGGCCGTCGCGGAGCGGCGTGAGCTTCGGGCGCAGCACCTGCGCCAGCGTGCTGTTGTCCGCGACCGCCGGCTCCGTGATGAAGTCGATCGCGTCGGCGCTGAGCGGCGGCTTCGGCAGCACCGACATCACCGAGCCGATCGTCTTGCCAACGAGTGCGGGCTGGTGCAGCAGCGGCCGCTTCTTGCCGGCCACCTCCAGCGCGACCTTGACCACGTCGTTCATCGTCATCACTTCGGGGCCGCCGAGCTCGAAGAGCCTGTTCGCCGCTTCGGGGCGCAGCGCAGCGTCCGCGGCGACGCGGCCGACGTCGTCGATGAACACGGGCTGCATCGCCTGCTTGCCGTCGCCGAACATCGGGATGAAGGGCAGCAGCTTCGCAAAGCCGAGGAAGCGGTTGAGCGACACGTCTTCCGGGCCGTAGACCCAGGTCGGGCGGACGATCACCCACTCCAGGCCGCTGTCTTGCAGGTACTTCTCGGCCTCCCACTTGTAGCGGAACCAGTGCTTCTCCGAGTCGCGCGAGGCGCCGACGCCGCTCACGTAGACGAAGCGCCGCACGCCTGCCTTCTTCGCCGCGTCCACCTGGTTACGCGTGCCCTTGAGGTCGATCTCCTCGAACGTCAGCCCCTTGCGGCGGTTCTCGACAGGCGAGCCGGGGAACTGCACGGCGTTCACCACGACATCGACGCCCATCATGGCCGCTGCCAGCGTCTCCGGCTGCCGCACGTCGCCGGCGCGGGCCTGCACGCCGGCGCCGAGGCGCTGCTGGACCTTCGCGCCGTCGCGGCCCAGCACCGCGACCTGCTCGCCGCGGCGCAGCAGTTCCCTGACGATCGCTGACCCCACGAAGCCCGTGCCGCCGGTGACCAGGATCATCGCAGACCTCCCTGTACTCGCTCGCGCCACCGTGTGTCCGGCGCCACCCGTCACCATCTATACGCGATCGGACCGCAGATCGACCATACGCCATCTGCATAGCGCCGGCGGCTCAGGCGTGCTGGTGCGGCGGCTTCCCGGGCAGCCCCTGCGCCACCGGCTCGCCTTTGACGAACGATGAGATGACGTGGGTCAGCGCGTCGGGGTTCTCCTGCCAGTAGGCGGGCGTGGGCGCGACCGCCAGCTTCGCGTGCGGCATATGCTCGTGCAGGATCTCGCCGGAGCGCAGCGGGTGGATCTCGTCGTCCGGGTGCGTCAGCACCAGCGTGGGGTGCTCGACCTCACCCAGCCGCCCGACCGGCACCTGCGGCTCGCCGAGCAGCAGGCCGCGGATCGCCGGCACGATCGCCGCGCGGCGCTGACCCGCGAAGAACGCGCGCAGGTCCAGCCCCGGCGCCTGCTGCTGCGAGCGCCGCACCGCGGGCAGCCCCGTGACCATGCGCGCGGTGAGCCTGGGCCCGAACAATTGATAGAGCGTCGCGAGGCCGCCGAACATGCGCTGGGCTGGCCTGTTGTCCCCGGGAAACGGCGGCGGCGACTGCAGGATGAGCCGCTCGACGCGCGCCGGGTGCGCCAGCGCGAGCATCAGCGCCGTGCCCGCGCCCATCGAGCCGCCGTACAGGCTCGCGCGGTCGATGCCCAGCGCGTCGAGCAGGCCGCGGAGGTCCTCCGCCTGGGCTTCGAAACGATAGTCGGCGCGGCGTGTGCTGTAGCCGGAGCGGCCGTGGCCGCGTGCGTCGTAGGCCACGACGTGCAGGCCGCGCGCCGCGATGTCTTGCGGGCGTTCGCCAAAGCTCTCGAGCAGGGCGACGCTGCCCATGAGGCCGTGGGCGATGACCAGGTGGGGCCCCTCGCCGTACTCCTCGTAGTAGAGATCGATGCCGCGGACGCTGACGGTGGGCATGCCGCAGTATGCCGCATGGGCAGGGCTGGGCCGGATCAGAGGTGCGTCGTCAGGCCGCCGTCCACGAACATCACTTGCCCGCTGATGTAGCCGCACGAGTCCGACGCCAGGTACACCGCCAGCGGGCCCAGCTCGTCCGCAGCGCCGGCGCGCTTCATCGGCACGAAGCGGACGGTCTGGTTCGCGGCCGGGTCGGGGTTGCCGATGGCGGCGGTGTACTCCATCCAGCCGGCGGCGATCGCGTTGACGGTGATCTTCCGCGGCCCCCACTCCGTCGCCAGCGCGCGGGTGAGGTTCAGGATGCCGGCCTGCGCCGCGCAGTAGGCGGCGGCGTTGGCGATCGCCCGCTCGCCCAGCACCGAGGCGATGTTGATGATGCGGCCGCCGGTCTCCTGCTTCAGCATCTCCTTGCCGGCGGCGCGGCAGGCGTGGAAGGTGCCCGCCAGGTTCACCTGCATGACGCGGTTGAAGTCGATGTCGCTCGTGTCGGCGGCGGGCTTGCCCAGGAAGAGATCCGGCGCGTTCACCAGCACGTCGATGCCGCCCATCTCCTTGGCGACCTGCCGCACCATCACCTGCACGCCCGTGCCGAGCGTCACGTCCGTGCCGACGGCGGCCGACTGGCGGCCCATCTTCGTGATCTCCCGCTGCACGCGCTTGACGCGCATCATGTCCTCGCCGTCGGTCGTCGCGGACGATACGGTGACGTCCGCGCCCGCCTCGCCCAGCGCCAACGCGATCGCGCGGCCCGCGGGCGCGCCCGCGCCGATCACCAGCGCGCGCTTGCCGCCGAGATCCCAGGCATCGGTGCCCAGCCGTACGTCGCCCCATTCGTTCTTCATAGCGCCACCTCGGGTGCGAAGCCCATCGGCGCAAGGCCGCCGGCGAGTCCCCCGCCGTCGATGACGAACCCCTGGCCGGTGACGTAGCTCGATGCGTCGGATGCCAGGAAGATCGCCAGCGGCCCCAGCTCCCACGCCTCGCCGAGGCGCTGCGCCGGCAGGTAGCGGCCGCGCGTCTGCGAGAAGATGGCGGCCTGCTCGTTCTGCGCGGGCGCCTGCATGACGAAGCCGGGGATGATGCAGTTGACGCGGACCCGGTGCTTGATCAGCATCGCGCTCAGCGACTTCGTCAGCGCGATGACGCCGGCTTTCGCCGCGCCGTAGCCGAAGCTCATCGGGTAAGCGCGCATGGCGGTGCCGGACGCCAGGTTGATGATCGTGCCGCCGCGGCCTTGCGCGGCCATCTGCTTCGACGCGGCGCGCGCGCAGTAGAACGCGCTCGAGAGGTTGACGTCGAGCGTGTCGTGCCAGTCGTCGTCGTCCACGTCCCAGAGCTCAGCGTTCGCACCGCGCATGTCGCCGATGCCCGCGTTCGAGAGCATGATGTCGATGCCGCCGAACTGGTCGACGGCGCGCTTGATCAGCGCGTCGCACTGCGCCGAGTCCCGTACGTCCGTCGGCTGCGCGACGGCTCGGCGTCCCAGTGCGGCGATATCGGCAGCCGTGCGGTCGATCTGCTCGGCGGTACGCGCGGCGCAGACGACGTCGGCGCCGGCCTGCGCCAGCGCGAGCGCCATTTGGCGTCCGAGGCCGCGCCCCGCGCCCGTGACGACGGCGACCTTGCCGTCCAGCTTCAGCCGTTCAAGGACCATGTGCGTGCTCCTCAGGAATGCCGCCATTGTAGGGTCGCGCTCTGCTACGAGACAGCTACCCCGTCTTCCTGTCCAGCCAGCGCGCGGCGTAGGCGCGAGCCTGCGCGATGATGCGTTCTACCGCTTCGGGCGCGCGGGCGATCGTGCCGTCGACGACCGTGAGCGTCGGGATGACGTGCGGCTCGTCCGGGGCGAGGCGGAACGGCACCTCGCCGGCCTCGTGGACGCCGCTGCTGTTGCGCGACGGGTCGCCGGCGCTCAGGTGCAGCCAGTAGCGGTTCGAGCGCGCGTACGCCTCCGGCCATTGCGCCGGCAGCCCCTCGAACTGGTGCGTCATCGGCGTCACGGCGCCAAGCGCGTCGTACCAGCCCTCGCCGGCGATCAGCAGGGCCGGGAAGCGCGCCTTCAGCTCGTCGCGCAGCGCCACCAGCCCCGCGTACACGTCGTATTGTGGGTCGTTCTGCCAGACGTGCGTTGTGTCGAAGAACACCGCCGGAATCTCGTGCGCCGCGACGAGCGCGCTCACCTGCTCGACCAGCCGCGCGCGCCACGACGGCGCGCCGGGGTGGAGCCACGCCTGCCATCCGGGGTCGCGGCCGCGGCTGACGTCCCAGTCTGGGCGGTTGCCCTGGAAGGCGAGACCTGACGGCGAGCGCATCTCGGCGGGGCGGCCCCACGTGTCGTAGCCGGGCAGGCCGGTGTTGGCGCAGTTGACGCCGAACATCGGCATCAGGTGCACACCCAGGCCGCGAGCCACCGCCGCGAGGCGCGCGAAGCCCTCCGCGCCGCCGAGCATCGGCTCCGGGCGGTAGTCGCCATACTGCCAGTAGTAGCGGCCCTCCCAGCCAGGCAGGAACGCCAGCACGCGGCGCCCGTCCATGCGGGCGGCGAGGAAGCGCAGCGCCTCGGCCATGTCGTCGTACGTGTTGAAGGCGTAGCCGCTCCAGTGCATGCCGTGCAGCGCCACGACCAGCGAGACGCCGCGCGCCCAGGCCGGCACGTCGGCGCGCGTCTCCCACGGTTCGATGCCGAACGCGGCCGCGACGCGCGCGTCGTGGTGCCGGACGACGGCGGTGGGGTCGCGCGTGCGGCCGATGCGCCATGCCGGTACGGCGATGCTCGAAGCCATTTCGTATGCCGCTTCCTCGTGGATCAGCTCGACCGCCACGCCGTCGTCGCGCTGCATGACCGCGAATCGCTTGGCGCGCACGCGGTCGTCCAGCGACTCGAAGTACAGGTGCTCGCCGTCCGGCAGCGCCAGGAAGACCAGCGGCGTGTGCGTCGTGCCGGGGTAGTAGACCGTCGTGCCGCCGCGCGTGACGGCGCCGCGCGTCCAGCGGTGCCCCAGCAGCTCGCCGGCGGGCAGCCCGCGGACGATCAACTTCGTGCAGCGGATCCGTGCCGGCGCGGTCGCGCAGACCGTGGCCTCGATGCCGTCGTTGGTACGCGCGACGTGGATCGACGCCGTACCCTCGGCGGTGCGCTGGGTGCCGGCCCACGTCAGGTGGGCGGCGGTCGCGGTCGCGCCGTCGGTGGTGCGCTCGACGGACGGCGGCGCGATGCCGTAGGTGTTCTCGAACGTGATCACCTGCAGCGAGAGCCGCCAGCCCTCGATCTCAACCACGGGATCGCGGAAGTCGAAGCTGAATTGCTGCACGCCACAGCGTAGCGCCGCGACGCCGTTGGCGCCGCATGGCGTATGCTGCTGGCGGCAGCGGCGCGAGGCCGCGCGAAAGGACGTGGACCATGGCGGAGTACCAGTTCGAACGAGAGGCGCGCACGCCGTACTCGGAGTCGTATGTGATCGACAGCGACGGCGACGCCGCCGGACGCGTCGATCTCCACTTCACCGCGTCCGGCATGGCGTTCGCGACGCTCTGTGTGCCGCCGGACTTCGACGAAGACGAGATCCAGGACCTTATCGGCGAGATCGACGAACGCCTGGTGCTGACGACGGACCCGTACCGCGACGACTTCGTGGTGACGGTGTGGCGCGGCACGCAGGCCGGCGTCTTCAGCGAAGAGGACGAGGACGAAGACGAAGGCGCCGAGGACGAAGAGACGGCGGGCAACGGCCGCGCGCCGATCGCGTAGCGTTCCGGGCGTGGAAAGGCGGCCACCGAGGCCGCTTTCGGTATCGTCTGGTGTGGGCTGGCTGTTTGGGCTTAGCCGCTCTTCTGCGCCGCTTCCAGCTCGTCGAGCATCTGGGTCCAGGTGCGGTACTGCGCCAGCTTCCGCTCCAGGTCGGCCTTCATCTCGCCCAGCGCCCGCAGCTTGTGGTCGATCACCGCGACCTGCCGCTCCGTTACCTCGGTGGCCTTCGCGATCTTCGCGCGCCGCTCGGAGATCTCGGCGTCGCGGCGGTACTCGGCGCGGATCTGGCTCTTGATCTCCTCCGCCTCGACCATCTCCTTGATGTCGGCGAGCGTGAAGCCGAGCAGCGTCTGGAGCTGCTTGATCTGCTCGACCCGGCGGACGTCGTCCTCGGAGTAGAGGCGGAAGCCGCCCTCGAGGCGGGATGGCGGCTTGAGCAGCCCCTTCTCTTCGTAGAAGCGGAGCGTGCGCTGCGTGACGCCCGTGCGCTCGGCGACTTCGCCGATCTGCAGGTACGCCTGGTCGTCGGATGGCGGTTCGATGGTAGGTGCTGCGGTGCTGCGCTTCTGGGTCATCAGGTTGATCCTAGCTGTGACTTTACGTGTACGTCAAGGTTACGGTGTTATGACTGTGCGAAGGTGCGCCGCCTGCTTCACCTGCGCAGCCCCCGCACCGGGCGGGCGCGCGCCCGGCCACGATGCACCGCGAAGAAGTTGACCGCCAGCGCCCCCGCGAAGAAGCCGCCAATATGCGCGAAGTAGCCGACACTCGTCCCGACGCCCAGCGTCGCGAAACCGCTCATCAACTGGGCGATGTACCAGATGCCGATCAGCAGGAACGCCGGTACCGGGAACGGGAGGAAGAACAGCACGGGGATGATCACGACGACCGTCGCGCGCGGGAAGAGCACCAGGTACGCCGCCATCACGCCCGCGATGGCGCCGCTCGCGCCGATCGCCGGCGTCAGGTCGTGCACGTTGACGAACATCTGCGTGCAGGCGCCGGCGAGGCCCACCAGCAGGTAGAAGACCGCGTAGAGCGCGTGCCCCATCGCGTCCTCGACGTTGTCCCCGAAGATCCAGAGGAACAGCATGTTCCCCAGGATATGCAGCCAGCCGCCGTGGATGAACATCGCCGTCAGCGGCGTCCATGCCGGGTGCGGCTGTGCGACGCAATCGGCGCTGCTCGCCTGCGCCACGTGCTGCCCCCAGGCGTCGACCGTGCAGGCGGAGATGTTGCCCCAGTGGTAGATGAAGACGTCGAGCTGCGTGACGTGGCCGAGGATCGACTGCTTGCTGATCGCGATCTCGTAGAAGAAGACCGCGAAGTTCAACGCGATGAGCGTCACGTTCACCCAAGGGAACGTCCGTGAGCGCGTGCTGTCCGCGATCGGGATCATCGCTCGGGCTCCGGCAGCAGCGACTCGATCGGCTGCGCGCCGAGCGACTTGAGCTCGAGCGCCAGCCCCGCGACGACATAATGCACGCGGTCCGCCTCGCGCGCGACGATGCGGTTGGCCGCGCCTAACGCGTCGCGGAAGGCGCGGCCGAGCGGGTAGGGCGGCACCAGCCCCATACCGGCTTCGTTCGACACGGCCATTGCCGCGCCGTCGTAGGCGCGTGCCCACGCGGCGAACTGCTGCGCCTGGTCCGCCACCGCATCGACGGCGGCGCGCACGTCGGCCGAGGACGCGGCCTCGGCGTCGCCGACGCACGCGATCAGCATGTTCGAGACCCAGACCGTCAGGCAGTCGAGCAGCACGAAGCCGCCCGGGCGGGCGTGTTCGCGCAGCGCGGCGAGCACGTCCAGCGGCTCCTCGACGGTGCGCCAGCCAGCGGGGCGTGCGGCGCGGTGCGCGTCGATGCGCGCGCGCATCTCGGCGTCGCCCGGCTCCATCGTGGCGACGAAGAGCACGTCGCGGCCGGATGCCGCGGCCAAGCGCTCCGCGAGATCGCTCTTGCCGCTGCGCGCGCCGCCGAGAATGAGCGTCAGCATCGGCGACAGGGTACCCGCTGCGGGATCACGCCAGCAGCCAGGCGTGCAACCAGCCGCGCTGCGCCATCGCGGCGATGGCGAGGAGCAGCAGCGCCTCGCTCACCTCGATCGTCGCGCCGAAGAGGTCGCCGGTCATGCCGCCGGCGAAGCGGCGCGCGATGGCGCCCGCCGCCAGCGCGCACGCCGCCGCGAACGCGACGGCGGCGACGCCGCCCACGCCCAGCAGCGCGATCGCGGCCGTGAGCGCCGTGGCCGTGCCCGCGATCGTTGCGACGGGCCACGCGCGGGAGTGGAACTCCGCGCCGGCGCCCTCGGCCCGCGCGTACGGCACGGCGGCGGACGTCAGCAGCATCGCGAAGCGCGCAAGACACGGCGCCAGGAGCAGCGCCTCGTAGCGCGTGCCACGCGGCAGGGCGGCGACGCCCGCCCACTTCATCGCCAGCACGCAGACGATCGCGACGATGGCGTAGGTGCCGGCGTGGACGTCGTGCATGATGCGCAGGCGGTCGTCACGGTCGCGGCCGCCCAGGAGGCCGTCGGCGGCGTCGGCGAGGCCGTCCAGGTGCAGCGCGCCAGTGATCGCGACGAGCGCGACGACGACGGGCACGGCGGCCGACGTGTCGGGCAGCGCGCGCCGCGCCAGCCAGTCGACGCCGACGAGCAGCGCGCCGATCGCGAGGCCGACCAGCGGGAACCAGGCCTGCGCGTCCGCGACGGCGCGCATGTCGCCGAGCGGCGTGCGGCGCACGCGCAGCCGCGTCAGAAACTCTAGCGCCGTGACGAACCCCATCAGGCTTCGGGCTGTGTCTCGCCGTCAGAGCGGGAGACGCCGGCCGACTCGAACGTCGCCATCTCGCGCGGGATGCGGAGCGCCGCCCTCAGCAGCGTCAACGCCAGCGCCGCGCCCGAGCCCTCGCCGAGACGCATGTCGAGTTCGAGCAGCGGGCGCATGCCGAGGTGCACGAGTGCGGTGCGATGGCCCGGCTCG
>JBGQBE010000058.1:0-19176 GCA_041494685.1 Dehalococcoidia bacterium | reverse complement strand
GGCCGAGTGAAAGCCTGCCGCGTCACACTAATCTTCAATTCAGAAATGGGTCGGTCGCGATTTTCCGTAGCAACGTCTCGACGACGCCATTGCCGCCGGCGTTCGATTTTATGGTTAAGAGGTAACCAAAATGATGCGACAGGACCGATTCACACAGCAGGCGCAGGAAGTGTTGGCGGCGTCGCAGGACATGGTCCGCACGCAGCGGCACTCGCAGTGGGACGTCGAGCACGTGCTCCTCGCGCTGCTGCAACACCAGGACGGCCTCGCCGGCCGCATCCTCGACCACATGGGCGTGGACGTGCGCGCGCTCACCGGCCGCATCGCCGATACGCTCGCGCGCGCGCCGAAGCTGGCGTACGACGTGGTGCAGGTCTACACGACGCCCCGCATCGTCAAGATGCTGGAGACCGCCAACGCCGAGGCCGAGCGCCTGAAGGACGAGTACGTCGGCGTCGAGCACATCCTCATCGCCATCGCCGATGAGCGGGACGGCGAGTCCGCGCGCATCCTCCGCGAGTTCAAGATCGACAAGGAGCGCATCTACCGCGCCCTGCAGGACGTGCGCGGCAGCGCCCGCGTCGATTCGCCGACGGCGGAGAGCAAGTACGGCGCGCTGGAGAAGTACAGCAACGACCTGACGCAATACGCGCGCGACGGCAAGCTGGACCCGGTCATCGGCCGCGACCAGGAGATCAAGCGCGTCATGCAGATCCTGAACCGCCGCACCAAGAACAACCCCGTGATCATCGGCGAGGCGGGCGTCGGCAAGACCGCCGTCGTCGAAGGCCTCGCGCAGAAGATCGTCGCCGGCGACGTGCCGGAGAACATCAAGGACAAGCGCCTGCTCGCGCTCGATATGGGCGCGATGGTCGCCGGCTCGAAGTTCCGCGGCGAGTTCGAGGAGCGCCTGAAGGCCGTGATGGACGAGATCCGCCGCGCCGAAGGCGAGGTGATCGTCTTCATCGACGAGCTGCACCAGGTGATGGGCGCCGGCGCGGCCGAGGGCGCCATCGACGCCAGCACCATGATGAAGCCCGCGCTGTCGCGCGGCGAGCTGCGCGTCATCGGCGCGACCACGCTCGACGAGTACCGCAAGCACATCGAGAAGGACCCCGCGATGGAGCGCCGCTTCTCGCCCGTCTTCCTCGACGAGCCGTCACCCGACGAGACCATCGAGATCCTGCGCGGCCTGCGCCCGAAGTACGAGGCGCACCACAAGGTGACGATCTCCGATGGCGCCATCGTCGCGGCGGCGCGCCTGAGCGACCGCTACATGACCGAGCGCTTCCTGCCGGACAAGGCGATCGACCTGATCGACGAGGCCGCCAGCAAGCACGTCATCGAGCAGCAGTCGATGACGCCGGAGCTGCGCGACCTCAAGCGCCGCCTCGACGAGCTGAGCATGGAGACCGAGGCCGCGGCTACCCGCGAGGACTACGAGGCCGCGGCGCGCATCCGTGCCGAGGTGCTGCAGATCCAGCAGGAGTACGACGCGCGCCGGGCGGAGTGGGAGACCACCCACACCGCCGACATGACCGTCACCGAGCAGGACATCGCGGAGCTGATCGCCTCCATCACCGGCATCCCGGTCAACCGGATGCTGGAGGGCGAGGCGGAGAAGCTGCTGCACATGGAGGAGGCGCTGCACCAGCGCGTCATCGGCCAGGACAAGGCCGTTGAGGCCGTGTCCGAGGCGTTGCGCCGCGCGCGCTCGGGGCTCAAGGACCCGAAGCGGCCCATCGGCAGCTTCATCTTCCTGGGCCCCACGGGCGTCGGCAAGACGGAGCTGGCGCGCGCGCTGGCGTCCTACCTCTTCGACGATGAGGAAGCGATGATCCGCCTCGACATGTCGGAGTACCAGGAGCGGCACACCGTGTCGCGCATCGTCGGTGCGCCTCCCGGCTACGTCGGCTACGAAGAGGGCGGCGCCCTGACCGAGGCGGTGCGCCGCCGGCCGTATCGCGTGATCCTCTTCGACGAGATCGAGAAGGGGCACCCGGACATCTTCAACGTGCTGCTGCAGATCCTCGACGACGGCCGCCTGACCGACGGCCAGGGCCGCACTGTGGACTTCCGCAACACCGTCATCATCATGACGTCGAACCTGGGCACCAGCTCCGAGAATAAGGGCCGCTTCGGCTTCGTCACCAGCCGCGCCGCCGACGAAGGCCAGCGCGAGCAGCGCCAGGAGGTCGTCGAGAAGGCGCTGCGCGAGGCGTTCCGCCCGGAGTTCCTGAACCGCGTGGACGAGATCATCATCTTCGAGCCGCTGACGGAGAAGGAGCTGGCCAGCATCGTCGACCTGATGCTGGACGACGTGCGCAAGCGCCTGGCCGACCGCAAAGTGGACTTCGTCGTCAGCGAGGCGGCCAAGGCCGAGCTGGTGAAGGAAGGCTTCGACCGCGTCTACGGCGCGCGGCCGTTGCGCCGCACGATCCAGCGGCGCATCGAGAACCCGCTGGCGAAGGAAGTGCTGGCCGGCGTCTACGCCGAGGGCGACGTCGCGCACGTGGACTACGCCGACGGCGAGTTCCGCTTCTCGAAAGCCGCCGCCGCGCCGCCACCGCAGCCCGTCGCCGTGGTCGGCTGATAGTGCGGAACCGTCAAGATCGCGAGAGCGGGCGGGCCATCGCGGCCCGCCCGCCGCTCACCGCCCGTCCGCCTCAATCCGATACACTTGATGCAGGAGACGCTAATACCCCTTGATCTGGCTCCACAGTAATCTCATCGACAGCGACTTCTCGCTCTTCCTGGTGCTGATGGCGTCGACCGTGTTCGCGCTCGTGGTCGGCATCACGTTCCACGAGTGCTCTCACGCCCTGGCCGCGACCGCGCTCGGCGACCAGCTCCCCCGGAAGCAGGGGCGCGTCTCGCTCAACCCGGCCTCGCACATCGAGCCGCTCGGCGCCGTGATGATGCTCTTCATCGGCTTCGGCTGGGGGAAGCCCGTCCAGCACAACCCGTACGGCCTCAAGCTCAGCCCCAAGTTCGTGACGCTGCTCGTCGCCTCCGCCGGCCCGATTTCGAACTTCGCCGTCGCGTTCTTGCTGGCCGTGCCGATCAAGGCGGGCATGGTGCCGTACGTCAATCCGTTCGGGAGCGTGTACTTCGTCAGCGGCCTCAGGGAGTACGTCGGTCTCTTCCTGACCGGCGCGGTCTACATGAACATCATCCTGGGCATCTTCAACCTGATCCCGCTGCCGCCGCTCGATGGCTACAACGTCGCGCTGGCGATTCTCCCGAAGGACCTCCGGGAGCCGTTCGCGCGGCTGAACCAGTACGGCCCCGGCCCGCTGCTGATCATCCTGTTCCTGCTGCCGTATGTCACCGGCCAGAACCTTCTCGCGGACATCATGGGGCCGCCGGTGATCCGGTTGCTGCGCGCGTTCACGGGCATCGGCTGATGCGCGCGCGCCCCGGCCATCGCGTGCGCCAGTTCGTCGGCGCGCTGCGGCCGCACGTCGGCGCGGACGAGCGCGCGGAGGCGTACCGCTACCTGGGCGCGCCACAGCAGCGCGTATTCGAATCGATGATGCTGCGCGATCAGCAGCACGGCATCGAGGTCTGGCGGCGGGTCCGCGCCGCCGCCCCGGGCGAGGATGCGGCGCTCTGCGCGGCGGCGCTCCTGCACGACTGCGGCAAGGGCCGCGTCGCGCTCTGGCAGCGGGTCGCGCACGTGCTGCTGGGGGCGCTGGCGCCCGCGCTGCGGCGGCGGATCGCCGGCGAGACCGGCGCGGCGTGGCGGCAGGCGTTCTTCCGCCTGCTGCATCACCCGGAGATCGGGGCGCGGATGGCGGCCGCGGCGGGCGCTGACCCCGACGTTGTGCGTATGATCAGGGAGCAGGACGCCGCCGGCGCGGACGAGCGCCTGGCGCTATTGCAGGCAGCCGACGAGGCGTAGCCGCCTCTGGCAGGGAGCGAGGGTACCGTGGAACGGATCGCGATCATCGGGCTGGGGCTGATCGGCGGGTCGATTGGCATGGCGATCCGCAAGGCCGGGCTGAAGGACATCGAGGTCGTCGGCACCGCCCGCACGCGCGAGACGATCGTGCGCGCGAAGCGGCTGGGCGCGATCGACCGCGAGGCCTGGAGTGCGGCTGAGGCGGCGGAGGGCGCGCGCCTGGTGGTCGTCGCGTCGCCGATCATGACTACGCGCGCCGTGTTCGAGGAGATCGCGCCGGTGCTGATCCCCGGCGCCGTCGTCACCGACGTGGCCAGCACCAAGGGCGACGTCGCGCGGCTGGCGAAGGAGCTGCTGCCGGAGCACGTCGACTACGTCGGCGGGCACCCGATGGCCGGCAAGGAGACGCAGGGCGTCGCCGAGGCCGAGGCGGAGCTGTTCCAGGGCAAGACCTGGGTGATCGCGCCGTCGCCCACCGCCAGCGAGAGTTCGGTGCGCACGGTCGTCGGCCTCGCCCAGCTCGCCGGCGCGAAGCCGATGTTCATGGATCCGGACGAGCACGACGCCTACGCCGCCGCGATCAGCCACCTGCCGCTGCTGCTCTCGTCCGCGCTCTTCTCCGTCGCCTTCGGCAGCCAGGCCTGGCCGGAGCTGGCGCAGCTCGCCTCCAGCGGCTTCCGCGATACGACGCGCCTCGCGTCGGGCTCGCCGGAGATGGCGCACGACATCATGGTCTCCAACCGTGACAACGTACTGCACTGGCTGGACCGCTACATCGACGAGCTGTCGAAGTTCCGCGCCGCCGTCGCCGCCGGCGAGAGCGAGCCGATCCTTGAGGTCTTCGCGCGCGCGCAGATCGAACGCGAGAACTTCATGGTCAACGGGCCGCCCACCCGCGATGTGGGCGAGCCGATGGAGACCGTCAGCCTCAGCGACATCCTCTTCGGCTCCGCCATTTCCGGCTACATGAAGAAGCAACGCGACGTCATCCGCGAGGCGGAAGAGCGCGCCGAGGGCAAGCGCAGGTGAGCGCGCGCGAGGTGCGGCCGCTGCCTCGTCTGCGCGGCAGCATAGCCGTGCCGGGCGACAAGTCGATCTCGCACCGCGCCGCCATGCTCAACGCGCTTGCCGATGGCGAGGCCACCGTCCAGAACTTCCTCCCTGGCGAAGACTGCATCTCCACGCTCGGCGTGCTCGCCGCGCTCGGCGTCGAGTCGTCGCTCGACCGCGGCGGCACCGCGCCCGTGCTGCGCATCCGCGGCGTCGGCATCGACGGCCTGCGCGAGGCGGACGGCGTGCTCGATTGCGGTAACTCCGGCACGACGATGCGCCTGATGGCCGGCGTCCTGGCCGGCCAGCCGTTCCTCTCCGTGCTCAGCGGCGACGCCTCGCTCCGCGACCGGCCGATGGCGCGCGTCGCCACGCCCCTGCGCGAGATGGGCGCCCGGATCGACGGCCGCGACGGCGGCCGCCTGGCGCCGCTCGTGATCCGCGGCGGCGGCCTGCACGGCATCCGCTACCGGCTCCCCGTCGCGAGCGCGCAGGTGAAGTCGTCCGTGCTGCTGGCGGCCCTCTTCGCGCAGGGCGACACGATCGTCGAGGAGCCGGAGGCCACGCGCGACCACACGGAGCGCATGCTCGCCGCCATGGGCGTCCGCATCGGCCGCGAGGGCCCTGCCGTGCGGCTGACGCCCGGCGCGCGCCTGCGGCCGCTCTCCATGCGCGTGCCGAACGATATCTCCGCCGCCGCGTTCTGGATGGTCGCGGCGGCCGTGCATCCCGACGCCGAGCTGCGCCTGGCCGGCGTCGGCGTGAACCCCACGCGCAGTGGCATCATCGACGTGCTGCGCGCCATGGGCGCCGACGTCTCGGTCGAGGAGGAGCGCCAGGTCGCCGGCGAGCCCGTCGCCGATGTCGTCGTGCGCTCGTCGGAGCTGCGCGGCACCGTCGTCGCCGGCGAGATGATCGCCCGCTTGATCGACGAGGTGCCGGTGCTGGCGGTCGCCGCTGCCTGCGCCCGCGGCACGACGGAGATCCGCGACGCGCAGGAGCTGCGCGTGAAGGAGTCGGACCGCGTCGCCACCGTCGTCTCGCAGCTCTCACGCCTCGGCGTCGATGTGCGGGAGCGCGCCGACGGCATGATCATTGAGGGCGCGGGTGGCATCCGCGGCGGCGCCGGCGAGGCCTTCGGCGACCACCGCCTCGCCATGGCGCTGGCGGTCGCGGGGCTCGCTTCGCGCGAAGGCGTCACCGTCGAGGGCGCGGAGGCCGTCGCGATTTCCTATCCTGACTTCTGGGAGCACCTGGCCGGACTCGGAGCGTGAGCGGCCGCGCCGGCTGCGATGGTGCGGGAGCATCGATGCCACACATAGCCCTGGCCCTGCCGATGACGCTCCGGGCCGCCGTGCGCCCCGACATGCCCTCGTGAGCGGCGCCGCGGCCAGGCCGCTGCTCGTCGTGCTGTCGGGGCCGTCGGGCGCCGGCAAGGACTCCGTGCTGGACGAGATGGCGCGGCGCGGGCACCGCTTCTACCGCGTCGTCACCTGCACCACCCGCCCCCCGCGCGAGAACGAGCGCGACGGCGTCGACTACTTCTTCGTCACCGACGCCCGCTTCGACGAACTGATCGCCGCCGGCGGCCTGCTGGAGCACGCCGTCGTCTACGGCCACCGCTCCGGCGTGCCGCGCCAGCAGGTCGTCGAGAAGCTGCGCGAGGGGCAAGACGTCTACGTGCGCACGGACGTGCAGGGCGCCGCGTCGATCAAGAAGCTGATGCCAGACGCCGTGCTCGTCTTCATCGCGCCGTCGTCGCTCGACGAGTTGGAGGATCGCATCCGCGCCCGCGGCTCCGATGACGAGGAGGGCGTCCGGCGGCGCCTGGCGACGGAGAGCGCGGAGATGGCCCGCCGCGACGAATTCGAGTACGTCGTCGTGAACGAGCCCGGCCGCCTCGAAGCCACCGCCGACCGACTGCTCGAGATTCTCGACGCCGAGCGCCAGAAGCCTCGCCCCCCGATCAACTGACGCTGCGCCGCGTGGAACAGACAGCCGACAGGACCGCTGCGAGCCTGCCGTCGTCCCAACAACCGGCAAGCAGCGACCAGTCGCCTATTTCACCGTCGTCGGCTCGTTCTTCAGGTAGAACGTCATGGACTGCAGCGAGAGCACCGGGTCGATGTCCTTGATGTGGACGTGCGATGGCACGTGCGCCGCGATGGGCGCGTAGTTGAGGATCGCCCGCACCCCCGACGCGACCAGCGCGTCGATCACCGTCTGCGCCGCGGCCGCCGGCGTCGCCACGATGCCGATATCGATCGCGCGTCCGGCAAGCTCGGCGCGGATCGCGTCGGCGGACTTCACCACCAGGCCGCTGATACGCTGTCCCACGACCAGCGGGTCGGTGTCGAACGCCTCGACGATCTGGAACCCCTGCGGGGTGAACCCGCCGTAGCTCAGCACCGCGCGTCCCAGCTGCCCCACGCCGACCACCACCATCGTCCACTGCCGGTCGAGCCCCAGGATCTGGTGCAGCTCCTCCAGCAGACGGCGCACGTTGTACCCGCGGCCCTGCTTGCCGAAGCGCCCGAAGTAGCTGAGGTCCTTGCGGATCTGTGCGGGCGTCACGCCCAGCTGCGTGCCCAGCTCCTGGGACGAGACGACCTCACGCCCGTTTCGCTCCAGCGCCGAGAGGGCGCGCGCGTACACGGGGAGGCGGTCGATGACGACATCCGGGATCTCGATGGGCATGTGCCCCCCGCTGGGCTTGCAGGCGAGGCATTCCGAGCCGATTGCGCAATTTTTCGCAATGTAACACCGCCCCCTCCCACGGTCAACGAGCAATGTGCGCGGCCGTGAATGCGTGTCGAATGCGAAAGAACCTGCGAGTCTGGAGGCCGCGGGAAGGCCGGAGATGCGGCCGCTACAGCTTCAACGCCAGGATGTCGCGGTGGACTTGGCCGTTTCCCTTGACGTGTATCTGGATCGAGATGATCCGCGCCTTCAGGCGCTCCGGCTCGTCGTCGAAGAACACCTCGTCGCCCTTCTCGAACCGGTACTCCGTCTCCAGCGACGCCAGCAGCCGGCCGCGCGTCGGGGTGAACGGGTCCGACTCGTAGATGTTCGTCTTCACGTCGCGAGTGTAGCGAATCTCACTCGTAGCGCAGAGCCTCGGCGATCGGCACGCTCGACGCCTGCCGCGACGGGATGATCGTCATCAGCACCGACGCGATGAACGTACCGACGCCGATCGCGGTGATCTCCAGCCACGGGACGTAGAAGCTCTGCACCCCGCCCGCTACGAAGTCGTCGGTCTTGACAAGCTGGTACGCCAGCAGCAGCGCCAGCCCGATGCCGCTCAGGATGCCCAGCAGCGTCACGAACGACGACTCCATGATGAAGCTGATCGCTACCGCGTTGCGCGTGTAGCCGATCGCCCGCAACATGCCGATCTGCTGCCGCCGCTCCACCACCGTGCGGAAGGCGATCACTCCCACCGCCGCGATGCCGACGAAGAGGCCGATGCCCATGAACCCCTGGATCAGGTAGGTAAAGCCGCGGTTCTGCGCCCGCAGGTCGTCGATCAGTTTGCGGATCGAGTCTGCCTGCACGCCCTGTGCCAGCAGCGCCTTCTCGATGCTCCTGGCGGTGGCGCGGGCGTCCGTGCCTGGCCGCAGCCGCACGAAGTGGATCGTCGACTCTGGCTTGTCGTAGAGGTCGTCGAAGGTGGATCTGTTCAGCAGCAACCCGCCGAAGATCAGGCTCGCCTTCGTGGTCACGACGCCGATGATCTTCACCTCGCGCACCTTCTCCGGCCGTCCCGCGTCACGCAGTTCGAGCACAGGCGGCGAGAACGTCGTGGTACTGCTCTTCAGACCGCTTACGCTGAACTGGCCGGGGCCGAAGCCACCACTGCTCGCCAGGGCGTTCGCGTCGATCACCGCGACGCCGGGGTCGCTGGCGATCGCGCGCCAGATCTCCGCGTCGGAGTTGTAGCCCGTCGCGCGCGCCTGGAACTTCACGCCGTTGCCCGTGAGGAAGTCGTTGTCCGCGGTGGCGACCGTGTAGCGCTGGAACTTCTCCGGCACCGCTCCCTCTGCCGCCTTGTTGCGCGTCTCCGCGATGCGCCGGTTCGCCAGGGCGACGTTGCCCACGCTGGCGAACACGCTAGCATCGCCGCCCTGCTGCGCGTACGCCGCCGCCAGGTCGCTGATCGGGTTGTTGGGATTCTCCTGCACCATCACGTCGTACCCGCCCAGCGCGTCGTCGCTCAGGAAGATCCGGCTGAAGTTCGAGTTCATCGTGGACATCATCACCAGCGCGAACATCACCAGCGAGATCATTGCCACCGTCATCCCGGTGCGGAACTTGTTCGCCAGTGGATACGCTACCGCCGTGCGGATCGACGGGATCATGTACGAGAACCTGTTGCCCGCGCTTGTCAGCAGGGCGAGCATCAGATCGGCGTTGTACACCAGCACGAACGTCGCCGCGATCACCATGGTGATACCGCTCAGGAAGAACATCTCGATGCCGCCGCTGAGGTACGGAGGCAGGTAGTTCCCCGCCGAGAGCAGCCAGTACACCAGCACGACCAGCCCCATCGTCGTGAACGCCAGCCGCGCTGGCACGCGCAGCATCGTCGCGCCCAGCGCCGCTCCCATCAGCACCAGCGACACGCCCAGCGCGTACGGCGCGGCCTGGTCGAGCGCGAGCCCCAGCGCCACCAGCGCCGCACCCAGCACGATCGCGATCGCCGCTGTCTGGAAGATGTAGTTGAGGCTCGCGCCCGCCAGCACGATCGTCAGACCGCCCGTCAGGATGCCGGCCACGCCCAGCAGGACCGCCGCGATGCTCGCGGCGGATGAGCTGCCGTAGATCGCGATCGCGCCGCCGAACAGCCCCGCCGTGATCGCGCCGCTGACGGGTACGAGCAGCAACAGGCCGATGCCCGCGCCCCACTGGCTCAGCTTCGACGGCTTGAACACGAGCCACTTCGCGTATCGCAGCAGCATGCCGATGCCGCCGCGCCATTCGGGCCGCGTGCTGAGCGGCAGCGGGTCCGCCGCATCGCGGATCGCGCTGACGATGTTCAGGTTGCCGATCCGCCACGACGAGAACGTCACGGTGAGGAAGGTCAGCACGACGCCCAGCGAGTACGACACGATCAGACTCCGCGCCGTGACGTGGAACGCGATGCTCAAGCTGAACCCGCTGAACAGCGCCGCCATGATGCGGACCATCACCAGCGACACCGCGATGCCGAGCCCGCACCCCACTGCCGCCGCGATCGTGTTGTACGCCATGCCCTCCGACATGAACATCTGCACCAGGTGGCTCCGCTTCGTGCCGACGGCGCGGATCATCCCCATCTCCATCTTCCGCTCCGCCGCCAGCATCACGAAGATCAGGAAGATCAGCAGCATCCCCGCCGCGATGGAGAACAGCCCGAGCACGACGAAAAACGTCGTCAGGAAGCTGGCCGCCTGGCTGGCGATGTCCGCCAGGTCGTGCTTCGTCGCGGCCGCCGCCCAGCTCGAGTTCTTCAGCAGGTCGTCGTTCAGCGTCTTCTTGATGGCCAGGGAGTTGCTCTCGCCGTCGCGCACGCCGCCGTCGTTCGACACGGCGATGTAATCCACCTGCCCCGCGCGGTTGAGCAGCTCTTGCGCGCGCCCCAGCGTCGTGACCAGGCCGTAGCTGGCCCCGCCCGCCCATCCGGTCAGCACACGGTCCTTCACGATGTCTCTCACGGTCAGCGTATGCGGCACTCCGCCCACGTAGACCTGCAGCGCATCGCCCCGCTGGATATCGAGCTTGTCCGCTGCCGACTCGTTCGCGTAGACCTCGTCCGGCCCGAGCGCGTCCAGCGGCGCCCGCTCGCCGGCAATCGTCACGATGTCGGACTCGAACCCTTTGAGTTGCGCCGGGTCCACCCCGGTCAGCAAGACCAGCGGCTCCGTCTGTCCGGCGCGGACGTTCGTCGCGGGTACCGGCCCCCGGATCGCCTCCACGGCGCCATCGACGCCGCTGGTGGCGCGGAACGCGGCCGAGAACCGGTCCGCTTGCGCCTGCGGGATCGCCTTCGGCGAGACCAGCGACTGGCCGCCGAAGCCGCCGCCACCACCCTCGTCGTCCGCCGCCTTGAACTGCACGATCTCGTCGACGCTGTGCAGCTTGTCGTAGACCTGGTTCGTGATGCTGTAGTCCACCGTGTCGCCGATGCTGAACGCCGTCGAGATGATCAGCGTGCTCAGCATCAGGCCGATGATGATGAGGATCGTCTGCGCCCGCCGCCGCGGGATGTTGCGCACGCCGATCAGGAACATCACCCGGTTCCGCACGATCACCCACACGACCGTCGATGCTGAGACGCCCAGGATGATCAGCAGCGCGATCATGATGTAGGTCATCGAGAGGCCGAAGAGGTCGTTCACCTTGCGCCCTGCGGGATTTCCTCACGGACGATCATGCCGTCCTTCATGTGGATGATGCGGTGACAGCGCGCCGCTACCTCTGGCGCGTGCGTGACGATGACGAACGTCTGGTTCTGACGGCGGTTCAGGTCGGTGATCAGCGCCATGATCTCGTCCGCGTTGGCCGTGTCCAGGTCGCCTGTCGGCTCATCGCCCCAGACGATCGCCGGGTCGTTCACCAGCGCCCGGGCGATCGTCACACGCTGCCGCTGGCCGCCGGAGAGCTGCGATGGCTTGTGCTTCGCCCACTCCCTCAAATGGACCAGGTCCAGCGCCGCCATCGCCTTCTTGCGCGCCTCGGCCGCGCGCGTGCCGGACACGAGCAGCGGCAGCTCCACGTTCTCGATCGAGCTCAGTACGGGCAGCAGGTTGTAGAACTGGAACACAAAGCCCATCTTCTTCGCGCGGAACTCCGTCCGCTTGTTGTCGGAGAGCTTGTTGATGTCCTCGTCGTTGATCAGGATCAGACCCTGGTCGATCGTGTCGAGCCCGCTCAGGCAGTTCAGCAGCGTCGTCTTGCCGCAGCCGGACGGGCCCATGATCGCCACCATCTCGCCGCGGGTCACGCTGAAGCTCACGCCCCGGAGCGCCTGCACCGTCACGTCATCCGTGCGGTACGTCTTCACCACGTCGCTGGCGTCGATGATCAGGTCGCGGCCCCCGGCCCTGTCAGCGGCGCCGGTCGGCTGAGCGGAATCGGTGGTCATGGGTCCTCCCGGCGTCGCCCGCGCCGGAAAGGCGCGCGGCGGCAAAGGGCCACGCCGCACGTGCATATGCGTGGCATTGGAGCCTACGGACTGTCTGGTGGCAGTGTCAACGGGCGGTTGCTGCGGAAATCGCAGGGCGGGGCGGGCGAGCTCTCACGTCAGCCAGCCTCTGCGCCAGGGTCAGTAGCTTGCGACGAGCGTCTCTTCTTCCGTCGGCAGGCTCCGCCGGATCACGTCCAGGTGCTCCAGCGCCACGCCCGCGCCGATCGCGACGCAGTCCAGCGGGTTCTCCGCCACCTGGCAGGGGACGCCCGTCTCCTGTGTCAGCAGGATGTCCAGGTGGCGCAGCAACGCGCCGCCGCCCGTCAGCACGATGCCGCGGTCGATCACGTCCGACCCCAGTTCCGGCGGCGTCCGCTCCAACACCGATCGCACGACCGACACGATGGTGCCGAGCGCGTCCTGGATCGCCGCCGTCACGTCGCTGGAGGTGACGACGACCGTCTTCGGCAGCCCGCTGATCTGGTCGCGGCCGCGTACTTCCATCTTCAGGTCTTCGTCCAGCGGGACCGCCGCGCCGACGTTGACTTTCACTTCCTGCGCGGTCCGGTCGCCGATGATCAGGTTGTAGCGCCGCTTGATGTACGCCATGATCGCGTCGTCCAGCCGGTCGCCCGCCACGCGCACGCTCTCGCTCACCACGATGCCGTACATCGAGATGACCGCGGCTTCTGTGCGGCCGCCGCCGATGTCCACGATCATGTTGCCGCTCGGCGAATTGACCGGCACGCGCGCACCGATCGCGGCGGCCAGCGGCTCCGGCACCAGGTGCACCGGGCGGCGGCCGCCCGCCTGCTCGGCGGCGTCGCGCACGGCGCGCTGCTCCACGCTGGTGACGCCGGCGGGGATGCACACCATCACTTCCGGCTTGATCAGGTTGAAGCGCCCCACCACCTTCGAGATGAAGTAGCGCAGCATCGCCTCCGTGATCAGGTAGTCGGCGATCACCCCGTCCCGCATCGGGCGGATGACCGAGATGCTGCCGGGGACACGCCCGAGCATGCCCAGCGCCTCGTGCCCCACGGCCAGGACGGTGTTATCACGGTTCGCCAGCGCGACCACCGACGGCTCGTTCACCACGATGCCGCGGCCCTTGACGTACACCAGCACGTTGGCGGTGCCGAGGTCGATACCGATGCGCTTCGGAAGCATATGGAGGCCCTCATCTGCGGTACGGGAACTGACGGTAGGATAGCGGCGGAAGGGTCGCGGAACCCAGAGCCGCGGCGCTCGTCCTCGGCCGTCTTGTCAAGCAACTGCTCGTTCGGTGTATCTGTAAGCGGGGCTCGCCGCTCAGGCGCGCTCGATGTCCGCGCCGAGCGCCCGCAGTTTACCATGCAAGTCCTCGTGCGCGCGCTCGATGTGATAGACGTCGCTGATTTCCGTCGTCCCCTCCGCCACCAGCGCCGCCAGTACGCACGCGCTGCCCGCCCGTACGTCCAGCGCGCAGACCGGCGCCGCCTGCAGCGGCGTCGGCCCGGTGATGATCGCCGTCTGCCCGGTCGCGATGACGTTCGCGCCCATCTTCCGCAGCTCGCCGATGTACAGCAGCCGGTTGTCGAACACACGCTCGTAGACCGTGCTCGCCCCGTTCGCCTGCGTCAGGAACGCGGCGAGCTGCGGCTGCAGGTCCGTCGCCAGCCCTGGATACGGCAGCGCCTGTGCGTTCACCGCCCGGTACGTCGCCGCCCCGCGCACGCGCATGCCGGCGTCCGTGGTCTCCACCTCGGCGCCCGCCTCCCGCATCTTCACGATCAGCGCGTCCAGGTGCTCCGGCACCGCCTCGTCCAGGTCCACATCGCCGCCGGTGATCGCCGCGGCCAGCGCGAACGTGCCCGCCTCCAGCCGGTCCGGGATCACGCGGTGCTCCGCGCCGTGCAGCTCCGGCACGCCTTCGATACGCACGAACTGCGTGCCCGCGCCGCTGATCTTCGCGCCCATCGCGTTCAGCATCTTCGCCAGGCTGGCTATCTCCGGCTCGCTCGCCGCGTTGATGATCGTCGTGGTGCTATCGGCGAGCGTCGCCGCGAGCATCACATTGAGCGTGCCCATGACGCTCGGGTAGTCCAATACCACGCGCCCGCCGCGCAGCGTGCCGTCCTCGCTCACGTCGAACATGTCGCCGTTCTGCGTGACCTGCGCGCCCAGCATGCGGAAGCCCGCCAGGTGTACGTCCAGCGGCCGGATGCCGATGGCGTCGCCGCCCGGCGGCGGGCACGCCGCGCGCCCGAAGCGCGCCAGCAGCGGCCCCATTACCAGGAAGCTCGCCCGCAGCCGCGCCGCCATCGCGCCCGGCACCTCGTGCCCGGTCACGCCCGCGCAGTTGATCCGCAGCGAGGATGGTGCGGGATGCTCGATCGTCGCGCCCAGGTGTAGGAGGATGTCCTCCATCTGCCGCACGTCGCCGATCTCCGGCACGTTGTGCAGCAGCACGTCGTCGGCCGTCAGCAACGCCGCCGCGATCGCGTAGTCGGCGCCGTTCTTCGAGCCGCTGATGCGCACGCGGCCGGAGAGCCTGTGGCCGCCAGTGATCCGGTACTTCCCGTTCGTCCGCTCCATGCGACTAGGGTACCGGCTGCGCCGATCGCGTGACAGCCGCGGCGCCGCGAGTCCTACGCCACGAGCCCGTCGATGAGCGGGTACTGCCCGCCCAGGATCTGTTCCGACGGCGTGCCCAGCCACTTCTCCAGCACGCTCGCGTACACCGACCGGAAGTCCGTCGTGAACTTCAGGTTGCCGTTGTCGAGGCTGCCGAGGTCCACCGGCTTCCCGAAGAAGCCGCCGCTGATGCCGCCCCCGATCAGGAACAGAGGCGCGGCCGTGCCGTGGTCCGTCCCCTCGCTGGCGTTCTCGCCCGCCCGCCGCCCGAACTCCGACCACGTCATCGTCATCACGTCGCCGTCCCGTCCCAGCGCCGCGAGGTCGGCGTAGAATGCCGCCAGCGCGTCGCCCAGGTTGCCCAACAGCTTCTCGTGCTCGTTCAGCTGCGCGGAGTGCGTGTCGAAGCCGCCCAGCGTCACGTGCGCGACGCGGATCTTCGCGCCGCTCGCGATCACCTGCGCGATGAGCTGCAGCCCGCTGGCGATCGATGTCTGCGGATAGTCCACCGCCGCGGTGTGGCCCGCGGCCGCCGCTTGCACCGCCTGCGAACTCGACACCGCGTCGGTGGCCGCGCTCTCCAGCAGCGCGGCGTACGGCAGGTTCTTCGGAAACTGGTCGTACAGCTTCAGCAGCGCCGTCTGGCGTCGCCGCGCCTCCGCCTCGTCCGCCGCCAGATGCTGGAAGCCGTACGACTCCGCGTCGGCGGCGGAGACGATCGGCGCGTTCGTCGAGTACAGCTCCGGCGCGATCATCCGGTCCACGTTGAAGCCGTGCAGCGGGTCGTGCTCCTCCGCTTCGAGCTTCGCAAGGTAGCTGCCGAGCCAGCCGTCGCCCGCCGCGTTCTGCGGCCCGCCGCTCTGCCAGATCGCCATCGACTGGAAGTGCGAGAAGTTCGGGTCCGGGTAGCCCACGCCGTGCACGATCGCCAGCTTCTTGCCGTCCCACAGCGGCTTCAGCGCCGCCAGCTTCGGGTGCAGCCCGAACTCGTCCCCGAGCGGCAGCACCTGGTCCGCCGCGACGCCCAGCGTCGGGCGAAGCTTTGCGTACGCCGGGTCGCGATACGGCACGACCGTGTTCAGCCCGTCGTTTCCGCCCGCGAGCTGCACGATCACCAGCGTCTTGGCGTCGGCGGCCTCCACCGCGTCCGCCTCCGACGCACGGATCGCGAACGCGCCCTTGAACACCGTCGGGATCGCGGCGTGCGCGCTGCCCAGCGTCACCAGCGCTACACCGGACTTGATGAAGTCACGCCGGGTCAGCATGCGACTGCCTCCTTATGCCTGTGTTACCGATACATGTGCGTGCGGGCATCGCGGACATCCTCCTTCACAGGAGCTGGTACTCCGGCGAGGCGACGAGCAGCGTCAGGAGGCCGCGCAGCCGCTGCAGCCGCTGCGCCTCCGGCAGCGCGGCGAACCCGCCGCCCTCGTCGAGGTACGCGCCCAGCGTCGCGCGCGCGTCGTCCGCGATGCCGCCGTCGATCGTCGCCAGCGCCGCCATGGCGATCGCCTCGTCCGCCGATGCCGGCGGCGACGGGAAGATCGCGGTGAGGTTCGCGGGGGCCACGGCGCCGCCGCGGAATCCCTGGGTGCCCTGCCGCGGCCTCGCGGCGTTGGTGGCGCCGTTCATCAGCATCGCCGCGGCGTTGACCCGTGCGAACCACGTGCTCGTGCCCAGCCACGTGCGCCCGCCCGGCCAGCCCGCGACGTTCGGCGGGTCGAAGAGCGTCTGCCCCATCACCCGGCTCGCGTTCACCACCGCGTGCGCGTCCGGCGTCGCGTCCAGCAGCCGCAACGCGCCGATGGCGTACTCCGTCGGGCTCTTCACGATCGCGCGGTACGCCTGCGGCGAGTAGAAGGCGTCGGATGTCAGGACGGCGCGCACGACCTGCTTCGTGTCGTAGCCGGTACTGCGCGCCACCTCCGCGATCGGCGCGATCGTCGCCTCGGCCGGGTCCGGATACGCGTAGAACTCGAAGAGTTTGCGCGCGAGGTGTGCTGGCGCGGCGTCCTGCCGCAGGATGATGTCCACGATGCTGTCCGCGTCGAAGTTACCGGTCTGTCCCAGGAACGTCTTCTGGCCGTTGTCGTGCTGCGCCGGACGGAACACGAAGCCGGTCTTCTCCTCCAGCGAGTAGCCGGTGTGGGCGCGCGCCGATTCGCGCACGTCCTGCTCCGTGTAGTTGCCGGCGCCCAGCGTGAACAGCTCCATCAGCTCGCGCGCGTAGTTCTCGTTCGGGTGGCCCTTCTTGCTCGTGTGCACGTCGAGCCACAGCATCATCGCCGGGTCGCGCACCACGCCCTTCAGCAGCACGTCGAACCGGTCGAACGCGTGGTCGCGGAAGAACTGGTTCTGCGTGAGCATCACGCGGCCGTACTTCGCGCCCGTCTTGGTGAGGCCGCTGGTGAGCAGGCCGTGCCAGAACAGCACCTGCCGCTCCAGCGCCGGGCGCTCCGTGCGGATCAGCCGCGCCACCCACGTCGCTACTACGTCTCCCGGCTTCGACGTATCGAGCTTCAGCGCCGCGATCGCCTGTTCCGTCGCGCTGTCGTCGATGGCGGGGCTGGCGAGCAGGTCGTCCACGACCGCGTCAAGTGGCATCCCGGCGTACTTCCGCAGCAGCTCCGGCGTTGGAGCGAACGCCGCGCGGCGCAGCAGGTGGCGCAGCCGCGTATCAGCGCTCTCCAGCGCCCGCGACGGCGCAGGCGCGGTCCGCGACGCCGTTACGGCCGCGCTGCCCGGTTTCCCCGTGCCGCCGCCGCGCTCGTGCAGCACGATGGCCGCCGTTGCACCGCCGGCCGTCAGCAGCGCCGCCGACGCCGCCGCACCGCCCAGGAGCCGCCGCCTGCTGATGCGAATTCCGCCCGTCTGCCCGTCGTCCACACGTGCCTCCGCCGTAATCATCGCTCACGCGGGCGCCTGGCGTATGCCAGCGGGACAATCGGAGCGTAAACGCTGCGAAAAATCTCGACTGGAGATTGGAGACTGGAGATCGGTGCCCGGCGGCGCCCCAATCTCCAGCCTCCAGAATGGAACGTTCCCCGGCCCGCCGGCGTCTTCCTGGTGCACCCGCCTTGTTAGGTATCGAGGAGGACGAAGATGACGCACAGGATCAGGACACGGATATGGGTCGCCGGGGCGATGCTGGCGATGCTGGCCGTCGCCGCCGCGTGCAGCAGCGCACCCGCCGCGTACAAGACATCGAACGCGCCGCCCGCCGGCTCCGCCGCCTCCGGCAGCGCCGCGACCACGGAGCAGAAGGCGATCGGCGGCGCGCCCGCCGACGCGCGCGGCAGCGCCGCACAGGCTCCCGCGCCGGACGGTCAGGCGTACAGCTCGACGGCCGGGGGCGCGCCGGGCGGCACGCTGCCGCTGCCGTCGCAGCTCGATCGCCAGATCATCCTCACCGCCACGCTGGAGATCGCCACGCCCGACGTCTCGAAGCGCTTCCAGGACGTGGCCAACATCGCGGCGCAAGAGGGCGGCTTCGTCGGCAGTTCGTCGTTCGGGAACGACGGCGACCGGCAGACGGCCTCCGTGACGATCCGCGTGCCGGGCGACAAGTACCAGGACGCCCTCTCGCAGCTCCGCAAGCTCGGCGAAGTGAAAGGCGAGAAGTCGGACGCCGCCGACGTGACGCAGGACTACACCGACCTGCAGTCGCGGCTGCGCAACCTAAAGGCGACCGAGTTGCAGTACCTCGCGTTCCTGGCGAAGGCCGAGAACATCGGCGATGTGCTGCAGGTGCAGGACCGCCTCAACGCCACCCGCGCCGAGATCGAGCAGGTGCAGGGCCGCATCGACCTGCTGGCGCACCAGACCGACATGGTCACGGTCACCGTGCACCTCGACCCGCCGATCGTGGCGAAGAGCGAGCCGAAGCACGGCGGCACCGGCCCGCTCGAGACCGCGCGCGACTCGTTCCGCGCGTCGATCGACGTGCTGGTCGGCATCGGCACGGTCGCGCTGGCGGTGGTGGCGTTCTCGTGGTGGCTGCTGCCGCTCGCCGGCGTCGGCCTCTACCTCGGCCGCCGCCAGCTCCGCGCCCAGCGTGTGGCCGCGCCGCCTGCGTCGCAGCCGCCGGCCGCGCAGTAGCACACCTCATCGAGCACAAGCAGAGAGCGGGCACCCGGTGTTGGGTGCCCGCTTTCGCTGGAATCAGTTCCGAGGCTCGACGCGTCGATCTACAATTCCGCGTGAGCGCTCACCAGTCACGCCCGTCGTTTCGCCTGGAAACAGTGAACATCGACTGCGCCGACGCGGCCGCGATGGCGGACTTCTACGGTCGCCTGCTCGGTTGGGACGTGACCTATCGCGACAGCGACTTCGTGTTGATGCGAGATCCTGCCGGCGGTACGGGGTTGTCGTTCCAGCAGCGGGACGGGTACCGGGCGCCGACATGGCCGGAGAGACACGGCGCCCAGGACAAGATGCT
>JBGQBE010000057.1:0-19220 GCA_041494685.1 Dehalococcoidia bacterium | reverse complement strand
GCGAGATCGCCTACGCCAGCGACGGCGGCAGCGTCACGCTGCGCTACAGCCTGCGCGACATGCGCCCGCTCGCGCGTGTGCTCGACGGCGCGCCGCACGTGCCGCCCATGGCGCGCGGCGGCGCGCTCGACGGCGGCGGCCCGCAGTGGCTCCAGTCCCGCGACGCGCTGATCGAGCTGGGCGGCGCGAAGCTGATGGCCGGCACGACGCCGAAGTGGCTCTGCGCCGACGCCGATAGCCGCCGCTACGTCGTCGTGAACCCCTCCGACGAGGAAGCGCCGCTCTGGCTCGAGACCCCGGACGTCACCGTCGAGTGCGACGCCTTCGGCTTCGGCCGCGTCACCGTCGATGAAGCCACGGGTGCCGTCGAGGTCGAGGCCGGGGGCGAGATCGCGCCGGTCCGCATCCGCGGCGCTGCCACGCTGCGCCTGGCGATCAACGGCGCCGACGTGACGCACGCCCTCGTCCCCCTCGGCGACGACACCCGGGAGTTCCGTGGACTCTAGCGTAGCGCGCACCGACGCCAGACGATCGGAAGCCGGTTGACCTGCATCGGCCAGCGCACCCTCGATAGCCGGTTCGGTCGATCCCCGGACCAAGTGCCGCGGGCCCGATGAGGTTGGCGGTCTATTGATCAAGGGAGCGGAAATCCCGGGATGTGGGTAAGTAGTGTGCCCCCTGCGTACTGACAGGGGGCACAAATCCTGGAATCTGCTACGCCAGCGCGCGTCGCAAACTACCGCGCGTGAAAATCCAATGCTTCGAAGCTAGATGTCGGTGTGCCCGCGACGGAAGTCTCGACGCGAAGCGGGACTCCATGCTCGTCCAGCGTGATGTCGGTGTCCATCTCTACACGACCGTCAGAGCCACAAGCGATCTGTCCGCTATTGCCATCCAGTTCGGTTGGGCACGCGACTCGGTCTGCTTTGTGATAGGTGTTGCCTGCGGAATCCGTGGCGACGTAGCCCTTCTTCAACAGAACGGCCCTCGATCGTGGGACGAACCACTCGCCGGGCGCAGTAAGCGTCCCGTCGGTTGATTTGTCCTCCCGCGTAGTATTGGCCAGCGCGTTGTAATACCGACGCGTCGTGCCATCGAACGACTGAACTGATCCGACTCTGGCGGGATATTCTGTGTCTCCTACAAGCTGCTGCTCCCACGATGAATCGCTGTCGTAGCGCAGTTGCCACACCTGGTAGCTGCGCTGGCCTGTTCCAGTGTCGAGGTGAGCGGTGATCTTGTACGTCATGTCAAATGCGGGCCACGCCTGCGGAACCCGGCTACCGGAAGCACCTGAAGTGGGGATCATCGCCCAGATGGCCGCGCCGATCGCGAGCGCCGCCAAAGTGCCTATGAATACAGCGTGATTGCGATTGAGTTTCATGGCATTACTCCGTGCTAGACGGCTAGCATGATCTGATCGGTATCGCCCCACCAGTAATAACATCCTGCGTCTGGAGTGCATTCGTAGTACTGGAAGCCGAAGTGGACGTTGATGTGCTGATAGTAGGTAACGCCGCGGGACACCGACGTGTACGAACTCGGCAGAAACTCGTTGGTGCTCCAGCTCGTCTCCGGCACGTTATGGAGAAAGGTGCCACTCGGGTACGCGCTCTCCTGCACATAGTTACGCTGCCATCTCTGCGCACCGCCATCCGTCGCACCTCTGTGTTGATACGTTCGGATTATGAAGCCGCCGGTTACCCGATCGAACTCCACGCGGCTGCAGTAGTATTTCGGATCTGGGTCACAGTGGGCAGGCGTGAGCACGGATGCATGAGCTACTCTCATCGAGCCCGTCGGGCCCGATACGGCGGCCAACGCGATCACCGCCACAACGACGGCCAGAATTGCCGGCCGGAATACCATCACTGCCTCCTATCTTCTCGACGAGTGCGACCGCCGGTGCGTCCGCGGACATCAGCATGCGACACTGGCTCAAAGTCAGGTAGAGCAGAACTAACTGGCGATTTCTACCTACGCCAAGTTCGGGAGCCCGTTATTCGCTCTCGCCGCGAGGGGATTCGATGAGGCCATCACGTATCGCAATAGCAACGGCTTGGGTGGCGTTGTGTGCACGTAGCTTCAGAAGGATCGCGCCGACATGGTTGCTCACAGTGGACGATGCGATCTGAAGCCGCTCAGCGATCTCCTTGTGGCTCATGCCGTAGGCGAGGAACCGTAAGACGTTGATTTCACGCTGCGTCAGCTCACCCCGTGTGTCGTCCATGCCGCCTCGCTGAATGCAGCAGATACTAACGAGTATACCTGGGCCTTGCAAGCGGGAGAATATCGCTTAAGCGAGGCATTACTGGGCCATTTCGCGCATCACGCGCACATGGAAGTTGGCGCAGGCTCGCTGCACTGCTACGGCTGGCTGCGAGCCATACTGCGCGCAGCAATCCGCCGCACCCGAAAGGGCGAAGCCCGATGGACCTCAGGCAGTACATCCGCGACGTGCCGGACTTCCCGCAGCCCGGCATCCTCTTCCGCGACATCACGCCGCTGCTGCGCGAGCCCGCCGCACTCGGCTTCGCCCTCGACCGGATGGCGGACTACGTCGCCTCGCGCCGTGTCGACGTCATCGTCGGCATCGAGTCGCGCGGCTTCCTCTTCGGCGTGCCCGTCGCCGCGCGTCTCGGGCTGCCGTTCGTGCCGGTCCGCAAGCCCGGCAAGCTGCCCGCCGCCCGCATGTCCGTCGAGTACTCGCTCGAGTACGGCAGCTCCCAGCTCGATATCCACGCCGACGCGCTGAACCCCGGCGACCGCGTCGTCGTCGTCGACGACCTGCTCGCCACCGGCGGCACCGCCCGCGCCGCCTGCAAGCTCGTCGAGCTTCTCGGCGCCACGGTCGAAGGCCTGCTCTTCCTCGTGGAGTTGGCGCCGCTGGGTGGCCGCGCCCACCTGCAGGACTACGACATCCGCGCCCTGATGCGCTACGAATGACCGCCGCCGGTCGCACGTTGCCCCCGCAACCGCTACCATCGCCCATGACCCGCGGTTCAGCCCCTAGGTTCTAGGTTCTAAGTTCCAGGTTCTGAGGTCCCTCATGCCGCTCTTCTCTTCGAAACCCAAAGACAAGCGCCAGCTGATGGTGATCTCGCACACGCACTGGGACCGCGAGTGGTACCTCGCCTACCAGTCGTTCCGCGTCCGACTCGTCGGCCTCATGGACATGCTGCTCGATATCTTCGACAGCGACCCCGAGTACAAGCACTTCATGCTCGACGGCCACACGATCCCGATCGAGGACTACCTGGAAGTGCGCCCCGACCGCTTCGAGGACGTCGAGCGCGCCGTCCAGCAGGGCAAGCTGCTGATCGGCCCCTGGTACATCATCCCGGACGAGGCGCTGCCCGGCGGCGAGGCGCTCGTCCGCAACTTCTTGCGCGGCCACCGCGTCGCGAAGCTGTTCGGCCCCGTGATGAAAGTCGGTTACATCCCCGACCCCTTCGGCCAGATCGCCCACATGCCCGCCATCCTCCGCGGCTTCGGCATCGAGAACGCCACCATGTGGCGCGGCGCCGACGACTCGCTCAAGACCACCGAGTTCTTCTGGCGCTCGCCTGACGGCAGCGAGGTGCTGACGATCCACAAGCCCAAGGGCTACGGCAGCGGCGCGACCCTGCCGCGTAACCCGAAGGCGCTGATGGCCCGCATCCAGTCCGTCCGCGACGACCTGGAGCCGCTCGCCACCACGCCCTACGTGCTCGTGATGAACGGCAGCGACCACCTGCCGCCCCAGCCGGAGCTGCCCGAGCTCATCCGCACCGCCAACATGGAGATCGAGGGCGCCGTGCTTCAGCACAGCTCGCTGCCCCAGGTCTTCGACGCCATCCGCGACTACATGGGCGACCGTGCCCGCGACTGGCCGCGCCACGACGGCGAGTTCCGCAGCGGCCAGCGCGCCCACCTGCTGCCCGGCGTGCTCTCCGCCCGCATGTGGATCAAGCAGTCGAACCAGGAGTGCGAGGACCTGCTCGCGCACTGGGCCGAACCCTTCAGCACGTGGGCCGACATCGTGAAGAAGCAGGTGGGCCCGGAGTGGCACGAGCCGCTGCCGCCCACCACCGCCCACATGCCCTTCCCCACGTCCGAGGCCTCGATCTCCGCGCTGATCGACCGTGCCTGGCGCCACCTGCTGGAGAACCAGCCGCACGACTCGATCTGCGGCTGCTCCGTCGATGGCGTCCACGAAGAGATGCGCCAGCGCTACGAGTGGGTGCGCCAGATCGGCGAGGAGATGGTGCGCCAGTCGCTGCGTATCATCGGCGCGCTCGGGCCGGACGACCCGATGGGCACGATCTCGGTCTTCAACCCGACGCCCCAGCCCGCGACCGGCTACGTCACCGCCGCCGTGCCGTGGAACGACCAGTCGCCCTTCGTCGCCGCCGTCGGCCCGGACGGCGAGCGCGTCGACGTGCGCCAGGTCGGCCAGACGTCGTACATCACGCTGCCCGAAGGCGCGCCCTCCGGCTTCGACCGCGCCCGCGCGGAGATCGGCTTCGTCGCGGCGGACGTGCCGGGCTACGGCTACAAGATCTACCGCCTCCAGTCGGGCGAGCCGCTCGCCCCGCTGACCAACAACGGCCGCATGATCGAGAACGAGTTCCTCTTCGTCGAGGCGGACCCCGCGGACGGCACGCTGAAGGTGCTCGACAAGCGCACGGGCCGCGCCCACGCCGGCCTCAACCGCTTCGTCGATGGCGGCGACCGCGGCGACGAGTACAACTTCTGCGCCCCGGAGACCGACACGCTTGTCGATCGCCCGGCCGCGCAGCCGAAGATCCGCGTCGAGCACGGCGCCGGCGTGCACGCGCTGACCGTCGAGCTGACGTACGCGCTGCCCGCCGGCCTCGCAGCCGACCGCGCGTCGCGCAGCGCCGCCACCTGCGACGAGCGCATCGTCACCACGGTCACGCTGACCGACGGCGTACCGCGCGCCGACGTGCAGACCGTCGTCTTCAACGCCGCCGAGGACCACCGCCTCCGCGCGCACTTTCCGTCCGGTATCACGACGGGCGTCTCGAAGGCCGACCAGCACTTCGGCGTCGTGCAGCGGCCGATCGCCCTGCCGCGGTGGGACCCCGCGACGTGGATGGAGCAGCCGCTCGGCACCTACCCGCAGAAGGCCTTCGTCAGCGTCGATGACGGCGAGTTCGGCCTCACCATCGCGAACCGCGGCCTGCCGGAGTACGAGGTGCTGGACACGCCCGACGGTGCCACCATCGCCCTGACGCTGCTGCGCTGCGTCGGCTGGCTCTCCCGCTCCGACATCTACACGCGCCGCGGCGGCGCCGGGCCCGAGCTGCGCACGCCCGGCGCGCAGCTCCACGGCCGCAACGTGTTGGAGTACAGCATCATCCCGCACGCGGGTACCTGGGCCGACGCGGCCGCGCACGTGCTCGCCGTGCAGGCGCTGCGCCCGATGCGCGCGCGCTACAACCGCCGTGGCCTCGGCCACATGCCCGCGAAGGACCAGCTCGTCAAGGTGCCGTCGCCCGCCTTCCCGGTCTCCGGCATCAAGCGCGCCGAGGACGGGGATGGCGTCATCGTCCGCGTCTACAACATCATGGACGGCGAGGCCGATACCTTCGTCGACGTGCCGCCCGCGCGCGGCAGCGTCTCGCTGACGAACCTGAACGAAGACGACGAGGCGGACGTGCCGCGCGTCCGCCAGGGCGCCGCCATCGCCGCCCGTCCGAACGAGATCGTGACGCTGCGGTTCCGGCGGGAGGAGGAGTAGCGGCAGCGCGCGTTGTCGTCGCCGCTTGACACCCTCGCCCGCGCGGGGCTACGCTGCCACCACTTCGATACGGATCGGCGACGATCAGGGCTAGTACGTCCGGCAGGCGGGCCGATAAGAGAGCCGGGTCAGGTGAAAGCCGGCGGCCGCGCGACAGACCGAATGGACCTGGGAGCCTCGGACCGAACCCTCGCTCAGGCGGGGCAGTAGTCTCCGACGGGATGGGCACCGTTACCACGGCCCGCCGCATCGGCCCGCGTGGCCCGTGCGGAGCAGAGATGTCCGGCGTGCGGCGCCGGGCGATGCAGGGTGGTACCGCGAGACAAGCTCTCGCCCCTCAGTGGGCGTGAGCTTTTTGTTTTGCCCGCGACCCAGATCCGTAGGGACAGCTCTTCAGACCTGTCCGCCCTTCGGGCCTGCGTCATCGCAGGCGGCACGACGACGCAGTTGACGGCCGAACGCCGATAGCCAAGGAGGATTCCCAGTGAACAACGACATCACCAAGTTCAACCTGTCCGAGACCGACATGCCGACGCACTGGTACAACATCGCGGCGGACCTGCCCAAGGCGCCGCCGCCGCCGTTGCATCCCGGCACGCACCAGCCCATCGGTCCCGCCGATCTGGCGCCGCTCTTCCCGATGGAGCTGATCAAGCAGGAGGTCTCCACCGAGCGCTACATCGAGATCCCGGACGAGGTGCGCGAGGTCTACAAGCTCTGGAGGCCGACGCCGCTGATCCGCGCCCGCCGGCTCGAACGGGCGCTCGACACGCCCGCCCACATCTACTTCAAGTACGAGGGCGCGTCGCCGGTCGGCTCGCACAAGCCGAACACCGCCGTCGCCCAGGCGTACTACAACAAGCAGGAGGGCGTGAAGCGCATCACCACCGAGACCGGCGCCGGCCAGTGGGGCACGGCGCTGGCGATGGCCTGCAACTTCTTCGGCATGGAGCTGAAGATCTACATGGTCAAAGTCTCGTACCATCAGAAGCCCTACCGCCGCAGCATGATGCAGCTCTACGGCGCCGAAGTCGTCGCCAGCCCCAGCCCCGACACCGAGGCCGGCCGCGCCATCCTGGCCGCGACGCCGGACAACCCCGGCAGCCTCGGCATCGCCATCAGCGAGGCCGTTGAGGACGCCGTGAAGCGCGACGACACGAAGTACTCGCTGGGCAGCGTGCTCAACCACGTGCTGATGCACCAGACCGTCATCGGGCAGGAAGCCCTGAAGCAGATGGAGATGGCCGGCGAGTACCCGGACGTCGTCATCGGCTGCGCCGGCGGCGGCTCGAACTTCGCGGGCATGGCCTTCCCGTTCATGCGCGAGAAGCTCGTCGGCGGTAAGAAGACCCGCTTCATCGCCGCCGAGCCGGAGGCGTGCCCGTCGCTCACCAGGGGCGAGTACCGTTACGACTTCGGCGACACCGCCGGCATGACGCCGCTCGTCAAGATGTACACCCTCGGCCACACCTTCATCCCGGAGGGCATCCACGCCGGCGGCCTGCGCTACCACGGCATGGCGAACCTGATCTGCGAGCTCTACAACCAGGGCCACATGGAGGCGCGCGCCTACCATCAGAACACCGTCTTCGAGGCGGCGATCCAGTTCGCCCGCACCGAGGCGATCGTGCCCGCGCCCGAGAGCGCGCACGCCATCCGCGCCGCCATCGACGAAGCGCTCGCCTGCAAGCAGTCCGGCGAGGCGAAGGTGATCCTGTTCAACCTCAGCGGCCATGGCTACTTCGACATGACCGCCTACGACAACTATCTCGCCGGCAACCTCCAGGATTTCGCCTACCCGGCGGCGCAGGTCGCCGAAGCGATGAAGCAGGTGCCGGTGGTGGCTGCACCATGACAGCAAACAGCAAACAGCAGACAACAGCAGACAGCAGACAACGGACAACAGACAGCAGAGCGCGGAAGCGCGGGAAGAAACGCGGGAGACTGATATGTGCGCCGACGCGACGGGCGATGGGGCTCCGGCGAAGAACAGGTACTCGTTCAGGAATCTGGCGATGTGGCAGAGGGCGCAGGATCTGACGGTGGCAGTGCTGGACATTGTAGGCACGCTGCCGAACGACCGCGCGACGAATGTGTTGGTGCAGCAGCTTGTGAAGTCATCCAGCAGCATCGGTGCGAACATCGCGGAGGGGCATGGCCGGTTCGCGGCCGGCGCGTACCGCAACCACCTGTCGATAGCACGCGGCTCCGCCAACGAGACGATCGGTTGGCTGGACGTGCTCCATCGTTCCGGAAAGATCCCGGCGGAGCGCGAGGCCGCCCTGGTCGAGGCCTGCGAGGAGATATTGCGAATGATCTCGGCGCAGATGATCCTGCTCGACAAGCAGACTGGCCGCGGGACGGCGTTTAGAGAGGAAAAGGGAGAGTATGTCGCTGACTAACCGATCGGCCAATTGGTCGCCTGTTGTCTGCTGTCTGTCGGCGGCGCACACGTCCCCGCCCGATCTGTTGTCTGTCGTCTGTTGTCTGCCGGAGGCGTATACGCCCCCGTCTGATCTGTTGTCTGTTGTCTGTTGTCTGCTGTTGCGCCGCGGAGCGGCGCAATGACCCGCAAGCGCATTCTCACCGGCATCCGGCCCACCGGCCCGCTGCACCTGGGCCACTACGCCGGCGCGCTGGAGAACTGGGTGCGGCTGCAGAAGGAGTATGAGTGCTTCTTCCTCATCGCCGACTACCAGGTCTCCGACTACGCCGACGACGTGGACCGCGTCCGCGACGCCGTGTGGCAGGTCGCGCTCGACTGGCTCGCCGTCGGCCTCGATCCCGAGGGCAGCCACTACGTCATTGAGAGCATGGTGCCGGAGCACGCCGAGCTGGCGGTCCTGCTGTCCTGGTTCATGCCGCTTGGCATGCTCCAGCGCAACCCCACGCTCAAGGCCGAGATGCAGGACCTGGAGTCCGGCAAGAAGAGCGTGCCCGTCGGCTTCTTCATCTACCCGCTCATGCAGGTGGCGAACATCCTCATGCCCCGCGCCCACCTCGTGCCCGTCGGCGACGATCAACTCCCGCACATCGAGCTGTCGCGCGAGATCGCCCGGCGCTTCAACCGCGACTTCGCCGAGGTGTTCCCGGAGCCGGAGCCGCTCGTCGGCCGCGTGCCGCGGCTGGTCGGCACCGACGGGCAGGCGAAGATGAGCAAGTCGCTGGACAACGCCATCTACCTGAAGGACGACGCCGAGACCGTGCGCCAGAAGGTGATGAGCATGTACACCGACCCGACGCGCCTGCGCGCCACCGATCCCGGCCACATCGAGGGGAACCCCGTCTTCATGTACCACGACGCCTTCAACCCGGACACCGCCGAGGTCGACGACCTGAAGGAGCGCTACGTGCGCGGCGCGGTCGGCGACGTCGAGGTGAAGAAGAAGCTGATCGTCGCCATCAACGACCTGCTCGATCCCATCCGCGAGCGGCGCACCCACTTCGAGGCGCACCCCCAGCTCGTGAGCGAAGCGCTGGAGCGTGGCAGCGCCGCCGGCCGCGCCGCCGCCCAGGCGACGATGGAGGCGGTGCGGAAGGCGCTGCGGCTCGACTACATCGAGAGGGGCATGCCGTCATGACCGCGTACTTCCCGACGCTCGAGCAGGCGCGCGGCATGGCCGGGCAGGGCAACGTCGTGCCCGTCTACCGCGAGGTCTTCGCCGACCTGGAAACGCCGGTCTCCGCCTACCTCAAGGTGGCGCGCGGCAGCTACTCGTTCCTGTTGGAGTCCGTCGAGGGCGGCGAGCGCCTCGCCCGCTACAGCTTCATCGGTACCGAGCCCTACCGCGTGCTCACCACCGGCGACGGCGGCGCGGGCGAGACCCCCGGCGACCCGCTGCCGCAGATCGAGGACGAGCTGCGGCGCTTCAACCCGGTGCCCGTCGACGGCCTGCCGCGCTTCCACGGCGGCGCGGTCGGCTACATGTCGTACGAATGCGCTCGCTACTACGAGAAGCTGCCCGTGCCCGATGCCGACCCCCAGGGCCTGCCCGAAGCCGTCTTCATGTTCACCGACACCCTCCTCGTCTTCGACCACCTCCAGCACACGATCAAGGTCGTCAGCCACGCGCGGCTCGATGGCGACATCGAGGCGTCGTACCGGCAGGCCACCTGGAAGATCGACGAGCTCGTGCAGCGGCTGGAGCGGCCGCTCGCCGCGCTGCCGTACGACATCACGCGCGGCGAGCACGCCGGCGACGGCGCCTTCCGCTCGAACACGACGGAGGCGGACTTCAAGCGCAAGGTCGAGCGCGCGAAAGAGTACATCCGCCGCGGCGACACGTACCAGATCCAGGTGTCGCAGCGGTTCGAGCGCCGGTCCGGCGCGCACCCGTTCGAGGTGTACCGCGCGCTCCGCACGGTGAACCCCTCGCCGTACATGTACTACCTGGAGCTCGGCGACGTGCACGTCGTCGGCGCATCGCCGGAGATGCTCGTCCGCATCGAGGACGGCGTCATCGAGACGCACCCGATCGCCGGCACGCGCCGCCGCGGCCGCGACGCGGAGGACGAGGCGCGCATGGCGGAGGAGCTGCAGACCTCCGAGAAGGAGCGCGCCGAGCACATCATGCTCGTCGACCTCGCCCGCAACGACCTGGGCCGCGTCTGCGACCCGGGCACGGTCCGCGTCACGTCGCTCATGGCGATCGAGCGCTACTCGCACGTCATGCACATGGTCTCGCACGTCATCGGCAAGCTCCGCAACGGCGTCACGCCGTACGACGCCATCCGCGCCTACTTCCCGCACGGCACTGTCACGGGCGCGCCCAAGATCCGCACGATGGAGATCATCGCCGAACTCGAAGGCGAGCGGCGCGGCGGCTACGGCGGCTGCGTCGGTTACTTCGACATGTCGGGCAACTGCGACACCGCCCTCGCCATCCGCACGATCTGGATGAAGTCCGGCGTCGCCTACGCGCAGGCCGCCGGCGGCGTCGTGTTCGACAGCACGCCGGAAGAGGAGTACATGGAGTCCGGCAACAAGGCGCGCGCCATGATGCGCGCCATCGAGCTTGCGGAGCAGCGCCAGTCCGACGCGCCCCGCGGATCGCTGGGGTACTGAGATGCCGGACCTGCTCTCGGCGGCGCTCTTCCAGCGCGGCGACTTCGCGCTCGTCACGCGCCGCAAGCCGGGCCGCGGCCCCTTCGCGGGACAGTGGCTGCTGCCGCTCACCACCGTGCCCGATTCGGAGGCCGCGGAGGACGCCCTGCGCCGCCACGCGCGCGAGCAGTTCAGCTTGACGCTCGGCGAGGCGCAGTTCGTCGAGACGGTGTACCTGGAGGACGGCGCCGACCAGCGCCGCTACGTCGCCAACATCTTCCGCGCGGTCATGGAGGGCGGCCCGCTCCGCTTCAACGCCGAGGGCGACTACGACGACGCGCGCTGGCTCGGCGCGGCCGACCTCGCGCAGCTCGACATGCCCGCGGCGTTGCGCGATCCGCTGGTGCAGATCCTCTCCGACCCGGACTACACGCCGCAGACCGACTGGAGCGCCGCCGGCGAAGCCGTCCCGCTGGGCGAGCGAGACGCCCTGCCCGCCGCCACGCTCGCTGCCGAGATCGCCGCCGGGCGCGCCGCACCGCCCGACAACCGCGCCGGCTGGGACGCCATCTCGGCCGCCTACCAGCGCGACCGCTTCGGCGACCGCTACGCCGATAGCCTGATGTGGTCGTGGCACCTGCGCGAGGACGATGTGCGGCTGCTGGACGACGTGCGCGGCAAGCGCGTGCTGGCGCTCGGCTGCGGCGGCGGCCAGGATGTCGTCGCGCTCTCGAAGATGGGCGCGGTCGCCGTCGGCATCGACGTCTCGGAGAAGCAGATCGAATACGCGAAGGAGTACGCGCAGCGGCACGGTGCGCAGAACGCGTCGTTCGCCGTCGGCAGCGTCGAGGACCTCTCGCGCTTCGACGACGAGAGCTTCGACGCCGCCGTCGCCGCGCACATGCTCAACTACGTCCAGCGCATCGACGACACCCTGCGCGAGGTGCATCGCGTGCTGCGCGGTGGCGGCGTGCTGGCGATCTCCGTCCGCCACCCGTTCGATGTCACGCTGTCGGACGCCGCGCCCTATCGCGTGCAGCGCGCGTACTGGGACACGCCGTTCGACTGGACCTGGGATTTCGCCTCGGGCGAGTTGGCGCGGTTCCGCCAGTGGTTCTGGACCGTCTCGCAATGGTTCGACCTGCTCACGCGCGCCGGCTTCACCGTCGAGCGCCTGCTGGAGCCCCGCGAAGAGGCGGACGCCGGCGACGGGATAGACGCGGCGCGGGCGCGGCTCGTGCCGTACACGCTGCTGATCAAGGCGAGGAAGCGCTGATGCTGCTGCTCATCGACAACTACGACAGCTTCACCTACAACCTCTTCCAGTACCTCGGCGAGCTCGGCGCCCAGGTGCAGGTCGTCCGCAACGACCAGCTGACGCTCGACGACATCGAGCGCATGGCGCCGGAGCGCATCATCATCTCGCCCGGCCCCGGCAACCCGGACGAGGCGGGTATCAGCAAGGACGTCATCCGCCGCTTCGGCCCGAAGCTGCCGATCTTCGGCGTCTGCCTCGGCCACCAGTGCATCGGCGAGGTCTACGGCGGCATCGTCGAGGGCGCCGGCGAGATCCTGCACGGAAAAGTGTCGGAGATCACGCACGACGGCCGCGGCGTCTTCGCCGGCCTGCCGTCGCCGATCCGCGCCACGCGCTACCACTCGCTCGCCATCCGGCCCGACAGCGTCCCGGACGTGCTGGAGGTGTCCGCCCGCAGCGAGAGCGGCGTCATCATGGGCGTGCGCCACCGCACGTTCAAGGTCGAAGGCGTCCAGTTCCACCCGGAGTCGATCTTGACGCCCGACGGGCACCAGATCCTCCGCAACTTCCTGGAGATGTGATATCGTGATATCACGATATCAGGAGGAAACCCGATGAAACGATTGCTGGTGAGTCTCGACGACGAGCGCTACGAAGACCTGCGCAGGTTCGCGTTCGAGAAGAAGGTCCCGATGGCGGAGCTGGTCCGATACGCGATCGAGGAAACGTTTGAAGACCAGCTCGACGGTGCCGCGGTGCAGCGCGGACTCGAAGAGTACATGAAGGATCCCTCCACCGCGGTACCGTTCGAGGAAGTGATGGAGAAGCTGGGCATTGAGTTACCAGATCGAAATGCGACCAAGAGCGGAACGCGCACTGGCGCGGTTGCCGCGTCAAGAACAGCGGCGGATCGCGGCGGCCATCGAGGCGCTGCGATCCGACCCGCGGCCAAGCGGCGTAAAGAAGCTGCGCGGAAGCGCTAACTGGCGCATCCGCGTCGGCGAGTATCGTGTTATGTTCGCCATCTTTGATGCCCGACAACGGATCCTGATCGAAGTGATCGCCAGACGCACGACTACAACCTATGACTGACGCATTCACCATCCGCGACGCACTGGCGAAGCTCGTCGAGCGCGAAGACCTCACCGACGCGCAGGCCGCCGCCTGCATGGAGGAGTTGATGACCGGCGCCGCCACGCCGGCGCAGTTCGGCGCCTACGTCACCGCCCTCCGCATGAAGGGCGAGACCGTCGACGAGATCGCCGGCATGGCGCGCGTGATGCGCGAGAAGAGCAGCCGCATCGATATCGACGGCCCGCTGCTCGACACTTGCGGCACCGGCGGCGACGCCAGCGGCTCCTTCAACGTCAGCACCTGCGCCGCCTTCGTCGCGGCCGGCGCCGGCGCGCGCGTCGCCAAGCACGGCAACCGCGCCATGACCTCGCAGTCCGGCAGCGCCGACGTGCTCGAAGCGCTCGGCGCGAAGATCGATCTCTCGCCCGCCCAGGTGCGCGCCTGCATCGAGCGCGCCGGCGTTGGCTTCATGTTCGCGCAGGCGTTCCACCCCGCCATGAAGTTCGTCGCGCCGCTCCGCCGCGAGATCGGCATCCGTACCGTGTTCAACCTGCTCGGCCCCATCACCAACCCCGCCGGCGCGCGCCGCCAGGTGGTCGGCGTCGCCCGCCCCCAGCTCGTCGAGACGATCGCGGGCGCGCTCGCGCGCCTCGGCAGCGAGCGCGCGCTCGTCGTGCACGGCGACGACGGCTTCGACGAGTTCAGCATCACCGCCCCGTCCACCGTCGCGCAGCTTGCCGATGGCGCGCTCCGCACCTACCGCGTCGCGCCGGAAGAGCTGGGCTTGCAGCGACACGACATAACGTACCTGCGCGGCGGCTCGCCGCGACAGAACGCCACGGAACTGCGCCTCGTCCTCGACGGCGCTCCAGGCGCGCTCCGTGACTTCACGCTGATCAACGCCGCCGCCGCGCTCGTCGCGTGGGGCACGGCGGCGGACATGGCGGCCGGCGTGCGGCTCGCCGCCAGCAGCATCGATTCGGGCGCGGCAGCCGCGAAGCTGGCCGCGTTCGTGGAGGCGACCAACGCCGTATGAGCGAGCCAACCATCCTCGACCGCATCGTCGCCGACAAGCGCGTGGAAGTGGAGGCGCGCAAGACGCACGAGCCGCTCGACGCCCTGAAGCGCCGCCAGGACCGCATCTCCACGCCCCAGTGGAGCCTCGTGCAGGCGATCCTCGAAGGCCCGCGCGGCCCCAGCACCGGCGGCAAGCGCATCCAGCTCATCGCCGAGATCAAGAAGGCAACGCCGTCCAAGGGCCGGCTCGTCGCCACGCTGGAGCACCGCGCGCTCGCCCGCACGTACACCATCGGCGGCGCGGCCGGCATCTCCGTCATCACCGAGTCGAAGTACTTCCAGGGGTCGATCGACTTCCTCTCCGACTGCCGCGTCAGCATCGACGGCTATTACCCCGGCGGGCGGCCCGCCATGCTGCGCAAGGACTTCATCTTCGACCCGTACCAGGTCTACGAGTCGCGCGCCTACGGCGCCGACGCCATCCTGCTGATCGTCGCCATCCTCACCGACGACGAGCTGCACGCGCTCATCGATCTCGCCCACCAGCAGCAGATGGAGTGCCTGGTCGAAGTGGCCGACGAGGCCGAGCTGGCGCGTGCGCTCAAGACGCAGGGCGACCTCATCGGCATCAACAACCGCGACCTCAAGACCTTCGAGGTAGACCTCGCGACCACCGAGCGTCTGCGCCCGCTGATCCCGGACGACCGCGTCGTCGTCGCGCTGAGCGGCATCCGCGACCGCGCCGACGTCGAGCGCATGGCGAAGTGCGGCGTCCACGCCGTTCTCGTGGCGGAGGCGCTGATGACCGCGCCCGACATGACGACCAAGATGCGGGAGCTCCTCATATGACGATCGTCGTGCAGATGCACGGCGAGCCCGGCAGCGGCAAGCGCACGCTCGCCCGCGCGCTCGGCGAGCGCCTGGGCGCGGTCGTGCTCGACAAGGACGTGATCAAGGCGGCGCTCCTGCGCGCCGGCGTCGCCGAGGCGCAGGCCGGCCCCGCCGCGTACGAGGTGTACTTCTCGCAGTCCGCCGGCCTCGTGCGGCTCGGCCACAGCCTCATCCTCGACAACCCCGTGTTCTGGGACGCGGTCGAGCGCCGATGGCTCGCCACTGCCGCGCTCGCCGGCTCTCCCCCGATCCTGATCGAGTGTGTCTGCCCTGACCGCGCCGAACTGCTCCGCCGCCTCGCGACGCGCGACGCCGTGGAGTCGCAGCCGCGCGAGCCGCTCGACCTCGCACTCCACGCCGGCGCCGCACCCACGGCGTTCGAGCCGCGCTTGACCGTCGACACAACCCGCCCCCTCGACGACAACGTCGCGGAAGCCGTCGCCCACATCCATGCGCGTTGCCCGCATCCCCCTCTCCCCTCGCGGGAGAGGGCCGGGGTGAGGGGGCCACAGTGACGCGCGTCAAGATCTGCGGCTGTATGCGCGTCGCGGACGCCGTCGCGGCGGCTGAGGCGGGCGCCGACTTCATCGGCATCATGTTCGCCGAGAGCCGCCGGCGCGTGTCGCGCGAGGAGGCGGCGCAGATCGTCGCGGCCGTCGGCACGCCGCTGCGAGAGATCGCGCAGCCTGACCCGCCGCCGATGCACCCCGGCCGGTTCGACACAATCGAAGCGTGGTTCGCGCACGGCGCGGAGGCGCTCGATCGCCTGTTGGCGCAGAAGCGCCCGCTCACCGTCGGCGTCTTCGCGGATCAGCCGATCGACGAGGTCAACGAGATCGTGGAGGAGACCGGCATCGACCTGGTGCAGCTCAGCGGGAACGAGCCGTGGAGCGACTGCATGCTCGCGAGCCGTCAGGCGATCAAGGTGCTCCGCACGCGGCCCGGCATGGCCGCGGACGACGTGCTCGCGTACGTACAGCCGGGCGCCGCGCTGGCGTTCATGCTCGACCCCAGCCGGGGCACCGGGGCGTCCGGCGACCCCGCCGTTGCCGCCGCGGTTGCCGCGCGCCTGCCGTTATGGCTGGCGGGCGGCCTCGCGGCCGGCAACGTCGTCGCCGTCATCAGCGCCGTCCGCCCGTGGTGCGTCGACGTATCGAGCGGGGTGGAGACCGGCGGCGCGAAAGACCCCGCGAAGATCGCCGCCTTCATCCGCGCCGCCAAGGCCGCCGGCGTATGATGACTACCGCAGGATTGGTGACACATGACTGAACTTTCCGCCTCCCTCCCCGACGCGCTCGGCCACTTCGGCCCGTACGGCGGACGCTACGTCCCCGAAACGCTGATGGTCGCGCTCAACGAGCTCACCGCCGCGTTCCAGGAGGCGCAGCGCGACGAGACGTTCCAGGCCGAGCTCAACCACCTGCTCCGCACCTACGTCGGCCGCCCCACCGCGCTCTACTTCGCCGAGAACCTCACCCGCCGTCTCGGCGGCGCGAAGATCTACATCAAGCGCGAGGACCTGGCCCACACCGGCGCGCACAAGATCAACAACGCGGTCGCCCAAGGGCTGCTCGCGCGCCGCATGGGCAAGCGCAAGATCTTCGCCGAGACCGGCGCCGGCCAGCACGGCGTCGCCACCGCCACCGTCTGCGCCATGCTCAACATGGATTGCACCGTCTTCATGGGCGCCGAGGACGTGCGCCGCCAGTCGCTCAACGTCTTCCGCATGAAGCTGCTCGGCGCGAAGGTCGAGGTCGTCGAGTCCGGCTCGCGCACGCTCAAGGACGCGATGAACGAGGCGATCCGCGGCTGGGTGACCAACGTCCGCGACACCTACTACCTCATCGGCAGCGCCGCCGGCCCCCACCCGTATCCCATGCTCGTGCGCGAGTTCCAGTGCGTCATCGGCCGCGAGGCCCGCGCGCAGATCCTCGAGGCGGAGGGCCGGCTGCCCGACTACGCCGTCGCCTGCGTCGGCGGCGGCAGCAACGCCATCGGGCTCTTCTACCCGTTCGCCGAGGACGCCAGCGTGAAGTTCATCGGCGTCGAGGCCGCAGGCGAGGGCATCGACACCGACCGCCACGCCGCCACGCTGTCGAAGGGGCGGCCCGGTGTGCTGCACGGCTCGAAGTCCTACCTGCTGCAGGACGAGTGGGGCCAGGTCCAGGAGGCGCACAGCATCTCCGCCGGTCTCGACTACCCCGGCGTCGGCCCGGAGCACAGCTTCTACAAGGACACCGGCCGCGCCACGTATGTCGCCGTCACCGACACCGAGGCGCTCGCCGGCTTCGAGCTGCTCAGCAAGACCGAGGGCATCATCCCCGCGCTCGAACCGTCCCACGCCATCGCCTACGTCGCGAAGCTCGCCCCGACGCTCTCGAAGGACACGCTGCTCCTGCTCGGCCTCTCCGGCCGTGGCGACAAGGACATCAACACCGTCATCGCCGCTCTCGGCATAGACGTCGGGCAGCCGTAGCGACCATCGTCCGCGATCCGCGGCGCCAAGCGCGTGGCACAGCCGTCCCCGGCTGTGCGTCCGGCGAAGCCGGACCGACGCAGAAGCGCCCCCCGTAGTGGGAGGCGCTTCGTTCGATCGTGTGGCATAGCCGTCCCCGGCCGTGTGGGCGGCTCAGGCGCCGTGGGCGTGGCCGCAGTTCGTGCAGAACTTCCCGTCGCCCGCCGCCGTGCCGCATTCGGCGCAGAAGCGCGTCGCGGCGCCGCCCTGCTCCGTGCCGGCCGGCACCGCGAGCGCGGGGCCGCTTGCCGATGCCAGCTGCGCGGGCGCGACCGTGTCGTCTTCGTCGCGCGTCGCTTTGCGGAACTCGCGGATGCCCTTGCCCAGCGAGCCGCCCAGGTCGGCCGCCTTGCCCGGCCCGAACAGCAGCAGCACGATGACCGCGATGATGATCAGCTCTGGTACGCCGAGGTCCGGCATGGCCCTGTCTCCTTCTCGTGTGACTGCTTCCAGCATACCGCTCCGAGGCGCGCCCTGCCGCCTTCCGGTGTCACCTTCGCGCACCTATTAGGAGACTCACACGCGCCTCCGCCCGTGCCTCGTGCCACCGCCGCCTCGCTCGACCTGCTACGATCTTCCCAGCTATGCCCGACGCTTCCGCACCCATCGGCCTGTTCGATTCCGGCGCTGGCGGCCTGTCCGTGCTCGCGCACGTCCACGCCCGCCTGCCCGGCGAAGACCTCATCTACTACTCCGATGCCGCCTGGTTCCCCTACGGCCCGCGCAGCGCCGCCGAAGTGCGCGCCCGCGCCGAGGCCATCACGCGCGAGCTGCTGGCGCGCGGCGCGAAGCTCATCGTCGTCGCCTGCAACACCGCCACGAGTGCCGCCGTCGCCCACTTGCGAGAGACATTCCCCGGCGTGTCCTTCGTCAGCATCGAACCCGCCCTGAAGCCCGCCGCCGAGCGCACGCTCTGCGGCCGCGTCGCCCTGCTCGTCACGCCCGGCACCGCCCGCGGCGAGAAGCTCGCCGCGCTCATCGACCGTTACGGCGCCGAGGTCTCGGTCGAGACGATCGAGGCGCCCGGCCTTGCCGAGCGCGTGGAGGCGGGCGACATCGACGGCGCGGCGACGCGCGCGCTGCTGCGCGGCTACCTGGCGCGCCTCGACGCCAGCGGCGCGGACGTGCTGGTGCTCGGCTGCACGCACTACGCCTTCCTCAAGACCGTCATCGAGCAGGAGGCCGGCGACGGCGTCCTCGTCATCGAGCCGTCCGAAGCCGTCGCGCGCCAGGTCGTGCGCGTGCTCGGCGACCGCGGCCTCCGCAACCCGCGCGCGGACGGCGGCGCCGTGCTGTACCTTACGAGTGGCGACGAGCGCGCCTTCGCGGACCAACGGCAGCGCCTGCGCGACGCGGGCGCGGCCATCCCGGAGGGGCGCAGCGAAGTCGCGAGCGGAAAGGGCTGACGGCATCGGCGTGACATTCCGGCAGAAGCTTGAGGCGGCGTGGGAGCGGAGCGGCAGCCTGCTCTGCATCGGCCTGGACCCGGACCCCGCGCGCATGGCCATCGACGACGTGGCCGCCTTCAACATCGCCATCATCGAGGCCACGTCCGACCTCGTCTGCGCGTACAAGCCCAACGTCGCCTTCTACGAGGCGCTCGGCCCCGAGCGCGGCTACGAGGCGCTCCGCAAGACGCTGGCGGCCATCCCGCCGCACGTCATCACGCTGGTCG
>JBGQBE010000056.1:0-19954 GCA_041494685.1 Dehalococcoidia bacterium | reverse complement strand
ACGACGCCGCCGAGCGCGGTCGTCGCGACGCGCGCGTCGGCAGGCGCGAGCGCCTGGTGCGCCTGCCAGATGGCGCTCGCGGCGCGGTGCGCGACGTGCGTCTCGTACGCCGCGCCCGTGCCGCCCCACAGGCCCTGCATATCGGGGCTGGCGTGGCTGTGCGTGCAGGCGATGATGATCTGCTCCGGCGGCAGATGCGTGAGGCGCGCCGCGTCCGCGCGGATCGACGCCAGCAGCGGCCCGCCCGCACCGACGAGGTCGAGCACGGCGAGCACGAACACGGTCAAGCCGTCGCTGATCGCGGCGGCACGACACTGCGGCTCGTCGTGGACGCCGGTCGCGCGTCGCTGGCGGTAGCTGCCGAAGCCGCCGAGGTACAGCCCCTCGGCCAGGTCCTCCGGCCGCGGGGCGATCGACACGCGGGCAGCGCCGGCCAGCAGTCCGCTCATTCGAGTGCGCCGAGGTGATCTTCGATCACGTGGGGCGGCGTCAGCCAGAGCACGAGGCCCAGGCCGGCTGCCAGCACCAGCAGATCGTCGAGCTGGCCAAGCAGCGGGATGAAATCGGGGATGATGTCGATCGGGCTGGCGAGGTACAGCAGCACCACCGGCATCACACTCTTGGCGAGCGCGGGAGTCTCCGGGTCGCGGAAGAGGCGCCAGGCCAGTTGCAGCTTCGCCCGCACGGGCAGACGCATGATGCGCTTACGCAGGTCGGACTTCATGGGGGGAGTATAGCGGGCGGATCGGCGGCGCTATCGGTCCTGGACGATCGCCTGCATCGTGTCCATCTGGAGGCGGCGGTAGACGGTCTCGCGCTCGTCGTCGCCGGCCGCCGCCAGCGCCGTGCCCTCGCGCCAGGCGGCCGCGTGGAGGACGGCGACATCGTGCGCGTGCAACGGCGCCGCGGCCGCGAAGATGCGCCCGGCGCGCTTGAACGCGCCCCCGGCGCCGCGGACGGTGCCGGCGCGCGCGACCGCCAGCGGCAACTCGTACGACAGGTGGGCGCGCAGCGAGGTAGCGATGCCGTCGCCCGAGGCGTCGGCGGCCAGCGTGAAGGCGGCGCGCCACGGCGCGGGCACGCTCCACATGTTGTGGCACCCCCACTCGTCGATGGCGCGCAGGTAGCGCCGCGCCGTGTCGAGTTCGAGGCCGGCCAGCCACGATGCGGTCGCGCCGAACGCGCCGGCGGCGACCTCCCGGCGGAGCGCGGCGATGTAGCGGGCGTAGATGCGGCAATACGCGGCGCGGCGGTCGCCGGCGGCGTCGAGCAGGCTGTAGCGGCCGGTGAGCAGGTCCAGCGCCTCGGTCAGGGCGGCGTCGGCCGCCGGGGAGGCGGGCGCGGGGCCGCCGGGGGCGGATGGGCGGGATCTGATTGTCTGATTGAATGCGAACATCGTGGGGAAATCTCCGCCGGGGGCCAACAGATCTGGCCGGAACCGGCCGACGTTTCAGGTAGCGGCGGGCCGTCTTGCAGGGACGGTCATCCGGCTACCTCCTTCCTCTGCCTGTGACTGGGGCCCCGCTCTTGCGGGGCCTCTGTCCTTCTTCCACAGATCACAACGCGGTGGCGGGATGCGCATTTCCGTCCAGGTTCTGGCCAGGCGCGATCCGAATCTGCGAGGCATTTCGTTTCGCAGAAACGGCCTGCCTGAGCCGTTCCCGACGACCGAGTTTGCTCGGCACTTTTCACTGTTTCCGGCCAGGCCGGGGGATGAGTTTGCTCGGCACTTTTCGCTGTTTCGCGGCCGGAGCGGCGTACCACAACGGCGGGTTGGCGCGCAGGCGCAGCGATCCGTCGCGATTGTGCATCGGCGGGACGGGCATATCCAAGACGATCATGTCACCCCTTCCGCCGACGGCGTCTATAGTGTCGTGAGGACGCCGCCCGCCGGGCGCGGCGCGGGCGACGAGGGGCGCGCGAGATGACGAACACCTACTGGGACGCCGAGGTCTACGACCGGATCGGCAAGCCGATGCGCCGCTGGGCGCAGAAGGTGATCGACGGCCTCGAACTGGAGGGCGGCGAGACGGTGCTCGACGCGGGCTGCGGCTCCGGCTCGGTGACGTTCGACCTGCTGGAGAAGCTGCCGCGCGGCAGGATCTACGCCGTCGACGCGTCGGCGGAGATGATCGCGTCGCTGCGCAAGAGCATCGCCGAGCGCGGCGTCAGGAACGTCCACCCGATCCACGTGAGCCTCACCGACTTCACGCTGCCCGAGCAGGTGGACGCGGTGTTCTCGAACGCGGTGTTCCACTGGATACCGGACGACGACGCGCTATTCGGCTGCCTGTTCCGGGCGACGAAGCCCGGCGGCCGGCTGCGCGCGCAGTGCGGCGGCTTCGGCAACAACGCGCACGTGCTGGAGTCGGCGGGGACGGTGATACGCGAGCCGCAGTACGTGCCGTACTTCTCGGACTTCAGCGATACGAAGACGTACCGCTCGCCGGAGCGCGCGAAAGCGTCGATGGAGCGTGCGGGGTGGCGCGACGTGCGCGCGGAGCTGTGGGCGGAGCCGGTGCCGTTCGAGGTGGAGGACGAGGCCGCGCTCTACGCACGCACGATCCTGCTCCGCGACCACGTCGCGCGACTGCCGGAGGAGCTGCGCGACGGCTACGCGCGCGCCGTCGTGCGAGAGACGGTCGCGCGGTACGGCGCGCCGTACACCGCGGACTACGTGCGGCTGGACCTGTGGGCGCGGGCGTGAGGCGCGTGCGCGGGGTCAAGCGAGCTCCGGGAGTCATCGAAGGAGGTCGGCGAGTGAATGACGCCTACGAGAAGTTCTTCGTTTACTTCGATCGGAAGGTGCTGGCGTCTTACCGTCAGTCGCCGGAAGAGTACGTGCTCGTCGAGGACGACATGGGCGGGGAACTGGAGTCAGTCGGTGCTGACGGTGGAACGCCGTTACACATGCGCTTTGCGCTGCGCCACGACGCAGAGGGAGCGGTGCATTTGGCGGCTTTGAGCTTCGACATCGAGCGGCTCAGCAATCGCGATCAGAGGATCTGGCTCGCGTTCAGAACCAAGCCGACGGAGTTCAACGAAGACGATCCGGCCTTCGAGCGCTGGGTAAGGCGGAACCTCGATGCTGAATGGGACGTCGAGGACGGGCCGCTTCTCCAGTTGAACGCACTGATCCAGAAGATCAATGCAACGACGAATTACGTGCTCGGCGTGCCGCTGTGGAAAGTCGTCGGAAACCCGCTCGTGAACTACCCTGCCAGCGAAAACGCCGATGCCTACGCTCAGGCGCACCTTGAACTCTATCGGGTGATAGGGGACGGACTGAGCGAAGATGCGCTGACACTGATCGCTGCGAGGCGGTCTATCAACGCCCGCAGCGCCCGCGGCAAGTTGGACACCCTCAAGGCGATCATGCCACCCGAGCTGATTACGAAAGTGCATGCACCGCTCACCAAGAACCGTGAGATGCGTAACCGAAAGCACGGCGTGACAAAGGGGGTTACGTCGTCGTTCGAGGCATTCGCTACCTTCGACGGCGATATTCGGGCGATCCAATCCGGGCTTGGCGAACTGGTCGATTGGCTTGAGCGTGAGTTCGGCGTAGACGCGGAGTCGTGCGTCAGGAGGGAGGACGCGCTGAAGGCATTTCCGGAAATCGTTGGTCCGCCCATGCCAGAGTTCAAGCTAGGGCTGTTACAGGAAGCGATCGGGAAGACTATTCAATCCGTGAGGTTCGGTGCCGAAGCGTCGAGCGAATCTCTCCATGAACGTGAAGCCATCCAGTTCCACTTCACGGATGGAACGGCGTTGTGTATCGCCGTCAATTCAAACATCGGCAACCTCGTGAGCGACTTTGATGGGCTCACACCGAGCGACTTTCACACGTCAATCGACCCTCGTTGGGCACCGGCAGTGAGCTTGGCGGCACAGGCATCGGTACGCAAGGCTGATGTTGTAGAAGGAGATGGTGATGGCGGAGGTTGACGGGGCGGCGCTGATCGCGCGGAGCCTGAAGGCGCAGGGCGTGCAGTACATGTTCGGCATCGTCGGGGTGCCGGTGGTGCCGATCGCGTTCGCAGCGCAGCGCGAGGGGATCACGTACATCGGCATGCGGCACGAGCAGTCGGCGGCGTATGCCGCGCAGGCGGTCGGCTACATGACGGGGCGGCCGGGCGCGTGCCTGGCGGTCTCCGGCCCCGGCATGACGAACGCCATCTCCGGCCTCGCCAACGCGTGGTCGAACCGCTGGCCGATGATCCTGCTCGGCGGCGCGTCCGACATCTCGCAGCACGGCATGGGCGCGTTCCAGGAAGCGCCGCAGGTCGAGGCGGCGCGGCCGTGGTGCAAGTACGCGGCCACGGTGGACCGCGCCGAGCGCATCCCCTACTTCGTCGAGCAGGCCGTGCGCACCTCGATCTACGGGCGTCCCGGCCCCGTGTACCTGGACCTGCCGGGCGACATCATCGGCGCGAAGTTCGACGAGGACGCCGCGCCGCAGCGGCCGCGCGTGCCGGAGCCGCCGCGGTCGTTCGCGGACCCGGCGGCGGTGCAGGCGGCACTGGCGGCGCTGAAGACGGCGGAGCGGCCGCTGGTGATCGTCGGCAAGGGGGCAGCGTACGCCGATGCGGCGCCGGAGGTGCGCGAGTTCATCGAGACCACGCAGCTGCCGTTCCTCGCGTCGCCGATGGGCAAGGGCGTGATGCCGGACGACCACGCGCTCTCGACGGCGCCGGCGCGCTCGCACGTGCTGCAGAACGCCGACCTGGTGCTGCTGATCGGCGCGCGGTTGAACTGGATCATGCACTTCGGCCTGCCACCGCGCTTCAGCCCGGACGTGCGCGTGATCCAGATGGACATCGCCGCGGAGGAGATCGGGGCGAACGTGCCGGCCGAGGTGGCGCTGGCGGGCGACGCGAAAGCGGTGACCGGGCAGCTGAACGCGGCGCTGCGCGAGCAGCCGTGGCAGTTCGCCGCGGAGAACACCTGGCGCACGGGCATCGCAAAGAAGATCGAGGAGAACCGCGGCAGCACGCAGGCGATGCTCGATGACGACGCGTCGCCGATGGGCTACTACCGCGCGCTGCGCGACATCCGCGACGTGTTGCCGCGCGACGCAATCATCTGCAGCGAGGGCGCGAGCACGATGGACATCGGCCGCACGGTGCTGCCGAACTTCGAGCCGCGCCACCGGCTGGACGCGGGCAGCTTCGGCACGATGGGCGTGGGGCTGGCCTTCGCGATCGCGGCGCAGGCGGTGCACCCGGGCAAGCGCGTGGTGGCGGTCGAAGGCGACTCAGCCTTCGGATTCAGCGGGATGGAGGTGGAGGTGGCGTGCCGCTACGGCATGCCGATCACGTTCATCATTCTCAACAACAACGGCATCGGCGGCGGTCCGAGCACGCTGGACCCGGCGCGCGTGATGCCGACGTCGTACGTGCCGAACGCGCGCTACGAGAAGGTGATCGAGGCGTTCGGCGGCGACGGCTACTACGTCGAGACGCCGGAGCAGCTGCGCCCGGCGCTGGACGCGGCGCTGGCGAGCAACCGCCCGAACGTGGTGAACATCATGATCAACGCGAAGTCGCAGCGGAAGCCGCAGCAGTTCGGCTGGCTGACGCGGTAGGAGGCACTAGAACGTCCAGCCTTCCGCGATAATCACCTCCAGCAGCCGGATACAAGGTATGCCAAGCTGCTGGCAGACGTACGGTATCTTCGGCCGGTCTGCAGTTCCGTTGTGACCTTCACCAGTGACGACCGTGGCTCCACGCAACGAGGCGAGCGCGATTACGAACGCGTCGGCGCGGTTGCGCCCCCTGATGTTCCCCGCCAGGCGTGGATTGACCGTCAAGACTCGCGTAACTTCGCTGGCAATGCGAGCATCGGTTGGGACGATGAGTCTACCCGCGCGAGAATGAACCCAGTCGCGCAATTCGTCGTCGTGAACTTTGACCTCCTCAGCCACCTCCTCCGAAGCCAGGAGCCGACCGGCTTCGATCAACCCATCGATCTGGACCCACAGCTGTGTGAATGTCGCCGGCGGATAGTACCGCTTCATGCCATCCATCAAGGCGCTAGTGTCAATCGAGTAGGTGGTTCCTGGGGTCATCGAATGGCCGCCTCGAACTTCGAAAGCTGGCTGTAGCGGATGTCGAGGTAGTCAGCCACGTCCAGCGCGCTGATTCGGCGATTACGATAGGCATCGAGTACGCTGGTTGCGTACGCACGGCCCACGTTGCGTGCCTTCACCAGGTAATAGGATGGGCCGCCCTCCCTCTCCCGGTTGCGCTCCGCTTGATGCTCGCGCGCGGCGGTGTATTGGCTATCAAGTTCTGGTTTTCGCAGCCAATAGGTATTCCATGTCGCCTTGCCGATCTTGATCAAGCGGAGAAGAATGGCTTCTGAGCTGACATGGAATCTCGCTTCAAGCGTGCCCAACTCTTCGAGCGTCCAGCCGTGCGTTTCCTTCGCAGTGGCTATGGAGCGCTGCGCCAGCAGTGCAGCCTCAGGCAGCAGAACGGCTGCGGCAACTTCATTGCACGCGTGCTCAAGATCATCCTCCTGACTGCGACGGACGGTCCGCATCTCGTGGAGGTCGCACAACCCTCCGAGGTTGACCGCCAGATGAGCCAGTTCGTGAAGCAGGCTGAATGTCCGCCTCCGGGGCCAATCTGCTCCGTTGAGGGCAACCACGGGATACGGCCACTCGCTTATCGAGAACCCTTTCATCTCCTGGAGTTCCACGCCTCGCGTTTGAATCACTATCACGCCGCGATGCTCGGCGGCCGTGATCCATGCGCGCAAGGCGTCGTGTGGATCAGCGAATCGATATTGCTCGTCCAATGAAACGCCGAGGAATTCACGCAGCGCAGTACCTGCGCGCTCCGCGTCGGTCCGGACATCGATGGCAGGAAAGGCAGCGGCCGGGTGAACTGACTCGGGACTGACTTCGGCGATTTCAAGGATTACGTCGCGCTGCGCAAGCGCTCGCCTGAACTCCGCCGCAAGCTGAGGACTCCAGCCGGCTTGAGCTACGTCACCGCTTCTGAAGTCACGCATGGCATCGAAGTCAGGAGGAGGTGCCGGCAGGAGCAAGACGGCCAACGGCCGTCCATACACACGCGCGCAGTTGCGCAACTGCACGATGGTAGGAGCGATCTCACCGCCTTCCCACTTACTGATGGTGTCTCGCGACACGCCGAGTTTCGAAGCAGCGGCATCGACATCAAGCCGAGCAGATCGACGCGCCCACTCAAGGACGCCTGCCTGGACCGGGATGCGCTCAGTTGGCATTGCTCTTCTCCGGACACCATGATAACGGCCAGCGCCGCGCGGCAGGGCTATACCAAGCGCGCCCCAGAATGTCTTATGTCAATTCTGAATTCCCGTCGGTGCTTCACTCGGCGCCTCCGCCAGGCAGCGGACGTTCTCCATCGAACGCGCGAAGACGCGGAGCAGGTGGGGGCGGACGACGAGCGCGAATACGGCCTCGCCGAGCGGGCCGAGGGGCGGCGCGAAGTCCTCGATCCAGGTGAAGATCGTGCCGTTGTCGGCGCGGTCGAGCAGGAACTGGCCGGAGCCGTGGAACTGGCCGCGATGCTCGACGTCCATGCGGCGCGGCGGCTCCCACGCGGTGATCGCCATCACGTCCTTCACGAGCGGCAGGCCGAAGAGTTCGCTGGTGACGTGCATGACGGCGCCGACGCCGCGCTTCTCCTCGGTGACGATATCGAGCTTGCGCACGTCGACCATCCACGCGGCCTGGTGCTCCAGGTCGGCGAGGACGTCCCAGACGCGCTCCGGCGGCGCCGCGACGAACTTCTGGATCTCGAGATGCGCCAATGTCCCTCCGGGAGAACCTGGAACTTAGAACCAAGAACCTAATGTCCCCGAACGCCGCCCAGGTTCTACGTTCTTGGTTCTAGGTCCTGCTCCCTTCATACTCCCGGCATGCTCAATTCGTTGCGGCGTACCGGGGCGCGCATCCGGCGCGTCTTCCGGCTGATCGTCCTGTTCATCGTGCTGCGGATGATCGCGGGCGTCGCGATGATCGCGTTGTTCCGGCGCGACGCCGTGGCGTGGGGGCCGGAACTCACGGCGATCGCGGTCGGCGTCTTCGCGGTGTGCATCGGCGTGGCGCTTGCGGTGCGCCGCTGGTCGCCGCCACGCGAGAAGCCCGCCTCGCGTTAGCTCACGACGCCTTCATGCGGCGGCGGCACCGGCGGCATGTCGGGTACAGGCGGCACTTCGGGCACGGGCGGCACGCTGACGTCGGGCAGCGCGGTGAGGTCCGACGGACCGACGTGCACGCGCGGGCGGGGACCGCCGCCGCCGGCAGCCGCTTCGCGCATCGGCCGCGTGAACAGGTCCAGCAGGTCGACCGGCACCGGGAAGACAATCGTGCTGTTCTTCTCGGTGGCCACCTCGGCCAGCGTCTGCAGGAAGCGCAGCTGGAGGGTGCCGGGCTGGAGCGACATGATGCGCCCCGCCTCCGACAACCGTTCCGACGCCTGCAGCTCGCCGTCGGCGTTGATGATCTTGGCGCGGCGCTCGCGCTCGGCCTCGGCCTGCCGCGCCATCGCGCGCTGCATGCTCTGCGGCAGCTCCACGTCCTTCACCTCGACGGTCGAGACTTTGACGCCCCACGGCTCGGTCTGCTCGTCGATGATCTTCTGCAGCTTGGCGTTGATCTGCTCGCGCTCCGACAGCAGCTCGTCGAGCATCGACTGGCCAAGCACGCTGCGCAGCGTGGTCTGGGCGATCTGCGACGTGGCGCGGAAGTGGTCGATCACCTTCGTGACGGCGAATTCGGGATCGACGACGCGGAAGTAGATGACGGCGTTGACCTTCACGGTGACGTTGTCGCGCGTGATGCACTCCTGGCTGGGCACATCCATCGTGACGGTGCGGAGGTCCATCTTCACCATGCGGTCGATGATCGGCAGGATGAGGAAGAGCCCCGGCCCGCGCGCACCGACCAGCCGGCCCATGCGGAAGATGACTCCGCGCTCGTACTCGCTGACGATCTTCACTGAATAGAGTGCGACGATGAATCCCCACGGAGGAATGAGCAGGACGTACGCTAAGCCCGTCAGGAACCATCGGATGACGGCGGCTGCCCCCTGTTCGTCCTTGATCCGCTCCTCGGGCGGCGGCATCTGGCTCACGATGGCACTCCTTTCGTGCGAGCGCCGCGGGCACGGCGCGGTTGCTCGCGTCCATTGTACGTCCGGAAGTTCGCTGCCGCGCGCGATTGCATGCCCGTCCGGCGCGGGATAGCATAGGCGCCACACCCCGCGCAGCCAGGAGGGACGCCATGCTGGAGCACGTCGACCGCGTACAGCTTGCCGTGAAGGACCGCGCCGCGGCCGCCGAGACGTTCATCGACCTCTTCGGCGCGGAGGTGGTGAAGGACGACGAGGTGCGCGCGCTCGCCGCGAAGCGCCGCGTCGTGCATGCCGGCACGAGCGAGTTCGAGCTGCTGGAGCCGGCGGGCGCCGGGCCGGTGCGGGCGTTCCTGGACCAGTGGGGCGAGGGGCTCTTCGCCGCCGGGTTCTCGACGAACGACGTGGCCGCGCTCGCGGCGCGGCTGTCGGCGAAGGGCGTCGTGTACTCGGACGAGGGCGGGCAGATCTTCATCGCGCCGGACCAGACGCCGGGGCTGCGGATGGTGATCTCGCGGGAGGTCGCACGGCCGATGATCGGCCGGATGCGCTACCTGTACGAGGCGACGAACCTGATCGACGACCACGAAGCAGCGGCGGCGTTCTACGCGGACCGCTTCGGACTCGACGCGTCGCGCTTCCACGCGATCACCAGCAAGCAGTACGGCTATCACGGCCGGCTGACGCTGTTCAACCCGCCGGAGCGGCTAGACCGCATCGAGCTGTCGCAGATCGACGACCCGGCGAAGCCGATGGGGCGCTTCATGACGCGGCGCGGCGGCGAGACGCTGTACATGTGCTACATCGAGGCTGAGGAGACGGCGCCGATCGTGGAGCGGCTGGAGGCGCGGGGGATGCGCTTCATGGGCCGCGACCCGGGCAGCCCGAACCCCGACGGCAGCATGTTCATCCACCCGGCGACGTTCCACGGCGTGCTGATGGGCATCAGCAAGACGAACATCGGCTGGCTGTGGTCGGGGCGGCCGGATCTTGCGGGGTACGACCGCGCGCCGGCGCACTAGCGATGCCCTGGCGATGGGTGGCGGTGCTCGTCCTTCTCGCCGGGGCGATCGGCGGCGCGACGGGCGCGGCGGTGACGCTGCTCCGTGGCGATGACGACGACGGGCCGGTGCGCGGGACGCTCGTGCATCTCGGATCACCGGACTATCTCGCCAGCTTCACGCCGCAGCCCTTCTGCGTCGAGCTGCACCACTTCTGCATCGCACACCCTGAAACGGGGCATCCCGTGGCTCTGTACACGTACGATCCGCATCCGCTCTTTCGTGGGATGGGCTGCGAAGTTCGATGGCAGGCGGACGCGGGATTCCAGAACGGGCCTGTGACGATTCACGGGCTGTTCACAGATCCGTGCGGCGGCTTCGAATACGACTCGTCCGGCAGGCGCGTGTTCGGTCCGTCGCCGCGAGATCTCGACACGTTCCCTGTAGAGGTGACGGACGCCGGGACCATCGTCGATACCCGCAGGCTCATCTGCGGACAGCAGCGACTAGAGGGGACCTACGCCTGCGAACGGGCGCCGCTGGGCGACTGAGTTCTGACTCGGGCTACATCCCCCCGCGCCAGTAGCGCTTGCCTTCGACCAGCACGACGCGTCCGAAGCCGGGGTGCGCGAAGTGGCCGGCCACAAGGCGCCAGCCCTGCTCCTCGATCCGCTGCATCAGCGCGGCGCGCGTGGCGGACGCTTTCGCGGGGTCCATATCGAAGATCGGCTGCCAGCCGGGCTCCGTCACCTGCGCCGGGTTGTGCGCCACGTCGCCCAGCACGAGCGCGCGCTCGCCCGCCGACTGGATCAGGAACGACGTGTGCGCGGGCGTGTGGCCGGGCGACGGCAGGAGCGTGATCTCGTCCGTCACGGCGGCTTCATCGCCGACGAGCTCGATCTCGGCGGCGTCGCGCAGCGGCAGCACGCAGTCGGCGACCCACGGGAACTGGGGGTCGCTCGCGACGGCGGGCGCGGTGAAGTAGTCGTACTCGGCGCGGTTGAAGACGTGCTTCGCGCGCGGGAAGGTCGGCACCCAGGCGTCGCCCCGCTTCGTGGTGTGCCAACCGACGTGGTCGATGTGGATGTGGGTCGCGAGGACGATGTCGATGTCGTCGGGCTGTACGCCGGCCTCGGCGAGCGCCTCCGGCAAGCGGCCGTTCCCGAAGAACGGGCGGTCCTTGGCGCCAATGCCGGTGTCGACGAGCACGGTCTTGCCGCCGCCTCGCACGAGGTAGGAGCTGATCGAGAGCGGGAGCTTGTCGCCGCCGTCGAGGTGGTCCTCGTGCCGCGCCCAGTCACCGTGCCCGACCGTGGGGAAGACCATCGAGCACGGTACGCTCGCCGACGTGTCGAGCAGCGCGACGATCTCGACGTTCCCGACCTTCATCACGTGCTGCGGCATGGCGCCTCCTCACTTCGTAATCGACCCGCGACCGTGCGCTGACGATAGCGACCGCCCCGGGCGCGGTCAATCGTGCGGCCGCACCTGCGCCAATCTGCCGCCGCGCCGGGCGAAGCGGCGCGGTTGCCCCGAATCGGGCTCACGGCCTATAATCCGCACAATCCCCCATAGAAAGGACGCGAGTTATGGGCACCTCCTACTGCTACCTCCAGAAGCGCATCGTCCCGCTGGAGGAGGCCAAGGTAGGCGTCATGACGCACGCGTTCCTCTACGGGACGGCGGTGTTCGAAGGTGTGCGCGGCAACTGGAGCGAAGAGCGCGGCCAGACGCTGATCTTCCGCCCGCGCGAGCACTTCGCGCGGCTGAAGCAGTCGGCGCACATCATGCACATCGGCCTGCCGCAGTCCGCCGACGAGCTGACGAACATCTGCGCCCAGGTCGTGGCGCAGTGCGGCTTCCGCGAGGACGTCTACATCCGCCCGATCGCCTACAAGAGCGGCCAGGTGATCGGCCCCAGGCTGGACGGCGTGGACGACGACTTCATGCTCTTCGCCATCCCCTTCGGCAACTATCTGGACACGGAGGCCGGCATCCGCTGCCAGACGTCGACGTGGCGGCGCGTGCCGGACACGTCGATCCCGGCGCGTGCGAAGGTGAACGGCCTGTACGTGAACTCGGCGCTGGCCAAGACGGAGGCGCTTGAGAACGGCTACGACGAAGCGATCATGCTCAACGACGACGGACACGTCTCGGAGGGCTCGGGCGAGAACCTGGTGATGATCCGCCACGGGCGGCTGATCACGCCGGCGCGCAGCGACAACGTGCTCGAAGGCATCACGCTGGAGTCGGTGTGCCAGATCGCCAAGGAAGACCTGGGGCTGGAGGTGATCGAGCGCACGATCGACCGGACGGAGCTGTTCGTCGCGGACGAGGTGTTCCTGACGGGCACGGCGGCGCACATCTCCGCCGTGACCGAAGTGGACCGCCGCACCGTCGGCGGCGGCGGCATCGGCCCGATCACGCGGAAGCTGCAGGCGATCTTCTTCGACGCGATCCGCGGCCGCAACGCGAAGTACGCCGACTGGGTGCTGCCGGTGTCACCGGTAGCCGAACCCGCCGCGGCGAAGAGCTAGGTCTCATGGACTTTCGCCCCCCGCGCACAATCGGCAGCCTGGTAGGCGGCGGCATGGCCGCGTGGTGCTTCGCGGTCGCGCTGGCACTTGTGCTGCGCGGCGTCACGCAGGACGTCGCGCTGGGCGTGATCTCGCTGTACGTGGTGGCGTCGGTGTTCTTCTTCATGGGGCTGCTGTTCGCGTACTGGACGTACAGCCTGGGCACGTTGCGTTACTCGCTGGACCGCAACGCCCTCACGATCACCTGGGGCGATATCCGCCAGATGGTGCCGATGTCGCAGATCGAGCGGCTGGTGCCGGGCCGGGAGCTGCCGAACCCGCACATCGCGGGCGTGAGCTGGCTGGGCCACCACATCGGCCGCGCCAACATCGACGGCGGCATCGGCGACACGCTGTTCTACTCGACGCACCAGTCGCCGGCCGACCTGCTTTACATCGTGACGCCGAGTCAGTCGTACGCCGTGAGCGTGGAAGACGAAGTGGCGTTCGCCGAGGCCGTGCAGGCGCAGCAGCGGCGTGGCTCGCTGGTGGCAGTGCCGCAGGCGCCGGACCGGCTGTACCTGGCCGCACAGCCGTTCTGGGAGGATCGCGCGGCGCAGACGCTGGCGCTGGCGGCGTTCGCGACGTTCTTCGCGATGTTCGCGTACGTCTACCAGCAGTACCCGGGCCTGCAGGCGAACATCCCGCTCAATTTCCCGCAGCTCAGCGGCGTCACGCGGGTGGCATCGAAGAGTGAGCTGCTGAAGCTGCCGATGACGGGCGTGGCGCTGCTGCTGCTGAACCTGGGCCTCGGCTTCATCGCCCACTCGTGGGAGCGGATGGTCGGGTACGTGCTGCTCGTCGCGGCGATCTGCGCCGAGGGCATCTTGCTGGCGGCGGCGATCATCGCGCTGCGCTGAGGCGTGAGCCGTAAGCGCACCCCTTCCGTACAATACTCCGGATGAGCACGACAACCTGGGACGCGATCGTCATCGGCGCCGGGCCGGCGGGAAGCACGGCGGCACGGAACCTGGCGCGCGCCGGCGCGAAGGTGCTGCTGGCGGACAAGGCGTCGTTCCCGCGCGACAAGCCCTGCGGCGGCGGCGTTACGTTCCGCGCCGACAGCGAGAACGACCTGGACCTATCGCCCGTCACCGAGCGCGAGATCTACGGCGTTCGGGTCAGCGCCGCGATGGGGCCGCGCTTCGACCGCACCAGCCCTACCCTGCTCGCCCGCATGACACAGCGCCGCCGCCTCGACGCCTTCCTGGCGGAAGCCGCGGCGTGCGCCGGGGCAGACTTCCGCGACGGGGCCGCCGTCACGTCGGTGGAGGTGAACGGGCGGGCGCGCGTGCGCATCGGCCGCGATGCGCACGAAGCGCGCGTGCTGATCGGCTGCGACGGCGTGAACGGCACGACCGCAAGGGCGCTCGGACTCGCGCCGGCAGGCGAGCACGCGGTGGCGCTGGAGGCGAACTACCCCGCCGACGCGGCCGTGACGGCGGACTGGGAGCACTTCATCGCGCTGGACCTGGGCGGCATCCCCGGCGGCTACGCCTGGGTGTTCCCGAAGGGCGACCACCTCAACGTGGGTGTGGGCGGCTGGAAGGCGGTCGGGCCGACCCTGCGCGCGGAGCTATCGCGCTTCTGCGCCTACTACGGCTTCGACGAGACGAAGCTGTACGCACACCGCGGCTACCAGCTGCCGCTGCGGCGCGACGGCCAGCCGGCCGTGCGCGGCGCGGCGATGCTCGCGGGCGATGCGGCGGCGCTGGTGGACCCGCTCTCGGGCGAGGGGATCTGGGCGGCGTTCGTCAGCGGCCGCCTGGCGGCGCGGGAGGCGCAGCGCCTGCTCGCCGGCGAGGTGCCGGACCTGGGCGGCTACCAGCGCGCGCTGGAAGCGGCGATGGGCGAGGAGATCCTGACGTCGCGGCGGCTGATGGCGATCTTCCAGCGGCTGCCGGCGGCCAGCGTGCTGATGATGAAGTACAACGGCACGTTCTGGCGCTACCTGACGCAGATCATCCGCGGCGAGATCACTTACCCCGACCTGCCGCGCAAGCTCGGGCCGCTGCGCCACGGGCTCTACAAGTGGGCCGACTGGGAGATCAGGCGGCACGAGCGAAGGTTGTAGCTCGCGTGCGCGGCCTGAACGCCAAACGCCACGGGGATCAGTCACGGAGCGCCTCGATCCTTACGAGCCCTTCGTGTTCGGCGAGACGCGGTCGCAGGTCCGATCCTGCGGGCCGGGCGTGGCGGTCGCGGTGGGGGTGAGGTCGCCGGCCTCGGGCGTCGCGGGGGCGGACGGCAGCGGCGCGCCGCAATACAGCGTTCTCGTGTCGACGATGAATCCGTCGACCGCGGGCGCGAACTGGAACTCGTCGAGGTTGCGGTCAGCCGGGCCGGACACGAGCACGCCATCGCGGTTGAAGCGCGCGCCGCCGCACGGGTCGACGAAGAGCCCGGGGCCGGCGGTACCGCCCCCGCTCGCGGGGATCGTCGCCGACTGGTCCCAGATCATCTTGCAGCCGCGCTGATGACCGAAGTAGCCCGGCGGATAGGCGTAGAAGGCGCGCACGTGCCCGCTCGCGTCCGGGCCGACGAAGAAGTCGTCGAGCGGGAACGAGACGGGCGCTCCGACGTAGTCGTTGTTCATGCGCGTCTGGACGAGGCGGCCGGGCGTGTCGCTGTGATCGCGTACGGTGCGGGTGAACGCGACGACGCCCAGCGTGAGCGCCGCGAGCGACAGCAGCAGCGAGACGGTCACGGCGACGCGTGCGCGGATCACGGCCGCACCGACCAGAGCATGCTTGCAGTGCTGATAGCCGCGCGATCCAGCCTACTGCCCGCTTTGTAGCGAACCGCCGGTCATCGGCAGGTCGTGCACGCTGTACGGCGGGTCGAAGTCGGTCTCGACCACCGAGCCGCTGATATCGGTGGCCTCGATCGCCGATCCGTCGTCGCCGCCCTTCGAGTAGAGGACGACGCCGTCGTCGGAGAAGCACTCCTCGTCATTGCTCTTGTTCGCGGCGGACTTCGTGACGTAGCACGTCGCGCTGCGGCCGGCGATCGACCGCGTGCTCTTGCTCACCATCGTCACGTCGCCGCTCTCGAGGTCCGTCAGCGACTGGCTCAGGCTGGCGGCGGGGTTCGAGCTGGGGTCCGACGCGTCGGTCTTGAAGCAAGCGCCCTCGCCGGCCGGCACGCCCAGCACCTGTCCGAGGCCGCCCGCGTCCTTCAGGCAGAACACGGTCACGCCGTCCTTCTCGATCAAGACGAGCGAGACGGGTTGGCCGTCCTGCGTGCCCGTCACGTCAAAGCGGAACCGCGACGAGCCGTCCTTGTACAGCACCATCGTGCCGTCCCCGAGCGACTGCGGGTCGCCGGCGCCGGTCAGCTTGTACGTGCCCTTGAAGGTGGCCTTGGCGAACGTCTGCGAGATCGCCTTCAGCCCCGGATCGACGGCGCCGCCGCCGCTTCCGCCGCTCGAGGATGTGGCCGCGGTGGTCGCCGCCGGTGTCGCGCCAGCCGCGGCGGTACCGCCGGCGGGCGTCGTGGCGGCTGGGGTCTTGTTGCTGCTGCTGCTACCGCCGCACGCCGCCGCCAGCACGACCAACAGCGCCGCCGACGGCAAGAATCCGAACTTCCGCATGCTTCCTCCTCGTAACGCCACCGCGGGAAGGATACCGGACGCGCCGCCGCTCCGTCGCGGGACGGCTGAAGCGGTCCCCCGCTCGTCCGGAAGGTCGCTCCACCGCCTTCCCACACTCGATCGAGCGTTTGTTGGTCGGGCACAGTGTCCGCGGCGGGAGGAAAGCCAGAACCCGACGCGGCGCGACGAAACGGGGTGGGATGAATATCCGCCGGCGCAGGCTCTAACGCGCGTGCCTAACTCGCGCCCTCATAGTCGCCGGCCAGGTCGCGCTTGCCCTTCGCGCTCGCCAGCGAGGCGTGGTTCAGGATGTTGCGCGCCATCGACGACTCCTGTTGCTTCGCCCATTCGCCGTACACCCGCGCGCGCAGTGTGTGGACCTGCTGCGATCCGTCCACGATCACCGCGTACTCGACCAGGTGACAGGCGAGGCGCAGGTTACCCTCGGCACGGAGCTGCTCGACGCGCTCCAGCACGCGCACGAGACCGCCGGCCAGCGACACCCACTCGCGGGCCTGCTCGGCACGGGGCGCCGGCAGCAGGTTGTCCGGCTCGCCGTCGTACCAGCCGCCGTAACGGCGCCAGATGTTGCGCAGGATGAACTGCGGGTGGTCGTAGATCGGGCGCAGGTAGGGCTTCGCCAGCAGATGCTCCGGCATCGTCACTTCGTGGAGGACGCGGTCGAGCGTGCAGCCCTGGTTCATCAGTGCCAGCACCTGCGACTCCAGCGAATCGAGCAGGTCGGCGGTGTCGCCAAGCGCGACGCGGATGCGGTCGGCGCCGAAGATCGGCATGCCGTGGCCCGGCAGCATCGACTCGGCGCCGACCGCCGCCATCTCGCGCAGCGCGGCGGCCCATTCGCCGGCGTAGCGCTGCACCTTCTGAGGGTTGCCGGCGTTCGGCGCGGCCCAGATGAAGAGATCTCCCGTGTGCAGGATCTTCCGCTCTGGGATCCAGGTCCAGGTCGCGTCGTCGGTCTCGCCGCGCGCGTGGTGGAGCTCGAACGTCAGATCGCCGCTGCGGAAGGTCATGCGGTCGTGGTACCGCACGTCCGGGTAGCGATAGTGCTCAAACCAGTCGAAGCGCTCGACGGGGATGGCGAACTGGCGGAGGTTAATCGCGCCATTCCAGCCGCGCGTGCGCTTGTAGCGCTCGAAGTTCGGTACCAGGTCGGCGTGGCCGTAGACGACGGGGCGGGGCCAGCGCTTCTCGGCGGCCTCCTGCTCGAACGGCGTGACGCCGAAGATGTGGTCGACGTGGTGATGTGAGAAGACGGCGGCCTTCAGCCGTGCGTCGGCACGCCAGCGGCGCACGGCGGCAAAGAGCGGCTTTACGTCGTTGATCGCGCCGGTGTCCAGCATCACCAGGCCGTCGCCGGTGTCGATAGTGTTGGCGCTGGCGAGTCCCTTGTAGAACAGGACGCCGTCGAGCAGCTCCTCGCCTTCGGGGTAGCGCGCGTGGACGGGATGGGCGTCGTCGGCGTCCAGCGCACCGCTCCAGAGCTTCTCGGACATCTCGCGAATGCTGGCCATGGGGTCTCCTCCGTCGTGCGCGGGCACGGGCATCGGACGTGCGCCGGTGGTTCGAACGATAGAGGTGGCTGGGGTTAGGGACAAACGGGGCGGGACGCGCGACCGGGCGGCCCGTTGGTACAATCAACGGAAGCAAACGGACATGGCGATGCGGCTGTCCGGCGCGCCGGGGATGGTGCCCGAAGAGCCGCGGCGCCATGTGGGGCTGCGGTAGCTTTCACCCGTTCGCCCTTCCAGTATCGCACCGCTGTCAACCCCCATCAGCAGTCTCATCGAGGCGATTCCGTGCCAAGCAAGCATCCCGCCCCGGCCGCCAAGATGACCATCCGGACCGCCCGCCCGGCCGACGTGCCCCGCATCGCCGAAGTGATCGCCGCCGCCGACCTGCCTCCGCTGTTCATCGAGGGGCACCTAGACGGCTTCGTGGTCGGCGAGCGGGGCGGCGAGATCGTCGCGTGCGGCGGCATCGAATTCTACGGCGACTGCGCGGTCGTCCGCAGCGTCGTCTGCGACGAACGCCTGCGCGGCCAGGGCGCGGGCAGCCGCATCGCCGGGGCGCTGATCGAGCGGGGGCGGGCCGCCGGCGTCGCGGACATCTATCTCTTCACGGGCGACGCGCTGCCGTTCTGGGAACGCCACGGGTTCGTCGAAGTGACGATGGACGACTGGAAGGAGCCGCCGCGCGCCTGCTGGCAGTACCAGTTCATCTCGCGGGCCGACGAGCTCCGCGCGCGGATCCACACGATGTGGCGGCGCGCCTGAGATGCCAGTCCGCATCACCGTGCGACTGACGCCACGCGGCGGCCGCGACGCCATCGACGGATGGGACGGCGAGGTGCTGCGCGCGCGCGTGGCGGCGGCGCCCGTCGATGGCGCAGCGAACGAATCGCTGGTGCGGCTGCTGGCGAAGGCGCTGCGCGTCGCGCCGTCCAGGCTGTCGCTGGTAGCGGGCGCGCAGTCACGTACGAAGACGGTGGAGGTCGACGGCCTCAGCCCGGAGCAGGTGCGGACGGCGCTGGATGGTTGAATAAGACCGCTACTGCCGCGGGAGGCGCATGGTGAACGTGCTGCCGCGGCCCGGGCGGCTTTCGACGGCCACGCTGCCCTCGTGCGCCTGCACGATGTGCTTGACGATCGCGAGGCCGAGGCCGGTGCCGCTGCCGCGCCCGCGGTCGGCCTTGTAGAACCGTTCGAACACGCGCGCCTGCTGCTCCGCCTCGATGCCGATGCCAGTATCGTGCACGCTGATCACTGCGTCGGCGCCGTCCGCGGCTGCGCCGACCGTGATGCTGCCGCCCTCCGCCGTGAACTTCAGCGCGTTCGCGACGAGATTGCCGAGCGCGCGCTCGAGCCGCTCCGCATCGCCGATGATCGGCAACTCGGCGGCGGGCACGTCCGCGCTGAGGGCGATGCCGGCGCGCTCCGCCTGCTGGGCGAAGCGCTGCACGGTGTCCTTCACCAGCGCCGCCACATCCAGCGGCTCGAAGCGCAGCGGCGCCGCGCCCGATTCGATGCGTGACAGCTCGAGCAGCTCTTCGACGAGCTGCGTCATGCGATCCGTCTCCCGCTGGATGTGTCCCAGGAACTCGCGCGCTACCGCCGCGTCCTCGAGCGCGCCCTCCTGCAGCGTCTCCGCGGCCGCGCGGATGCCCGCGAGCGGCGTCCGCAACTCGTGCGAGACGTTGCTGATGAAGTCGCGGCGCATGCTGTCCAGCCGCCGCACCTCCGTCAGGTCGTGGAATACCGCCAGGGCCGCCCAGTCGCCGCCGCCCTCGATCGGCACGGCCGTCGCCTGGATCCAGCGTTGCGCCTGTCCGTACGCGACAAGGCTGACGCTGCGCTCGCCGCGCTGCGCCGCCGCGACCAGCAGGTCGTTGAGGTCGTGGTCACGGACGACCTCGATGAACTGACGGCCCTGCGGCTCGCCGGCCTCCGGCGCAAAGATCTGCCGCGCCGCGTCGTTGAGGTAGACGACGCGCCCGTCGGTATCGATAGCCACCGTGGCGTCGCTGCTGGCGTTGAGCAGGGCCTCGAGCTGCGCCCGCTCCTGCCGCAGCCGCGCGACCAGGCGTTCGGTGTTGGTGCCGGCGTCGTTGAGCGCGGCGATGAGCGAGCTGAACTCGTCGTT
>JBGQBE010000055.1:0-20246 GCA_041494685.1 Dehalococcoidia bacterium | reverse complement strand
CTCGCTAAGGACTCCCGGCGGGGGCCGCTACGGCGGCCCCCGCTCACACATCTCACGCACCGGATCCCGAACGGAGGGCGTACCCATGCCCGATGAGGCCCCGCCTGCCTCTCGCTTCGCACGCCTGCGCCGTTGGCCGCTCGGCCGCGTCGCGCTGCTGCTGCTGGCCGCGCTCCTCGCCGCCGGCGCGTTCGAGGGGTACCGGGCCTCGAAGATCATCCGCGACGTAAACGACGGCCGCGCCTACCTCCGTGCGGGCCAATCGCTCCTCGAACAGAAGCGGCTCGACGCGAAGCCCGAAGATCTCGCCGCCGCGCGCGCTGACTTTGCCGGCGCGGGCATCAAGTTCGCCGCGGCCACCAGCCGCATCCACGATGATCCTGTCATCTCCGTCCTTCGCCACCTGCCCCTGGCCGGCGGCCAGGTCGATGCCGCGGTCTCGCTCGCCGACATCGGCGAGGCGGGCGCATCGATCGGCTCGGACGGCGTCGACGCGGTGGACGCGTTCAACGGCGTGCGCGAACACGGCGAGGGTACGCTGCCGGAAAAAACCGTCGCGGTGATCGACGCGGTCGACCCGCATGTGCTGAAAATCGAAGCTCAACTGCAGGACGTCGACGCGCTGCGCGCCGGCATCGGCGACCGTTCGCTGATCGGGCCGATGCGGCGCGGCATCAACGAGCTGGACGCGCGACGCCAGCGCCTGCGTGACTTCCTCGACACCTACAACCGCGCCCGCCTGTTCGCGCCGGAGTTCATGGGCTTCAACGGGCCGCGCACCTACCTGGTGTTGGCGCAGAACCAGGCCGAACTGCTGCCGACCGGCGGACTGGTGTCGGTGGTCGGCACCGTGCACATGGACCACGGCCACGTCGAAGACATGCAGTTCGAGGACGCCGTGAAGTTCGGCGAGGACTGGATGGCGCGCGCCAACCCGCACATCGCCGCGCCGCGGCCGCTCCAGCAGTACTTGCTCAAGGACACGAGTTGGAACCTGGCCGTCTCGACCTGGTCGCCGGACTTCCCGACGTCGGCGAAGACCGCGCGGAGCTTCTTCCTGATGGGCGGCGGGCAGCAGGTGGACGGCGTCATTGGCATGAACGTGGCGACGCTGCAGCGCCTCCTGGCGATCACCGGCCCGGTCGACGTACCGGAGTTCGGCGTGACGGTGGACGCGGACAACGCCTGGGACCTCATCGAGGCGAACACGCGGGCGCCGTACGAGCAGCACACCGACCGCAAGGCGTTCGCTGGCATCCTGGCGGACGGAGTGCTGCAGCGCGTGCTGCACCCGCAGCCGGGGCAGTGGTCGCCGCTGATCGACCTGGTGCAGAAGCTGGGCGATCAGAAGGATCTGCTGCTCTATACGTCCAATGACCGGCAGGAGGAACTGATCCACCAGTTCGGCTGGGACGGCGCCGTGAGCTATTCCGGTGGCGACTACTTGCAGGTGATCGACGCCAGCGTCAACAGCACGAAGCTCAACGCCGTCATCCGCCACAGTGCTCAGGTCACGGTGAAACTCGACGGCGACGGCGCCGCGTCGACGACGGTAGCGTTGGACTACGACAACGACCTGGCCGGCTGGTCCGCCGGGCGGGATCCGGTGCTGGTCGAGACGCTGATGCTGAAGGGGCAGTACGGCGGCTATGTGCGACTGCTGACGCCGCCTGGCAGCAAGATCACGTCGGTGAAAGATGACACCGGCGAGATCGGCGTGGAAGAAGTGAGCAACGAGAACGGGCTTGTGTCGTTCGGCCGCTTCTTCGCGCTGCCGAGAGACACGAAGAAGCACCTCGTGTTCACCTACAGCACGCCGCCGGAAGTGGTGAAGCAGGGCAACACGTGGACCTACACGCTCCACTTGCGGCGGCAGCCGGGCTGGGAACTGCCCATCTCCGTGCGCGTCGACCCGCCGCCCGACATGCACCGCTCCGGCGTGCTGCTCGATGGCACTCCGTTCGCGTCCCCCAGCGTGGATATGAAGATCGACCTGAGCCGCGATCGCTTGCTGACGGTGACGTTCGAGCGCTGAGGCGCTACGGCTCGCCCAGGTATGTCTTGCGGACCATGTCGCTCCGCCGCAGCTCCTTCGCCGGCGCCTCCAGCGCTACGACACCCGACTCCAGCACGTAGCCCCGCGATGCGATCTGCAGCGCCATCGCCGCGTTCTGCTCGACCAGCAGGATCGTCGTACCCTCGCGGTTGATCTCCAGGATCGTGCGGAAGATCGTCTCCACCAGAACGGGCGAGAGGCCCATCGACGGCTCGTCGAGCAGCAGGATGCGCGGGCGCGCCATCAGCGAGCGCGCGATCGCCAGCATCTGCTGCTCGCCGCCGGAGAGCGTGCCGCCGTCCTGCTTCAGCCGCTCGCGCAGGCGGGGGAAGAGCGTGAGCACCCGCTCCATGTCTTGGGCGATATCGGTGCGGGACGAGCGGTGGTACGCGCCGAGCTTCAGGTTCTCCAGCACGCTCAGGCGGCCGAAGATCGCGCGCCCCTCGGGCGACTGCGAGATGCCAAGACCCACGATCTCGTGCGGCGGGCGGCGGTCGATGCGCTGCCCCTCGAACCAGATCTCGCCGGTGCGCGGCCGCAACAGGCCGGAGATCGTGCGCAGGGTGGTGGACTTGCCCGCGCCGTTGCTGCCGATCAGGGCGACGATTTCGCCCGTATCGACGTGCAGCGTCACGCCCTTGATCGCCATGATCTGGCCGTAGCCCGACACGACCTGGCGGACGTCCAAGTGCGCCTGCGGAGCCTTCGGCGTCGCCGCGGCCTCGCTCACCCGCCACCTTCCGTAATGATCTGGCCCGTGCCCAGGTACGCCTCGATTACCCGCTGGTCGCGCTGCACCACCTCCGGCACGCCCTCGCTGATCTTCTCGCCGTGGTCCAGCACGGTGATGTACTCGCAGACGCCCATCACGACGCGCATCTGGTGCTCGATGAGGGCGATAGTGATCTTCAGGTCGTCGCGCAGCTCGCGGATCAGGCGGGTCATGCCGGCGGTCTCGCCGGGGTTCATGCCGGCGGTCGGCTCGTCCAGCAGTAGCAGCCGTGGGCGCACGGCCAGCGCGCGCGCGACTTCCAGCCGGCGCTGCTCGCCGTAGGCGAGGTTGCGCGCCAGTTCGTTTTCGCGGCCCTTCAGTCCCACGAAGTTCAGCAGCTCGACAGCTGTGGCGAGCGCCGCCCGCTCTTCGCGCCGCACCTGCGGCGTGCCCAGTACCGCGGTCCCGACGTTGGCGTGTAAGTGCAGGTGTGCGCCCACCAGCACGTTCTCGATCGCGGTCATGCTGGCGAAGAGGCGGATGTTCTGGAAGGTGCGGCTGATCCCGGCCGCGGCGATCTTGTCCAGCGGCAGCCCGTCGATGCGCTTGCCTTCGAACCAGACCTCGCCCGAGGTCGGGCGGTAGAAGCCGGTGAGCAAGTTGAAGAGCGTTGTCTTGCCGGCGCCGTTGGGGCCGATGATGCCGACGATCGTCTCGGGCTCCACCTCCAGGCTGACGTCGTTCAGCGCGAGGAGACCCTGAAACGCGCGGCCGACGTGGCGGACGGAGAGGATCGCCATCGCTACGTGGCCCGTTCCGCTTCGATGACGCGCGCCTGCTCGAATTCGGCCGCCCGGCGCCGCGACGGCAGCAGCCCCTCGGGCCGCAGCACCATCACCGCGACCAGCGCCGCACCGAAGATCACGAGGCGGTAGTCCGCGCCCAGGTTGTCGAGGCTGACGAAGCCGAGGTCGATGCTGAAATCGCGCAAGACGTCCGGCAGGCCGATCAGCAGCAGGGAGCCGAGCACGACGCCGCGCACGTTGCCCATGCCGCCGATGATCACCAGTGCCAGCACATTGACGGATACGTCGAGGTTGAAATCAGATGGGAAGACCGCGCTCTGCTTCGCGGCGAAGATGGCGCCGCCCAGGCCACCGATCGACGCGCCGATGGCAAAGGCGAGGAGCTTGTACTGCGTCGTGTTCACGCCCATCGCCGCGGCCACGTCCTCGTCCTCGCGGATCGCCTCCCACGCGCGGCCGACCCGTGAGACGCGGATGCGCTCGGCCGCGAACGCGGCCAGCAGGCAGCCGACGAGGACGACGTAGTACATCTCGTGCGGCGTGGCGAGCTTAATGTCGAAGAAATACGGTTTAGGGATCGAGAAGACGCCGACCGAGCCGTTCGTAAGTCCGTGGGTCGAGTTCACGTGCTTGCCGATGAGCCCGGTCGCGCCCTCGTTGTTGAGCATGATGCCGATGATCTCGCCGAACCCCAGCGTCACGATCGCCAGGTAGTCGCCGCGCAGGCGCAGCACCGGGATGCCGAGCAGCACGCCGACGAGCGCCGCCACCACCATCGCCATCGGCAGCACGAGCCAGAAGCTGGTGCCGACGTCGAAGCCGCCGCCGACCTCGGGCGCGGACAGCAGCGCGAAGAGGTAGGCGCCGACCGCGAAGAAGGCGACGTACCCCAGGTCCAGCAGTCCCGCATAGCCGACGACGATGTTCAGGCCGATGCCGAGCATCGCGTAAAGCGCGACGTCGAAGAGGATGCCCCGCTCGAACAGATCCATGTGCTCCGGCAGGTACGCCAGCATCGCGCCCAGTACCACGATGCCGAACAGATTCGTGCTGCTGCGCAGCATGAGGTAGCTGGCGGCGATGATCATCGCGAACGCCCAGCGGATTGTCATGTGCTCAGCCGCCAGGCCGGCGGCGATGGCGGCGAGCGGCAGCACCACGTACTGGCCGTGGCGCAGCGCCGCCGCGCCGGCGGACGTCCTGCCCAGGCGCGCTTCGGCCCGCTGCCAGAGGCGGGATGGGCTCCACTGCGCCAGCGCCTCTCGAAGCGTGCTCATATTGGCTAGGCCCGCTTGTCCTCGCGCTTGCCCAGCAGCCCCCAGGGGCGGAAGATCAGCACGCCAACCAGGAGCACGAAGGCGACGACGTCTTTGTATTGCGCGCCGAGCCACTTGGTGCTCAACGATTCGGAGATGCCCAGGAAGTAACCGCCGAGCATCGCCCCTGGCACGCTGCCGATACCGCCGAGCACGGCCGCGGTGAACGCCTTGATGCCGGGGATGAACCCCATTCCCGAGGTCGCGGTGGTGACGTACATGCCGTAGACCACGCCCGCCGCACCTGCCAGCGCCGCGCCGCTCACGAACGTCAGCACGATCGTGCGATCCACGTTCACGCCCATCAGCGCGGCAGTGGTGCGGTCCTCCGCGACCGCGCGGATCGCCATGCCGATCTTGGTGCGTTCGATGAACAGGTAGAGCAGTGCGAGGAAGAGGAAAGAGAGGACGATCAGGAAGATCTGCACGTACAGCACGCGAACCTCGCCGAACTCGAGCACCGTGCGGGGGAACACTCTGGGGTAGACCTTACCCTGGGCGTTGGTCACGCGGAGCATGATGTTCCGCAGGAAGATGGAGACGCCGATCGCGCTGATCAGCGGCGCCAGCCGCGGCGCATGGCGCAGCGGCCGGTACGCGATGCGCTCCATGACCACGGCCAGCGCGACGGCGACGAGCATGCCCAGCACGATCGCCACGGCGATCGTGAAGACCGGGATCGTGTCGTTGAGGCTGCTGTGCTGCTGGAAGCCGTTGAGTGTGTAGTAGCCGGTGAACGCACCCATCATGAAGAGTTCACCGTGGGCGAAGTTGATCATCCGGAGGACGCCGTACACCAGCGTGTAGCCTAACGCGATCACGGCGTAGACGCCGCCGATCGTCAGGCCGTCGATGAGGAGCTGGATGTACTCCTGCACGTTGCCGCCGCCTTGAACAGCGCGCCGGGAGGCCGCATACCTGCGGCCTCCCGGCGTCGCTCATATCTTCGGTGCTGCGCGTCTACTGTACGCGCTCGAGCTTCCCGCTCTTCACCTGGTCGATCCGGTTGACCGTGCCTGTCGTGATGACGCGGTCGCCGCTGGCGTCGAAGGTGATGATGCCGGAGGCGCCGTTGAAGTTGCTCGTCGCCTTGGCAGCGGCGATCAGCGCGTCCTTGTCGATCACCAGGTCGCCCGCCGCGTTGGTCGTCGCGACCTTCTCGATGGCGGCCAGGATGATGTTGACGGCGTCCACCGTCTGCTCGCCGAACTGGCCGGGGTCCTTGCCGTACTCGGCCTTGTATGCGGCGGCGAACTTGTTGTACTCGGTCTGGTCGCTCGGCGTCGGACCGCGGCTCACGTACGAGCCCTCGGCTTTGCCGCCGGCCTGGTCGATGTACTTCTGGTCGGCGATGCCGTCAGCGCCCATGAACGTCGCGGTGATGCCCGCCTCGGCCAGCTGCCTCACGAGGATCGCGCCCTCGGCGATGAATCCACCGAAGACGACGATGTCCGGGTTCTCGCCCTTGATCTTCGTGACGGTAGGCCCGAAGTCCTTGTCGCCGACCTTGACCTGCTCCTCACCGGCGACCTTGCCGCCGGCCGTGGTGAACGCAGCCTTGAACACGTCCATTAGCCCCTTGCCGTAGGTGCTCTGGTCGTTGACCAGCACGGCGTTCTTCTTGCTGAGGGTCGTGTAGGCGTACTTCGCCATCTCGGCACCCTGCGTGGCGTCATTCCACGCCGTGCGGAAGAAGTCCTTCTTGCCCAGCGCGGTCACGCTCGGGTTCGTGGCCGAGGAGCTGATGACGAGGATGTTCTGCTGCGAGTACGGGTCCAGCGCCGCGACCGCGCCGCCGGAGCACATCGGCCCCACCACCGCCACCACCTTGTCGGCGATCAGCTTGTTCGCCGCGGCGACGGAAGCCGGGCCGGCGCACCCGTCGTCCTGCGGGTCGCCCTCGATCTTGAAGCCCTTGATCGTGGCCTTCGTCTTGATCGCGAGCAGGGCGGAGTCGCGGATCGGAATACCGAGCTGCGCGTTGTCGGTCGTCAGCGTCGTGCTGATGCCGATCTTGATCGAGTCGCCCTTCTTGATCGTGATCGTGCCGCCCGCACCCGCTGCGGACGTCGCGGCCGAGGTTGCGCCGGCCGTCTTGCCCGCCGCCGGAGTCTTGCCGCCGCCAGCCGAAGCGGTGGCTGTCTTGTCGCTGCTGCTCGTGCCGCCGCCGCAGGCCAGCGCGGCTGTCGCTACGATCGCGACCATCGCCGCCAATAGTGGTGCACGGAACCGTCCGCGCCCCTGGTTTGTACGCATCTGCGAGATCCTCCTCCTGAATCCGTTCACTGGGCGTCGCAGCATTCGGTGCCCATCGCTGCGGCCCCGCCCATTATCTCGCCTTTGATCGCGGAGTCAATGGGCACTTCGCGCCGGCGGCAAGGACACGACATAACCGTGTTACGAAGAGATCTCAGCGAAGTCGCCACCGATGTAGCGCAGGAGGTCGTCGAGCGGGATGGGCAAGATGGCGCTTGCCGTCCCGGCCGCCACCCAGACCGTGTCGAAGCGGCGCAGGGTCGCGTCTACGACGACGGGCAACGGGGCGGGCAACGCGAACGGGGAGACGCCGCCCACGGGGTACCCGGTGAGTTCCAGCACCTGCTCGGGCGACGCCAGCTTCACTTGCTTGCGGCCGGTGCCGGCGCGCGCCGCCACGAGGCGGTCGTCGAGGCGCCGGTCGCCGGAGACCAGCACGAGCATCGGCGTCCCCGCGACGTATATCGCCAGCGTCTTGATGATCTGGCCCAGCGCGCAGCCGGCCACCGCCGCGGCCTGCTCGGCCGTGTGCGTGCTGCCCGCCATCGACATGATGGCGCCCGTGTAGCCGAGGGCGTCCAGCGCGGCCTGTACGCGCGCGATGCGCCGGTCGTCGTCCATGCGGGGCAGGGTAGCGGTCTGGGGGCGAAGACAACACGCCCCTCGCGCATGCGCGGAGGGGCGTGTTGGTCATGCTGGTGGAGATAGGGGGGCTCGAACCCCCAACCTCCGCATTGCGAACGCGGCGCTCTCCCAATTGAGCTATATCCCCAGACTCGCCCAGTATACCCGCGCCCCCCGCGCCCGCTCAACCGGCGCCCGGCAGCGGCGTCGGTGCGCCTAGCGCCAGTCCGGCGGGTCGACGACCATGCGCTTCGCCGCCAGGTCCACGCTCACGATGACGTCGCGCAGGGCCGGCAGCAGCAGGTCCGTGCCGGACTCGCTATGCACGCGGTAGACGTCGTTCGCGCCGGTCTCGATGACCTCGTCCAGTGTGCCGAGCGCGATGCCGTTGCGGTCCACGACCGTCAGGCCCAGCAACTGGAAGCGGTAGTACTCGCCCTCGGGCAGCGGCGCCAGGGCGGTCTCTGGGATCTGCAGCAGCGCGTTGTGGAACCTCTCGACGCTCGTACGGTCGGGGTAGCCCTTGAGCGTGATGTAGACGTACCCCTGCGCCTCGCGAGAGCTGGCCACCGACACCGGCTGCAAGCCCGCGAAGAGCTTCGCCTTCGGTCGGAAGCGCTCCGGGTTGTCGGTGACCGCTTCGACCTTCAACTCGCCCTTCAGGCCGAAAGGCGCCAGAACGCGGCCGACGACGACGTAGCCGGGGTCGGGCTCGGTCTGGCGGCGCGTGCGCGGCGTCAGCGGCTCCCCTGCGGGTTTCGGAGCGTTCGTATCGGGCGCGGCCTGCGGCTTCGCGCGCGGCGTGGGCGCCGGCTTGCGCGCCGCTTTCACGGTAGCGGCGAAGGAACTGCGGCGTTTTGTCGGGACGGGCTTGGCGGGGGCGGTCGGGTTCGCGCGCGGCGCGGCGCCGGGCGGGCCGGGGGGCGCCGGTGCCGGGCGGCCCGCGACGCGGTCGCGGACGGTACTGGGCGCGGGGGCGCGGCCCCTGGGGCGTGGTGCTCCTGGCACTAGTCGCCGATCTCGAGCGAGGCGTATTCCTCGCTGCGGACCGCGGCGACCTTGAGCAGCGCGCGCATCGACTGTGCGATGCGTCCGCCCTTGCCGATCACCTTGCCGTAGTCGTCCTCGGCTACTTCGAGGCGGACGATCACGCGGCCGCGCTCCGTCTCCTCCGTGACCTTGACGTCGTCCGGCTTGTCGACCAGCTGCTTCGCGAGATACTCGATGAGATCTTTCATCGCTGGCTAGGCCTCGGGCGCGGCGGCGGCCTTCTTCGCCTTCGGCGTGAACGCGGGCGGCTCGCCGATGCCGCGGGCGGAGAGGATCTTCGCGACGCGGTCGGAGGGCACGGCGCCCTTGGCGATCCACTCGCGCGCCTTGTCGTCGTTGACCTCGATGGTCGCTGGCTGAGTCAGCGGGTTGTAGGTGCCGATCGTCTCGATGAACGCGCCGTCACGCGGCGCGTGCGAGTCGGCGACGACGAGGCGGTAGCTGGGCTGCTTCTTCTTGCCGACGCGGCGGAGTCGAATTCGTAGCACGATCAGAACCCTCCAAACATACGCATGAACCCGGCGCGGTTGCCGGAGAAGCTCTGCATGATCTTCTTGGCCTCCTTCCACTGGTTCAGCAATTGATTCACTTCCTGCGGCGTGGTGCCGCTTCCCGCGGCGATGCGACGCCGCCTGCTGCCGTTGATGACCTCCGGGTGCTTCCGCTCTTGCGGAGTCATGGAGTAGACCACCGCTTCGGCCTTCTTCCAGAACCCGTCGTCGAAGTTCTCGACCTTCATCTGCTTCTTGATCTGCCCCATGCCGGGCAGCATGTCGACGATCTGGTTCAGCGGCCCCATCTTCTTGATGCGCTGGAACTGCAGGATGAAGTCTTCGAGGTCGAGGCTCTTGTTCTTCATCTTCTTCTCGATGGCCTGGACGTCCTGCTCGGAGATCGCCTCCTTGGCGCGCTCGATCAGGCCGAGCATGTCGCCCATGCCCAGGATGCGCGAGGCGAAGCGATCCGGGTAGAACGGCTCCAGCGCGTCGGCCTTCTCGCCGGTGCCGATGAACTTCACCGGCAGCCCGCTGACCGCGCGGATCGAGAGCACGGCGCCGCCGCGCGCGTCGCCGTCCATCTTCGAGACGATGATGCCGGTGACGTTGAGCTGCGCGTGGAACTCCGTCGCCACGTTCACGGCCTCCTGGCCGGTCATGGCGTCGAGCACCAGGATCACCTCGTTCGGGTTCAGCGCCTCGCGCATCAGCGACACTTCGCTCATCAGCTCGCCATCGATGGTGCTGCGGCCGGCCGTGTCGACGATGACGACTGTCGCGCCCTGGCGCTGCGCCTCCTTCAGCGAGGCGGTGCAGAGGTCCGGCAGTGATTGGCCCTCCGTCGCTTCGAAGACCGGCATGCCAAGCTGCTTGCTCAGCGCCTTCAACTGCTCGCCCGCCGCCATGCGGTACGGGTCGGCGGCGATGAGCAGCGGGCGCGCCCCCTGCTTGCGCAGGTGCAGCGCCAGCTTCGCGGCCGTCGTAGTCTTGCCGCTGCCCTTGAGGCCGACGAGCATGATCACGGTCGGCGGCTTCGAGGCGAGTTGCAGCGTGGACGGGCTGCCGCCCAGGATGTTCACCAGCTCTTCGTTGACGATACCGATGACCTGCTGCGTCGCCGTCAGGCTCTGGAGCACCTGCGAACCCAGCGCCCGTTCCCGCACCGCCGCGATGAACTGGCGGACCACTTTGAAGTTGACGTCCGCTTCGAGCAGCGCGATGCGGACCTCGCGCATCGCTTCGTCGAGGTCCTTCTCTGTGATCGTGCCGTGCGAGCCGAGCTTCTGGAATACGCCAGTGAGCTTCTCGGAAAGGGAGTCAAGCATAGGCCCCATATTGTAGCAGGGGGCGGAAGGCGGGCAAGGAAGGGGCGGCTTCGGGGGCTGGAGCTGGAAGCTGGAGATTGGGGACTGGAGAGACGAACGCGTCGCTCGGGCGGGGAGCGTACAACCGCCCCGCGATCAATGCGCGGTTGCGGATGCCTGGAGCTGATCCTGCGGGATTACGTGCCAGATCTGGTTGCTCGGGTTCTCGTACACCTTCTCCAGGACGCCGCCCAGGCCGTCGGTGAACTTCTTGAGGCCCTCGGCCGGGTAGTTGAGCCGCTCCTCGTCGCCGACGATCACCCACTCCACGTCGTACTTCAGCAGCAGCAAGCGCGCTTCGCCGACGTCGGTGGTGCTGTAGAACCTCGCCACGTCGCGCTGGCGCTGCTCCACCATGACCGAGAACTTGGCGCGTTGCTGCGACTGGTGGTACCCGTACCCGGTGACAGCGGGCAGCCCGGTGTTGATCGCTACGCGGTTGCCCAGGCTGCGGTACGACGGCCCCACCGCTTCCATGACCGTCGGCGAACCCGGGATGTTCTTGCGGATCCAGTTGATGAGATCGCGCGTGTCGGCCATGTTGTGCACGCCGCCGTGCCCCGTGCTCGGGTCGATGTTGTTGTAGACCACGCTCGAGTCCAGGTACGCGAGGCCATCGTTGCTGGCCGGCTGGGCGGGGTCGAAGCGGCTGTGAAGCCGCGCGCGAGTGCCGAAGTACGGGAACACGAGCGACGCCACCAGCAGCACCGCGACGATGATGGCGAACGCGTAGCGCGGCACGCGCACGAGCGCCGCGTTCAGCTCACCGGCGCGCCGCATGAACGCGTCGTGCGGGCGCATCACGGCGAAGAGGTACCACGCGGAGAACGACGCCGCGACGCCCCACAGCATCCACACGTGCTCGTAGAACTTGAACACGGTGTTCATGCGGCCGATGTCGCCGTCGAGCGTCAGCACCTCGACGCCGCCGCACAGCCCCAGGCCCAGGGCGATCATCGCATACACGAAGAGCAACACCGGCGCGACCGGCGTCGGCGCGCGCAGTTCGCGGATCGCCGCCAGGATCACGGCGACCAGGCCGACGGCGGCAAATACCGTCACGCCCCAGCGGTGGAGGGTGGCGGCCCAGATGGCCAGCCCGCCCGCAACCAGCAGCGCGATCAGCACCGGCGTCGTCTCGATCGGGCGCCGGCGGCGGCCACGGCCGAAGAAGATCGCGCGCACGGTGCTGGTGCGCGTCATCGCGCGGTTGAGGGAGAAGAGCACGAAGCCCGCGATCATGAACAACATGATGCCGAAGTGCTTGAAGTAGTCGCCGAGCGCGGTGGTTTGGTCGGACTGATGGAAGCCGGTGTATGCCTGGCTGTAGTTCTTCGCGAACGGCTGGAAGAACGCGTACGACGCCACGCCCATCACCGCCGCCTTGATGACGCCGGTGCTGATCGCGCGCAGCGTCACACGCCCTTCCTTTCCGCGCTCGGCGATGATCAGCGCGGCCGCCCCCAGCAGCAGGAACGGCGGATAGTCCCACGAGTTGATCCAGCGCAGCGCGCCGACGATCAGCCCCAGCAGCACCACCAGTGCCCAGCTGCGCACCTCGCGACCGTGCTCGCGCGCCGCGCCGGCCGGGTTCAGGCGCGAGACGTTCAGCACCGCGCCCAGTCCCACCGCCGCGGCCGTCATCGAGAACGGGATCGCCATGAGGTGCGCATGCAGGTCGGCAAAGAGGAACGTCCAGAACGGGAACTCCGTGATCGGCGTCACGTTGTCCTTCGCGGTAGGGATGATCCCCAGCGCCCGGCTCGGCGCCCACCAGTCGTAGTCGTACACCATGCGGCGGAAGCCGGCGTCGCCGACGATCGCCGCCTTGAAGCCGCCGGCGATCGCCACGATGCCGCCGAGCACTGGCACGCCGCTGTGCCACGGACTGACGCGCGAGAAGCCCTGCTCGAGCACTTGCACGGCGGCAAAGTTGCCCGACAGCAGCACGAGAAAGATCGCCGCCAGCGCGGCGACGATCGGGCCGGCCGGACCGATCGGCAGGCCGCTGGGGCGGCGCTTCATTAGCCTGCGCGTCGCCTCGGTCAGGTTGTACGCCAGGGAGAACGTCGCCGCCGCCGTGATCGCGAAGAACATCGGCACGATGAGGTTGTACGAGACCTCCGGGACGATGCCGGTGAGCTTCATCACGGTGGCGCCGATGAACTGACCGAACCAGTAGTAGTTCAGGTAGCCGCCCGCGTTCCACGGGTCGATCGGCCCCTGCGACAGGTCGGTGCTCTTGGCCACGCCCTGCAGGTACGCGAAGTCCATCGGCTTCTCGCCGCCCTGCGACGGGTGGAAGAGATCCGGGTTCTGCAGCCGCAGCCAGTACGAGAGCGCGAACATCAGCAGGAAGACCGCTTCCGCGAAGAGCAAGAAGCGCCAGCGTTCGCGCACGAACGCAACGATGTCGCGCCGCCACAGCGCCGCCGTGAGCACGCCGACCGCAAGCATCACGCCGAGCATGCTGGCGATCTCGGTGCGCGTGTACTGCAGCGTGCCGCGGCTCGCGGGGGCGTACGCCAGGTAGGCCAGCAGCAGGATGCCCAGCGGCTTGGTCAGCAGGAAGCCGCGGTCCGGCAGCCCGCGGAACAGCGCGAGCGTCAGCGGCAGCAGCGAGAACGCGGCGAGTTCCATCACCAGCAGCCAGAAGAACACCGGGTGCGCGTTGACGAAGTCGGTCGCGTCGTACAGGTCGCTGAAGGTGCCGCCGGCCTGCTGCGTCTTCAACACGTCCGGCTTGAACATCAGGCCGTTCTGGCCGGCGTCACCGGGCAGGATGCTGGGGAACTGCGGGAAAGCGTCCGCATGCAGCACCTGCCGCGCCTTCGCCGGCGAGTACGCGCTCGTTTTCTTGTAGATCGTCACGGTCGGGTGGTCGTAGACGCTGTACGACTCCTCGGCGCCGGTGTCGTTGAAATCGTGGCCGAAGATGCTGGGATACTGCGCGAACTCCGCCACCTTCTCGAAGCCGAGTGTGCCGTCCTCGAGCGCGGCGTAGTAGCGCGACGCCACGGGCCAGAGCGCCGGCGCCCGCGTGATCGTGCCGGACACGCGCGCGCTGGCCAGCGCGATATAGTCCGACTGTCCGATGTAGTCGATGAGGCGGTTGGCCGTCTCGGGCGTGTCCTGGTCGAAGTTCTTGAACTGCACGCCGCTGTACTGCCGGTTCGGCACGTTACCGACGCCGTACGGCACGCTGTCGTCCCAGTCCTCGTGGCCGATCGTCGAGCCCTCGGGCACGTTCTCGAGCACCCACTTCGACGCGCTGACGCGGGTCACGGGATGCGTGTAGATGCGGTAGAAAGCGATGCCGAAGATCGCCGTGAACACCGCGACCACGACGACGCCGGCGCGCACGAGGTTGCGCGCCGCGAGCGTCAGCGCCGGCACGCGGTCGGCCACGCTGCCCAGCGCCGCCAGCGGCCGCTCCGAGGCCGCCCAGCGCCACGCCTGGTAGAGCAGGAACGCGCCGAAGACGGTCAGCGTGGGGTAGAGCGGCAGGAAGTAGCGCATGTAGAGCGAGAACTGCATGCCCATGAAGCCGAAGTAGCCCAGCACCCAGGCCAGCGGCACCAGCAGCGCGCCGTCACGGTTGCGCCGCGCGTACCACGCCGCGAACGGCACGCCCAGCCACGCCGTGATGCCGAGCGCGGGCGCCATGCCCCACGAGATCATCTGCTGCGCGGGCCACAGCCAGCGCGAGCGGCCGATCCACTGCACGTTCGGCGGGAACGCCGCGTCGCCGCCGAGCAACTGCCGCTGTGCCGTCTGATCCGTTAGCCAGTGGCGGTTCATGATGTCCGGGTAGGGGAATGGCAGCGGCCCGACGTGGCCGGCCCGCAGCGAGAGCCAGTCGCCGAGGCTTGGCGTCTTGAACGCGTACGGCATCGCCACGCGGAAGGCCAGGAAGCCGGCGAGCAGCGCGATCGCCGAGCCGATGATCAGCGTCGCGATCGAGGAGTCGAGCCGGCGGCCGTCGCGCGCAACGGCGTACTCCGGCGTGTCACCGGCCCACATCGGCGCGACGTACGGTTTGATGCCGCCCCACGCGTACACCCCGACGCCGAGCAGCACGACCGGGAACAACGAGATCGCCGTGATCTTGCAGCCGGCGGCGAGGCCGGCGCCCAGCCCTGCGGCGGCGAAGTTGCGCCAGCCGCCGCGCTTCGCCGAGCGCACGGCGAACAGCACGGTGAAGGTGGCGAAGAACGTCACGTACGGGTCCACGACGAAGAAGTGCGCGTTCTGGATCGGGAACGCCGAGAGCGCATACAGGAACGCCGCCAGCAGCCCGACGCGCCGGTTCGCGAGCTGCGCGCCGAACGCGAAGATCAGCAGCACCGTGCCCACGTCGAACAGCGCTGAGAGCCAGCGGCCGCTCAGGTTGTAACCGTCGTAGTCCGCGTAGTTGTGGTCGGGGAGCGCCAGCTTGTCGAGCATCAGCGCGCCGATGACCGTATTGACCGCGTCCGCGTTGCCGAACGTGACCGTATCGAGCACGTCATAGGGCGTGTTAGCGTGCAACGCGAGGAACTTGTTCATGAAGAGTGGCAGCGTGCCGTAGACGAAGGTCGATTGCCTGCTGCCGTCCGCGTTCTTGATGTTGTAGGGGCTGAGACCGGAGGTGTCGGTGTCGAAGTAGTTGGCGATGCTGCTGGCGCCGCGTGTGTTCGTGCTGATCTGCGTCAGGAAGCGCTCGTCCGGGTGCAGGTGACCGCTGTTGGCGGAGCTCTGCTGCGGGTCCCAGGGCCCGCTGGTGGCGTCCCAGTTGATATGCGTGAAGCGCAGGTACGCTGCCAGGGCCAGGATGAGGAGCAGCGCCAGGGCTGTGAGTTGACCAGAACGATCCCGGCGAGCTGTCTTCGCCTGAGCCGGAGGGGGCACGATGCCGGCTGCCGCGGGCGGGGCGCCGGGTTCGTGCATCCGTGGGGTCTCTTCGCTCATACCCTGATCATCGCTAAGCGGGCGATCCGGCTCCGGCGCAACGTGCCGGAATCATATCAGAGAACACGTGCGAGCCGGTGGCGTCCGCGGCGCGCGATCCTGCGCGGCGAAGTACCGCGTACTGGATATCCGCGCCGCGCGCACGCCACCGCGACTGCCGCGGACTCGCGCGTGTCGTCCCTGTCAGCCTTCTCACGAAAACGTCTGCGGCCCCTGAAACTGTTTGAGTCGATCATCCGTTTTCTGTACGAAGCGATCTTGCCCTGCTATGATCGTCACGCCTTGGTGGGCGGCGGCAGGGAAGCGAGGGTACTGAAACATGAGCAACAAGCTCACGCTGGTTGTTGGAGGCGTCGCGGCCGTCCTGATCATCGGCCTCGCGGCCGTGCTGATCCTGGTCGTCGGTGGCGGCGGCAGCGACAAGAAGGACTCCTCCGGCACGCCCGCTGCTTCCAGCACGGCGTCGTCCGCCGGCCCGGCGGCGTCAGGCGAGCTGCGGCTCCGTGGCGAAGACCCGCTCTTCCTGGACCCTGCGGTGGCCCAGGACTCCGGCTCCGCGCTCTACATCGTCGAGATCTTCTCGGGCCTCGTACGGCTCGACCGAGACCTGAAGCTGCAGCCGGATGTGGCCGAGAGCTGGGACGTCAGCCCCGACGGCCTCACGTACACGTTCCATCTCAACAAGAAAGCCACCTTCCAGGACGGCCGTCTGGTTACGCCCGACGATGTCAAGTACTCGTGGGAGCGCGCACTCAGCGCCGATACGGGCTCCATCACGGCGTCGAACTTTCTCGGCGACATCGCCGGGGCGCGTGACGTGGCCAACGGCAAGGCCAAGGAGATCAGCGGCCTCAAGATCGTGGACGACACGACGATCGCCGTCACGCTTGACGCGCCGAAGCCCTACTTCCTCTACAAGCTGACGTACCCGACGTCATTCCTCGTCGACAAGCGCCAGATCCAGGCGAACCCGAGCCGCTGGACGCAGAAGCCGAACGGCACCGGCCCCTACAAGCTGCAGGAGTGGAAGCTCGGCGACCACATCACACTCGTGGCGTACGACAATCACCACCTGGGCGCGCCCAAGCTCAAGACGATCCGTTACGACCTCGCCGGCGGCTCTTCGCTCGTGGACTACGAGGACGGGAAGATCGACCTCACCGGCGTCGGCCTCGATGACCTGGACCGCGTACAAGATCCGAGCGATGCGCTGAATAAGGACTACGTCCAGACGCCGCGCATGTCGCTCGACTACATCGGCTTCAACACCAACACGCCGCCGTTCGACGACCCGAAGGTGCGGCAAGCGTTTGCCGAGGCCGTCGACCGCAAGAAGATCGCCGAAGTGGTGCTGAAGAACGCCATCCCGGTGGCGAACGGCCTGCTGATGCCCGGCGTCCCCGGCTACACGCAGGACGACAAGACGTACGCCTACAACCCCGACGAGGCGAAGCAGCTGCTCGCCCAGTCGAAGTACGCCGGCAAGATGCCGGAGATCACGCTCGCCGAGTCGGGCGCCGGCGCCACCGTCGGGCCGACCACCGACGCGATCGTGCAGCAGTGGAAGGACAACCTGGGGGTCGAGGTGAAGATCCAGCAGGCCGAGGCGGGCACGTTCTTCAGCGACATCGATAACGGCAGCTACCAGATGTTCCACATCGGCTGGATCATGGACTACCCGGACCCCGAAGACCTGCTTGACATCCTCTTCTACAGCAAGAGCAAGCAGAACAACACGCGCTACAGCAACCCGGCTATCGACGCCAAGCTGCTGCAGGCCCGCACGGAGCCGAACACCGAGACGCGGCTGGCGATCTATCAGGACGTTGAGAAGACACTGCTAAAGGACGCCGTCTGGATCCCGATGTTCTTCGACACCACGCACGCGCTGGTGAAGCCGTACGTGCAGGGGTTCCGGTTCACGCCGCTGATCATCGAGCGCTTCCGCGACGTCACGGTGAGTCGCTAGCCCGGCCGCGCGAGATGGACGGCCTCGCCGGCTACATCCTGCGCCGACTGCTGTTCCTGCCGATCACGCTGCTGATCGTCTCGTTCGCGACGTTCTACGTGACGCGCTGGGGTCCAGGCAGCCCGATCAGCGTCTATTCCGGCCAGTACCGCGACCCGGAGGCCTTCGCGCGCGTCGAGCACAAGTACGGGCTCGACAAGCCGATCGTCGAGCAGTACGGCATTTACGTGGAACGTATCCTGCTGCACGGCGACCTCGGCCCCAGCTTCCGCTTCCGCGACCGCTCTATCCCGGAGATCATCGGCCCCAAGATGTGGGTTTCCTTCCGTCTCGGGCTGTACGCCTTCGTCCTGACGTTCCTCGTCGGCATCCCGATCGGCGTATTCGCCGCGGTGAAGCGCGGCACCTGGCTCGACCCGTTCGCGATCGGCACGTTCCTCTTCTTCCAGTCGATCCCCGTGCTGGTGACCGTGCCGATGATGGTGCTGGTCTTCGCGGCCAGGCTGCACTGGCTGCCGCCCGGCGGCTTCGACGGCATGTTCTCGAAGTCGATGATCCTCCCCACCGTTGCGCTCTCGCTGCCGGGCGTCGCCGGCGTGGCGAGGCTGGCGCGCGCGACGACGCTGGTGGCGCTGCAGGAGGATTTCGTGCGCACTGCGCGCGCCAAGGGGCTGGACGAGTTCACCGTCATTACGCGCCACGTCGCCCGCAACTCGCTGGTGCCGGTGATGACGACCGTGATCGGCCTCTCGATCGTGGGGCTCTTCGAAGGCGCGCTGTTCACCGAGACGCTGCTGGGCATCCCTGGCATCGGCCGGTTCGTGTACGAGTCCGTGACCGGGCGCGACTACAACGTCATCCAGGCGATCGTGCTGCTCTCCGCGGCAGCGTTTGTGCTGGCGAACCTCATCGTCGACCTCGCGCTGATCGTCATCGACCCGCGCATCCGCGCCGGGGGTGTGCGATGACGATGTTCGATGCGGGAGGCCGCCAGGCCGTCGCCGCCGAGCGCACGGTGCGCGGCGAGAGCCTGACGCGGCGCTCGTTGCGCCGCCTGCTGCGCAAGAAGCTGGCGGTGATCTGCCTGGTCGCCATCACCATCTTCTACGTTGCCGGCGCGTTCGCCCCGCTGTTGGCGCCGCAGGGCTATTCGGAGCAGAACCTCGATAACTCGTTCGCCGCTCCGTCGCTGCACCACCCGTTCGGGACCGACCGGATCGGGCGCGACATGATGAGCCGTACCATCTACGCCGCGCGCACCACGACCATCGTCACCGTCGCAACCGTGGCGACCGGCTTCGTGCTGCTGCCGGTCGTACTCGGCATGCTCGCGGGATACCGCGGCGGCTGGGTCGACGCGGCGATCAACCGGACGGGGGAGGTGCTGGCGTCGATGCCCGGATTACCGATGCTGATCCTGATCAGCGCCACCATGCGCCCGAAGTGGGACCGCTGGATGGGGCACCTGGAGAACGGCCTGCACTGGGACGGCCTGGTCTCGTCCGGGTTCCCGGACTACTTCCTGATCTTCGGCGTGCTGTCGCTGTTCGGCTGGGTCGGCGGCGCCCGCCTCATCCGCACCCAGGTGTTGGCGCTGCGCCGGTCGGACTACATCATCGCCGCCGAGGCCAGCGGGGCGACGACGGCGCGCATCCTGCGCCAGCACATCCTGCCGAACGTGATGCCGTTGATCATCGTCGGCGCGTCCGCCGCCCTCGGCGGCATCGCCACTACGGAGATCGGCCTGACGTTCCTCGGCGTCGGCATCCAGCCGCCGCACCCCAGCTTTGGCGCCCTGATCACCGATGGCGCGCCCCGGTCGGTGCTGGAGCACCACCCGATCCTCTTGATCGTCCCCGCCACGATCGTGGCCACGCTCGTGTTCGCCTTCAACCTCCTGGGGGACGCCTTGAACGACGTGCTCACCTCGCGCGAAAGCTAGGCTGCCGCGACCGCCGCTGTTCCAGCGGGCAGGCTTGCTATACTTCCAACGGCACGACGGTATCACCGGCACTCCACCCGAAGACGGTCGCCAAGGCGGCCGTGACTGTTGTCAGGAGCGGCCGCATCCCCGTCGGCGAGGTTGGCGGCTGGCTTGAAAGTTTCGACAGAGAAGATCCCCGAGTCCCAAGTCCTGATGACGATCGAGGTCGAGTCGGAGCGGCTCGATGCGGCGCGCGAGAAGGCCGTGCGCAAACTGTCGCCCCGCGCCAAGGTGCCGGGCTTCCGGCCCGGCAAAGCGCCGCCCGCCATGGTGCGCCGCTACTTCGGCGAGGAGCGCATCCTCGACGAGGCGCTGGACGCGCTCGTGCCCGTGGTCTACCGCGAGGCGGTCGACGCCGACGAGAGCATCACGCCGATCGCCCGCCCGCGACTCGTCGTCGAGACGACGGAGCCGCTGGTGGTGAAGGCGACGATCCCCGTGCGCCCCACGATCGGCCTGGGCGACTACCAGAGCCTGCGCGTCACGGTCGAGACCGTCAGCGTCGACGAGGCGAAAGTCGACGAGACGCTGAAGATCCTGCGCCGCCGTGTCGCCACGCTGGAGCCGATCGAGCGGGAGATCGCCTGGGGCGATGTCGTGCGCATGGAGATCGCCGCGACGGTCGAGGACGAGATCCTGGTCCAGCAGCAGGAAGCCGAAGT
>JBGQBE010000054.1:0-21920 GCA_041494685.1 Dehalococcoidia bacterium | reverse complement strand
CTCTTCGTCGGGATCCGCTGCCCGATCGAGGTCATCATGGAGCGCCGCAACGCCGGTCAGGCCGGGCGCGAGGGTCAGTACGTCACCGGCTCGCCCGCCGAGTCAATCCCAGCGCCGGTTCGCCTGTGGCAGACCGAAGTCCACATCCCCGGCATCTATGATCTCGAAGTCGACACCTCGTTGCTCACGCCCGAACAGTGCGCCGCCGTGATACGGGAGCGCCTCGCGAATGGCCCTCCGCCGTCGGCGTTCCGCGAACTCGCTGGACGAACCTCGACCGAGGCCACCGAGTAGGACCCGCGGTGCCACTCGCGCCGCCAGACGTGACATGCGCCGCTAGGAGATCCGCACCCCCATCGCCTACCATCGCCAGGCGGACGACCGCGCCCATCGCGCACCGCGCCCGCAAGGAGCCGAAGATGCAACACGAAACCCCACGCCCGTCAGAGCCAAACGGGCCGCCGAAACAGCGAAAAGTGCCGAGCAAACTCCGCGTGCACGCCGCACCGCGCGCGGCCGGTTCTCGCTTCCTGCCTTGGTTCTTGGTTCTGGGTTCTTGGTTCTGCGGCGAAGCCGCCTGGGTTCTGGGTGCTCGTCGAAAAAGGTCGAAATTACAGAACAGGTACATCGCCAGATTCGATTTGCGCAACATAACGCAAAAGGGAGGTACCCCAAGTCGCAGTTTCCGGGTCCTGGGTCCTCGGTTCTGGGCAGGTTCTTGGTTCTGGGTTCTGGGTTCTCGGCCCCGTCACGCGCTCAGCTCTTCGCCGCCGTCGACGCCGATGACGTTGCCCGTCATCCAGTACAACTGCTCGCTCGCCAGCACGGCGATCGCGCGCGCCACGTCCTCCGTCCGCGTCGAGCGGCCGCTGGGGTTGCGCTCCATCGCGCGCTGGTGCAGCTCCGGCCCGCCGGGGATGCGCCGCAGCGCGGCCGTGTCCGTGACGCCGGCCCGGATCGCGTTCGCCGTCACGCCCAGCGGCGCCAGCTCGAACGCCAGCTGCCGGATGTGCGACTCCAGCGCCGCCTTCGCCGCCGAGACCGCGCCGTACGCGGCGATCACCCGCGTCGAACCGGACGACGTCATCGCGAAGATGCGGCTGTTCTTCCCCAGCAGCCGGCGTGTCGCCATGTCCTGCGACCAGTACACCAGGCTGTGCGCCATCACGTCGAGCGTCATGTCCATCTGCTTGACGCTGATCCGCTCTTTCGGGTTGTCGGCGATGAACGGCAGCAGCGTGCCGAACGCCAGCGAGTGCATCAGCACGTGCACGTAGCTGTCCGCGCCCAGCTTCTCCCGGATCGCGCCCAGCGCGGCGGTGCGCTTGTCGGCATCGGCGGCGTTGATGTTGAAGAAGATCGCTTCCTGCCCCGCCGCCTTCACGTCGTCCTGCACCTTCACCGCGTTCGGCAGCGTGGAGCGCAGGTCCATGTGCACGCCGAAGATGCCGTACCCCGCCTTCGCCAGCTCGACCGACGTGGCCGCCCCGAACCCGCTCGACGCACCCAGCACCAGCGCCCACTTCGATGACATGGCAACCTCCGCTCTCGCGACGCCGCATCCTCCGCGCCGCCCGCCAGAGCATGGCGCGCTCGCTGTGGGAGATCAAGGAGCTGCATGCCGGCACGCGCAAAGCGGCCCCCCGCTCGCACGGAGGGCCGCTCCCTGGTTCGCCGTGTCGCCGCGGCTTAGAGCCGCTCGATGATCGTCGCCGTACCGATGCCGCCGCCGCAGCACATCACCTCGTGGCCGTAGCGGCCGCCCGTGCGCTCCAGCTCGTGCAGCAGCGAGGTCATCAGGCGCGCGCCCGTGCAGCCCAGCGGGTGGCCCAGCGCGATGGCGCCGCCGTTCACGTTGGTCTTCTTCAGGTCGTAGCCGGTCTCCTTGCCCCACGCCAGCACCACCGCCGCGAACGCCTCGTTGATCTCGACGCGGTCGATGTCGCTCATCTTCAGGCCGGCCTTCTTCAGCACCGCCGGCGTCGCCGTGATCGGGCCGGTCAGCATCAGGTGCGGGTCGGAGCCGACCACCGCCTGCGCGACGATGCGCGCCCGCGCTTTCAAGCCCAGCTCCTTCGCCTTCTCGGCCGACATCAGCAGCACGGCGGATGCGCCGTCCGTGATCTGGCTGGAGTTGCCGGCGGTGTGCAGGCCGTCTTCGCCGAACGACGGCGCCAGCGAGGCCAGCTTCTCCAGCGTGGAGTCGCGCGGCCCCTCGTCAACCTTGAACACGCCCTTGACGCCCTCGTGCTCGACGTCGACGCCCACGATCTCCTTCTCGTACCTGCCGCTGTCGCGCGCCGCCTTCGCCCGGTTCTGGCTCTCCAGCGCGAACTCGTCGAGCTGCTGGCGGGAGATGCCCCACTTCCGCGCGATGTTGTCCGCGGCGACGCCTTGCGACGTCAGGTCGTAGGTGGTCCGCATGAACTCGGTGAAGGGGAAGCCCGCCACCTTGAAGTTCGAACCCATCGGCACGCGCGACATCACTTCGCAGCCACCGCCGATCGCGATGTCGACGACGCCCGCGGAGATCAGGTTCGCCGCGAAGTGGATCGCCTGCTGGCCGGAGCCGCACTGCCGGTCCACCGTCGTGCCCGGCACTTCGATCGGGAAGCCCGCTTCGAGCACGACGTTGCGGCCGATGTTCGCGGCCTGCTCGCCGACCTGCGAGACGTTGCCCCAGACGACATCGCCCACCATGCCCGGGTCGATGCCAGCCCGGTTGACGACCTCGCGCAGCACCTTCGCGCCGAGCGTCACCGGGTGCGTGCCGGAGAGCATGCCGTTGCGGCGGCCCATGGCGGTCCGTACCGCCTCAACGATTACAACGTCCGTAGCCAAGACGAGCCTCCTGATTGCTGAAGAATGTGAAGATTGCACCCCAGTGTACTACCGGCTTCGCAATTCGCCTACCCCTTGCGTTGACGTTGCGAAAATCGAAGCTTCGCCCCTTCCGGGCCGGGTTCTTGTCCGAAAGCCGCTTCGCATTTACCTTGCGGGGCATGAAGGACGCTGACAACAACCCCCAGACCGTACCCGCGCCCATCGACCCGATGGCGTACTACTTCCAGGACGTGCTGCTCCTGAACAAGCGCGACGCCGTGCGCCTGTACCTGATCCGGCACGGCCAGTCCGCCAGCAACCAGGCCCGCGAAGAAGGGCGGCTGGGCGAGTTTGACCCGCCGCTCACGAAGATCGGCGAGGAACAGGCCGAGCGCGTCGGCGCGCGCATGGCCGCGTACGGCGTCGATGCCGTTTACGCCAGCCCGCTTCAGCGCGCCTTCAACACCGCGGCCCCGATCGCGCGCCGCACCGGCCACACGATCCACGTCATCGAGGACCTGCAGGAGATCAACGAGCCGACCAAGGCAGGCAGCATCGACCCCAACGCCAACCGCGAGACCGCCGACCACCGCGCGATCAAGGCGCGGTTCGAGCTGGAACCTACGTGGGACAACCTGCCCGGCGGCGAGGCGAGCGCGCACTTCCGCGCCCGCATCGCCGGCGCGATCCGGCAGATCGTCCAGGAGTGCCCGGGCAAGAAGGTCGCGATCGCCTGCCACGGCGGCGTCATCCAGACCTACGTGGCGATGGTGCTCGGCCTCGACAGGAACGACTTCCCCTTCTACGCGTTCAACGCCTCGATCACGTCCGTGCGCGCCTGGCAGGACAAACGCGCGATCTGGCGGCTCAACGACCTCGCGCATCTCGAAGGCGTGAAGATGACGTAGCCGCCACGCAGGGCGGTCACTTCGCGATTCTCAGCGCGCATCGCAACGGAATCTACACAGGTTCCCCGCACGTCTCGCCGGGCGGCGGTTGCTATCATGCCTGTGTCTACCCGCCGATATTCCCCCGAGGTGCGCCGCTTGAGTGATGCCGGGATCGCCGCAGAAGCCTTCTTCAACGCCCGCTACAGCATCGATAAGGCGGTCGCGGCCGATTTGCTGGGCGTGGCGATGAGCCGTGGCGGCGAGCACGCCGAACTGTTCTTCGAGCACCGTGAAGGCTCGAACATCAGCTTCGAGCAGCAGGCCGTGAAGACGGCCTCCCGCAGCATCACGCAGGGCGTCGGCATCCGCGTCATCCAGGGCGACGCCATCGGCTACGCATACACGGAGGACCTGGGCCGCGACGCCATGCGCCGGGCAGCCGACACCGCGGCGCGTATCGCCTCGCGCGGCGACAAGGCACCGCCCGTGGACGTCATGCACTACGAGTCCGCCGACTACTACCAGCCCTCCGCGAGCACCGTCAGCGTCGCCCCCGCCGAGAAGGTGGACCTGATCCGCCGCGCCGACGCGGCCGCTCGGGGCTTCGACGGCAGCATCGTGCGGGTCGACGTGAACTTCATCGACGAACTCAAGCACGTGATGATCGTCTCCAGCGACGGACGCATCGCCGGCGACGTGCAGCCGCTGGTGCGGTTCAACGTGTCGTGCCTCTCGGAGCGCGACAGCAGCCGCCAGACGGCGCGCTGGGGCGGTGGCGGGCGTATGGGCATGGCCTACTTCGCGGCGCACACGCCCGAGTCGCTCGCGCAGGAGGCGGCGCGCCAGGCCGTCGTCCTGCAGTCCGCCATCGAGGCGCCGGCTGGCACCTTCCCGGTGGTACTCGCCGCGGGCGACAGCGGCATCCTGCTGCACGAGGCGATCGGCCACGGCCTGGAGGCCGACTTCAACCGCAAGAAGACCAGCAACTACACCGACCAGGTCGGCAACGTCGTCGCTTCCACGCTGTGTACCGTGGTCGATGACGGCACGATCCCGGAGAGCCGCGGCAGCATCAACATCGACGACGAGGGCAACCGACCCGGCTACAACGTGCTGATCGAGAACGGCGTGTTGCGCGGCTACATCCAGGACCGGATGAGCACAAAGCACTTCGGTGTCGCGCCGACGGGCAACGGGCGGCGCCAGTCGTTCAAGTACAACCCGATGCCCCGCATGACCAACACCTACATGCTGGCGGGCGAGTCGTCGCCGGAGGACGTCATCCGCTCGGTGGACCGGGGCATCTACTGCGTGTCGTTCAGCGGCGGCAGCGTCAACATCAGCAACGGCGATTTCGTGTTCAGCGTCACCGAGGGGTATATGATTGAGGGCGGGAAGGTCACCGCGCCTATCCGCAACGTCAACCTCATCGGCAACGGGCCGGACGTGCTGCGCAAGGTGACGGCCGTCGGCAGCGACTTCGCCCTCAGCGACGGCCGCTGGACGTGCGGCAAGGACGGCCAGTCGGTGCCGGTGGGCGTGGGCATGCCGACCGTGCTGATCAGCGGCATGACCGTCGGCGGTACCGCGTTGTAATCCAAGGGAATGCGCGCGCCGAAGCGCGCCCACAGGGAACAAGGGACCCCGGAAAGGATTCAGTCATGAAGAAACTGCTGATTCTCATCGCCATCATCGCCATCGCCGCCTTCGCGTACTCGAAGTTCGGCCACGGGCACGAGGAGCACGAGTTCGGCGCCTAGCGCGCCGGACCTGATTACCGCTTGCATCTGAACGGTCAACTCTTCGACGGCATCAACGACCTGGCGGGCCACGTCTCGCTGGCTGACCATGCCATGACGTGGGCGGCGCAGTACGCCCTCTTCGCTATCGTCGCGATCGTCGCCCTCTCGTGGTTCGCGCGCGCTGGCAACAGCGCGGACCGTCGCATCGCCGTCTACACAGCGATCGCGGCGGCGGCGATCGGCGTGCTCGTCGCGCAGGCGATCCAGCACGTGTACGTGCACCAGCGCCCGTTTGTGCTCCGGCACGGCGACGTCGTGCTGCTGCTGAACCACAGCGCCGACCCGTCGTTCCCCTCGGAGCACTCCACGGCCGCGTTCGCGATGGCCGCCGGCATCGGCGTCTACCGGCAGCGCGTCGGCGGCGTGCTGCTGGCGCTGGCGGCGCTGGTCGCGTTCTCGCGCGTGTATGTGGGCATACACTACCCCGCCGACGTCGCGGCAGGCGCCGCGATCGGCGTCATCATCGTGCTGGCGCTGCGCTTCGCGCGGCCGGCGCTGGCATGGCTGGACCGCACGATCGTCCTGCGGGTCGTGCCGGCGCCTCTGCGCTAGCCCCGAGGTGTCATGAACGAAGATCTGCTGTCGATCGCGAGCGACATCGTCGAGAAGGCGCGGAAGCTCGGCGCGGACGAGGCCGACGCGTACTTGGTCAGCGGCATCGAGTCGACCGTCACGGTGCGCAAGGGCGAGGTCGAGAAGCTGTTCGAGGCGGGCTCGCGCGCCGTCTCGATCCGCGTCATCAAGCAGAATCGCACGGCGGTCTGCAATACGTCCGATTTCACGCCTCGCGCGCTCGACGAGATGGTGCGCACGACCGTCGAGCTCGCGTCGATCAGCGAGCCGGACGAGTACGCCGGGCTGCCCGCAAGAGAAGACCTGGCGGGTGACATGGGCTCGCTGCTGCAGCTCTACGACGAGCGCATCGAGTCGCTGACCGTCGACGAGATGAAGGACATCGTGCTGCGAGCCGAGCAGGCGGCGTTCGACTTCGATCCGCGCATCACGAACTCGGAGGGCGCGGAGTTCGGCGCGGAGCGCGGTCACCTGGTGCTGGCGAACAGCCTGGGCTTCGCCGGCATGTATCCGTACACGGCCGCCAGCTTCTCGGTCTCGGTGATCGCCGACGAGGCGGACGGCAAGAAGCAGAGCGACTACTGGTTCAGCGCCGAGCGGATGTTCCACCGGCTGGCGCGACCGGAGGATGTGGGACGGCAGGCGGCGTCGCGGGTGGTGCGCAAACTGGGCGGGCGCAAGGTCGCGACGCGCGAAGTGCCGGTGGTGTGGGATCCGGCGATGACGGCGGGGCTGCTTGGTGTGGTCACGGGCGCGGCGAGCGGCGAGTCGCTGTTCAAGCGCTCGACGTTCCTCGCCGACTTCGAGGGCAAGCGGGCCGCATCGGCGCTCGTCAGCATCGCCGACGACCCGACGCTGCCGGGCCAGCTCGGCTCGCGGCCGTTCGACGGCGAAGGCGTACGCGCACGGCGCAACGCGATCGTGCAGGGCGGCGTCTTCGAGCAGTTTCTCTTCGACAGCTACTACGCGCGCCGCACTGGCCGGCGCACCACCGGCAACGCGGCGCGGGCGGGCGACAGCATCACGATCGGCGGCGGCAACCGCATCTGGGAGGCCGGCGTCAGCGACCCGGCCCAGATCATCGCCTCCGTGGACGATGGGCTGTACCTCACCGACCTCATGGGCTTCGGAGTGAATCAGACGACGGGCGACTTCTCGCGCGGCGCTGCGGGCGTATGGATCGAGCGCGGCGAGCTGGCGTATCCGGTGGTCGAGATCAACGTCTCCGGCAACCTCAAGCAGATGCTGCTCGATGTCGACGCGGTCGGCAGCGACGTGCGCTGGTTCGCCGGCAGCGCCGCCCCGACGATCCGCATGTCGAAGCTGATGGTGAGCGGCCTGTAGCCCATTCTGGGTGCCATCCCTCTGCTCCCGGCGAGCCGCCAGGCCGACACTTCCCCCGAAGCGCCGCCTTCGGGCTCTGCCCCCGCCGGGCCCGAGGGTGGCGCGACGCCGCGCCGGCCGCACAGCATCCGCGGGAGCTCCCATTGACTGAGCGCTACCACTTCTCTGACGCGATCTGGTTCCGGGCGCCGCTGAAGACGCTCATCGTAGCGCTAACCGCGTTCGCCATCTTCACGCTGTACCCCGCGCTGGGGGGCACAGCGAGCGACATCGAGCGCGCGCTGTTCGGCTTCGCGGTGCTGGCGTTCTTCGTCGTGCTTGCCAGCGTCTTCGCGGTGACGGTCGATGACAGCTACGCCGACCTGGACGGGGACGAGCTGCGCATCCGGTTCGAGTCCTTCTTCAACGCCACGATCCCGGTCGCGGACATCGTGCGGATGGCGCCGATCGACCCGCGGCCGCACTGGCGCTACGGCATCGGCCTCAGCACGAACTTCCGCGAGCGCGTGTGCTGCAGCCACGGCGGCCGCCTGATCGAGATCGAGCTGGCGAAGCCGGTGCCGGTGAAGCTGTGGCCGCGCAAGCTGGAGATCCAGCGCTTCTGGCTCGGCGTGCGGGAGTACGAGGCCTTTCTGGTACACATGCGCCGGCTGGCGCCCGACGTAGTCCAGGTCGCGCGCACCGCGGCCTGACCCGGCTTCCGCCCCTGATATCATGCGGGCGGAAGGTACACCCATGCTCAGCCGCGGCAAGTCTCGTCCGATCTCGTTCGTCACGGCCGTCGCCTTTGGCGTCGCACTCGGCGCGCTGCTGCTCATCGCGCTCTTCCCCATCTTCCCGCGCCAGTTCCACGTCCGCGTCGGCGACACGGCTTCGCGTACGGTCAAGGCGCCGCGCAATGCCTCCTTCGAGAGCGCCTCCCTGACGCAGCAGAAGCGGGACGACGCGGCGAAGGCGGTGCCCGACTCGCTGGTCTATGACGCCTCCGTGAAATCGAAGCAACTGGCGGCGTACGACCAGGCGACGGCGCAGGTGGCGCAGATCCGCGCGCAGACCGACGCGGCTCGCAAGCGCGATGCGCTGTCCGCGCTCCAGCTCTCGTCGCGGAGCATCGACACGGTGCTGGCGCTGCCGAACGACCGCTGGCAGGCCGTGGCAGCGGAAGGTCGGCGTGTGCTGCAGCAGGCGCTGAGCGTCTCGCTGGACGATGCGAGCGTGAAGAGCGCCAAGGACAGCGTTGACTCGCAGATCGCGCCGGAGTTCGTCGCGGACGAAGCGCTGCTGGCGGCCGAACTGGTGCGGCCGCTCATCGTCTCGACGCTGACCGTGGACCAGGCGAAGACCGACCAGGCGCGCACGACTGCGCGCGCCGCGGTGCCGCCGGTGCGCATCAGCGTGCAGAAAGGCGACGTCATCCTCGCGGCCGACACGCCGGTCGACGAGGTCGCGGTGGAGAAGCTGCACGCGGTAGGCCTGTCTTCGAACGCCGTGGAATGGCGCAACATCGTCGCCGCGGCGCTTCTGGCAGCGGTAGCATCCGCGGCGATCGCCGGCTATCTGCTGGTGTTGCAGCCGCGCGGCATCACGTCGGAACGGCACATGATCGCGCTGGCGATGGTGATGGCGCTGCCGCTGCTCGTCGCGAAGTTCTACCTCCCGCTCGTGCTGCCGGATGAGCAGCGCCACTTTCTCGCCTTCATCCTCCCCGTCGCGACCGCGCCGATCCTGATCGCGGCGCTGCTGGAGACCGACGTCGCCGTCGTGATCGCGGCGCTCATTGGCATGCTCATCGCGTTCATCAGCGTGTTCCTGCCGGACGTGTCGCTCGTGGCCTCGGTCGGCCCGCTCGACACGCAGCGGCTGGCGCTCGTCTACGGCGTCGCGCCGCTGGCGGGCATTTTCCTGGTGCACCGCGCCGACCGGCTGAACCGCTACCTCACCGCCGGCCTCGCCGTCGCCCTCACGTCGTTCCTGCTGCTGCTCGCAACCTGGTTCATCGACGGCGACCGGAGCACCGGCGACCTCGGTTGGATGGCCTTCTCGGCCTTCATGAGCGGCACCAGCTCGGGCGTGCTCGCCGCGGGCGTGTTTGTCACCGTCGGCGTGCTCTTCGGCGTGACGACGCGGCTCCAGCTCATGGAGCTGTCGCAGCTCAACGCGCCGCTGCTGCGCCGCCTGCAGGACGAGGCGCCCGGCACCTTCCACCACAGCATCATCGTCGGCAACCTGGCCGAGCGCGCGGCCGACCTGGTGGGCGCCGACGCGCTGCTTACCCGCGTCGGCTGCTACTACCACGACATCGGCAAGGTGTTGCAACCGGGCATGTACATCGAGAACATCCAGGGCGCGGAAACGCCGCACGACGCCATGACGCCGCTGGAGAGCGCCGACGTCATCCAGCAGCACGTGCGGGGCGGCGTCGAGCTGGCGCGACGCGCGCGGCTGCCCGCGCGCGTGCAAGCGTTCATCCCGGAGCACCACGGTACGCGACTCGTCGCGTACTTCTATCGCAAGGCTGCGGAATCGGACCCAGGCGTCGACCCTGCGGCGTTCCAGTACCCCGGCCCGCGGCCGCAGTCGAAGGAGACGGCGATCGTCATGCTCGCCGACTCGACGGAAGCCGTCGTGCGCGCGAGCGCGGACCGCTCGACGGAGCGCATCAACCAGCTCGTGGACGAGGTCATCGCCGAGCGCGTCTCGGAGGGACAACTCGATGACAGCGACTTGACGCTGCGCGACCTGCGCACGATCGCCGAGTCGTTCAAGTCGACGATGCGCGCCGTGTACCACCCGCGCGTCCAGTACCCGGAGCCGACGGCGATGGAGACGCGCCGCCGCATGCTCCGCCTGCCGCTGCGCGCGCCCGGCGCCGCGCCCGACAACGCGCCGACTCCCCTGCCGCGCCGCCGCCGCTTCGATCGGTGACCGTCATCTCGCGGACGTGATCAGGGGCCGCGCTCGCGCGGCCCCTGCGGTAGTCCTGTGCCGCATCTCTATTTACTCTGGCGTCTCTATCGTTGGCGGCGGCTCCAGCGTCCCGCCGCACTCGACGCAGGTCTGAACCTCGCCCGGATTGCGGACCTGGCAATACTGGCAGCGCGCCGGCAGCGCGTCGAGCTCCAAGCCCGCGCTGACGAGGAACTGCCGCACCATGGGGTGCAGCTCGTTCAGCTCGCTGATCGTCACCTCGCGGATATCGGTGACGGTCTTGTACCGCCGCATCAGGCCGTTCCTCAGCATGTACGAGATCGCGTTCGATTTGTCGGGATCGCTGCCCGGCACGCCGTTCCGGCTGTCGCGCGACCACTGGTCGATGAGCTTGATCGTCCAGAATCCCGTCGGGGGCGTCGCCAGCTTCATCATGAGCGCCACCGCCCCGACGCAGCTGAGCAGCGCGTCGGTCGTAACGCCCTGCCCCGCTTCCAGGTGGTCCGACTCGCCGGCAGCCGCCACGAGGTCCTGGCTGATCGTGCCGGGCACACCGGACACGATGACCCGCTTCTCGAAGCGGTTCTTGATCCAGGTGACCACGCGAATATAGTCGGAGTCGCCGGTCATCAGCACGTAGGTGCTGACCTGCGGCCGGTCCAGCGCCGTCTCCATGATGTCCATCAGCATGTGCAGGTCAGCGGAACTCTTGAGCCGCTCCTGTCCGTCGCGGACGAATCGCCGCACGGGGATGTCGCGCGCGGCGATCCCGGCGATGTCGAGCCCGCGGCGCACCCATTGCGGGTGCTCGTTGAAGTCGGCATACGCCATCGCGACGGATACGCGGCCGTGTTTCCTTGCCTTCTCGATAAAAGCTGAGACGTTTGGTTCAATCTGATACACGTTCAAGAAGCTATACCGGATGTTTTCAAGATCGATAAACAGGCCTACTTCACCTGTCCCTGCCCCTTGCATCTGCCCTCCTTTCCGCGCAGGAACTACCGGCCGCATCGTACCACGATCGCCGCGGCGCCCCCGCGGCGCCCCCCCGGCGTCGCGGGCCGCCCGCGGCGTTGCAGGTTGTTCACATCTGGCTTCCCGGGAACCTGTTAGACTGAACCTGAGCGCCGGGTGGACCACCCGGCGACGAAGGAAAGAAGGAAGATACGAGATGGCCGCAACTGGAAAGACTCTGCTGCTCATGGGGGTGCTCACAGGGCTCCTGGGAGCACTGGGCTACCTGTTCCTGGGGGGACTGCCCGGGCTGATCATCTTCGTGCTGCTCGCGGGCGCGTTCAACTTCTTCGCCTACTGGAAGTCCGACTCGCTGGCGCTCCGCATGGCGGGCGCGCGGGAGGTGTCGCCCGAAGAGGCGCCCCGCCTGCACCGGATCGTCGAAGAGGTGACCTCCCTGACGAGCCTGCCGAAACCGAAGGTCTACATCGTCGACAACCCGTCGCCCAACGCGTTCGCGACGGGCCGTAACCCGCAGCACGCCGTCGTCGCCGCGACGACGGGCATCCTCAGCCTGCTGGACGACCGCGAGATGAAGGGCGTCATCGCCCACGAGTTGGGCCACGTCGGCAACCGCGACATCCTCATCGGCGCCGTCGCCGCCATGCTGGCCGGCGCCATCGCCTGGGTCACCCACAGCATGATGTTCGGCATGATGTTCGGCGGGCGGCGCAACAACGACAACGCCCTCCTGGCGCTGGCGGCGATCATCCTGATGCCGATCGCGGCGAGCATCGTGCAGCTTTCCATCTCCCGCACACGCGAGTACGAAGCCGACCGCACCGGCGCGAAGACCACGCACGACCCGGACGCGCTCGCCGACGCGCTGGCGAAGCTGGAGCAGGGCGTGGCCATGCGGCCGATGCAGGTGAATCCGGCCGCGGCGCACATGTACATCGTGAACCCGCTGGCAGGCTTGAAGGGTCAGAACTTCTCGGGGCTGTTCAGCACGCACCCGCCGATCGAAGAACGCATCGCGCGCCTGCGCCAGATGGCGCGCACCGGCGTGTAGATCTGTCGCTGGACAACGCCCGCCTGTAACATTCGGCCAGACGTGCGTGGACACTTCGACACACGAGAGAAGGGGCGACTTGCGTCGCCCCTTCTCTCTTCTGCAACTTCGTGAACGGCGGCGAGCTACTTCGCCTTGCCGATCTTGAACATCGTTGTGCCGCAGACCGGGCACTTGCCCTTCGTGGCGGGCTTGCCGTTTTTCATCGTCGTCGCTTCCGCGTTCGACATCTCACGTTGCGTCCGGCACTTCAGGCAGTAGGCTTCCATCGGTTCATTCCTCCATTGCTAACGCGCCCTGCGCGCCCCTCGCGGCTGACCCACGCTTATCGCTAGTACGGATGAGCAGTTCCGTGCACCGGAACCGGGTCAAACGAATGATAGACCCCCCGGAAGCGTTGTCAAGCGAATCTGCGCCGAATCTGACGCCGAATCTGGCCAGATTCACGAAAAAGGGCCTATTTGGCCCCCTGCCGCGCCGCCGGAACGACCTTCTCGGGGTGCCACAGCCACCCCTCGCCCCGCCGCAGCACCCCCAGGAAGCCCCCCTCGACGCTGTATGCGCGGCACAGATCCGGCCCCGCCGCCGCCTCGAACGCGACGTCGCGCCCGCACGTCACGTCGACGCTGTGATCGCCGCCAAAGATCGCCGCCGGGCGGCGTTCCACCGCCCGGTCCGGCGCCAGCAGCGCCTCGAGGAGGCGTCCCGCCTCCGCCAGCACGCTCAATTCGTCCGGCCGGCGCGCGTCCGCCAGCGTGAAGCCGCCCGTCGCCGCCCGCCGAAGCGCCGAGAGGTGGGCGCCGCAGCCCAACCGCTGCCCCAGGTCGTGCGCGATCGAGCGGATGTACGTCCCCTTGCCGCAGCGCACCTCGATCTCCGCCTCGCCCGCGTCGCACGAGAGCAGCGCCGCGCGCTCGACATACACCGTGCGCGACGCCACGGCCACTTCCGCGCCCTCTCGCGCGTAGCGGTAGAGCGGCTTCCCGGCCACTTTCAGCGCGCTGTACACGGGTGGCGTCTGCTCGATATGTCCCTCGAAGGCGGCCAGCTCAGCCTCCACGGCCGCCGCATCGACGCTCGACGCGTCGCCTGTCGCCGTCACCGTCCCTTCGGCGTCGTAGGTGTCCGTCGCCGCCCCGAAGCGGACGCGCGCCAGGTACGTCTTCAACTCGTCGTCCATGTACTCGATGAAGCGGGCCGCCTGCCCGACGGCGACCGGCAGCACGCCCGACGCCATCGGGTCGAGCGTACCCGCGTGGCCGACGCGGCGCACGCCGGTCAGCCGCCGTACCAGGGCCACCATCGAGAATGAGGTGACGCCCGAGGGCTTGTCGATGATCAGGAAGCCGTGCGTGTCCGTCGAGTCCATGGCGCCATTCTAACGGCCGTGCGGGGCGACAGGACGGGCCGGGCGGCCATCCCGCGCGCCCACCGCGTCGCGTATAACGAACGGGACCGCCGCGAAAGGACTCGTCCGTGAAGCCGCCGCCCGGCAGCGCTCTACCTTCCGAGCAGGCCGTCGTCGCCACCTACGACGACATGGCGCAGGTGCGTCGCGCCATCGATGCGCTCCAGTACAGCGGCGTCGAGGCGAACCGCATCAAGCTTGGCGGTGAGGGTGCCGCGGCAGCAGCGCGCGCCACCGACGCCGCTCGCGACACGTCCGCCGCCGACCGGCCGATGCTGTGGCGGATCCTCTGGCGCGGCTTCTGGTGGGGCGTCTGGGGTGGCATCGCCGGAGCGCTGTTGGGGCTGTTGTTCAGCTACTTCGGCTTCGGATTCCTGCCCGGCGTCGATCGGCCGCTCATCCAGATCGTCAGCTGGGCGATGTTCGGGCATGTCGCAGGGGCCCTCTGGGGCTGCTACGCCGCCCTTACGACGGGCGACGCTTGGGGGCTGACCTTCCAGCCCACCGAAGGCGGCACCATCCGGATCGCCGTCCGCTCAACCGACCCGCGCGACATCGAGCGCGCCGAGCGCGTCTTCCGCGAGAAGCAGGCGATCAGCGTCACGCGCGAGACGGAGTGACCAGCCCCGCTAGGTGCGCAGCATCACGAACGCCGTCACGGCGAGACCACGCAGCAGCATCCGCCGCTTCGTGCGCACGCGCAGCGTCGGCGGCAACGCGCGCGACAGCACGTCCGGCTCGCCCGTCAGGACCACGGCGCGGCCGCCGGGGCGCAGCACCCGCGCCGCCTCGCGCAGGCTCCGCGCGTACAGCCGGTCGATGCCCGGCACTGCCTCGTGCTGGCGGCCGTAGGGCGGATTCGTGACCACCGCGTCGACGCAGGCGTCGCGTAGCGGCAGGCGCGTCGCATCCCAACGCGCCAACTCCGCCGTGCGGCGCACGTTCTCGCGCGCCGCGGCCAGCGCCTCGCGGTCGCTGTCTCCACCCAGGATCAGCCTCGCCGGGCCGGCATCGGCCCGCTCGCGCAGGATCGTGCCTGCGCCGCACATCAGGTCCAGCATCACATCGCCGGGGCGAGTCTCCGCCAGCAGTATGAGCGCCCGCGCCACGCTCGGTTTCAGCGACGCCGGCAGGTGCGCGTGCTTCCATGTGCGCTGTGCCAGTTCGTCGCCCGAAAGCCGCAGCCCTACGATCGTGCGCGGCCCCGCTACGTGGACCCAGACCTCGACCGCCGACTTGCCCTCGACCGCCACCCAGCGCGGCAGCGCCGCGTGCACCGCCCGCTCGAACGCCAGCGCCAGGTCTTCGCGCCGGAACGGGTGCTTTCCCGCGACGCGACAGACCACCTTGTACGAACGCCCGTGGCGCTTCGGCCGCAGCGCGTTGTGCGCCACCAGCGCCGCTTCGAGCGCCACGCGGTCAAGCAGCGCCGCCAGCTGCTTCGGCGCGCTGATCGCCGGCGGCGTCGGCACGTCGAGCAGCACCTGGCAGACATCCTCCAGCGTGCCGCAACGCAGCGCGCGCCGGATGTCTGGCGCAGCGAACAGGACGACGCCGTCGCGGCGGTCGATGCGGCTGATCACGCCGCGCACGTCGGCGCCGGCGCGGCGCAGCTCGTCAGCCGCCAGCTCCTCCATGCCAGGGACCGTCAGCGCGTAGTAGGTTGGCTCAGGGGAGGTCGGGTGCTCCATCGCCTGCCGGCGGACCCGCAGCGTCCGGGGCAGGCGCGGCGCGGCGGGCATGCGGCCACGGTGCGCCCGCGGCGTCGTGCCCGTCGGCTCGCCGGGCCGCGGCCCGGCCTTTCGCCGGCTGGATGCGACACGTGTGGTCGCCTGTGCGTTCGGACGGGCCCCGGCGCGTCGCGCTGGCGCCGCAGATCGCTGCTCCTGCGCCGCCTTCGCGCCGGCTGGAGCCGCGGCATGTCGCGGCCGTGGCTTCCTCGGCGACGCGCCCGCGTTGCTCCGCCGCTCCGTGGGCTGCTCCGCCGGCGACCCGGCGAGACGGCGGCGCTGATGCTTCGGACGTGCCGCGGCGGACGCCGTCCGCCTGGCGAGTTCCCGCACGAGGGCGGCTGGGGGGCCGGCCCCGGCTGCCGCGGCGCGGCGGGCGGCGTGCTTCGGCTTCGGATTCGGCGCGCCGGATGTCCGCCCGGACGGCGGTCTACGAGGGGGCACAGTCTCGTGCTTCGAACTCGCGGTGCAGGATGCCCATGATCAGCTCGTCGCGATAGCGGCCGTCGTCGTAGTGGTGCTCGCGGCGCATCCCCTCGCGCACGAAGCCCAGCTTCTCGTAGATGTGCACGGCGGCCTCGTTCTCCGGCTCCACGCTCAACTCGACGCGGCGCATGTTCAGGTGGCGGAACGCCCAGCGCAGCATCGTACGCAACGCGTCCGTGCCGTAGCCCTTGTCGCGGTCTTCGAGACGCCAGATTCCCAGCCCCACGAGGGCGTTGCGGTTCCGCACCTCGATGTGGAACAGGTCGATGTCACCCACCGGCCGGCCCGCCGCCTCGATGATCATGCGGACGACGGCCGGATCGTTGTCCGCCTGGTTCGCCTCGAACTCCTGCTCGCGCTGGAACAGCGACTGCGGCGGCTCCAGCCAGTCGCGCAGGCGCTGGCCGCGTGCATCCGGCGACTGCGCGGCGTCCCACTGCGCGTGCACGTCCTCGCGCTCCCACGCCCGCAAAATGACCTTCTCACCGGTTATCCAGGCCATGTCAGAGTGTCTCCCCGCGCTCTTCTGCCGTCTTCCGCATGAGGTCGGTCAACTCCTGCGCGCGTTCCATCGACGTGTCGCTCAAGAACTCCACGTCCGGCGTGTAGCGCAGCCGCAGGCGGTGCGATAGCTCGCGGCGCAGGAACGGTCGCGCGCGCGCCAGCGCCTGCATCGTCCCGGCGCGCTCCTCGTCCGTGCCCAGCACGCTCACGTAGGCGTACGCCCGCCGCAGGTCCGGCGAGACATCGACGTGCGTCACGCTCACCAGTCCGCCGATACGCGGATCGCGCAGATCCGAGCGCAGGAGATCGCTGATCTCCTCGCGCAAGAGGTCGTTCACACGCTCAGTTCTTCGGGACATGGCCGATTCGGCAGCGCCCGCCTCCGCGTATGCGGGCGGCGCACCGTCCTGTTTCTGTTGCGTCCGCTACGTGTCGCGCTCGATGCGGTAGAACTCGATCACGTCGCCCTCTTCGAAGCTGTCGAAGCCATCGATCTGGATGCCGCACTCAAAGTTCGTGCCCACCTCGCGCACGTCCTCCTGGAAGCGCTTCAGCGTCGAGAGCTTGCCCTCGGCGATGACCGCGCCGTTGCGCATCACGCGGGCCGAGTCGCTACGGGTCACCGAGCCGTCACGCACGAACGAACCGGCGATCGAGTTCTTGCGTGCGACGCGGAACACCTGCCGCACCTCGGCGTGCCCCGTAACGACCTCCTTGAAGGTCGGCGCCAGCATGCCCTTCAGCGCTTTGTCGACGTCCTCCACGATGTTGTAGATGATGCTGTAGTGGCGGATATCCACCTTCTCGACCGTGGCGATGCGCTGCGCCCCGCCCTCCGTTCCCGTGTTGAACGCGATGATGATGCCCTTGGAGGCGATCGCCAGCATCACGTCCGACTCCGTCACGGAGCCCGAGCCGGTGTGGATGATCTTCACCTTCACCTGGTCGTTCGACAGGCGCTCCAGCGACGTGCGGATCGGCTCGATCGAACCCTGCACGTCCGTCTTGAGGATGATGTTCAACTCCTTGAGCTTGCCGGCGCTGATCTCGCCGAACAGCGTGTCCAGCGTCACGTGCGCCTGCTGGTGCATCGCCGCCGCTTCGCGCTCGCGCACGCGCGCGAGCACCGTCGTCCGGGCGGTCTTCTCGTCCGCCACGACGTACAGCGTCTCGCCCGCCTTGGGGACGGACGACAGTCCGAGGATCTCGGCGGGCTCAGACGGGCCGGCCGTCTTGATGCGCTTGCCGTGCTCGTTGAGCATCGCCTTCACGCGGCCGGTTGCCTCGCCGACGACCACGTAATCGCCGACCCGGAGCGTGCCGGTCTTCACCAGCACGGTCGCGAGCGGTCCGCGCGTCTTGCTCAGCTCTGCCTCTACGACGATACCGATCGCATCGCGGTCCGGGTTGGCCCGCAGCTCCAGCACCTCGGACACCACCAAGATGTTGCTCAACAGGTCGTCGAGCCCCTCACGCGTCTTCGCCGAGACGGGCGTGCACGGCACTTCGCCGCCCCACTCCTCAATCACGACGCCGTTATCGGAGAGTTCCTTCTTGACGCGCTCCTGGTTCGCGTTCGGCACGTCGATCTTGTTCAACGCGACGACGATCGGTACGCCGGCCGCCTTCGCGTGGTCGATCGCTTCCTTCGTCTGCGGCATGACGCCGTCGTCCGCCGCCACGACGAGCACCGCCACGTCCGTCACCTGCGCGCCGCGCGCGCGCATGGCCGTGAACGCCTCGTGGCCCGGTGTGTCCAGGAACGTGATCTCGTGTCCGTTGATCTCCACCTGGTACGCGCCGATGTGCTGAGTGATACCGCCGTGCTCGCCCGCGGCGACCTTCGCTTCGCGTATCGCATCCAGCAGGCTGGTCTTGCCGTGGTCGACAAGCCCCATGATCGTCACGACCGGCGGCCGCGGCTTGAGTTTCGTCTCGTCCTCTTCGATCGTCGGGCGGCCGCTCGCGCGGTCCACCGCAACCTCCGCGGCTTCCGCGGCGTGCGCCTCGATCACCTCGAAGCCCATGTCGGTGGCAACGATCGCGGCCGTGTCGAAGTCGATGACCTGGTTGATCGAGGCCATCACGCCGTTCTTCATCAACTCCTTGATGACTTCGACGGGCGAGACGGACATCAGGTCGCCCAGCTCCTTCACGGAGAGGACTCGGGGGATCTCCAGCGTCTTGGGTTCGGCGTTCGTGGTCATCTACGCTCGATTCTCGATGCGATCAGCTTTCGTCGGGCGCCAGCGCCGCGGCGTGCGCCCGAAGTTGCTCCATGTCGTCCGGCGGCATCGCGACCTTCAGGGCGCGCGCCAGCCGGTCCTTCTTCAGCGCCTCGTCCCAGCACGCGCGCGATTCGTGTACGTACGCGCCCCGGCCGTTCGCCTTGCCGGTACTGTCGAGCTTCACGCGCCCCTCGGGCGTCCGCACGATGCGGGCGAGACCCCGCTTCGCCTCGGTCAGGCGGCAGGCGACGCACGTCCGCTGCGGCACATGACGCGGTCGCGGCCCGCTCTTCGCCTCTGCCATGTTACCGGATCAGGTCGGAGTACTCGTCGTCTTCTTCCTCGTCTTCCGGGAGGACGACGCGACGAGCCCCGCCGCTCTTCTTCTTCTTGAGCGCGGCCACCCGCGCCGCTTCGTCCTCGTCGCGGCGGCGGCCCGGCACGGCGCCCTTCTTCTTCACCGGGGCCTTCAGCTCCTCGATCGGCGGCCGCACCAGCTCTTCCGCGAAGCGGATTCCTGCCTTGCCGGGCTGCGGCGGTGCCGACACGGGCTCCGGCGCCGTCGTCGCGGCCGGCGCCAGCGGCTCCGGCTCGGCCGTCTCGCCGACCGCCTCGCGCTGCGCGTACTCCAGCGCGATCTCTTCTTCCGGGGTCAGCGGCCGGGTCTGCTGCGCGACCCGCGCTTCCTCGGCCAGTGCCGCGGCGGCGGCGCGCGAGCGGCGCAGCGCCTCCTCGCGGACGGCCGCCGCGGCCTCCTCCGGCGTGATGCCCTTCTCCGCCAGCTCGGCCTCGTAGGCCGACTGGCTCTTGATGTCGATGCGCCAGCCCGTCAGCTTCGCGGCCAGCCGGGCGTTCTGCCCCTCTTTGCCGATCGCCAGTGAGAGCTGCCGGTCCGGCACCACGACCTCGGCCGTGTTCTCTTCGTCGTGCGTCATCACGCTGACCACCTGCGCCGGGCTCAGCGCGTTCGCCACGAAGCGCGACGCCTCAGGGTCCCAGACGACGACGTCGATGCGCTCACCGTTGAGTTCGTTCACCACGTTCTGGATGCGGATGCCGCGCATGCCGACGCACGCCCCGACCGGGTCCACGCCCTCCTGCCGCGAATACACCGCCACCTTCGAGCGGTAGCCCGCCTCGCGGGCGATCGACTTGATCTCGACGATGCCCTTGAAGATCTCCGGCACTTCCAGCTCGAACAGCCGCTTGAGCAGGTCCTTGTGCGTGCGCGAGACCACGACCTGTGGCCCCTTGGCCGCCTTGAACACCTCCACCAGCAGCACCTTCAGGCGCTGGCCGGCGCGGTAGTGCTCCGTGCGCACCTGCTCCGGCGGCGGCAGCACGGCCTCCGTCTTCCCCAGGTCGATGATGACGTTGCGCCCCTCCAGCCGCTGGACGGCGCCCGAGACGATGTCGCCCTCCTTGCCGGAGTACTCCTCGTACACCACTTCGCGCTCGGCCTCGCGCAGCCGTTGCAGCACCACCTGCTTCGCCGTCTGTGCGGCGATGCGGCCGGCGCTGGCTGGCGTCGCGTCGAACTCGAACACGTCGCCGATCTTCGCGTCCTCGCGCATGCGGCGCGCCTCGTCGAGCGACATCTCGATCTTGTCGTCCTCCAGCGCCTCGACGACCGTCTTCGTCGTGAAGACGCGCATCGACCCGTCCTCGACGTTGATCTTCACCACGACGTTGGACTGGGCGAGGTTGTCCTTCTTGTAGGCGGACGCGAGCGCCACCTCCACCGCTTCAAAGACGACCTCCTTCGGGAGGTTCTTCTCCGCGGCGAGCTGAGCGATGGCAGTGATAAACTCGTTCTTCATTGTTTTCGCAGACCCCAGACGAACAAAAAAGTGGGCGCAAGCCCACTCCTGAAAGAGAGTATCTCCAGAGTTCACCGCCAGTATACGGAATCCCGAGCCCGCCTGACAAGCGCGCCATCGCTCCGATCTTCCGCCGCCGTCAGCTACGAACAGCGCACCTTCGGCGCCCCTGCTCCGCCGCCTCACGGCACGCTAGACTGGCGGCTGGCCGTTCACAGCAGAAAGGGAAGCTATGCCGGCTATCGCCGCCGCCGGACTCACGAAGCACTTCAAGGGCGACATACGCGCCGTCGACGGCATCGATCTCTCCATCCCGGAAGGCGAGATCTTCGGCTTCCTGGGCGCTAACGGCTCCGGGAAGACCACCACGGTCCGCATACTCACCACGCTGCTCCGGCCCACCGCCGGCTCCGCGCACGTCGCCGGCTTCGACGTGGTGCGCGAGCCCGGCGCCGTCCGGAAGGCGATCGGCGTCGCGCTGCAGGAAGCGGGACTGGACGACATCCAGACCGGCCGCGAGCTGCTGACGCTGCAGGCGCGCCTCTACCGCCTCCCTGCGGCCGACGTGAAGCCGCGCGTGGACCACTTGCTGCAGGTCGTCGATCTGGCGGATGCCGCGGATCGCCGCATCAAGACCTACTCCGGCGGCATGCAGCGCCGCCTCGACCTCGCCGCGGCGCTGGTGCACCGCCCCCGCGTCGTCTTCCTCGACGAGCCGACGACCGGCCTCGACCCGATCAGCCGCGACGCCATCTGGCGCTACGTCGCGGAGCTGAACAAGGCCGAGGGCGTCACCTTCTTCCTCACCACGCAGTACCTCGAGGAGGCCGACCGGCTGGCGGACGACGTGGCGATCATGGATGCCGGCCGCATCGTCGCCCAGGGCTCACCCGCCGCCCTGAAGGCCAGCATCGGCACCGACGTCATCACGCTGCAGATCGAGGGAGGAGCCGACGAGCTCGCGCGCGCCGAGCAGGCCGTGCGCCGCCTCGACGGCATCGACGATGCGCGCATCGTGGACGACACGGTCGTCGTCTACGTACGCGACGGCAGCCAGGCCATCGCGAAGCTCGTCCTGCTGCTCGACCAGGCATTCGTGCGCGCGCAGGAGGTAACGCTCGCGCGCCCGACGCTCGACGACGTGTTCCTGAAGAAGACCGGCCACCACCTGGAGGCCGACGCCGGCGCCAGGTCGCCGACAGGAGGCAAGGGCTGATGCGGACGGTAACCGACACCTATTACCTGGTGGTGCGTTCACTGCGTGAGACGTGGCGCCAGCCGGCGCTCGAGATCTCGAACATCTTCATCCCGATGTTCTTCTTCGCCGTCACCGTCGGCGCCATCGGCAACGTCGCCGG
>JBGQBE010000053.1:0-22694 GCA_041494685.1 Dehalococcoidia bacterium | reverse complement strand
GCTCGCCGTGCCGCGCGTCCACCTCTACCAAGGCGAGCTGTGGAGTTCGGACATCCTGGCGAAGGTCTCACGAGCGGCGGTGGCGATGGGCCGCCAGCACTGCGGCAACGGATTCCGCCTCGTTAGCAACTTCGGCCACCACGCGATGCAGAGCCAGGCGCACGCCCACATCCACGTCGTGGACGGCAAGTATCTGCACCCGTACCCGAAGGCGCCCGACGCCGTCAACTACGAGGACGACCAGGTGGTCGTCTACCACAACAAGGTACAGCGCGAGCCCGTCACATTGCTTGCCCAACACAGGGAGCCGCTGACCCAGTCGGAGCTGTGGACGTCGGACGCTATCGCCAGCGTGTCGCGCGTCGCGGCGGAACTCGGCGACCGCCACTGCGCCAACGGCTTCCGCCTGATGACCGACTTCGGCGTCGGCCCCGCCTCATCGCCGGACGAAGACGGCTATCTGCACATCATCGGCGGCACGTTCCTCGGCGAGTACGCCTAGAGTTCTCGGTTCTTGGTTCTGCGCAGCCGCTACATCGTGATGCCCAGCGACCCCAGCGCCACGCGCTGCGCCGCGTTCAGTTCGCGCACGCCCGCCGCGCCCAGGTCGATCAGCCGGTCCATCATCGCGCGCTCGAACGCGCGCCCCTCCGCCGTACCCTGCAGCTCGACGAAGCGGCCGTCGTCCGTCATCACGACGTTGAAGTCAACTTCCGCGCTCGAGTCCTCCGGGTAGTTCAGGTCGAGCAGCGCCTGCCCCTCCACCACGCCGACGCTCACCGCGCCGACGAGGCCGTTCATCGGCAGTGACGCGACGACGCCGTCCTTTACGAGCCGGTTCAGCGCCTGCGCCAGCGCCACGCACGCGCCGGTGATCGACGCGGTGCGCGTGCCGCCGTCCGCCTTGATCACGTCGCAGTCGACGATGAAGTTGCGCTCGCCCAGCAGATCCAGGTTCGTGACGCTGCGCAGCGACCGCCCGATCAGCCGCTGGATCTCCTGCGAGCGGCCGCTCTGCTTGCCCCGCGACGCCTCGCGCTCTGTGCGCGTGTTCGTGGAGCGCGGCAGCATGCCGTACTCCGCCGTCACCCAGCCGCCGCCGGTACCGCGCAGGAACTGCGGCACGCGATCCTCCATGCTCACCGCCACCAGCACCCAGGTATCGCCGAAGCGCACCATCGCCGAGCCCTCCGCGTGACTCAGGAAGTCCGGCTCGATACTGATCGGGCGGAGTTGGTCGGCCCTGCGGCCGTCGTGTCGTTGCAAGGGTGCCTCCGGACTACTGTTCGCAGTTCACAGAGAGCAGGATACATGCCCGCACGTCCGGCGCCGCGTCGCCGTCCGCACTCACTTGCGTGCTCACCCACAGCGTATGCCCGTCCGTCTCGAAGTGCACCTCGCCGCTGCGGGCGGTCACGTACACGTCGCCGTACTCCCGCAGCCGCTTCACCACGTCCGAAGCAGGATGCCCGTACGGATTGTTGACGCCGGCGGACGCCACCGACACCGACGGCTGCACCGCGTCGAGGAACGCCCGCGTGCTGGACGTGCGACTACCGTGGTGGGGCACCTTCAGCACCGTCGCGTGCAAGTCCACGCCGTCCGCCAGCAGCGCCCGCTCGGCATCGGCCTCGATGTCGGCGGCGAGCAGGAAGCTGGTCTCGCCCATGCTGATCCGGATCACCGCGCCCGTGTTGTTCACCTTCGGTGTCGCTGCCATCGCCGCGTCGGGCCCCAGCACCTCCATCAGCACGCCGCCGCCCAGGTCGAATTTCATGCCCTGCCGCGCGACCTCGACGCCGCGGCCCTCCTCGCGCACCGCGACTGCCCAGGCGCGCGACAGCAGCCCCGGCTGAACGCCCGGGCCCGCCAGCACGCGCCGCACGTCGTAGCGCCGCAGCACGTCCAGCAACCCGAGCCCATGGTCCGTCTGCGGATGCGTCAGCACCACCATCTCGATCGAGCGGTCGTACCAGGGCAGCTCTTCGCCCAGCCCGCGCAGCACCGCGCCGCCGGGCCCGCCGTCGACCAGCACGTCGGTGCCGCCGGGCGCCCGCACGAGGATCGCGTCGCCCTGCCCGACGTCCAGCACCGTCACCTGCAGCCGCGCCGGCGGCGACGGCCACAGCACCCACGCGCCGCTGCCGGCGAGCGCCAGCACCGGCAACGCGCACGCCGCGAGCGTCGACGCGCGCGGCAGCCGCAGCGGCCGCGACGGCTCGCGCCGCGACTGCGCCGGCCGCGGCACGAACCGCAGCGCCACCGCAGCCAGCGCGGCGATCGCCACATACGTGACGGCGGTCCAGCGCTCGGAGTAGCTGTCGATCGCCGCCGCGGCGTGCGGCAGCGACGCGAGCCAGCGCGCGACCTCGATCCAGTACGTCAGCAGGTAGTACGCCGGCACGGCCACGACCAGCCGCCACCCGGGCAGCAGCCCGCCCAGCGCGGCCACCAGCGACGTCAGTAGGATGAACGGGAACGCCGGCACCACCAGCGCGTTCGCCGGGATCGCCACCAGCGACATGCGCCCGAAGTTCAGCGCCAGCAACGGCGACGTCGCGGCGATCGCTGCCAGCGTCACCGACAGCGGCTCCGCGAACGCCGCGTCGACCGCGCGCGGCACCGTCTCGACGCGCAGCGCCCGCGCGATCAACTCGATGCACCAGCGCCGCAGCGGCCCCGCCAGGTACAGGATGCCAGCCGTCGCGGCGAAGCTGAGCTGGAACGACACATCGCGGACCGCCTGCGGGTCGAGCCCGGCCATGATCGCCGCCGCGAAGAGCAGCGCCGTGATCGCGCTCGACCGCCGTCCGCTCACGCGCGCCAGCACCATCACGATGCCCATGATCAACGCCCGCAGCACCGGCGGCGACAGTCCGATCAGCGCTGCGTACGCCACCACGGCCGCGATCGATAGCGCCAGCGCGCGGCGGCGCCCCGCAATCGGCGTCAGCAGGAGCATCGCGAACGCAGACACCAGCACGACGTTCGAGCCGGACACGACGACCAGGTGCGACGTGTTCGTCGCGTTCAGCTGGTCCGCCAGGTCGCGCGGCAGCGCCGACCGCTGCCCCAGCAGCACGCCCTGCGCCAGCGATGCCTGCGGCTCCGGCAGCGAGAGCGCCAGCGCGCCGGAGAGCCGCCGCCGCACACGCAGCACCGTGGCGTGCCACAAGCTGTCGTCCTCGTGCCCGATCACGCGGGCGAGCGGGAACGCCATCACGCTCTGCACGTCCTTCCGCGCGAGGTAGTCCGCGTAGTCGAAGCCGTCGACGCGCGGCGGGGATTCGAGCTTTCCCTCCAACTCCAGCACGTCGCCCGAGCGGTAGCGCGGCAGCAGCCCCGTCCGCACCAGCGCGCCGCCCGACGCCGTCACCCAATCGCCGCTCGCCTGCACGGCGCGCACGCTCACCGCGAAGCGCTGCGACGTGTCGCCGATGTCGGGGTCGTCACGCAGGACGGCTCGGATGCGCATCGCGACCCCGCCGTTGTAGTGCGCCGCGCCGTCCGCCGCGATCGTCGCACGCGTCGCGTCGTAGCGCAGGACCGCACCGGCGAACAGCAGCGGCAGCACGGCCGCGTACAGGACGATGCGCCGGTCGCGCCGCCACAGCGCGAGCGCCGCCGGCGCCGCCGCCAGCGCGATCGCCAGCGGCCACGCGCCGCGCCCGAACGTCGCCGCCGCGGCCGTCCCCGCGAGCCACCCAGCGCACCACCAGGCGAGGACCACGCCGCACCTCCCGTCGCAGGCGCATCCGAGCTACAACGATCCGACCCAGAACAGCGATCCTACACGGACGCACCGCTACGAACACCCCCGCCCATCCGATCTTCTGCCTCCCGCCCCCGCCTTCCCGCAACGACCAGCGTCCCGTAGCATGAAGACGCTCGCACGCTATCCAGGGAGAACATTATGTCGTCGACATCTGCGATCATCGAGAGCGCCCGCAACGAGGGCCGCTCCCTCCTCACCGAGATCGAGGCCAAACAGGTGCTCGAGGAGGCCGGCGTCCCGGTCTCCCCTGCCCGCCTGGCGCGCAACCGCGGCGAAGCCGTGAAGACGGCCGCCGAGCTCGGCTTCCCGATCGTGCTGAAGATCGTGTCGCCGCAGATCACCCACAAGTCCGACGTCGGCGGCGTGGCGCTCAACCTCAACTCCCCGGATGAGGTCGGTGCCGCGTTCGAGCGCGTGGTCGCTTCGGCGAAGCAGCACGCACCGGACGCCACGATCGACGGCGTCGCGGTGCAGCGGATGGAGAAGCAGGGCGTCGAGGTGATCGTCGGCATGACGAAGGACCCGCAATTCGGGCCGGTGCTGATGTTCGGCCTCGGCGGCGTGCTCGTCGAAGTGCTGAAGGACGTCTCCTTCCGCGTCGTGCCGCTGGACGCCCGCGACGCGCGGCAGATGGTGCACGAGATCAAGGGCTACCCGCTGCTCGAAGGCTATCGCGGCCAGGAGCCGGCCGACGTCGCCGGGCTGGAGAAGCTGCTGCTCAAGGTCTCGGAGTTCGTCGAGCAGCACCCGGAGGTCTCGGAGCTCGACCTCAACCCCGTCTTCGCGTACAAGGACGGCGCGCTCGCCGTGGACGCGCGCATCGTGCTCGGCTAGCGAGGCAGAGCCCGCCATGACGAATCCCCCGTCCCGCGACCTGCACCGGGCGCTTGCGCCCAAGTCCGTCGTCGTCGTCGGCTCGAAGAAGGCCGACGGCTACATGTGGCTGCGCAACTACGGCACCTTCACCGGCGGCCCCGTGTACTCGGTGCAGATCGACCCCAACGAGATTCCCGGCATCGAGGCGATGGGCGTGCAGAACTTCACGTCGCTCATGGACGTGCCCGGTGAGATCGACTACGTGATGCTGGCGGTGCCGCGGCCGGTCGCGCCGCGCGTGCTGGCCGACTGCGCGAAGCGCGGCGTCGGCGGCGTGGCGCTGTTCACCTCCGGCTTCGCCGAGACGGGCGAGGCGGAGGGCATCCGCCTGCAGGAGCAGGTGCTGCAGATCGCCCGCGACGGCAACCTGACGCTGATCGGCCCCAACTGCATGGGCCTGTACAACCGCCGCCTGGGCATACGGCAGAGCGGCGACCAGGGCGCGGGCGAGGCGGGCGACGTCGGTTTCATCTCGCAGAGCGGCACGCACGCCATCAACTTCGGCCTCGTCGGCGAGGTGCACGGCGTGCGCGTCAGCACCTCGATCAGCATCGGCAACGCGATCGTCCTCGACGTGCCCGACTACCTCGACTACCTGGCGGACGACCCCGAGACGAAGGTCATCGCCATGTACATCGAGGGCGTGAAGGACGGGCCGCGCTTCATCCGCTCGCTCAAGCGCGCCGCCTGGCTCAAGCCGGTCGTCGTCTGGAAGGGCGGCGTCACCGAGGCCGGCGCGCGCGCCACCGCCTCGCACACCGGCGCGCTCGCGACGTCGAACGCCGTCTTTAGCGCGATCGTCCGCCAGTGCGGCGCGCTGGCGGCCGACAGCCTCGAGGACGCGATCGACGTGGTGAAGGCGCTGCTGTACGCGAAGCCCGCGACCGGCCGCGGCATGGGGCTGATGGCGATGACCGGCGGCCAGTCCGTCGTCATCACCGACGCCTTCGTGAACGCGGGGATGGAGGTGCCGCGGCTCTCCGACGCCTCGTACGCGGAGCTTGGCTCGTTCTTCAACATCGTTGGCGGCAGCTACCAGAATCCGCTCGACATGGGCGGTACGATTGGATTCGGCGGATCCGCGGGCACGCTGCGGAAGCTGTTCTCGATCCTGGACGCGGACCCGAACGTGGACGCGATCGCGATGGAGATGGCGTCCGGGTTCCTGGCGCGGGCGTGGCAGGCGAACCCGGCCAGCCTGGACGGGATGCTGGACACGCTGGCGGCGCACCGCGACGAGTCGAGCAAGCCGTTCGTGGCGGTGCTGCAGCCGCAGCACGTCGAGGACGTCGTGGCGGCGGCGCGCAAGCGCATCCAGGAGCGCGGGCTCGCCGTGTTCGCGTCGTTCGAGCGGGCGGCGCGGGCACTGAAGCGGGCCACCGACTACCACGGCTTCCGCGCCGGCCTGGACTAGGCGTTCCAGTCGGCTCCACCCCCCTCTGATTGTTCGATTGCATTTCGCATTTTCTTCCTTTTCCGGGCGATCTGGCCGCCGCCAGATTCATAGACGCCGTGTTTCGGGCTGACTGCGTGCTCCTGTCTGATTGCTATTGATTGGATGTGATTGCACTCAATCAGTCCGGCGTTCTCTTCGCTGTTCGGGCGTGCCGCGGCGCGCGTGCGTAGCAGCGCCGCCAGCCTACGCCGCGGCGGCGCGAACTCCAAGCGGATGATGTCATCGTGCGATGGCGCGGCGGCTCTGCGCGGCGCGGGCGGATAGTATGCCGTGTCGGGCAGCCCGCGCGGGCGGCGGAATTCGGATGGAGGGCGCGTTACATGCAGCGGCAAAACATCAGCAGCGGGGGGACGTGGGAGCCGATCATCGGCTACTCGCGGGCGGTGCGCGTGGGGGCGCAGATCTTCGTGGCGGGCACAACGGCGACGGGGCCGGACGGGGCGATCGTCGGACCGGGCGACCTGGGCGCGCAGACGGCGCAGTGCCTGCGCAACATCGAGGCGGCGCTACTGCAGGCCGGCGCATCGCTGCGCGACGTCGTGCGCACGCGGATGTTCGTCACCGACATCAGCCGATGGGAGGAGGCCGGCCGCGCCCACGGCGCCGTCTTCGGCGACATCCGCCCCGTTACGACGATGGTGGAGGTCTCGCGGCTGATCGACGCGGCGATGCTGATCGAGATGGAGGCGGAGGCGGTAGTTGGGGCGAGTTAGTAGTTTGTGGTGAGTAGTTGGTGGCAGGATGCAGCCTACTGCGGCGGGGACGGGCGCCGCGCGCCTACCGACCAGCGCCCATCGCCCCAGCGACCAGCAACCAGATCCGGACGTTTGTTCCATTCGAATCCACTCTGGGCTGAAGATTTTTTGGAATTTGGGCATAGGGGGAATGCCCATAGCCGCGGCATTGCCTCATAATCCAGACTACCCCGCAGTCCATCGGCCGTAGCGTGAAGGATCACGTATTGGCACGTCTCATACAGATGCCGAACCCCGCGCGCACGCCGCGCCGATGGCCGCGACGCTTCGTCGTCGCGCTGCTGCTGCCGCTGGCGCTGCTCGGCGCGCGACAGTGCGTGCGCATCACGCCGGCCGGCAGCGGCTTGCTGCAGTTCAGCGGCTACGCGGAGAGCCGCGCGTGGAACGAACCGCAGGCGCTCGGGGTGAACCGCCTCTTCAACTGGGCGGACCTTGAGCCGCAGGACGGCGTCTACGACTGGGCGGAGTTCGACAACCTGCTGCGCGTCGCGCACGACAGCGGCAAGAAGCTTGCGCCGCGCGTGTACACGAACGTCGGCACGTTCGGACAGGCGACGCCGGACTGGGTGTTCGATGAGGGCGCCGCGGCGTATCAATCCGACGAGGGCGACTCGCCGCGCCAGCCGGTGCCGACGGATCCGGTCTTCACGCAGAAGTTCGCCGAGTTCGTCGTAGCGATGGGCCAGCGCTACGACGGCGACCCGAACATCGAGTTCATCCAGACGAACGCCGGCATGGGCGGGTTCGGCGAAATGGTGTGGGGCTTCCCGGAGAGCCAGCGCCCACCCGGCTGGTCGCCCACGGTCCAGATCGCGACGACGCAGCAGTGGATCGACATGTGGCGGCGCGCCTTCCCCACGACGCACCTGGTACTGATGGAGAACTTCATCGGCTACAACATCGCCGAGACGGTGTCGGAGTACGCGGTGGAGCACGGCTTCTACCTGCAGGCGAACTCGCCGTACCAGTCGCCCGAATCGCAGGCGATCCTCCGCGCGCACGCCGACCAGACGCACATCATCCTCGAAGTCGAAGACGACGGCTGCCAGTCGGCTACCGGCGCGTCGTTCGACGCGATGACGGCGACGGTCTTCGACTACGGCTTCCCGGTCGACTACCTGACGGTCTGCGGCGAGAGCTTCGACGACGCCGCCCGCATCCAGGCGACGTACGACCGGCTGCGCCACGGCGGCCCCGGCGGGTAGCTCTAGGCGGCTGCGTATTTCCTGCGGCAGATTGAGTAGACTTCCGCCATGTGGGTTGTGTTCCCCGTTGCTGGCGCGGTCGGACTCGTCGTCACCCTTGCCACAGCGCTGCAGATGATGTGGGGAGTCGTTCTTGCGCCATTCAAGAAGCCGAGAATTCGGTTCGAGTTCGGGACGGTTGAACAGATATCTGAGGTTCAGTTAGTTCTCGATGTCTACAACGATCCCCTCAGTCGCCGGCCATTCAGCTACTTCAACATCAAGAGGCAAGGCATTGACGACTTCGCGATTGTGCAGAGGCACGTCGTAGGCATGTCTACCGGGGCGTCGTGTGAGATCGATCTCGCGCTCCACGACACCAACGGGCGACACGCCGCCAATTTCCCCCTTCCAGCCTCCCCTTACGGGCTACATGCCGCAATCGCTCTCTTTGATGATGTGGGGGCTTGGGTGAACGATTCATCGGGCATCCGAACTCTGTCGCCGCCGGACACCTACGCGTGCCTAATCATGTTCCATGCTGACGAGGTGCTAGTCGGCACGATGACACATCGGTTCATCGTGGGAATCGACGCGAGTATGTTTCACTGGATAGGGAAGCCCCGGCGGCTCAAGCGGCGGCGATCAATTCTTGGTGTGGCAGGTGCTCCGGCCTGGACCGTTTTGAGGGAGCTTGGCGCGGAACAGATACGGGTTGGCACCGCCGCGCGCAAGCACACCCATGACCAACAGTTGATACACGGCGAGGTGAAGCGATGAGCGGCGAGTGCCTGTTCTGCAAGATGGTCGTGGGCGATGTCCCGGTGCCGCGGCTGCACGACGACGACCTGGTGTTCGCCATCCGCGACATCAACCCGCGCGCGCCCGTACACCTGCTGATCATCCCGAAGGAGCACATCGCCGACGCGCGGCACGTGGGCGACGCGCACGGCCCGGTGCTGGCGCGGATGCTGGCCGTGGCGCGCGAACTTGCCGCCGCCAACGGCATCGAGAAGCGCGGCTACCGCATCGCGTTCAACGTGGGCGAGGACGCGGGCATGACGGTGCCCCATCTGCACATGCACCTGCTCGGCGGGCGGCAGCTCGGCGCCGAGGGGTAGGGTCGGCGCGGATCCTGCGTGGCGCGGGCTTTCAGCCCGCGTGCGATAGCCTGTGCGCATGGCATCCGCACGCAGCTTCGTGCCGCACGCGGTCTTCGCGTTCCTGCTGGCGTTCGCGCTGGGGTGGTCTGTGCCGGCCGCGCTGCTGATGCCGCTGCCGGACGGCCCGAACGACTTCAACTCGCCGGGCTTCGTCGTCCGCCATGCCTGGGTGAAGTTCGCGATGCTCGGGGCGCGGCCCGTCTGGGGCCGGCCGTCGGCCGCGCAGGAGGACGCCGAGGTGGCGCGCTACTTCGCGCTCAACAAGCAGATCGCCGCGGCCGAACACACGGCCGGTGACCCCGCCAGCGACGCCGCGACGGCCGCCGACGCGCGCGCGCGCTCGGCCGAGTTGCGCTCGGCGCGCGCGGAGATCGAGAACGAGGTGGAGGTGATCCTGGAGGGGCGGCTGACGCGCGTGATCAAGCAGGAGGGGCTGACGCGCGACTTCGGCGCGCAGGTGGTCTGGCCGCCCGTGAACATCGAGTTCGAGAACCCTCCATCCGTGCTCGTGAAGTCGCCGCGCAGCGAGATCCGCAAGGAGTCCGAGTCGCTGCTGCAGGGCGACCTGCCGATCGACCGCGTGCAGCGCATCGAGGCGGACGCGGAGCGGGACGGCGCAACGTCCGCGCTGGTGGTGGAGATCGGCGGCATCGCGATGTATCCGGCGATCATCCCGGAGGATGCGGACTACCACTTCATCATGCAGGACATCGCGCACGAGTGGACGCACCACTATCTGTATTTCACGCCCCTCGGCCGTCGCTACTTCGCCAGCGGCAAGCTGACGACGCTCAACGAGACCGTCGCGAACATGGCCGGGCGTGAGCTGGGCGACATGCTGGTCGCGGAGTATCCGCTGCCGCAGGCGCCCGCCTCCGCGTCGTCCGGCGGCCACCTCGCCGCGCCGCCACTCTTCGACTTCACGAAGGAGATGCGCGGCCTGCGCATGCAGGTCGAAGCACTGCTGAAGGACGGGAAGATCGCGGAGGCGGAGCAGGCGATGGAGGAGAAGCGACAGTTCCTGGCGGCGAACGGCTACTACATCCGCCGCCTCAACCAGGCGTACTTCGCGTTCTACGGCTCGTACGCGGACAGCGCCGGATCGATCGACCCGATCGGCCCGAAGCTCGACGCGCTGCGGAAGCAGAGCGCGTCGCTGCGCGACTTCGTCATACATGCGCGCGCGCTGACGTCGGAAGCTGACCTAGACCAGGCGCTGGCTACGCGATGACCTCGGCGGCCTCGCGGAGCGCACGCAGGTTGACCTGCGGCGACGCGTCGGCGTTGTAGACGGAGGAACCGCAGACCAGCACGTTCGCGCCCGCCTGGATGCACGCGGCGACGTTGTTCACCTTGACGCCGCCATCCAGCTCGATGTCCGGCTTGAGGCCGCGCGCATCGAGCGCGGCGCGCAGGCGGCGCACCTTCTCGATCGTTGACGGCAGCAGCTTCTGGCCGCCCCAGCCGGGGTTGATCATCATGACCATCACCTGGTCCACCACGTCCAGCACTTCCTCGATCGCCGAGATTGGCGTGGCGGGGTTGATGCAGATGCCGGCGCGTTTCTGCTTCGTGTGGATGCTGCGCAGCAGACGGTCGGCGTGCGCCGATGCCTCGACGTGGAAGTTGATGATGTCGGCGCCGGCGTCGATGAACGCCTCGAACTGCTGCTCGGGCCGCTCGATCATCAGGTGGATGTCGAGCGGCAGCTTCGTGACGCGCCGCACCGCCTCGACCACGAGCGGGCCGAAGGTGATCGGCGGCACGAACTGGCCGTCCATCACGTCCAGGTGGATGTAGTCTGCGCCGCCCGCTTCGGCGGCGCGGATCTGCTCCGCCAGGACGCCGATGTCGGCAGTGAGGATGGAGGGCGCGAGCTTGATGCCGCTCATCACGTCAGCCTTTCATGATCTTGTCGATGCGCCGGCGGTGCGCCCGCAGCGCCGCGGCCACCCTGCGCGGCGCGGTGCCGCCCGGCACGTCCCGCGACCGGAGCGACGACATGACATCGATCTTCAGCACGTCCGCGCCGAACAGCGGCGAGAATTCGCGGTACTCCTCCAGGGTCAGGCGGTTCAGTTCGGCGCCCTTGCCCTCGGCGTAGCGCACGAGCTTGCCGACGGCCGCGTGCGCATCGCGGAACGGCAAGCCCTTCCGCACGAGGTAGTCGGCAAGGTCCGTGGCGAGCGAGTAGTTCGCCACCGCGGCCGCACGGCCGCGCTTCGCGTCCACCTCGATGCGCGGCAGCATCTCCGCCAGCACCTCCAGGGTCGTCAGCAGGACGCGCTCGGCGTCGAAGAGCAGCGGCTTGTCCTCCTGCAGGTCGCGGTTGTAGGCGAGCGGCAGCCCCTTCAACAGCGTCAGCATCGCCATCAGCCCGCCGATGACGGGCGCCGCGCGGCCGCGCGCGAGCTCCGCCACGTCCGGATTCTTCTTCTGCGGCATGATGCTGGAACCGGTGGCGAAGGCGTCGGGCAGGCGGATGAAGCCGAACTCGGCGCTGGACCAGAGCACGAGCTCTTCCGCCAGCCGCGAGACATGCACCATCGCCAGCGCCGCGGCGCTCATGTACTCGACGGCGAAGTCGCGGTCGGACACCGCGTCGATGCTGTTGTCGGAGATGCGCGCGAACTCCAACTGCTCCGCCACGTACGCGCGGTCGATGTCGTACGCGGCGCCGGCGAGCGCGCCGCTGCCGAGCGGGAGCACGTCGGCCGCTTCGTACACCAGCATGAAGCGCGCGAAGTCGCGGCGGAACATCGACACGTACGCCAGGATGTGGTGCGCGAACAGCACCGGCTGCGCGCGCTGCAGGTGCGTGTACCCCGGTACCACGACGCTCTTGTTCGCTTCGGCGAGCTCCAGCAGCGCGTTCTGCAGCCACGTCAGCCGCTCCATCGCGACGACGCACGCCTCGCGCACGTACATGCGAAAGTCGGTGGCGACCTGGTCGTTGCGCGAGCGCGCCGTGTGCAGCCGGCCGGCGACCGGGCCGATCTTCTCGGCCAGTCGCGCCTCCACGTTCATATGGACGTCTTCGAGATCCTCGCGCAGCGTGAATTCACCACGGCGCCACTCCGCCAGGATCTCGGTCAGCCCGCGCACGATCTGATCCGCGTCGCGCCTGGCGATGATCCGCTGCTTGCCGAGCATGCGGGCGTGCGCGATCGACGCCGTGACGTCCTGGGACAGCATGCGCGCGTCGACGTGTGTCGAGCCGGTGTAGGCCTCGACGATCCGCGCGGTGGGCTCCGCGAAGCGGCCGCCCCAGAGCTTGCCGGAGGCGTCTACGGCGCCGCGGCCTGCGTCTGCGCCTCCACCGCGGCGCTTCCGCGCCGGACCAGTAGATTCAGCCACTTCCCCTCCGAGATCTGGACACAGCGATAGTCGTATTCCTCGGGCAACCGCGTGCTCTTGACCATGTCGATGTCCGCGGGGATGAGCCCGTGCACGATCTGCGCGTACTGGCTCACGTGCCACGGCTCGGCGGTCAGCCCATCGTACAGCACGATGATATCCGGCTGCCGGTCCAGCACGTAGTCCGTATCGTACTTCTCGTGCCCGGCCGGGAACTGGCCGAGGCTCAAATCGCGGTGAGCGATGTGCTCGTCGTTGAGGCCCAGCATGTCGATAGAGACCAGGTGCGACTCGTACGGCATGACGCCGGCGGCGGTGACGGCGATGACGGTGGTACCGGGGAGGTTGCCGCGCATCCACCGCCCGATCTCCACCCGCTCGCCCAGCGCCTTCGTTTCTCCCTTGCGGGCGTCCACCCCGAAGCCGTTGGCCGTGGGTTCGAGGGTGAACGCGACCAGCGCCACCGCCGCCAGCGCCAGCGCACCGTCGCGCAGCCAGCGCCGCGCCGGCGCCTCGATCTGCACGGCGCCGAGCAGGGCCGCGATGCTGGCCACCACCAGCGGGTAGAACAGCGGCAGCACCGGCGCGAACAGGCGGAAGCGCAGCAGCGAGTCGCCGCCGACGTAGACGATGTCGCCGATCCAGGCGGCCACCAGCGACAGGACGTAGAACCGCGCGTACCGGCGCTCGCGCGAGAACGCGAGGGTCACCGGCACGATAAGGAGGAGCCACGCCGCGTACTCCTCCGAGAAGCTCATCAGGTACGACAACCCGCGCTCGTACTGGTCGAGCCCGGCGCCCACCTTGGCGTAGTAGGTGTTGGGGAAGAGCCAGCCGTACGTGTCGTACCGCCAGACGAAGTACGGGACGAACGTGGCCGCGAACGCCGCCACCCACACGAGCATGCTGGCGAACCGGCGCCACACGGGGCGCTGGTCTCCCGCGCCGATGAAGAGGACATCCGCGAGCTTGAAGAGGCCCGACACCGCCACCAGCAATCCGCCGTCCGGCCGCGTCATCGCCACGAGCCCCCACGCCACGCCGGAGAGCGGCGGCCAGCGCCCGTCGCGCTCGCGCAGGTGCGACAGCACCGCGGCCAGCGTCAACACCGCGAACAACGGCGCCTCCAGTCCCGCGAACGCCCACAGCGCCCACGTCCCGGACGCCGCGAGCAGCAGCGCCGCCACGACGCCCGCCATCCGCCCGGCGGCGCCCTCCAGCAGGTCGCGCGCCAGCAGATACGTGCCCGCGGCAGCGAGCACGGCCAGCCCGAAGCCGAGCCAGCGCGCGCTCATCACCATGTCGGCGCCCGCTTTGTCGAGCCCCGCGAGGATCAGCACCCAGAGGAAGTTCGTGTAACCTTCGACGTGTTCGCCCCGGTTCCACACCAACCCGAGGCCGTCGGCGAAGTTGCGGGCGTAGCGGAACGAGATGTAGGCGTCGTCGCTCGTGTAGTGATAGTAGAGCCGCCCGTGCAGCAGCAGGATCGCGCCCGATCCCGCGACAGCCGCGGCGAACTCCTGCCGCGCGTATCGCGCCAGCACCAGCGCCATCGCCGTGATCCCGAAGGCGCCCAGCGCGAGCAGCGGAAACGTCATAGTGCGAAGATCGGCAACTCCGTCAGTTCACGGAGCGTGTAGATCGTGTGATCCGGGGTCACATCCCCGGCGTGGGCGTAGTCGCCCAGCGCGCGGCCGGTCTGCGCCCGCGTCGCGGGCAGATCCGCCGGTACTTCGCCCACCTGCTCCGCCTCGTGCGGCGGATCCCTCTGCTCCTTGCAGCGCCAGACACCCGTCATGCCGAGGGCCTGCGCCGCCTGCACGTCGGCGCGCAGCGAGTCACCCACCATCGCGGTCTCGCGCGGGTCGATGCCCATCTCGCCGAAGACGTGTTCGAAGATCTTCGGGTGCGGCTTCATGTAGCCCATGTCGCAGGAGACGGCGGTGGAATCGAAGTAGCGGTCCAGCCCCAGCTCCCGCAGCTCCTCCGCGAAGCGCGGCCCGCCGAAGACGCGGTTCGTGACGCAGCCGATGCGAATGCCGTGGTCACGCAGCCAGTCCAGCACCTCGAAGGCGTCCGGATACATCGTGCGGCCCAGCGTGATGCCGCCGAGGTTCCAGGCGTCCCATAGCTGCGCGGCCTGCTCGTACGAGAGCTGCAGCCCCATGCCAGCGGCAATCTCGCGCACGACGGCGTTGAAGTCCGGGCTGATGCAGGTCGACTCGTACGCGGCACGGTCCGCCCGTTCGACACCGAGGCGGATCTCGCGGCCGAGGAAGCGGAGGTCGCCCTCGAGCGGCACGCCCCACGCCGACAGCGCGCCGCCGATGCGACGCATCGTCTGCGTGCGGATCTCCATCGCGGGCGGCATCTCCGGGAAGTGCCAGAGCGTGTCGCCCAGGTCGAACAGTACGGTCTTGATCGCCATCCGCCCCTCCTCCGACGAGGATACAGCCCGATCCTCCGTCGTGCGAGCCGGACGGGCAGCTTCATCGCAGGTCTGTTCGCGCGAGCATGGCCGGGCCGTCACACCTCGCGCGGGTGCTGGCACCCAGGGCGGGTGACGGGCCGGGAGTCGCCTCGCACCGGCGATTGGTTATTGAATCCTGCACACACTGAATGAATCCCGCACCACCGCCGGCCGATACTACCGTGGAGGCAGCCCATGGCGACCCTGCGTCGTATCCTCATCGGCCTCGGACTCGCGGCAGTGGCGGCGCCGCCGGTCGCGATGGCCGTGTTCGTCGCGAATCCCGACCTCGATCCGAACCTGACGCAGTTCGCCGCGCACTTCTGGATCGTCAGCGGCACGGCGCTCGCGGCGGCCGTCGCCTGCGTCCTGGTAATCGCCTCGGCGCGAACGTTGCGGGAGACGCGGCTGCTCTTCCTGGCGCTGGCGTTCGTCTCGATCTCCGGCATCTTTGCGGTACATGGCCTGATGACGCCCGGCTTCTTCGCCGACGAGTTCTACTCCTCGGTCGGCGCGTCGGCATGGATCAGCATCGCGGCCGGCGCGATCTTCGTGGCGCTCAGCGCGGTCGATCTGCCGGACCCGCTTGACCGCGCCGTGCGGCGCGGCGGCGGCGTCATCTTCGCCTGGACGACGCTGGTCGTGGGCGCCTACATCATCATGAGCTTCTCGCACGAGAACTGGCTGGACTTCATCCCGTCGGACGACCGCCGCATCCAGTACGTGCTGGGCATCGCTTCGATCTCACTCTTCGCTTTCGGTGCGTGGCGCTACGCGCAGGCGTATCTCTTCGCGCGGCTCCCGTCGCAGGCGGCAATCGTCGTGGCGCTGGTGCTGCTGATGGAAGTGCCCGTGATGATGCTCTGGGGCACGCTCTGGCACCTCTCGTGGTGGATGTACCACGCCGCGTACGCGGGCGCCTTCGCCGTGCTGTTCGCCAGCTGGGCGATCGAAGTACGGCGCGCCGGATCGCTGAACGCGATCGCCGACGCGCTCTCGATGCGCGACGCCCTGGCGCAGCTCAACCGCGGCCGCGAGAAGCATCTGCTGGAACTCCTCGACGCGATCGAGGTGAAGGACGCCGCGACGCTCGGCCACGTCAGCCGGGTGGCCGCCTACGCGCTGCGCATCGGCCGCGGACTGGGTCTCGGTGCGACCGAACTGCGTGCGCTCGTGCTGGCGGCGCAGATGCACGACGTCGGCAAGATCGGCGTGCCTGACGCGATCCTGCTGAAGCCCGGCCCGCTCACCGCCGCCGAGTTCGCCGAGATCAAGCGGCACACCACCCGCGGCGCGGGCATCGCCGGCCGCGTCCGCGCGCTGCAAGAGCTGGCGCCCGTGATCCGCGCCCACCATGAGCGCCTCAACGGCCGCGGCTACCCCGACGGCCTCGCGGGCGACGAGATCCCGCTGCTCGCGCGGATCATTGGCGTCGCGGACAGCTACGACGCCATGACGTCCACCCGCCCGTACCGCGCCGCGCTCAGCCACGACGACGCCGTAGCGGAACTGCACCGCGTCAGCGGCGTCGAACTCGACGAGCGCTGCGTCGAGGCGTTCCTGGCGTCCTTCGGGCAGGAAAGGCTGCAAGCGGCGGCGTAGCCTCCGTCGTGCGCTCCCGCGTCCGACGCCAATAACGTGTCACGTGCCGCGGCACGTACCCCCGCGACCGGCGACCAGCGCGCCGCATAGCGGGGACGCCCGCTATACTGTCGCCGCCTCCAGACAAATCGAAGGATCGAATCCCGGATGCCGGCCGAAGTCCTCTATCGCAAGTGGCGCCCGCAGCGCTTCGCCGACGTGGCGGGGCAAGAGTTCCTCACGCGTACGCTGATCAACGCGCTGTCGGCGCACAAGGTCTCCCACGCCTACCTGTTCGCCGGGCCGCGCGGCACCGGCAAGACCACCACCGCCCGCCTCCTTGCGAAGGCCCTCAACTGCGAGCGCAACGCGCCCGGCGCGAAGGGCAGCGACGGCGAGCCGTGCGGCCAATGCGCGTCGTGCCGCGCGTTCGGCACCGGCAGCGCGCTGGACCTTATCGAGATGGACGGCGCAAGCAACCGCGGCATCGACGACATCCGCTCGCTGCGCGAGGCGACGAATTACATGCCGATGGGCGGCGCGGAAGCACACAAGGTGTACCTCATCGACGAGGTGCACATGCTCACGGATCCGGCGTTCAACGCGCTGTTGAAGACGCTGGAAGAGCCGCCTCCGCACGTCATCTTCATCCTGGCGACCACCGACTCGCACAAGGTGCCGGCGACGATCGTCTCGCGCTGCCAGCGGCTCGAGTTCAAGCGCATCCGCCTCGCGGCGATCGTCGACCGGCTGGAGTACATCGCCTCGGAGGAAGGCATCACCGTGCCGCGCGACGGGCTGGAGCTGATCGCGCGCACGGCCACCGGCTCGCTACGCGACGCCATCAACCTGCTGGAGCAGGTCTGCGACTCCTACGGCAAGGACGCGTCGCTGGAAGCCGTCCGCGAAGGCCTCGGCCTCGTCGGCGACGAACGCGCCGCCCTGCTCGCGCAGCAGGCACTGCGCGGCGATCTCGCGGGCGGCCTCGGCACGATCGGCTCGGTGCGCGACGACGGCCTGGACCTGCGCCAGTTCCAGCGCGAGGTGGTGCAGCGGTTGCGCGAACTGCTGCTCGTGCAGTCGGGCGCGGAGACGGACGCGGCCTGGACCACGGAAGAGGTCGCCGAGATGCGCCAGCTCGTGGAAGGCGTGGCGCCCGTGAAGCTGGTGCAGGCGCTGCGGGCGTTCGGCCAGGCCGACCTGCGCGGCGACCCGCTGTCGCCGCTGCCGCTCGAGCTGGCGCTCGCCGACGCGACCGTCGCGCCGGTAGCCGCGGCCACTACCACCGCCGCGCGCGAGCCCGCGCCACCGATGCCGCGCCCGGCAGCACCGCCGCCGCGTCCCGCAGCGTCGGGGCGCACCGCGCCGCCCCGGAGCAGCGCGCCGCCGCCGGCGCCCGCGTCGCGCGAGCGCGTCCCCTCGGACCTGCGCAAGGACCTCACCAACGCGTCAGCCGAGGACATCGCCGCGATGCTTGGCAGCAAGGCGCCGGTCATCCCGCCCGCGCCGGACGTGCCGGAGGAGACCGCCGCGCCCGCGACCGTCGAACCGCCCGCGACCGTCGCCGCACCGCTGCCCGGCACCGCGCCGTCGTCCGGCGCCGATCTCTCGACGATCGTGCAGCAACTCCGGCAGGCGGCCCGGCCGCGCAGCGTCAAGCTCGACGCGCTGCTCAACGGATCGTGCGAGGCCGTCTCGTGGCAGGACGGCGTGTTGACGCTGGGATTCTTCGAAGACAAGTTCCACAAGAAGGGCGTCGAAGAAAGCGCGAACCGCCGCATCTACGAGGAGCTGGCCGCGCAGATCATGGGGGCGCCGGTTTCGATCCGGTGTATCATTGCTGCACGGCCGGCGAAGCCGCTGAGCAAGAGCCCGCTCGTGCAGCACGCCGTGCAGGCCCACGGCGCCACCATCGTGACAGAAGACGAGGAGCTGTAGCCATGGCAATGAACCGCGACATGATGGCGAAGATCGCGCAGATGGGGCAGCAGCTCCAGAAGGCGCAGGCCGATCTCGCCGAGAAGACGGCGGAGGGCACCGCCGGCGGCGGCGCCGTCCACATCGTGCTGACCGGCGGCATGCAGGTCGCGTCGCTGAAGCTCGACAAGGAGGTCGTGGACCCGAGCGACGTCGAGATGCTCGAGGACCTGCTCACTGCCGCGCTGAACGAAGTGCTGGCGAAGGTGCAGTCGATGCAGATGGGCCAGCTCGCGGGTCTCGCCGGCAGCCTCGGAATCGGCGGCATCCCAGGAGTGAAGTAGTTCGCGGTGCACAGTGCACAGTGAACTGTATGGCCATCGTCAGTCCGTAAACCGTAGACCGTAGACGTTCCCACCATGACCGATTCCCTTGGCGCCGCCCCCGCCCCCGTCGCGCGGCTGATCGAAGAGTTCCACAAGCTCCCCGGCATCGGCCCGAAGAGCGCGCAGCGGCTCACCTATCACCTGCTGCGCATCCCGCCGGAGGAGGCGCTCGCGCTCGCCCAGGCGATCACGGAGTTGAAGGAGCGCACGGTGCTCTGCTCCGTCTGCCAGAACGTCACTGAGAGCGACCCCTGCAATATCTGCCGCGACGACGGCCGCGACCGCACGGTGATCTGCGTCGTCGAGGAACCGCTCGACATCCTCGCCGTCGAGCGTACGCGCGGCTTCCACGGCCTCTACCACGTGCTGCACGGCGTCATCTCGCCGATGGACGGCGTCGGCCCCGACGACCTGAAGGTGAACGAGCTGCTGGGCCGCCTGCGCAGCGGCGCCGTCAGCGAGGTGATTATGGCCACCAACCCCAACCTGGAGGGCGAGGCGACGTCCATGTACATCAGCCGCCTGCTGACGCCGCTCGGCGTGCGCGTCACCCGCCTCGCCCGCGGCCTGCCGATGGGCAGCGACCTGGAGTACGCCGACGACGTCACGCTCTCCCGCGCGCTCGAGAACCGGCAGGACGTGTGAGGGTAGTTAGGAGTTCGTAGTCGGTAGTTTGTAGTACGCTTGCAAGGCGACCGGCGAACCACCAACTACCCACTACCAACTGAGTACTCCATGGACCTACAACTCGCACCCGTACCGCAACACGTCGACCTCACGGGCGGCTGGCACACGCTCGCGAAGGACCGCGCGATCGTCCTCCACGGCGAAGCGGCCGGCGCGCTCACCGCTGCCCGCACGCTGCGCGACGCGATCGAGCGCTACGCGGGCGCGCGCTGGGAGTTGCGCGCCGCGCCCGGCCTCGCCGAGCGCGAGGGCGTCGTCGCCACGATCGACCGCAAAGTCGAGAAGCGCGAGGGCTACCACCTGACGATCGGCGAGGAGCGGATCGGCATCGTGGCGCGCGACGCGGCGGGCCTCGCCTACGGCTTCGCGACGCTGACGCAGCTCGTGCGGCGCTTCGGCCGGCGGCTGCCGCGCCTCCACATCAAAGACCACCCGGAGTTCGCGCACCGCGGCGTCATGCTGGACATCAGCCGCGACAAGGTGCCGTCGATGGCGACGCTCTACGGCCTGGTGGACATGCTGGCCGAGTGGAAGGTCAACCAGTTCCAGCTCTACATGGAGCACACCTTCGCGTACGACCGCCACCGCGCTGTCTGGAAGGACGCCTCGCCCGTCACCGGCGAGGAGGTTCTGGCGCTCGACGCCTATTGCCGCGAGCGCCACATCGAACTGGTGCCGAACCAGAACAGCTTCGGCCATATGGAGCGCTGGCTGATCCGCAAAGACTACGCAGACCTGGCGGAGGTGCCCGGCGGCACGCCGCTCGCGCACGGCAGGATGCTGCTCGTGCGCCCCGCGAAGTTCCCGACGACGCTCGACCCCTCCGACCCGCGCTCGATCGCGCTGATCGACGGGCTGTACGCGGAGCTGCTGCCGCACTTCAGCAGCGGCTCGCTCAACGTCGGCTGCGACGAGACGTGGGAGCTGGGACAGGGCAAGAGCAAGCGCGAGTGCCGGCAGCGCGGCGCCGGCCGCGTCTACCTCGACTACCTGCTGAAGCTTCACGCGCTCTCGCAGAAGCACGGGCGGCGGATGATGTTCTGGGGCGACATCATCATGCAGCACCCGGAGCTGATCGCCGAGGTGCCGCGCGACGTGACGGCGCTGGAGTGGGGCTACGAGGCCGACCACCCGTACGACGCCGACACGAAGGCGTTCCGCGCGGCCGGCCTGCCGTACTACGTGTGCCCCGGCACCGGCTCGTGGATCTCGCTGATCGGGCGCACCGACAACGCCATGGAGAACATCCGCAGCGCGGCGACGAACGGCCGCAAGCGCGGCGCCGTCGGCCTGCTGAACACCGACTGGGGCGACGGCGGCCACATGCAGCCGCTGCCCGTGTCGTACCTCGGCTTCCTGTACGGGGCCTCGATGGCGTGGTCGCCGTCCCGCAGCGCGGGCATGGATGTCGCGGCGGCGCTGAGCACGCACGCGTTCGATGACCCGTCCGGCGTCACGGGCCGCGTCGCCTACGACCTGGGCAACGCCTACCAGGTCAACGGCGCGCGGTCACGCAACGGCACGCTGCTCGCGCAGATGTACGTTCTGCCGCTGGAGAGCGACTGGCCGCTGCACCGCGTCCGCCCGGGCGGCTTCGAGGATACCAGCGCCGACCTCGCCGGCACGCTCGCCCGGCTCGACGCGGCGCGTATGCGGCGGCCGGACGCGCAGCAGATCGCGGACGAGTACGCCTGCGCTGTCGAGATGGCGAGCATCGGCGCGGCGATCGGCGCGGCGAAGCAGGCCCGCGTCAGCGGCGCGGGGGCGTCGCGCGTGGGCGCCGCGTACAAGCGCGCGGCGAAGCGGCTGGACGCGGCGGTGCCGGAGTACGAGCGCCTCTGGCTCGCGCGCAACCGCCCCGGCGGCCTGCGCGACAGCACCGCACGGATCACGGGGCTCGCGGCAGCGCTGCGGCGCGCAGCGCAATAGCGCGCCGAACGACTCCTGTGGCCCCGCCATCGGCGGTGTATCATCCGTCCGGAACACCAGTCACCAATCACCAGGCGACCACACGATGCACTACCTTATCGAACTGCAAGCCGAAGTCGACACGACCGGCATCGACACGCACGAGTTGGAGCGGCTGGCGACGCGCGCGCTCGAGATCGAGGCGGTGGCGCAGCCGGCGGAGCTGAGCGTCCTGCTCGCGGACGACCCGACCGTGCGCGAGCTGAACCGCACCTACCGCGACACGGACGCCCCCACGGACGTGCTCTCGTTCGCGCAGCGCGAGGGCGGCGACTTCGCGCAGCCCGAGGGCGCGCCGGCGCACCTGGGCGACGTGGTGATCAGCGTCGATACGGCGAAGCGACAGGCGGCAGAGTACAGGCTGGAGCTGCAGGACGAGGTATCGCACCTGCTGGTACACGGCATCCTGCACCTGCTGGGCTACGACCACGAGCAGCCCGAGGACGAGGCTGCGATGCGCCTGCAGGAGGATACGATCCTCGGCGGCGGCGGCGGGCACCACCACTGAGCGCCGCGTTGCGGCGCAGAACCAAGAACTAAGAACCTAGAAACCTGCCGCGCGAGCGCGAACTCACACTACGACGGTTTGCGGCTCTATAGGTTCTCGGTTCCAGGTTCTGCGGCGCGCCAGCGCCGCCTTCAGAAGCCGTTGACGGCGCGCTGGGCGGCGTCGATCAGGGGCATGGGGTAGATGCCGAAGGCGAAGACGCCGGCGGCGGCAAGCATCAGCAGCGCGCGCGTCTGGCGCGGGATAGAGAGCACGGGCGTGCCCTCGGCGGTGCCGCTGTACATCTGCCGCGCGATGCCCATGTAGTAGAACGCCGATGCCACGGTGTTCAGCACCGCGATGACGACCAGCCAGAGCAGGTGCGCCTGCACCGCCGCGTTGAAAATGTACAGCTTCGCGATGAAGCCGGCGGTCGGCGGCAGGCCCGTCAGCGAGAGCAGGCAGAACGTCAGCACGGCGGCGGCGACCGGCGCGCGGCGGCCCATGCCCGCGTAGTCGGCGATCTCGTCGCTGTTGGTGCGGGCCGAGATCGCCATGACGGCGAAGAACGCGCCCAGGTTCGTGAAGGCGTACGTCGCGAGGAAGAAGACGACGCCGCTCGCGCCGAACTG
>JBGQBE010000052.1:0-23723 GCA_041494685.1 Dehalococcoidia bacterium | reverse complement strand
CCGACGAGGCGACGAGCAGGACGGACATGCGGTGCACCACCCTCCAGCGGAAATCGGCGCAGTATATCAGCGGGTGGCGGGTGGGGGGAGTGTGGGGGCTGGTTTGCCGATGGAAGGGGCCGGCGGGGCGACGTAGCTTAGGTGGTAGAGCACGCGGCTGAAACCATCTGGCGGCTAACGCCGTGCTTCCGTAGCTACGAACCTTCCGACAGCTTGTCCATTTAGGTGCCGTAAGAAAGGGTTGCTCTTGGTTGGCGGGGTACCCTAGCGTCGCCACCTTATGCCAGTGACGTGGGGCGAGTTCTTCCTCCGGTATGCGGAGGCACGCGGCGTTCGTCTCGGCAAAGGCGGGGATAGAATACCAACACCACCGTTATAATCGCGTCGCCACTCTCGCCACTGAACTGCACGCCTATTATCGGTGGTTGGGCAACGGCGGGGGTACCGACGCGCACGGGCGTCGCCTAGTCTTGGGGGAATGAGCCGATGGCGTCCGACATACCCGAAAACGCTAAGCCACTCAGTCTGACGGCGATGATAGGAGAATCTCACGGGCGCGTGGTCGGAGCGTCGGAATATGCTGCGCTTCTGGCGCGCCACGCGGACTCCATTGACGGCACGTTGAGCGACGCCCCGCCGACTCGTTTTCTGTTCGCACTTGGCACTAGCAATGCGGATATGCCTCGTCTCGCGAAGGATCAATTCTGCATCGAAATGTGCCGTTACGCGTTGCTGATCATGCTGGCCCATTGGGAGCGCTACTTGGTGGAACTGAACATTCTTCGGCGCGTTGCTCTTGCTGTCGGAGATCGCAAAGGGCTGATGAAGGGCGAGGAATTCCTCGCGATCATGGCGAGCGCGCGGACGGCAGCGCGTCATCGCTCCTTGGACGGCCAACTCCAGGATTTGGAGCGATCCCAAGACGAGAATATCGCGGCGGGAACGCGCTGGTTCAGGGGTCTCTGCGCTGTCCGTCGATGTATCACACACCGAGCGGGAATCGTCGGTGAAGAGGACACCGAGCTGATCGAAGGAATCGCTTGGCGCCGGATGGTCCTTCTACGCGACGGCGAGCCGATACCGGATGCTGAGCGAGAACCGAAGGTCGAAGCTGGCCAAACGATTGGATTTCAATTCGAGGATCGAACCAAGACTTGGGGACTGGGCAGTCACGTCGTGTTCGGCGGGCTCGACATCCAAGAGATCGCGTTTACGCTCTTTTCCTTTGCGGGCATGCTACACGACTCTTTGCATGCTGAGTTCGTACAACTGATTGGTTCAACGGCGTCGGAAGGGCCCCCGACAGCCGGATAGGAGCGGCGCGCCTATCCCCTACGTGGCCGGCCCGTCAAGCTCTTGCGTCGCCGCCTGGACGCGGGTGGAGCGTTGGCTTTCGCCTGGCCCTGCTCGCGTGGCCGCGACGGTCGCCCAGCGGGCGTGATTCCCGTTGCAGATCACTTCGTCGTAGTTGATTGCGATGGGACCGAGGGTACCGTACTCGCCGTGTCTCGATTTGAGTTGCGGGGGCTTCCAGACGACGGACGCCGACGCGGTGACGGTGGTGTTCCTCAAGGGCAACATGCAGATCGCGCTGTCGGTCTCGGCGACGGGCGTGAACGCGGATGCAGTCCTGGCGGCCGCGAAGAAGATCGCCGCCGGGCTCTAGGCCGCGCGGTTCGCGTAGCACGATCGATCGAGGAGCCCCTTCGCGGCCACATGGCAGTGGAGGCGCTTCTCCGTCGAGACGGACGGGCGGGGCGGCATGTGGCTTGCCCGGGGATCGGGGGCGCAGGGCGGGCAGGCGAGTAGCTCAGGTGGTAGAGCGCTCACCAGTTCGGCGGTCACTCAACTGTGCGTCCGTTCTCTCGATCACTGCGTAGCGTGGGAGTCTGCTAGACTGCGCGGACCGTGCGGCGGGCGATGCGTTGTCGACTCTATTCCGCTCGTGTTGTAGTGGAGGAGTTGGACTTGAAGGCAGTGATGGCCGGCGCGGTGTTCCTCGGGGTTGCGGCCGCGATCGCGGGATGCGGCGGAAGCAACAGCAAGACGAGCACGACTCCGGCGGCATCGGCCGCGGCGACGACCAAGGTCGCTGCGACGACGCCGAGCGCAACGAAGTCGAGCGGCACGACGCCGGCGGCAGCGGCGCCGACGTCCGCGTCTGCGGCCAATAGCGGCGGCGGCGACACGTGCAAGTACCTCAGCGCGGACGAGGCCTCGGCGCTACTCGCGAACCCCGGCGCGGCGCGGGTCACCTCGGCGGACACCTCTGCCGCGAAGCAGACGACGTGTTCGTGGGGGGTGGGCACGACCAATCGGATCATGCTCGTCGCGAACGACTTTAAGATCAGCGCCGCTGTCGGCGCGATCAAGACCAAGATGGATACAGAGCTGGTCGAGAAGGTCGACGGCCTCGGCGATGTGGGGGGCTTCCAGACGAAGGACGCCGACGCGGTGACGGTGGTGTTCCTCAAGGGCAACATGCAGATCGCGCTGGCGGTCTCGGCGACGGGCGTGAACGCGGATGCAGTCCTGGCGGCCGCGAAGAAGATCGCCGCGGGGCTCTAGGCGGCGCGGCTCGCGTAGCACGATCGATCGAGAAGCCCCTTCGCAGCCACGACGGCAGCGGAGGGGCTTCTCCGTCGGCGAGGGCGGTGGTGGCTTGCCGGGGGTCGGGGGCGCAGCGATGCCGCTCTACGCTGGCCGCTTCCGGCGCACGTACCAGCTACCGGCGCCGATTACGGCGACCAGGGCCAGCGCAGCGCCGCCGAGCGTGTAGGCCATGGGGTCGCCGCCCGATGAGGTGCGCGCCGGCAGCGCCGCTACGTCGGGCTGTTCGGCGATGCCGCCGACTGACGGCCCGACGATCACGATCGTGGCGGAGTCGAGCGTGACGGCATCCTGCATCGCTGTCGCCACCAGCATGTCGCCGACGTGGTGCGACCCCGTATCCGTGATCTTGTACGCGACGAAATGGTCGGTTGCGTTCGGCGTTGTCGTCGTCAGCGCGTCGCACGCCGGGGTGCAGGTCAGGCCGCGACCATTGAGCCGCAGCTGCGTGAGCGACCCGTCCGTCTGGACGAGGACATAGGTGAACCCGGCAGGAGGCGTGCCCACGAACCCTGTTGGTTCCTGTTCGACTCGCCCACCGCTCTGCGTCTGCAGCGTGCCGAAACTCGAGAGCAAAGCGGCGCGATCCGCCGTCGTCGTGAGGTCGCAATTGTGCGGAATTGTGCAGCCGCCAGCCGCGCTTGACGCGTTCACAACGTCCAGGTTCGCGACCCAGACGGACGCCGGATTCGCGTAGCCCGGAGATGGTCGTCCCGCGAAGACGACGGTGATCGCGGCGCTGACGATGGACGCGATCATGATGCGACGCATGGCAACCCCTCTCTGGAAGATCACCAGTATACGCCTGATCCACCCGCTGCGAATTAGGGTATTGACATCATCCATCTGCGGCCGGTCCTGCTCGTCGTGGCTTGCCCGTGGATCGGGGGCGCAGATACAATCACCGGCAAGCCGAGGTAGCTCAGCTGGTAGAGCACACGACTGAAAATCGTGGTGTCGGCAGTTCAACTCTGCCCCTCGGCACCATTTTTCCCCTCCGCGACACCGCACCGCGCGCACGCGCGCCACGCGCTCACAGGCGCCGCGCGGCGTCGCGTCTCAGCGCGTGCCGGGCGCTTCGTCGACGATGCCCAGGGCGGCGCGGACGGCGGGTACCAGGAGGGCGAGGATGTCGTCTTTCGCGATCAGCGCGACGCCCAGGGCCTCGGCTTGCAGGTAGACGTCGGGGTACTGTGACTCCGCGGTCTGCATGATGATCGGGAGCGCGTCGCCGCGATGCGTGCGTGCGGCGTCGATGACGTGCCAGCCGCTGCGGCGCGGCATGCGAAAGTCCGTGATGACGAGGTCGAAGCGCTCCGATTCGTCCCGGAGCAACTCGGCCGCCAGCAGTCCGTCCTCGACGGCGACGCAGATGAGGCCGAGCGGCTCCAGGAGGAGGACGATGCCCGCCCTGTACTTGTAGTCGTCCTCGGCGATGAGCACGCGGTACCCGCGATCAGGCGGCATGCGGCGGCTCATCAGCGCGCGGGGGCGACGTCGCCGAAGCCCTTGAATCCGTAGGGCTCGTACGCGCCGAGCAGCAGGAACTCGATGATGCCGTGGCCGGTACCGATGTCGCCCAGGCCTTCGACGATGTAGTCGCAGATCGTCTCGGTCTGGCCGCCGATGCGCTTGAGGAGATCGGCGTCGGTGAGATCCCACGTCTCGCCTTCGACGGCGAGCGGCGCGTGGTACTGGCCGTGCCGCCAGCCGCCGAAGTAGGCATAGCCGGCGCCGGCCATGTAGAGCGTCGTCTTCGGCTCCATGGTGATCGTGGCGATCGTACCGTCGCGGCGGGCGACGGTGAGGCGGCCGCGCTCGAAGGTGCGCGTGCCGGGCACCATCGTGATGTCGTGGGAGACGACGGTGAGCTGCTCGGGCGGGAGGTCCTTCTTGTAGGCGTGCAGCAGCTCGGCCGCGGCGTGCCAGCGCGTGCCGTCGGGGTCCTCGCTGACGGTGTACATGATGCTGGCGTCGTCAAACCCCACCGGCGTCCAGATCCAGAAGAAGCCCGTGGGCCCCGCGCCGGGCGCCGGCGCCGACGGAGGCTCGCCGCCGCCGACGGGGCGGATGCCCCAAGAGTGATCGCGCGCCCCCCGCCACGAGTCGCGGTCGACGGTGTAGGTGCGCCCGCCAGCGGTGATCGTGCCGGACCAGCGGCCGCACTGCGTCAGCCGGGTGTAATCCATGAACACGCGGTTGCCGATGCGGCGGAAGAAGTGCGGCTCCTCGTACGGGAAGGTGATGCCCTCGAACGTGAGGTCGAAGCTCAGCGCGTGCTCGGTCGGCTCGGCGTAGACCCGGAAGCGGCGCAGCCCCTCGAGCACCTGGACGCCGATCGGCCCGACCTTCGTGTTCATGCGGTCGCTGCCGAGCTCGCGCGACGCGCGCACGTTGTACTGCGTCTTGCCCTCGATAGCGCAGGTGGCGAACGCGTCAATGACGCCGACGTTGGGGTAGACGCCCATCGCGACGACGAGGAAGGCCTCGCCGTCCAGTGAGTGAGCGTTGAAGTAGTAGCGGTCGTAGAAGTTACGGTCGCTGGTGGCGACGCGGTCGAGTGTGTCGGGTGTCTGGTGCGCCAGGTAGTCGTCGAGCGGCGTCAGCATACGGTCTCCGTTCTGATTTCACCCGTGCGAGATGCCGCAATTGTAGGCCGTGGAAGCGGCTGGGTGAAGCGCGGGCGGCTACGCGGGCTTCGTAGCGGCGAAGAGGGTGCGCTTGAACGGGTAGAAGACGGGCGTCTCGGGGAAGCGCGCGCGCAGCCGCGTCCGGTAGCGCTCCATGAACGCGGCGCGCAGCTCGTCGGGCAGGCGCTCCATGTACGGCACGAGCGCCGTGCCGGAGGTCCAGTCGGCCAGCGCGTCGGCGTCGGCCAGGACGTGCGGGTAGGCCTTCTCGAACACGGTGATCCGCTCCGCACCTTCGGCGAACAAGATCGATGCGTAGTCCTCGATGCCGAGGACGGGCGCTGTGCGCGTCCAGCCGCCGAGCGCGTCGCGGAACGGCGCCTCGGCGGCCGTCTCGGCGATCAGCGTGTGCGTCGGGTGGGCGTGGTTGGACGGCACCTGGACGGCGAGCTGGCCACCGAGCCGCACGAGCGACCAGACGCGCGGGATGAGGTCGCGGTGCCCGTCTACCCACTGCAGGGCGGCGTGCGAGAACACGAGATCCCACGCTCCCGTGACGTCTTCGATCGCGCCGAGCGCGAACCGGAGCCCCGGACGCGCGAGCCGGGCGGCTTCCCCGAGCATCTGGGGCGAGGAGTCGATGCCGGCTACGTCGCTGCCGGGCAGGAGATCCGCCAGCCGCCGCGTCAGCTCGCCGGTGCCGCAGCCGAGGTCGACGGCGCTGATGCCGTCGCGGACGCGGATGAGCGCGACGAGATCGTCGAACGGTGCGAACCGCTCGGACTGGAATGCGCGATAGCGTTCGGGGTCCCAGGGCATGCGGCATGATAGCGCCGTGCCGCGTTGACAGCAGCCCCGCCCTGCGCCATCCTCGCTGGGAGCGAGGAGCACACACCGATGCAGACGATCGCCGGTTACACGGACCGCCGCGCCCAGGCGCGCGGCATCGACTTCCACTACCTGGAGCGGGGTGATCCAGCGGCGCCGCCGATGGTGCTGCTGCACGGCCTGACGGGTCACGCGCACATCTGGGACCACATGGCGCCGGCGCTGGCCGAGCACTATCACGTGTTCGCGCCCGACCAGCGCGGGCACGGTGACACGGGGCACGCGGAGTCGTACGCCACCGGCGACTTCGTCGCCGACCTGGAGGCGCTGGTGGCGCTCTGGGGCGTGAGCCGCTTCGTGTTGATGGGACTCTCGATGGGCGGGCACAACGCGATGGCCTACGCGGCGGCGCACCCGGAGCGGGTCGAGCGGCTGATCGTGATCGACATCCCGCCGCGCATGTCGCGCGAAGGCACGCCGAACTGGGAGGTCGCCGCAAGGCTGGCGAAGACCGGGCATCGCCCGTTTGCGACGTTCGACGAAGCGGTGGCAAACGCGCGCGCAGGGACGCCGACCGCACCCGAGGAGCATTTGCGCTATCGCACCCACTGGAATCTCAAGGCACGCGACGACGGCGGCCTGATATTCAAGTACGACGCGAAGGTGCAGATGGGCTGGGCGCCGGAGGACCTATGGCCCCGTGTGGGTTCGCTGACGATGCCCGTGCTGCTGGTGCGCGGCGGCAAGACGCTGGTGCTCCCGCGCGACGTGGCGGAGCGGATGATCGCGGCGATGCCGGACGCGGAACTCGTCGAGGTGGCGGAGTCCGGGCATTCGGTGCCGACGGACCGTCCCGAGGATCTCGCGCCGATCGTCCTGCGTTGGCTCGGGCGCTAGACGCTACTGCGCGGCGGGCTGCCAGGAGATGATCGCGGAGCGGGCGCTGGCGATCTCCGGGCCGAGGCGGCCGCCCTCCCACGGCACGAGGCGCTGCTGCAAGAGCGAGCGCAGGCGCTCGTCGAGCGCGGCATCGCCCTCGCGCAGGCAGAGCGCGTTGCGGACCTGCTCCACCGCCTCGTCCAGCGTCTCGAACGTCCACGTGAAGCGATGATGCACGACCTCGACGTCGGCGTAGATGCCGATCTGCGCGAGCAGCGGCACGAGGTCCATGTGGGTCGGCTGCGGCTGGAGCGGCACGCCGTAGAACTCGCTCCACAGGCCCAGGTCGGTCGGCAGCGGGTCGGTGCGCAGGTAGATCAAGACGCTGTGTGTCGCCGCCGCGTCGAGCTTCCGGATGAACGGCACGACATCGCCGATGGGGTAGAGGACGTGCGAGCAGATCACGGCGTCGGCGGGCTGTACTTCCGCCTGCAGCCATTCGCCTTCGACCACGTCGACGTTGCGGAGGCCCTGCGCTGCGATGTCTTCGCGCAGGAGACCGAGCATCGCCTGCGACGGGTCGACGGCGGTGACGCGCCGCACGTGCGGCGCCAGCGCGAGGGTGTGGCGGCCGGTGCCGGCTCCGACGTCCAGCACAGTGCTGTCGCTGGTGGTGGCGGCGCGGACGCGCAGGAGGAACGGGTCCTCGTCCATGCGGGCATGCAGGGCGGCGCGATACTGCTTCGCGCGGCGGCCCCAGTAGTCCGCGTGCACGATGCCGGCCGCCTCGTACGCGGCGTCCATCTGGGCGCGGCGGCGCTCGACGATCGCGGCCCAGCGTGCGGCGAAGTCGATCGGCGGCACCTCGGGCGGGAGCGCGCTAGGCATCGGCGCCACCACCGTCGTTGTCGTCGCCGGAGCCGGCGCCGATGGCGTCGGTGACATCGAACTCCATCTTCCCCATGCCGCTGACGATGAAGCCGATGCCGAGCTTGTGCTTGCCCTCCGGCAGCGCGCGACCGTCGGCGCCGATGGTGACGGTGCGGTTCATCGCCAGCGTGATGGGATTCTCCGCGGTGACGTCGCCGAAGCGGATCGTCGTGCCGTCCACGACGAAGTACGCGGCCGCGACGGGGATGAGGTCCCCGTCGACAGTCAACGGCAGCACCTGCTCGGCGTAGCCGGAGCCGAGCGAGTTCTTCAGGTCGAACTGGAAACCCTCCTGGGTATTCCGGAGGCTGCCCTTCACGTAGAGACGCCGCAGCAAGAAGCCTGGTACCTGCATCTAACCCTCCCTGAACCCCTTCATCATCCGGTAGATCTTCTGCTCCGACGCGACGACGTCCGCCGGTAACTCCCGCGCCCCGCCAATGCCCGCCGCGGCGATGCAGATGCGCGCCACGCGCTCCACAAGCTCGACCACGGCGACCGCTTCTTCGAGATCCGCGCCGACACCGAGGACGCCGTGATGGCGGAGCAGCACCGCGGCGCGGTCGCCCAGCGCGGCGACAGCATTCGCGGCGAGCTGCTCGCTGGCGGACGCGCCGTACTCGGCGACCTCGACCGCGCCGCCGATCGTCACCACCATCTCGTCGAGCACGGGCGGGATAGCGCGGCCGGCGGCGGCGAAGGCGCTGGCATGCACGGAGTGCGTGTGGATGACGGCTCCGGCGTCCGGGCGAGCGTTGTAGACCGCCATGTGAGCCAACGACTCGCTGGACGGGACGCCGTCGCCGACGACGGGCTCGACCTCGGTATCGACGACGAGTACATCGTCGATGCCGAAGCGGTGGTAGGGCACGCGGCTGGCGGTGACCGCGTAGAGGTCGCCCCTGGGCGTACGGATGCGGCGGCTGACGTTGCCGCTCGATATGGCGACCAGTCCCGCGTCGACGATGCGGCGCACGGCGTCCAGCACCTCCTGGCGCTCGGCGAGATAGTCCTGCGTCATCCGATCTCCGTCGCGAGGCGCGCGGCCTCGTCACTGAGCGCGCACCACCGCGCGTAGTAGTCCTCGTACGCCGCCGAGACGGCGAGATCCGGCGTCAGAGCGCGGCGGCCGCCGGTCATCGTCGCGACTGCCGCGTCGAGAGAAGCGTGCAGCCCCAGCGCCGCGGACGCAAGCGCCGCCGCGCCGAGGGCGGACGTTTCGGCGGATGCGGCGACCTCGACGGGGCGATCCACGACGTCGGCGACGATCTGCGCGAAGACCGCCGCGCGGGACATGCCGCCTCCCAGGCGCAGCGTGCCGATGCGCGTGCGGGCGATCTCCTCGATCTGCTCCAGGTTCGCGCGGATGGCGTACGCGGTCGCCTCCAGCACGGAGCGCAGCACGTCGCCGCGTTCCGGGGCGGACATCACCAGGGGCAAGGGGAAGGTCAGCGCGCCCATGCCGGCGTTCATCTCGCCGGCGCGCATCGACCGTGCGCCGATCACAGCCATCGCGTCGTGCGCGCCGGGCGGCGCGGCGGCCGCAAGGCGCGAGGCTTCCTCCGGGGCGACCCGCAGGAGCGCGCAGGCCCACTGCCAGACGCGGCCGGTCTCGCCGGCGTTCGACTCGAGGATCCAGCGGTTGGAGGCGACGTGTGTGCCGGTCCACGTGCGCCGCTGCGCGTCGAAGATCGGCGCGGCCGTGACGCACTGCACAGGTGCGCTCCACCCAGCGGGCACGCCCGCCGCGCCCGCGTCGATCGCGCCCATGCCAACGAGGGCGCACTGCGTATCTGCGCCGCAGAGCGCGACCGGGACGCCGGCGAACGGCCCTGATGCGACGGCGCCGGCGAGCGCGCCGTCGTCCAGGATTGGAGGGACAAGAGCAGGTGCGAAGCCCAGGCTGGCGAGCAGCGGCGCGGCGACCGCGCACGTCGTGACGTCGAGCAGGCCGTTCTCGGCGGCCAGACTGCGCGAGATCGCCGGGGCGCCGGTCAGCAGGTTGGCCAGCCAGTCGGCGAGAGGCAGCACGTAACGGACGCGGGCAGCATCGTGCGGGCGGTGGGCGCGGAGCCATGCGAGCTTCGCGGGCGCCTGCATCAGCGACGGCAGATGGCCGGTGGTGGCGTACACATCGGCGGCGCGGGCGGTGTCGATGGCGATGCCTTCCGCGGAGGCGCGGGCGTCCACGTTCGGCGCGGCGAAGATCGCGGCGCCGTCTTCCGCGACGAACGCGAGCCCCTCGCGCTGGCCGGTGAAGGCGATGCCGGCGATGTGGTCGCGGTGAGGGGCCGCCGCGTCGAGCAGCCGCGCCAGGGCGGCCGCTACCGCCGCCGGGACGAACTCGCGGCCGAAGGGCGCGGCGTCGTCCGGCACGACCGTGCGCCAGGGCTCCGCGGCGACTGGCGAGACCGCGCCGTCGACGCCGACGATCAGTGCGCGGAGGGCGCTGGTGCCCGCGTCGATGACGAGGACGCGGTCAGCGGACACGGGCGGCCGCGTACCGGGGGTTGACGACGTGCTGGAGCGGCGCGCCATCGAGCAGTCGCTCGATCTCGCCGGCCATCATCCGCGAGTGACGGGAGATGGTCTCCGCTGTTGCGCCGCCGATGTGCGGCGTCAGGATGATGTTCGGGGCGCCGATGAGGCGGCTGCTGAGCGGCAGCGGGTGCCCGTCGAAGACATCCAGCGCGGCACCGGCGAGGCGGCCGGATTCCAGCGCATCGACCAGCGCGTCGCTGTCGACGACGCTGCCGGCGCTTGTGTTCACAAGGAACGCGCCGGGCTGCATGCGGGCGAGGAACGCGGCGTCGACCATGCGGTACGTGTCATCGAGTTCCGGCACGTGCAGCGTTACGAAGTCCGCGCGCGCCGCCAGGTCGTCGAGAGACGCCGGCGTGGCGCCGAGCTCGGAGACATGGCGCTCGGGCACGAGCGGGTCGTATGCAAGCACCGTGGCGCCGAGCGCGACGGACTTCCGCGCGACCTCACGGCCGATCTGGCCGAAGCCGATGACGCCGACGGTCGAGCCGGCGATCTCGCGGCCGCGGAAGATGCGGTATCCCATAGCCGGGTCGCGCCAGCCGGCGCCGCTGACGAGCGCGTTGGCCTGCGGGATGCGCCGCGCGAGCGACAGCATCAGCCCCAGGGTCATCTCGGCGACGGCGTTGGTGTTGCGGCCGGGAGCGTGCGTAACGGCGACACCGTGCGCCGTCGCGGCTTCGACGTCGACCTGGTTGAGCGCGTTGCGGCAGACGCCGACGAGCCGCAGCCCGGGCGCCGCCTCGAAGACTTCTTCGAACACGAAATCCGCCTCGACGATGAGGATGCCGATGTCTTCGGCGGCGAGTCGCGTGCCGAGCGCGTCAGGATCCTGCAGCAGCCTGGTGTCGGTCCAGCTCTCGTAGGCGACGTCGAGACGCGCGCGCAGGCGGGCCAGGACGTTTGCGTCGAAGGGGGCGAGGATGAGGGCGCGCACGATCACCTGCGATCAACGAAACGGGGGCGATGAGGCCGTCGGAGGCCGCGGCTACCCCGTGCCGGTGCGCCGTCCCGCGGCCGCCTGCAGCGGCGTCAGCAGGGAGTCGGCGAGCTCGCCGGGCGTCATCGCGCGCCCGCCGGGCGAGCCGATGGCGATCTGCACGGCGTACCCGTCGTGTGCAGCCAGCACGACCGCGCCGACGTCCTCGGCGGATGCGGTGCCGACGTTGCCCGCAGCCGCGGCGGCCTGGAACGCCGCCGAGATCTGCTTTCGCCAGCCGGCGTACGCCTGGCTGAGCCGCTTGCTGACCTCGGGGTTGCGGACGGCCTGCGCCCAGAACTCGAGCAGCACGCCGGGCCATTGCGGCGCGTCCTGGTAGGAGAAGAACGCCTCGATCATGTCGTGCAACTCGTCACGTGACGGTGTGCCGTCGGCCGCGTTCGCGTTGAGTACCGCGCTTCGGGCTTCGGTCCAGATGCGCAGCAGCTCCAGCAGGATGTCGTCCTTGGTGGAGAAGTGGAAGTAGTAGGCGCCCTTCGAGTAGCCGGCCGCCTGCGAGATGTCGTCCACGGTGGCGTGCTCGTACCCGCTCGTCGAGAAGAGCTGGAGCGCGGCGTCGATGAGCTTTGCGCGGGTGAGCTTCCGCTGCTCGAAGCGGTCGATGGTTGTCCTCGGCATATCGTCCCCTAGACTTATCGGCCGGCATCCGCCGTCCAACTACAGAGTATGCATCCTGGGCGCGTGTTTTTCCAGTGTTGTTGACATCACAAATTGTGGCCGGTGTGGCTCGTTGTGGCGGGAGGGTCGGAAATTCTCCCGTCCGGACCTGTAACAAACGGCGATGAGCCGCGTTATGGGTTGTCGAGCGTACTGCACGATGCGGTGGACGAGGCGCGGCCAGGAGGGCGGAGTGAGTTCGTCCAGAGGTTACGAACGGGCAAACTCGCCGCGAGGCGAGGACGCAAAGCCACGGGTCCGCCAGGCAGGCGGAAAGCCGGGCCGCCGACCACCTCGGACCCCGCCAGGTTCGAAGTCGAAGCGATAGCGCCGCCTGTCTCCCTCTGGACAGGTGGCGTTTCTGTTTGGCAGCAGAGGGGGGTCCGACGATGGTGACGGCAAGCGCTCAAGCCCGCCAAGAGATGATCATGAAGCACATGCCGCTGGTGGCGTTCGTCGTCGGCCGCATGTCCACGGACAATCAGAAGACGCTCGGACTCGACCGGGAGGATGCGCTGGCGTATGGCATCGAGGGCCTGATCCAGTCGGTGGACGCCTTCGACGAAGAGCGGGGCACCAGCTTCGCCAGCTTCGCCGTCCGCCGCATCCGCGGCTCGATCCTCGACGCGATCCGGAAGATGGACCCGCTGCCGCGCTCGCTGCGCAGGAGCACGAGGGAGGTCGAGGCGGCTTCCCAGGAGCTCTCGGCGGTGCTTGGACGCTGGCCGACGCAGAAGGAGATCGCGTTCCGGATGGGCATGCCGGTCGAGCAGCTGGGCAGCATCCAGAAGCATGCCGGCTCCAAGTTCATCTCGCTGGAGCACGCGCTCCAGGATCGCGACGGGGAGGGCTCGCCCTCGCTGGACCCGGCGGACGAGGACGAGTCGGGCGACCCGGCGAAGGTCGCCGACCACAACGCCGCGCTGGGGATGCTGGATTTGGCTCTCAAGCACCTGAGCGTCCGCGACCGGGCGATCCTGCGCCTGCGGTACTCCGACGCGAGGCCGTTCCACGAGATTGGCCAGATGATGGGGTTGTCCGAATCCCGTGTCTGCCAGCTTCACAAGCGGATCCTTTCCTCCCTGCGGCGGCAGATGGCCCTGCAGTTTGATGAGGCGGCCTAGCACTACGGGCCGAAGCTGATTGCGTCGATAATGGACTAGGCCCTTGAGGTCGGGGGCTACGACGCAGTCAGGCAGGGCGTATGCTCGACGAGCCTATCCGGGAACTGCCCGCGCGCTCCGAAACGGGCCCCAATTCGAAGATCATCGAATTGCCGGTGGCGTCCGCCCGGCCGGAACCGGCCGAGAGTCTGCCCCCCAGGGCGCTCGCGTACGTCCTGGCTGTCTTCGGTGCGGGGTTGCTCAGCATCGCGTTCTTCGCGCCCCGCCTGAGTACGAACGATCTCCCCGGATTCGTCGTGCTGGCGCTGCTGGCGCTCGCGATGGAGCGCACCCGCGTGCCGATCTACGGCGACACGACGATCTCCATCGCCATGGTCGGCGACTTTGCGATCGCGTTCCTGTACGGCCCCGCCGGCGCCGTGATAGCCAGCCCCTTCGCCGCCCTTGCGACCGATCCGTTGGGCGGCAGTGCCTGGTACAAGCGCCTGTTCAACGTGGGCTCGGTCATCGTGGTCAACGTCACGATGGCGGCCATGGTGCACAGCCTGGTGTCGCTGACGGGGCCGCAGCGCCTGCCGATCACGGGATGGCTCATCCCGATTGCGGTCCTCGGCATCGGGCTGTACTACCTGATGAACATCAGCCTCGTGACTGTGGCGGTCAGCCTTGCCACGCGGCAGTCGATCACGGCGGTGTTCCGCGAGAAGTTCGAATGGCTGCTGCCGCACTACCTGGTCTTCGGCCTGCTCGGCCTGGCGCTGGCGGTCGCGTACGAGGGGTTGAGTTACTTTGGCCTGCTGGCGTTCGTGGCGCCGCCGCTGATGATGCGCTTCGCGATCAAGCAGTACATCGACAAGACGGCCCAGAACGTCGAGGAACTCAACCAGCGTAACCGCGAACTACAGAAGGCCAACCGGGACATCTTAGGCATGGCGGAGCAGCTTCGCGATACTTACGACGGCACGCTGGAAGCGCTGGTATCGGCGCTGGACGCGCGCGACCGCGAGACGAAGGGCCACTCGATCCGCGTGGCGAAGTACATGATGGAGATCGCGTTCCATATGGGTATCGAGCCGGGGACCGACGAGTGGGTGGACATGCAGCGGGGCGGCCTGCTGCACGACATCGGCAAGATCGGCGTGTCGGACACGATCCTGCACAAGCCCGGCTCGCTCACGGAAGACGAGTGGGTGGACATGCGCCGGCACCCGAAGATCGGCTTCGACATGCTGAAGGACATCAGCTTCCTCAGCGGCGCTTCTCGGATCGTGTTGACGCACCACGAGCGGTTCGACGGCAAGGGCTATCCGCGCGGGCTGACGGCCGACGAGATCCCGCTGGGCGCGCGGATCTTCGTGCTGGCGGACACCTTCGACGCGATGACCTCCGACCGGCCGTACCGCGCCGCGCTCTCGGTGGACGCATCGCGCGAGGAGATCATCCGCTGCAGCGGCACGCAGTTCGACCCGCGGTGCGCGCAGGCGTTCCTTCTGGCGTGGGACAAGATCGTGGAGATCCGGTACCAGGAACATGACGAGGAGACGGAGCACCACGCGGCCGCAGCCCCGAGAGCCGCGGCGTAGAAGGGAACCGAGTGCGCTACATAACGAATGGGCTCCCGGTCGGGAGCCCATTCGTGTTGCTTGAGTGACTGAGGTGCAGCCGTTTACCACATCACGCGGAACATTTGCCTATCCTCCTTCGATCCGGGCCGCCCCAACAGGGAGCGCTTCGTCCTTCTGCCGCCAGGCCGGTAGCAATACCGACTCGTCGGTATCTTTATACGCCCGCCGGGAGATCCTGTCAACCGTGATCCGGTCAAAAGTGAAAAACTTGACGAATCCCGACGGCCGCCGTACAGACCCTGTGTATTGCGGCCGATACATCAGATGTGAGCGTCAACCCAACGAGCCCGAATCGCCAGGCACAGCGGTCCCAGCATGCCCGCGAGCAGATCGTGCAAGCGGCGCTGACCGTGTTCGCGTTGAAAGGTTATACGGCGGCCTCGATGGACGACATCTGCATGGCGGCGGCATGTTCCAAGGGCGGACTCTACCACCACTTCCCGACGAAGTCAGCCGTGCTGGCCGGGGTTGTCAAGCGCCTGGCGGAGGTGGGGGCGATCCTGCCGCCGTTCGAGGCGGCAGAACTGCCGTCGCTGGCGCCCAGCGCCATCGGCAGGGTGCTGATCGAGGTGTGGGCTGAGGCATCGAGGGACGACGCGCTGCGCGGGCAGCTGCGAGCCGCCTACGAGGCCTGTGCCGAGCGCAGCCTGGCGGCGGGCGCGGGTGCCCTGGCCGAGATCCTGCGGATCGGGGCCCTGATCCAGATGCTGACGCGCTCGGACGAGATCGACGCGGAAGCCGCCGCCCGGCGGCTGGGGATCCCGAAGGCGGCGTGAGGGCAGCTTGTGAGCTTGTCGGCGCGAGTCAGCTTGTCAAGCTGATCAGAGCGTCCGCCAGCAAGCCCGCGGGGGCTGACGGGCTGACCCGCTGACCGCTTCCTACGCCGACAGCCACATGCGGCGGCGGCGCTCGCGTTCCTGCTTGGCCTGGTTCAGGCTGGCCATCCCGGCCTCCAGTACCGCTTCGGACTGCATCATGGTGGGGTTTGAGCTGGCGCTTCCGGAGCAGACTCCGGCCCAGAGCGAGATGCTGCGTCCGCCGACCTCGGCAACCGCGGAGTCGCGCGCGAGACGATCTTCGAGCCGGTCGATGAACGCGCCGATGCCCTGTTCGCCGGTATCCAGCAGGATGACGCCGAATTCATCGTCGCCCAGGCGGGCGGCGACATCGTTGTAGCGACGCGTGTTGTCGATGACCTTCGCCACGTGCTTCAGCACCTCGTCGCCGGCCCGGACGCCGTACTCCTTGTTGACGGCGCTGAGGTTGTTGACGTCGATCAGCACGATGGATACCTGCTTGCCCAGGCGGCGCGACCGTCCGAATTCGTCGTTGAGGCGGCGTGCGAAGTAGTTGAACGTGGGCAACTCGGTCAGGGGGTCATGAGCCGCGGTGGTGTCATCGCCGTCGGTGCGGCGGCCATCGCCGGCCGCTTCCGGCGCGGGCGCCATGTCCTCGCGGGTGATGAGGAAGGACACGGTGACCAGCAGCCCCGTCATGCCCATGGCGAGCAGGAACGGCAGGTGCGCTACGAGGCCGAACTCATCCAGCAACGCGACAATGATGGTGAACGCCCAGGCGCCCACGAGCAGGCGCACGAGGAGCGTCATCCACGAGATCGGCGGGCGCTTCTCGCGAGGGCGGCCGCGCGACGTGATCACGGGCCCCTGGGATTGGTCCGGCACGAAACGGATGGAACGTCCGCGACGCATGCTCACGATTGCTACCCCCTTTACCGGTACTAGTATCGGCTGCCGCCAGCGTCCCCGAACGGGTAGTCCACCCACGATTCGCGGGCCGTTTCAGATTCGGCGCGTTGTCCGCCTACCGAGGTTCCAGTAAGATGGCTGTGCAGTTTCGAACGGGCCGGAGGGGAGGCGCATGATGCAGATCAACTGGGACCAAACGATCGACGACATCTTCGCGGACAAGCTCTCGTGCCTGCGCTGCGGCTCGCTGAACAGCACCCTCGTGGCGGGGTACACCCGGTCGCCGGCGGCCGCCGAATACGCCCCCCGGACTCACAACTGCAAGAACAAGGAAGAGTGCGACGCCCGCCGCCTGGTGGTGGTGTGCGAGAACTGCGCCCGCGAGCTGCGGCTGCGCGCTAACCCGGTCGACCAGGAAGCCATGATGAGCCTGCTGGTGAACGACTGTCGCAAGGACCTGGAAGACTGCCTGGACTACCTGGCCGACTACTGGCAGGAAGACCTGGACATCGACCCGAGCGACATCGATGCGCGCCTCGAGGACGTGGAGCCTGACATCTTCGCGGAAGAGGATGAGTGGCGGCGCAAGCTCGAGGACGAGTACCTGAGCTACCACCGCTGGTACCGCGAGCACCAGATGCGGATACCGAACTCGGGCTGGCGCAGCGAGTACGTCGAGGAGATCGTGGCGCTGGGCTACAAGACGCTGCTGGGGGATTAGCCGGCTGTTAGCGGTTAGCTGTTAGCTCCTCGTCCTTCGAACGTAGGGCGTCACCCGTGGCCTGCACCTTTTCGGGCAGCACTTCGATGAGGCGCGCCTTCAGCGCGTCGATGCCCCACTTCTTTTCGGCCGAGATGAGCAGCGCGCCGGGGACGTTCTCGCCCAGCGACTGCTGGAACGGCGTCAGCTCGGCGAGCGAGCGGGCCGGGTGGCCGTCGGCGTCGGGCAGCTGATCGACCTTGTTGAGCACGGTGATGCGCGGCTTGTCGGCGAGGCCGAGGGTGCGCAGCGTCTGTTCCACGGTCTGGCTCTGGTGCGCCGCGTCGGGGTGCGTGATGTCGACGACATGCAACAGCACCGACGCGTCCGTGAGCTCTTCGAGCGTGGCGCGGAAGGCGGCGACGAGTTGCGTGGGCAGCTTCTGGATGAAGCCGACGGTATCGGTGAGCAACGCCGGGTGCGTCTCGTCGAGATAGACGCGGCGTGTGAGCGGGTCGAGCGTGGCGAAGAGCTGGTTCTGCACGAAGACGTCGCTGTCGCGGGTGAGCGCGCGCATCAGTGTGCTCTTGCCAGCGTTCGTATAGCCGACGAGCGCGATCACGGGCACGCCTTCGCGCTCGCGGCGGCGACGGTAGAGCGAACGCTGCTGGCGCACCTCTTCGATCTCCTGCTTGAGCTTCGTGATCTTCTTGCGGACGAGGCGGCGGTCCGTCTCGATCTGCGTCTCACCGGGGCCGCGCACGCCGATGGCGCCGGGCGCGCCGCTGCGGCCGCTGAGGCGTTCGAGGTGGCTCCACTGGCCCTTGAGGCGCGGCAGCAGGTACTCCGACTGCGCGAGGTCCACCTGGAGGCGACCCTCTCGCGTGCGCGCGCGCATGGCGAAGATGTCGAGGATGAGCGCGGTGCGGTCGAGGACCTTCACCTTGAGGGCGTCCTCGACGTGCTGCTGCTGTGACGGTGAGAGTTCGTCGTCGAAGATGACCATCGAGTAGTCGCCCTCGGCCGCGCCGAGGCGGATCTCTTCGAGCTTGCCCTTGCCGATGTAGGTAGCGGGATTGGGCGCGGCGAGGCGCTGCAGCGACGCGCCGACGACGACGGCGCCGGCGGTCTGGGCGAGCAGGCTCAGCTCTTCGAGCGAGCTTTCGCCGCGCCACGCCTCGCGGTCGCCGGTGCGCTGCACGCCGACGAGGTAGGCGCGCTCGGACTCTTCTGCGGTGCTGTGTCGTGCGGGAATGCTGTGCCTCGATTCTGCCAGTACGTCCCGTTCATCGTAGCAGGTGGAGCGGACAGTCCGGCTGCGCCGGACGCACAGCCGGGGACGGCTGTGCCACGCGCTTCGCGGCGTCCGCGGGCGTCAGGCCAGTGCGGGGAGCGCGGCGATGCGGCGGAGGCCTTCGTCGATGCGGTCGTCGGGCAGGGTGAGCGAGAGGCGCACGTAGCCCTCGCCGTGCGCGCCGTAGCCGTTGCCCGGCGTGACGATGACGGCGGCCTCGTCGAGCAGCCGCTCGGCAAAGCCCGCCGAGGTCATGCCGTCGGGCACCTTCGCCCAGACGTAGAGGCTGGCCTTGGGCGGCGTCACCTGCAGCCCGAGCTTGCGCAGGGCGTCGACGACGCGGTCGCGGCGACGCTGGTAGATGCGGTTGTGGTCCTCAATCACGTCCTGTGGCCCCTCCATCGCGGCGATCGCCATGCGCTGGATGGCCTGCGCCGCGCCGGAGTCGAGGTTCGACTTCACGCGCATCAGGGCGTCGATGATCCGCGCGTTGCCAACGGCCATGCCGATGCGCCAGCCGGTCATGTTGTAACTCTTGGAGAGCGAGTGGAACTCGATGCCGACGTCCCGCGCGTCCTTCGCCTGGAGGAAGCTCACGGGCACGTACTCGTCGTACGACACCTCGCTGTACGGGCCGTCGTGGCAGATCGCGATGTCGTGGCGCTTCGCGAAGTGCACCGCGCGCTCGAAGAAGTCGATATCGGCGACGGCGCCGGTGGGGTTGTTGGGATAGTTGAGCCAGAGCACCTTCGCGCGGCCGGCCACGTCGAGCGGCACGGCGTCGAGGTCGGGCAGGAAGTTGCGCTCGCCGGTGAGCGGCAGCTTGTAGGTCTCGCCGCCGGCGAACATCGTGCCGATCTCGTAGACGGGGTACGCGGGGTCGGGCACGAGCGCGACGTCGCCCGGATCGATGAAGCAGAGGGCGATGTGGCCGATGCCCTCCTTGGAGCCGATCAGCGAGAGCACTTCCTTCGCCGGGTCGAGCGTGACGCCGAAGCGGCGCTCGTACCAGGACGCGACGGCCTGGCGGAACTCCGGCAGGCCCTCGGTCTCGGGGTAGCGGTGGTTCGCGGGTTCGCGGGCGGCGTCGCAGAGGGCGTCGATGATGTGCGGCGGCGTCGGCAGGTCGGGGTCGCCGATGCCGAACGAGACGACGTCGATGCCCTGCGCCTTCTTCGCGGCGACCTTCTTGCTGATCTGCGCGAACAGGTACGGCGGCAGCTTCTCGATGCGGTCAGCGAATCTCATACCGATCCCTCCGTGGATGGGGGCAGTGTAGGGAACGGGAATGTCTGCCGGAAGGCGAGGCGGGGGACAACAGACAGCAGACAGCAGGCAATAGACGGCAGGCGGGAGACGGCGGGCGGGACGCAGCAGACGGGAGATAGCAAACAGGAGACAGCAGACGAGAGACAGCAAACAGCAAACGGCAAACAGCAGAGGTGGACAGCAGACAACAGACAACAGACAGCAGGCAACGCACGGCTTGCGGAGGGCGCCGCGCTATAGGCGCCAGGTGCGGAGGCCGTCGTGGGGCGGGGTGAGGTAGAGCTGGGCGGGGAGGCCGGTGCGCTGGCGGTAGGGGGCGATGACGTCACGCTCGAAGGCTTCGACGGCGTCGGCGCGGAGGAGGTTGACGGTGCATCCGCCGAATCCGGCGCCGGTGAGGCGTGCGCCGAGCACGTAGTCCTGTGCGGTGGCGAGGCCGACGAGCAGGTCCAGCTCGCGGCTGCTGACCTCGTAGTCGTTGCGGAGGCTGAGGTGGGACTCCTGCATGAGCGCGCCGACGCGGGCGAAGTCGTCTGCCGCGAGCGCGGCGACTGCGGCGGCGACGCGGGCGATCTCGGAGACGACGTGGCGGGCGCGGCGGAGCGGTGGAGCGTACGTGACGTCGAGGTCGACGATCTCGGCGATGCGGACGTCGCGCAGCGAGCGGAGGTCGTCGCGGCCGAGCCGCTCGCGCAGTGCGGCGACGGCGGCCTCGCACTCGCGGCGGCGCTCGTTGTAGGCGCTGCCGGCGAGGGTGCGGCTGGCGGCGCTGTTGGCGACGACGACGGCGAGGCCGGCGGCTTCGAGGCGCAGGGGGATGTGTTCGTAGGCGAGAGAGCGGCAGTCGATGAGCAGCGCGTGGTCGCGGCGCGAGAGCGTGGACGCGAACTGGTCCATGATGCCGCACTGGACGCCGACGTAGTCATTCTCGGCGCGCTGGCAGAGCTGCGCGAGCGCGATGTCGTCGAGCGGCAGGCCGCACGCGTCGCGGAACGCGCCGGCGACGGCGACTTCGAGCGCGGCGGACGAGGAGAGCCCGGCGCCCTGCGGCACGTCGCCCGCGATCGCGATGTCCGCACCGCAGAATGAATGGCCGGCGCCGGCCAGCGCGGCCATGACGCCCCGGACGTACGGCGCCCACGCGCCGCTCCCGAAGTGCGCCACGTCCGGCTGGCTGAAGCGCGCGTGCTCCGCGTAGTCGGCCGAATACGCACGGACCACGCCGTCGTTGCGCGCCGCCCACGCGCACAGCACGCTGCGATCGATCGCAAACGGGAGCACGAGGCCGTCGTTGTAGTCGACGTGCTCGCCGATCAGATTGACGCGGCCGGGCGCCTCGGAGATGCCGTCGGGCGCGCGGCCGAACTCGCGCCGGAACGCGCTGACGAGCGCCTGCACGCGCTGCTCGTGCGGTACGGCTACGTCCGTGGCGAGGCCTCGCGCAGCTCGCGCGCCTTCTCTTCGGGCGCGGTGTCGTTGATGAAGGTGCCGGCGCCGGTCTCGACGCCGGCGAGGTACTTGAGCTTGTCCCGCGTGCGGTACGGCGGCAGGAACTCGATGTGCAGGTGCTCGCCGGGACGGGGGACGCCGTCGGCGGCGCGCTGGTGCATCGACATGGTGTAGGGCATCGGGAAACCCCAGAGGTTGTCGTACTTCTGCTGGACGGTGCGGAGCAGGCGGGCGAGGCGGGCGCGCTGGCCGGGGCTGAGCTCGCGCAGCGACGGGCGGTGCGCCACGGGCGCGACGTGCACCTCGTACGGCATGCGCGCGGCGAACGGCACGTAGGCGACGAAGCCCTCGTCCTCGGCGACGATGCGGCGCCCGTCCGCCACCTCGGCGGCGACGGCGTCGCAGACGACGCAGCGGCCGGTGCGGGCGTGGTGGTCGGCGGCGGCGCGCTGCTCCTGCTCGACGTGCGGCGGGATGAACGGGAAGGCGTAGATCTGGCCGTGGGGGTGCGTCAGCGTGACGCCGATCTCCTTGCCGCGGTTCTCGAAGATGAAGACGTAGGCGACGTCGGGCCGCGCGGACAGCTCGTCGTAGCGGTCCGCCCAGACGTCGATGAGGTTCCGCACCTGGCGCTCGGTGAGCGAGCCGAGCGCGGCGTCATGCTGGGGCGCGTAGACGATCACCTCGCAGGCACCGAGCGCTTGCGTGCGGCGCTCCAGCGGCGAATCGTCGGCGACGGTGGGTGCGTCGGGGCGGAAGCTGGGGAAGCGGTTCTCGAAGACGGCGATCTCGTAGTCGGCGGAGGGGATCTCGGTGGCGAACGCGCCGGCGGCGGCGGTGGGGCAGAGGGGGCAGTGCTCGTCGGGGGGGAGGAAGGTGCGGGCCTGGCGGCCGGTGGAGACGATCACCTGCTCGCCGAGGAGGGCGTTCCAGCGGAGTTCGATCTGGTCGCGGCCGCGCTCCTGCTCGCCGGCGTGGAGCAGCTGCGGCGGCGGGGCGTCGAACGCGTACCAGTAGAGGTAGCGGCCGTCGGCGCGGTCGAAACGGATCTTCTTCACGGGCGCAGTCTAGCGGGGGAGGGCGGGGAGGCGCAGGGAGTGCGTGCGGGCGCGATGTGGATCAGGCGGCGGCAGAAGCGGTTGAGGCGGGCGAGCCGGGCGTCGCAGGCAGGGGACGTAATTCAGTGCAGCGGGCGTTCAGCTTGTCCGCGATGATGCGCAACTGCGCGTCGCTGTCCAGCGCCAGTGCAGCGCTCGCCCACACGGCGCTTGCCAGCACGGTCACGTTGGCGCATCTGAATGTGGCCGGTCGGTGGATTGCAGCTAATGCGACACCGTCGGTGACGGAACGGCCGTTGAAACAGTCGTCACGGGTGACTCGTTGGAGCCCACGAACGTCACGATCCCGAAGACGACCGAAAGGACGGCAAGGACGACGAGCGCAACGACCACGGCCAGGATGATTCGATGGATCATGATGCCTCCGATCCTATCTCCATAGTACCTGCTAGAAGCGGGTTGTCCAGTGGTCAACGTTGTCGCGGAGCGAGTGCGCCTCGCGCCTGCTCGGCATAACGGGGCGGATCGGTCAACTGTCGATAGGTGGCGCCGCGTTATGCGAAAAGATCAATCGCGATGTCGTCATAACGCGATTGACAGCCTTCCGGGCTGCTGATAACGTAGCTCTTGTCCCGAGTAGTTAAGCGCGGCCCGGCGGACGAACCCGGAGAGACGTAGTAGGCGAGGGCGAAAGTCCTTGCAGAACCGAGGAACCGGGGGAGGATGAAACCGGGCCGGCAGCGAGGTTACTCGGGGCGTTTCGTTGCCCGCGATTTCTCGCGCTCATCCCGGTCCGCTACGCTCGCGTGCCCGGCGGCTCGTCCGGGATCGGCATCCGCTATAGTCCGCGTGTTTGGACGGGCGGAGGTGCCGCGATTCGCGTCTGTTTCCTGATGTACCACGGCTCGATGGAGTCGGGCGGGCAGGGCGTGTACCTGGCCAACGTGACGCGCGAGCTGTCGCGGCTGGGCCACGAGGTGCACGTGATCTCGGGGCCACCGTACCCTGCCCTGGACCCGGCCGTGCGCCACCACCGGCTGGTGACGCACAGCTTCCAGTCGATGCTGATGGACCGCGTGGGGTACTTCGGCAAGCGCCCGCCGCTGACGCATCTGCACCCGGTGAACTTCTTCGAGTTCGCGACGACGCGGCTGACGTTCTCGTCGCTGATCAACGTGTTCGCGATGCGGGCGCTGCACGAGCTGAAGCGGCTGGAGGCCGAGGGCGGGGCGTTCGACATCGTGCACGACAACCAGACGCTGAGCTACGGCGTCCTGCTGATGCGCTCCGTCGTGGGGCGGGCCGTGGTGGCGAACGTGCATCACCCGCTCGACGTGGACCTGGCGAACGGGCTGCGGCACGTGCCGGGCACGCTGGCGAAGGCGCAGCGCATCGCGTGGTACCCGTGGCACATGCAGCACCT
>JBGQBE010000051.1:0-24214 GCA_041494685.1 Dehalococcoidia bacterium | reverse complement strand
AGAGGATGCGCGTCGTCTCGGCGCGGACGCGCTCGAGGTTGACGCCCAGGCTCTCCAGCACGCCCGCCGCGATGCCTTCGCCCTCGCGGACGAGACCCAGAAGCAGGTGCTCGGTGCCGATGTAGTGGTGGTTGAGCCGGCGCGCCTCGTCGACGGCCAGCTCGATGACCTTCTTGGCGCGCGGGGTCAGGCCGATCTCGCCGAGGACGGCGCGGTCGCCCCGGCCGATGATGAACTCGACCGCCGAGCGGACCTTGTTGAGCTCAACGCCCAGGTTGGCCAGCACTTTGGCGGCGACGCCGTCGCCCTCGCGGACGAGGCCCAGCAGCAGGTGCTCCGTACCGATGTAGTTGTGGTTGAACCGCTGGGCCTCTTCCTGGGCCAGCGTCAGGACCCGGCGTGCGCGCTCTGTGAACTTGTCGAATCTGTCAGCCATCATAGCGCTCCAGAAGAATTGCTAACTCTCTATAACCAATCTACCACACCCGATGCGGGCAAGTCTAGTAGGAGCGTGCTACAGGCGTGTTTCAGAACCGTTGCTGATAGCATGGTCGGGCGCTATCAGTGACCTCTCGACCGGTGTTCCCCCTGATTTCACGCGGCCGCCCCGGGCGGCCGGACCTGGCATTCGTGTCGCGTTCGCGACGCTCTTACTCTTCGGCAGGCGCGTCCGCCGATGTATCGGCGATGCTCTCTTCGGCAGGCCCGTCCGCCGGCGCATCGGCGACGCTCTCTTCGGCTGCCACATCCGTGGCGACGGTCTCCGCCGGAACAGCATCCGTCGTGCCGGCGGCCGCGGCCGAGGCCGCGGCGAACGCCTCCGCCATCGCCGATCGCACCGGCTCCTGCGCGACAGGCGGCGCTGCGGGCGGTGGGGGGGGCGGCGGCGCGGCGGCCGCGGCTGCCTCGTCACCGTCGGCGGCGGGGGCGAAGGCGGTCACGGCGGCCGGAGTCTCGCTCTCTTCGCGCGGCTCGCGCGGCGGCACCGTCACGCCCTCGCGCTCCTCGAACTCCTTGCGCAGGTCGTCCGGCACCGCGATCACCTCGCCGGTGTCGTTGAACGTGAAGCCCATGCGCGTGCCCTCGTCCCGGGCGTCGCGAAGGCTCAGCCCCAGGCGGTGCCGGTCGCGCTCGATGCGGACGATCTTCAGCGGCAGCAGGTCGCCTTCGCGCACCACTTCCTTCGGGTGCGCGATGCGGCGGTCCACCAGCTCGGACACGTGGATCAGGCCCTCGACGGGACCCTCGATGCGCGCGAACGCACCGAACGTCACGAGCTTGGTGACCATGCCGACCACGACGCGGCCGACCTGGTACTTGTCGACGATCAGGTCCCACTGCTCCGGCTGCGCTCGGCGCAACGACAGCGCGATCTTCTTCGTCTCCGGGTCGACCTTCATCACGTATACGTCGACCTCATCGCCGACGCGGTACATCTCCTCGGGCGACTTGTTGCGATCCCATGAGACCTCGCTCAGGTGCGCCAGGCCATCGGCGCCGCCGAGGTCGATGAACACACCGAAGCTGCGCACGCTGGAGACGCGGCCCTTGCGGACTTCGCCTTCCTTCAACTCCGCCAGCAGGCGGTCCTTCTGCTGCGAGCGCCACTCCTGGAGCGCCGCGCGCTCCGACAGGATGACGCGGTTGCGCCGGCGGTTGATCTCAATGACCTTGAGCCGCAGCTGCTTGCCGACGGCCGACGCCAGTCCGCCCTCGCCGTCCTGATCCGGGCGTACGCCCACGACCTGCGACAACGGCACGAACGCGGAGACGCCCTCGACGTTCACCAGCAGGCCACCCTTGTTGTAGCCGGTGACCTCGCCGTCGAACGCCTCGCCCTCCTCGAACCGCGTCTGCAGTACGCGCCAGCCGCGCTCGCCGCGCGCGCGATCGACGGACAGCACCACCTGGCCCTGGTCCGCCTCCGGCTGCATGACGTACACGAGGATCTTCTCGCCGACCGCGACCTTGCTCATCGGGTCCGCGCCCATCGAGTGCATCTCGTGCGGCGGGATCACGCCCTCGGATTTTGATCCGAGATCGACGATCACGCCGTCGCGCTGGATCCCCATGATCGTGCCTTCGACCACTTCGCCTCGGCGGAGCGTCTTGAAGTCCGTGCCTGAGTCCAGCCAGTGTTGCATGGTGAAGACTTCGTCGCTGGCCGCCTCGACCTCGGGGTTTGCGACTCCGCCGCTACTGAATTCGGTCAACTGGATTGATCCTCCCTACGACAAAATGAGCCGCTCCGGTCGCGTGCAGCGGACCCCACGGTCCCCATGCGATGCGGCCGGTCCGGCTTCTGCGACGATTCTATCACAGGAGCTGCGGCCAACAACAGCGTACAGCTTCGCGGCGTCTCGTGTTTGCGCAATCGCTGGGGTATACTGCGCGCTGCCCCCATTACCGGGGCGCAGGGACGGCGCGGCCGCACCCTGACGGCGGGCGGAGCCTGCGCGCCCGCCGCCATGATCGTGCCAGACGGCCCGCACGGGCCACGAAGCCCGGAGCGGGTGCAGAGGAGGAACGCGTATGAGTTCGGTGGTGAAGAAGCGGCGCAAGAAGATGCGCAAGCACAAGCACCGCAAGATGCTCAAGAAGACGCGCTGGCAACGCAAGCACAAGGGGTAGCCGCGGCTCGCCCTTGGCTGGCGCCATCTGACGCCGTCGGCGCCGAAACCGAGACACGACGCAGACGCCCTCGCCACGGCGGGGGCGTCTGCACGTCGCGCGCGATCGCCGAATTGCCTGCCGCCTGCCGATTCGGCGTGGCCGAGGCGGCTACACTGGCGGCGATGACGTTCGCGCTGAAGCTGACGCACGACGAACCGCGGCTGGTCGAGCTGGCGCTGGTATACCACTTGGGCCGTCCCGGCTCCGAGCTCGATCCGGATACGAAACGGCCCGTCGAACGCGGGCTGCGCGCCGTGTACGATGCGCTCGCAGCGCAGCGCGGCGGCGACGCCGTGATCGAGTTGGACGCCGCCCAGTACCGCAAGCTGCTCTCGGCGATCTACGGCTGCTCGACGGAGCTGCGGGGCCACCATATGCGCGACGGGCGGCCGGGCACGGTACCGGAGTTCACTCAGACTGCGCTCGCGCTGTTCCCAGCGCTGTTGGAGGATGCCGAAGCGGCGCTGGATGTCGCCGAGGCGATGGTGATGCTGCATCGCCGCATGGAGCGCGCAGTAAGCGGCGCGGCGGCGGCTGACCGGGCGACGGCGGAACAGGCGGCAGGGAAGCGGCGGTGGCCGTTCGGGCGCGGCAGAAAAAACACTACATAACGCACTACCAGTGCCGCGCCGCGCGTGATACAATCACTCATCTGATATAGCGTGTTATAGGTTGAGGGCGTGGCATGGTCACGAGCCCGTTCGAGAATTATCTGGACCTCGTCGAGGCGGCGCGGCTTCTCAACATCCATCCCCAGAGCCTGCGCCGGCTGATCAAGCAGAAGAAAGTCCCTGCCGTCCTCTTTGCGGGGAAGTACCTCATCGAGCGCGACAAGCTCGAGATGTTCAAGTCGAACTACGACCCGCGCCCGGGCCGTAAGCCGATCCGCCGCCTGTTGTAGCAGCGCGGCCGGCGATTCAGTCGCGCGGGCGGTGCGCCTCGAAGAACGCCATGCTCTTCCGGTACCAGTCGTCGCCGATCTTGCCGCTCGACCGCAGGTAGGTGAGCAGCACTTCCAACGTCAGCACCGACACAAGCCGGATCCCGTGCTCTTCCAGTTTCGCGTGGCCGCCCGACTGTCGGTCGAACAGGACGACCGCGTCGCGCACGAAGAGTCCTTCGTCGCGCAGCCGGTTCGCCGCGACGATGATGCTGCCGCCGCCGGTGATCAGGTCGTCCATGATCAGCGCCGTCTGGCTGGGGTGATACAGCCCCTCCACGTCCGACTCCAGGTCGTCGGTGTGCGGGTGCGGGTAGATCAGCGGGATCTTCGAGGTCAGCGAGAACGCCTCCGCGACGACCAGCCCGCCGAACGGGACGCCGCATACCAGGTCGAACGGGTCCACCTGCGGGTGGCGCATCGACTGGAGCGTCTGCACCTCCTGCAGCACGATGTGCGCGGCGCGCGCGAGCGCGGTGGGATGCGCGATGAGCAGGCGCAGGTTGACGTGAATCGGGGAGTTGACGGTGGTGCGTCCGAGCGTGAAGTCGCCGAACTGCACGGCACCCAGGCGCCAGAGCGTGTCAGCGAGCCACAGGTTGGACTGGCTGGTCAGGTCTTCAGGCATCAGTCACGCGCATGGAAAAAGGCTCTCCGCTTCGGAAAGCCTTTTCACGTACGGATATTTGAACCGGGATCTCCAGCAGGCTCCAGAACGGGTAACCTCCGTCATGGTTGGGAAAAGCGCTCAAATTGGCGTCCCGATGCCCACAGACTGTGTGGAGCCTGCCTGGTCGGCGCGCCCTGCCCCACGGGAACAGGGCTAGTCAGTCGACCTGCCAGATACCCCACCGGATGCGGTTGTTCATGAGAAGACCTCCTTATCACTACGGAGTCGCTCATGGGCCCGGAACACGTCCGGACCGATCCACCATATTGCGGAATCCGTAGTGTGTCAAGATGCCGTCCGTCTACTTGGCGCGGTTGTGACGGTACCGACATGCGACATCCACGCGCGCCGCGGAGGAGTATGATCAGCGAGAGTACCGCGGGAGACGGCGCATGCGGACCCCCATCCTGACGCTTCCGGTCGCACCGCCGCGCGCGCCCGCTCCGCACGGCGCTGCGCGCTGGCTGCGCGCTGCCCGCATCGTGCACCCGTTCCCGACGCTGCTGAACGTCACTGCGACCGCGGCGCTGTCGTGCGTCGCAGCGCGCGGCATGCCCGATGCGTCCCTGCTGGGCCGCATGCTGCTCGTGATGCTGCTTGCGCAGTCGGCGATCGGTGTGGCGAACGACTACTGCGACCGCGCGCTCGACGCGGCGGCGAAGCCGTGGAAGCCGATCGCCGCCGGCTTCATCGCCCCACGCGTCGCGCTCGCCGCCGCGTGTGCGCTGGTGACGGCGGCCGCGCTCGTCGCGGCGACGCTCGGTGCGGGGGGCTTCGCGCTGGCGATGCTCGGGATGGCCTGCGGCCTCGCGTACGACGTGCGCCTCAAGCGCTCCGTCTTCAGCGCGGTGCCGTACATGATCGCGATCCCTGTGCTGCCGCTATGGGTGTGGACCGTGCTGGGCGTGTGGCGGGACGCGCTCTGGTGGCTGCTGCCGCTCGGCGCGCTGATCGGCCTGGCGCTGCACCTCGCCAACACGCTCCCTGACATCGATGCCGACGCGGCGCACGGCGTGCGCGGCCTCGCGCATCGCCTCGGAGCGCGCGGGTCGATGATCGCCAGCTGGGCGTCGTTCGGCGCCGCCCTCGCGCTCAGCGCGGCGATCGTGCCGCTCGTCCGCTACGACGCGGCGATCTACGCGCCGGCGGCGGCGTTTGGTGCGGCGTGCCTTGCCCTCAGCATGGCGGCCTATGCGCTGCGCCGGGACGGTGGCGCGCTGCAGTTCGGCTTCGGCCTCCTCGGCATTGGCGCTGCGATCCTGGCCGCCGGCTGGCTCGCCGCCGTGTCTTGACGCCAGCAACGCTTCCGGCCGCCGACGGCCAACTGCTACCCTCAATCGTGACCTCTCGCGGCATCGGCCTCTATCTGCACATCCCGTTCTGTACCGCGAAGTGCGGCTACTGCGACTTCAACTCGTACGCCGGCCACGAGCACATGATCCCGTCGTACGCAGGCACCATCGTCAAGGACGCGAAGCTCTGGACCGAGGCCGTGCGCGGCCGCGCGGTCGAGACGGTGTTCTTCGGCGGCGGCACGCCCAGCCTCAACCCCGTCGAGGAGATGGCGAAGATCCTGGACGGCCTGCGCGCCACATTCGATTTCGCGCCCGACGCCGAGATCTCGATGGAAGCCAACCCCGGCAGCCTCAGCGCGGAATACCTGCGCGGCATGCGCTCGATCGGCCTCAACCGCCTGTCGATCGGCGTGCAGTCGTTCGACGACGAAGAGCTGGTGATGCTGGACCGCATCCACACGGCCGACGATGCGCGACAAGCGTTCGCCGCCGCCCGCGAGGCGGGCTTTGACAACGTGAACCTCGATTTCATCTACGGCCTGCCGGAGCAGTCGATGGCCGCCTGGCAGCGCACCCTGGAGCAGGCGTTGGTGCTCGCGCCGGAGCACCTCTCTCTCTACGCGCTGACGGTCGAGGACAACACGCCGCTCGCCCGCGACGTCAAGCGTGGCCGCGTGCCCGCGCCGGACGCAGACATGCAGGCGGAGCAGTACGAGTGGACGGAAGAGCGCCTCGCGCGCGACGGCTACGAGCACTACGAGATCTCGAACTGGGCGCGTCCGGGACGGCAATGCCGCCACAATCTCGTCTACTGGCAGAACCGCGAGTACCTGGGCCTTGGCGCGGGCGCGCACTCGTTCCTCAACGGCGTGCGCTTCTCGACCGTGCTGCTGCCGAACCGCTACGCCGAACTTGTCGACGAGTCAGTGGCGGCCGCCGACGGATTGCTGCGCCATGTGCACGGCGCCGAGCAGATCACGCCAGAGCTATCGATCGCCGATACGCTGATCCTGGGCCTGCGGCTGAACGAGGGCATCGATCTGGCGGCGTTCGCGTCGCGCTATGGCCGCGGCCTGGACGAGGTGCACGGAGCGCTGATCGCGGAATTCACCGGCTACGGCCTGCTGGAGCGCACGGCGACGCACCTGCGCCTGACGCCGCGCGGCCGCCTGCTGAGCAACGAGCTGTTCCAGCGCCTCCTGCCGGAGCCGGTGGCGTAGACTGACGCCATGGTCACGTTCGTGAGATACCGCCAGCCCGACCAGGTCGGCGTCCCGTTGGGGATTCCGCCGCGGCTCGAAAGCTGGGACTCGAAGACGTCGCCCTCGCAGATCGCGTTAGGTCGTTATCTGGATCACGTAGAAACGCTAACGCGCCCAAGAATGCTCGCGCTCAGCGATGCGCCGCTGGCGTTGCGTCTGTTCGTCGGTTTTGACGCCAGCGTTGATGTCCTCTCACGTGGACGCGATCTCGATAACTACCTATTCCCTATCGTGCGCCGGCTTGGCGCGTCGCGTTTCGTCTCCGTATGGGCGGCGAAAGGCGTTGCCGAATCGGTCATTGAAATTGAGCGAGCCGTCCCAGCGCCGGTTAGCTCAGATGATCGCTGGCGGTTCGCCTCAGCGGTGACCAACGCCTCGTCTCAGACGGCGGCCTGGAAGGATCAGGTTTCGCAGCAGATCGCTGCGCAGACACAAGAGGTCGTTTGTGAAGGCGGCGTCGAGCTGGAAATCTGCTTCCGCGTGAGCCCTAAGCGAAATTGGTCGACGCTATGGAAACCCGCGATCGATTCTTTGGAATGTGTCTTAGGGCAAGACAACCCGGCGCGTCCGTACCATCCTCGAGACGACCGGATCATCCAGCTCGGGCTTCATCGCATGGACGATTCCGGAGTGGGGCACGACGTACACATCGGAATATGGTGGCGCCCCGCTACTCCGCGAACCCGAACGCCCGAAGCGCCCACGCGTACTCCTCGCGCGATGTGATGCCGATCGCCGCCGCGTCCGCGCACGCGATGTCGCGCGTGGCGGCGGCGTGACGTTCCAGGACGGGGAACAGGCCCGGCGCGTCGTCGCGCAGGTTGCGGATCTCCGCGAGCAGCTCGCGGTTGACGACGACCGGCGCACCGGGCGCATCATCGCCCGCGACGCGGACGATCGGCGCGTCACCCGCGCCGTGCGCATCGAGCAGGCAGCGGTACTCCGCCGCCGTACGCGGCGCCACGACGCTCACGATCAGTGCGCGCACGCTCTCGCGCGGCACGGCCGTGGCGCCTACGCGAAGCGCGGACGCCGCGCTCTCGCCCCACCGCGGGTCCACGATCGGCTCGACGTTGTCCGCGGCGACGAGCGGGACGATCCGCTCCGCCTCGTGGCCCAGCACCACCTCGATCACATCGACGCCCGCGGCGCGGAGTTGCGCTACCTGGTACTCGACGAGGGTGCCGTCGCCGAACGGCAGCAGCGCGACCGCGTCCTCGAACGCCGGCATGCGCGCGCCCGCCAGCAGGATCGCGGCGGTGACGGTCACGCGGGGAGCAGCAGCTCGCCTCGCAGCACCGTGACGGCGTGGCCGCCGATGTGGACGCGCGGCGCGTCCGGCACGCCGGCGACGCGCACGTACACCCGGCCGGGCTGCCCCATCTCGATCCCCTGCTCCGCGACGTAGCGGATTTCGCCGCCCGCCGGCTGCATCAGCTTGTGCTTCGCGATGAAGGCGCCGATGCAGCCGTTGCTGCTGCCGGTGACGGGATCCTCGAAGATCCCGGCGGCCGGCGCGAAGGCGCGGACGTGGATATCGGCGTCTGCGTGCTGCGCGCCGATGCAGAAGATCGAGATGCCGTGCGGGATGCGCATCAGCGCCATCATGTCGGGCGTCACGCGCAACATCGCCTCCAGCGACGCGACCTGAGCGATCAGCCACTCGACGCCCGTGCTCACCCACTCCGCCCTGGCGATATCACCCGCGGCCAGTCCGAGGCCGGCTGCGATCGTCGCCGCGCTGACCGCGCTGTCCCGGAACGCCGGCGCCACCTGCGTCATGGTGTAGAGCGGCGTATCGTCGCCGGTCACCTCAATGGGGATGACGCCAGCGGCGGTCTCCAGCAGCAGCGGCGCGCCCGCGATCGGTGTCACGCGCCCCTCGCTCACCAGGATGTGTGACGCGGCGACCGTCGGATGGCCGGCGAACGGCAGCTCCGTGCCGGGCGTGAAGATGCGCAGCCGCGCGTGGTTCGCGGGCGACTGGGGCGGAAGCAGGAAGACGGTCTCGGAGAGTCGCTGGTTCAGCGCGATGCGCTGCATGGTCTCCGCGTCGAGGCCCGCGCCATCGACGACGGCGGCGGGGTTGCCTTCGAGCGGCCGCGTCGTGAACGCGTCGACGTGCCGGATCGCGCCCGCCATCATGCGCGGCGGAAGATGCGCAGCACGCGGCCACCCGCCGAGATCAGCAGCGTCCACGCAAGGGCGTTCATCAGCACGTTCACCGGGTAGAGCATCCACATGCGCTCCGCGCGCCCTTCTTCGATGACCCGACCGGCCATGGTGCGTGTGACGAAGAACTGCATGATGGCGATCACCGCCAGCGTACGGACGAACGTGGTGCGCATGGTTACAGCTCCTTGCGGTAGATGCGCGTGCGGGACGCGGGCTTCCAGGGCGGGTTGACGCTGCGCTCGTGCGTCCAGCCCTCGCGGTCGAACAGGTCGTGCGCTTTCGTGTTGTTCTCGGACGTGTGCAGCCACAGGTGCCGCTTACCGCGCTTGCGCGACTCGTCCTGTACGGCCTCCAGCAGCTTGCGGCCGATGCCGCTGCTGCGCGCGCGCGCCGTCACCTCGATGTTCTCGAGGTACGCGTTGTCGCCGCTCTGGAAGGCGCGGGTGTCGTCATCCGGCGGATCCCAGTCCTGGTCGTCGCGGAAGGTCAGGTGCACGACGGCCCAGCCGACGGCCATGCCGCCCTCATCGGCGACCACAGCGAAGCAGTCGCCGGCCTTGCACGCGGCCTCGCAGTGGTCCAGGCGCTTGCGGTCGCGCTCTCCCAGAAAAGACTTGAGGGCGACCTCGTCGCGGGCGAAATCGATAGGGCGGATCGTCACGCCATCCTGCGCCATCACGACACCGCCTGCGCGGCGCGACCGGGGGACGGCGATGGTGCGGCGAAGGGCATACAGTGGAGCACGGCCGTATCCTTCCGTTCCGGGCGATGGGTGGTGAGGTCGACAGGATTGTACCGCCGGGAGCAGCGGCGTGAAAAGCGGCTAACTCACGCGCCGCATCGAGCCGCTCAGCGCGCCGCTGAAGGAGCCGTCTCTCGACGCCTGCACCTGTGACGAGACGCTGATGCGGACACCCGCGTACGGGCCGACGCCGTCGCACGTGGCCTTCAGATAGCCGTCGTCCAGCGCCGTCAGCTTGCCCTCACAGACCACCTGGCTCGACACGGGATCGATCAACTGGGCCTTGTTGACCGTGACCGTGACCGTCGGGCGCGCCTCGGCGTCCTCATCGTCGGCGACCTTCTCGATGTCCTCGTTGTCGGGTGTCGGCACGACGCGCGTCTGCTGCAATTCGACATGGAGCTTCGTCGTGAGATCGCCGGACGTAACACCGTCGAGTGTGAGGTGCGTGCCGGTCGCGTCGGATGTCTGCTGGTACGCGCCGCTGAAGTCGTTGTCAAAGCTGGCGAGGAAGGGATACGGGTCGGGCGTGGCCGTCGGGCCTGTGGGCACGGGCGCACCGGCGGGCGCCTGCACCAGCTGCGGCTGGCCCTGTCGCACCGACGCCGCGTCCGCGACGACGGGCGACGGCGCTGTGCCTGCCGTGAACAGCCCCGTACTAAAGGCGATGGCCATCGCGACGACGACTGTGCCGATCGCCGACGCGAGCCGCAGCGTCCGCACGGTGCTGTTCTCCGGCATGTGGTACTGGACCCGGTACATGATCAGCGCGACCGTCCCCGCGCCGGAGACGATGTAGATGAGCTTCGCCCACGCCTGCGACGTGTCGGTACCAGCCGAGAGGCCGTGCAGCGTCGCCCCCGCGAACAGTGCGAACGTCAGGTAGTGCAGCGTCCGCCACGCGCGGTAGCCGATGAACTGCCGCACGTAGAAGCTGATGACGAGCAGCAGAAGCATGTAGATGCTCGTGACGCCTACCGCCGTCTGCCAGGTCCGGTAGGGCGTCAGGAACGGTATCGAGAGCTGCCACACGTTGAAGTTGAAGTAGCTGTCGCCCAGCAGGATGTACACGTGGAAGAGCGTGAAGAGCAGCGCCAAGATCGTCGTGAAGCGGTGCAGGTCGAAGACCGTGTTACGCCGCGCGACGCGGTCCGTCAGCCGCGTGCCCATCGAGATGCCGAGCGCCACCGACACGAAGAGCAGCAGGTAGGCCGTGAAGCCGGCGGCGCGGGAGAGGTACCAGAACTCGTGGTTCACGCGAAGTACTCCGCCATACCCGCGCTCGTCAGCACGTCGCCCTGCTGTGTCACCGCCAGGCACTCGGCGCCGGGGAAGCGCTCGATCATGCGCAGGCCATGCTCAGCGCCCAGCAAGAACGCCGTCTTCGCCAGCACGTCGGCCCGTGTCGCCGTCAGCGCGACGACCGTCACCGTCGCCAGGCCGCTCCGCGATGAGGTTCCTTCGCGCGTGTCGATCAGGTGGTGGTAGCGCGCGTCGCCCGCGAGCCAGTTGCGGCGCACCGAACCGGACGTGGCCACGCCGCGGTCGTTGACGTTCAGGAGGGCGATATCCTCGGCGGCGGAGAACGGGTCGGCGACGCCGACGTACCAGCCGTCTCCGTCCGGGCCGTCGCCCGCGGCGTAGAGGTCTCCTGATGCGTTCACCATGGCGTTCACGCCCGGACCGAGCGCGGCGATGGCGCGGTCAACGGTGTAGCCCTTGCCGATGCCGCCGAGGTCGATGCGCACGTCGGTCGGCAGCGTGATCGTCTCGTGTTCGTAGTCGAAGCGGATGCCGCGCCAGCGCTGCGTGCGCGTTGCTGGTACGGGCCGCGTCGCGACGGCGGTGCCGCCGCCCCCGGCGATCTCATCAAATGGGCGGTCGTAGCCGCTCGCTTCGAGCGCGTCGATGACCGTCGGGTCGAAGATCCCATCCGTGATGGCCGCCCAGCCCGCCGCTTCGCTCACCGCGTCGAACAGCAGCGGTGACGCGGCGAACGGCGTCGCCGGCGACGCGTTGAGCGCGCACAGCTCGCTGTCCGGCAGGAAGCGGCTCATTGTACGCTCGTGCGCGGCGAACAGCTCGCCGATGCGGTCGACATCGGCGTCGTTGCCGTGCACCAGTTGGAGTTCGACCGTGCCGCCCATCGCCGGGAACGTGCGTGTGATCATCACGAAACGTGCGTCCTCGTGTGCTTCTTCTTCACAACCACCTGGGGGGCCTTAGCGGGTGCGGGACGTCCCGGCGCGACTCGCTGCCCGGCGAGCGCCGTCGGCTGCACCGTCGGCGCGGCGGAGTTGTCGTTTGCGGATGCGGGCGAGTTCTGGTGCACCAGGCCCCAGGTACCGATCAGCGCGACAAGGCTGGCGACTACGGCCACGATCTTGGCGCTGAGGTTCTTCTTGAGTCTCATGAGCGTCCTCCGGCTCCATGATGACATCGTCGCCCGCAAGGATTTGTTTCCGAATAGCTACCGCGGGCTGGAAATGAGAAGATCCCCACACCGGGCGCGCTCATCTGAGTCTGGAACGGCCGCCCGGCACGATCTGTCAGGGGCGACACATCGCCGCCGAAGGCGTCTGCGCTGAATCTGCCGACTCTGCGCCGGCCACGTCAGCCGTCCCGGAAGCCCCACGGCACCGCGTCCGGCGCGTCCTTCGCCTGCAGCAGCACTTTGACCCGGCCCAGCCGCGCCGGGTCGATCAGGTCCATCACCACGCGGCGGCGCGCGAAGTACTCCTCCATCTGCGCCCGCTCGCCCGCAACCGCCGCCACACCCTCGCCGATGCCGAGCCGCACCAGGAACGACGCTTGGTCCGTCATCGCGACGGTGCACAGTCCCGCCGCCTCGCCGGCGCGCTTCAGCGTCGTGAAGTCGACGCTGCTCGTCATGTCCTGCTTGCCGATCCGCTGGTACGGGTCGCTGCTCGCCGACTGCCGGTAGAAGCAGAGCAGCGTGCCGTCGCGCCGCCACGGAGCGTAGAGGTCCGGCGCCTCGTAGCCGTAGTCGAACGTCAACACGTACCCCCGTCGCAGCGCCGCGGCGACCTGCACGATCCAGCGCGGCGCGTCGAGATTCACCTCCGCGTAGCAGCCATCGCCCGGCAGCACGCCCAGCTCGTCGAAGTAGCGGCGCAGCGCCGGGTCGGAGATCGGCCGCAACTCATCGACGAAGCGTGTGCCGTCGTGTGCGACAAAGACTTCGAGGAGATCGCCGCCGCGCCGCACGACGCGATGTACAGGGAACGCGTCGATCAGTTCGTTCGACAGCACGCAGCCCTCGATAGCGGGCGGCAGGGCGTCGTGCCACGCGACCCCGCCGGCGGGCAACGCGGCCGCGGCCAGCGTCGTCTCCTGGGCGCGCCGCAACGCCGCGCTGATCTCGACGATGCTGTACCGGATCGCGGCGGCGAACGCGGGTTCGTGCTCGTGCGCCCACGCCAGCACGTCCCGCGCCAGTAGCCCCGTGCCCGCGCCCTGCTCGGCGATGTCGAAGCGGGCAGGGGCGCCCATGCCGCGCCACAGCTCGCAGAGTTGCTTCGCGACGAGCGCGCCGAAGACCGGGTGGACCTCCGGTGACGTGACATAATCACCGCCGCGGCTCATCGTGCCGGTATTAGTGCTGTAGTAGCCGTGGCGCGGGTGGTACAGCGCCGCGGCCATGAACTCGCGGAAGGTGATCGCGCCCTCGCGCTCGATGCGCGCGCGCAGTTCCGCCACGAGCGGCCCGCTCTCGGTGATCGATGCGAAATCGTCAGCCACGGCGCCATGGTAGCGGGGCAGGGGCCGGGGAGGCGAGACGGAGCTGGAGATTGGGGATTCGGGATTGGGCTCAGTCTCCAGTCCCCCGTTGCCCGCGCGGCGCGGGTGCGCGAAGATGCCGCGTCACGACGAATCCGGGACGGGAGAGCAGCATGCCGCTTGTCGAGCTGAACGGGATCCACATCAACTACGAGGAGCACGGCTCGCACTACGGTACTCCGATCCTGCTCACCCACGCCTTCGCGGCGACGCTGCAGATGTGGGGGCCGCAATTCGAAGGCCTGCGCGACTACCGGATCATCGCCTGGGACATGCGCGGCCACGGGGGCACCGACAGCCCGCCCTCGCCGGATGACTACAGCGAGAAGCACACCGTCGCCGACATGGCGGCGCTGCTCCGGCACCTGGGGATCAGCCGGGCCGTCGTGGGCGGCCTCTCTCTGGGTGGCTACATGACGCTGGAATTCCAGCTCGCCCAGCCCGAGATGGTGAAGGCGCTGATCCTCTGCAACACGGGCCCCGGTTACCGCAAGGACGACGCGCGCGCCGGCTGGAACGACTTCTCCATCAACTACGCAAAGCGCTTCGAAGAGCGCGGGCTCGACGGCCTGGGCCGCGGCATCGAGATCGACGCCACGCGCCAGTACCAGTGCTCGGCGCAGGGGCTCGCGTTCGCGGCGCGCGGCATCCTCACCCAGCGCGACGCGAAGGTGATGGAGCACCTGGAGCAGATCGACGTGCCGACGTTGATCGTGCTGGGCGCAGACGACGAGCGCTACAAGGCCGGCGGCGAGTACATGGCGTCGAAGATCCCGGGCGCACGCAAAGTCGTGATCGAGAAGGCGGGCCACGCGGTCAACCTCTTCCAGCCGGAGCAGTTCAACGCCGCGGTGCTGGAGTTCCTGCGCGACAACGATCTCTAGCGGGGGCGGATCGTCCGCGCGGTACACTCCTCCATGCGCGTGCGACTCGACGGCCTCTGGGGTCATCCCGACTTCGTCAGACTCTGGGCCGGACAGACGATCTCGGTCTTCGGCTCGCTGATCACGCGCACGGCGCTGCCGTTCACCGCCATCATTTTCCTCCACGCCAGCGCGTGGCAGGTGGCCGTCCTCGTCTCGTCCGACACTGTCGCGGGCATCCTCTTCGGCCTCATCGCGGGCGTCTGGGTGGACCGGCTGCATCGCCGGCCGATCATGATCGCTGCCGACCTCGGCCGCGCTGCCATCGTCGGGTCGATCCCGCTGGCGGCGCTCTTCGGCATGCTGCGCATGGAACAGCTCTACGTCGTCGCGTTCAGCGCGGGCATCCTCACGTCGTTCTTCGACGTGGCGTACCAGTCGTACCTGCCGTCCATCGTCGAGCCGGAAGAGCTGATCGAAGGCAACAGCAAGCTCACCGCAAGCGCCTCGGTTGCCGAATTCGGTGCGTTCAGCGCCAGCGGCTGGCTCGTGCAGCTGATCACCGGCCCCGGCGCCATCGTCATCGACGCGCTCTCTTTCCTGTGCTCGGCCGCGTTCGTGCGCGCCATCCGCACGCCGGAGCCGCCAACCGCGCCGATCGAACAGCGCCAGTCGGTGCGGACCGAGATCGCGGATGGCCTGCGGGCGGTCGCGCGTAGCCCGGTGCTGCTCGCGGTCGCGGCCAGCTGGGTGATGCTATCGCTGGCGTCCGGACTCATGGGGACAGTGTTCTTGCTCTTCACGAGCCGCCAGCTTGGTTTCTCGCCGGGCGTGCTGGGGTTGATCTTCGGCGTTGGCGGCATCACCTCGCTCGGCGGTGCGCTGGCGGCCGGATGGTGCGCGCGGCGGTTCGGCATCGGCGGTGCGATGATCCTGGGCCTCGCGCTGGGCGGCACCGGCTTCGCCCTCATGTCGCTCGCGCGTGACGCGTCGTTGCTGGCGGCGGCGCTCCTGATCGCGCAGCAGTGCGTCAGCGACCCTGGCTGGACGATCTACGAGATCAACCAGGTGAGCCTGCGCCAGGCGGTCGCGCCGCCCGCGGTGCTGGGGCGCGTCAACGCGGCCGTGCGCTTCGCCGGCCTGCTGGCGATGCTCGTCGGCTCGATGGCCGCAGGTGCGATCGCCAGCGCGATCGATGCGCGTGCCGTCGTGCTCTGCGCCATGGTGGCGGCGTTCGCCGCGGCGGCGGTCGTGGCGCTGTCGCCCGTGCGCACGCTGCGCCACGTCACCGCGCAGGAGCCGTTGGAGGCGTAGACGCAGGCACGGCGCCGGCTTTCGCCTCACGGTCACTCATCGGGGAACTTGCCGTAGACGGAATCCATGAGCTTGCCGAGCGCGCCGCCGGGGTGGTGCTCGAAGTCCTTCACCGTGAGGCCGCGGTGCTGCGCGATGGCGAGCGCCAGCGAATCGCCGATCGCCATGGCCGCCACGCTGCTGGCGGTGGGCGCGAGGCCGATGGGATCGTCCTGCGAGCGCTTGCCCGGCAGCAACACGATGTTCGCGACAAGCGAGAGCGTCGAGTCCACGCTGTCGGTGATCGCGATCACCGACAGCTCCAGCTGTTTGAAGACCGGCAGGATGGCCACGATCTCGGGGTTCTTGCCGCTGTGCGAGACCACCAGGACGATGTCGCCCTTGCGCAGGCTGCCCAGGTCGCCGTGGACGGCCTCGTTCGCGTTCAGGAACGTCGCGGGCGTGCCCGTGGATGACAGCGTGCTCGCGATCTTCGCTGCGACGTGCGCCGACTTGCCGACCCCGCACGCCACGATCTGCCCCTTGCAGCGCGCCATCAACTCCACCGCATCGACGAAGTCTCCGCCGATGCCCGCGGCCGTCTCGACCAGGGCGCGCGCCTCGTTGTTGATCACCTCTCGCGCCAGCAGGATGTGCCGGTCGCGATCACGGTCAAACTCTACGCGGTTCATGCGGGGACTCCTTTCGCCAGTAGTGCCTCTACCTCGTGCCGGCGTGGCATCGACGGCATCGCGCCGGCGCGTGTGCACGCGATGGCGCCCGCGGCGTTCGCGAACCGCAGCGCGTCTCCAAACGCCGCCCCCTCGCCCAGCCGTACCGCGAGCGCCGCGCAGAAGGCATCGCCGGCGCCGACCGTGTCGATCGCGCGGATATCGTGCGCGTCGATGTGCACACATTCGCTGCCGCGGACACCGACGACGCCGCGGCCGCCCAGGGTAACGATGCCGCACGCGCCGAGACGCGCCGCCGCGACGGACGCTGCGGCGTCGGTGTCGCAGCGCAGGCCCGTGATCGCCTCAGCCTCCAGATCGTTCGCGACGATTGTCGAGGCGACGTCGAGCAGCGCCTGCGGGACCGTCCGCGCTGGCGCCGGGTTCAGCAGCGTGTGGCCGCGTCCTTGCAACGCCGCCAGGAACGCGATGGCGGCATCGTCGGTCGTCTCGAGGTTCGCCATCGCCGCCGCCGCGCCGTCGAAAATGCCCGCGCCGTCGAAGTCTTCGCGCCGCACGCTGCGGTTGGCGCGGGGCGCCTGCACGATCGTGTTCGTGCCGTCGGTCTCCACGATGATGCTTGCGACGCCCGTGCCCGCTGCGCGGTCGATGCCCTCGGCGTCCAGCGCGTCGAGGAACGAACGGCCGAACTCGTCGTCGCCGACGCGCCCCGCCACCGCGACGTCCGCGCCCAGCCGTCGCGCCGCGACGGCCTGGTTGAACCCCTTGCCGCCCGGGAACATGGCGAACGCGCCCTGCAGCGTCTCGCCGGCCCGTGGCCGGCGTTCGGCGCGCATCACCAGGTCCATGTTGAAGCTGGCCAGCACCGCGATCTTGACCATGGTGCGATTGTACGGGATACGGACATCTGGCCACCGGATGAGGCGGGCCGCCACACGCACCCGCGGCCCGGGACCGCTCGCTACCGTTGTCGCATGAACTCGTCGATCGCCTCAGCGACGTGCCGTGCCAGGATCACGTGCGAGCGGTCGTCGACAAGCACCTTCGCATCCTGATCGTTCGTCAGGAACAGGAACTCGATGAGCGCCGCCGGCACGGGCGCCTCTCGTGTGACGACGAACTGGCAGAAGTCACCGGAGTGGTGGCGCTCGGCGTCTTCCATGATGCCGCGGTCCGGCGGGAAGTAGCCATATTCGTGCAGCCCGTCCATCATCGCCTGCTGCACCATCCGCGCGAGCTTCTCGTTCAGCGAACCGTTCGATTGCTTGCCGCAGTACCACGTCTCCGCGCCGCTGATCGAGTGCACGGTCGCGCCGTTGCCGTGGAGCGCGAGGAAGAGGTCGGCGTTCACCGACTTCGCCAGGGCGACGCGTGAGTACAGGTCGGACGTGATGAACTGCAGCGGAAGCGGCCCGCCGGGCCCCACGCCCGCGTTCTCCCGCGTCAGGTACACGTCGTACCCCATGGCGACGAGATTGTCGCGGATCAGTTGCGCGTTCTTCAGGTTGGAGTCGGCCTCGATCTCGTCCCAGCGGCCCGAGCCGTCGGGCAGATAGTGCACCGCGCCCGGGTCGCCGCGACCGTGCCCGGGGTCGAGCACGATGACGCCCTTCTTCGCCACGGCACTGCGCGGCGACTTCAGCTGCGCCGGGATCTCCGGGTTTGCCGAGCGTACCTTGTTGCTGATGCCGTCAGCGGACTGCGCGTAATGCGGCACCGGCTGCGAGACGCCCATGTTGCGCTGGCGCACCGCCGTGTCGGGCGTCGGCTGCGGTAGCGTCGCGTTGGCCTGCTCGCGTGTCAGCAAGTGGACGGCGTGAGGCGTCATGGGCCCCGCCACGTCGTATACCACCGCGGCCCCTGCCGCCGCCGCGGCCGGCGCGCTGTCGCCGCGCAGCATGTACCAGCCGGTGGCAGCGGTCAGCGCCGTCCAGACGGCCATCGATCCGACGAGCAGCAGCGTTGCCCAGCGAGCCATCGTGACGCTAAGCGGCCCTGCGCTTGCGCAGCGCCGCGGCGATCGTCGCCAGGTCTTCCATCAGGTCGATCAGGTCGACGTCGTCCACCTGGATTGTGGGAGCGGTGGTCTTCCTCTCGCGATCGTGCTTGATCTCGCGGAACGCATCGAGACCGTCGTTTTCCGGCGCGATGGTGACTCGCTTCAGGGCGGGGCGGATCGTCCGCTTCGGCGTCCGCGATACGTCAGCTTCGGCCGCGCGCGCGATCGCCGTCAGGAACTCCAGGTCCGTGTCCTCCGTATCGGCGGGCGCGTCGCTGCCCAGCGGCGTGAACCGGTTCTTCTCCGGGCTGCGCACCGACGCAGGCAGCATCGCGTCGATCTGCTCGCGCGGAATCTCCGGCCCGGTGTGTGACTCGTCTCGGTGAAAGATACCTCGCATTTGCGACTCCTCCTATCTCTGCGCCGGAGCGGTCAGCGTGTTGTTCGTTGGGTCGCCGGCCACTCCGTGGAACAAGCCTCCCACGACGTGCGGCACAAACATCAGCGCCACCCCGGAGAGCACCAGCATGATCGCCGCGTACAGCCACACCTTGTGGTGGTGGCCGCCGGCGGTCGAGTGCGGCGCCCATGTGTCCACGACCGTCAGCACCAGCACGACCACCAGCGCGAATCCCCGGATGAACGCGATGTTCGGCGAGGCGAACGCCAGGGAGGTCGTGACGTCGAGCCCAGAGGTCGCCTGCGGATCGGTATTGCTCAGCGCCTGTGTCTGGACGTTGTTCAGTTGCTGCGCGAAGACGACCATGACCTCGGTGACGAAGAGCAGGATGGCGATCAGCACGGCGTGCAGTGGCACCATCAGGTACATGAATGTCTGTGAGACCAGCTTGCGGTTCTCCCGCATCAGCGAGATCTTGAGGGCGAACAGCGACGACAGGTATCCGATCGCGTCCGGGTCGCCACCCAGCTTGATCGTGTCCCAGAACGTGCTGACGGAGCGGTCCACCAGCTCGCTGCCGGTCTCCGAGATAAAACGGTCCCAGCACATGTCCGGCCGGATCCCGGAGCGCAGCCGCACGTGCAGCCGCCGCACGCCCTGCTCCAGCGAGGCCAGCGAGCGCTGGTTCAGCCGCTCCATGCCTTCTGTCACCGTCGTGCCGATCGCGCCGACGACCGAACCGAGCGATCGCAGGAACGTCGACACGTCGCGGTCCTGCTGGTCCACCCTGCTGTCGTCCATGAACGCCATCACGCCCACCGGGGCCACCATGATGCCCGCGGCGATCATGCCCGCGCCGATGTTGAACACGATGCCGACGACCGCGCCCAGGAGCGCGCCCGCGGGCAGCAGGATTCTTGCCACCGCGAACATCTGGTCCTGCGTGCGCGAACGTTCAGCGCGCTTATGCGTCTTCGGTTCGACCGGGGACGTCCGGTAGATGACCCAGTCGCCCAGCACGGCGATGCCGATCATCACCGTCGCGAGACCCAGGATGAACACCGTCCCCACGCTGTAGATCATCATCGATACCATCGAGACGACGACCACCAGCGTCACCGACACCATCAGCGCGACGTACGCGTCGGTCCACTTCTGGAGCGATTCCAGGTCGCGCTCGTACTTGCGCGAGTACTGCTCCAGCGTGATCTCCGTCTCACGTGCCAGGAAGACCGTCTCCGGCTCACCGGAGGCGAGCGAACTGCTGAAGCGGAGCAGCAGGCTGCGTACGGTGTCGTTCTCTGTCGCGTCTGCTACCAACTGGCAGGCGCGCGCGTAGTCGTAGTTCAGCCGCTGCGCCACCAGGTGCACGCGGTGGAAGTAGCCGGACGTGGAGTAACCCAGTTCGGCCGTCTTCTGGAACAGGTTCTCGCGCCCGACGTTCGCCGTGGCCAGCGCCGACATATACGTCAGCTGCGCTACCAGGTCGTATTCGGTCGACGCGGGGCGGAACAGCGACGTCGGGCGTTGCCAGTTCGCGGCGTCTTCGATGTTGTCGCTGCGCGGGGGCGCCTTTGCGCCGGGAAGAAAGCGGGTGAAGATGGCCATGCGAGTCCGCCCCCTATGGCGGGCCCGCGAAGTACGTCCGCACGGTGACGCCCTTCTCGGTCCCGATGATCGCCAGGTTCGTCGTCGCGGGCCCCACGACGGGGTTCACCCGGATCTGGATCTGTACGCTTTCGCCCGTGTCCAGGATGCCCGGATTGAAGACGTCGTTCGTGAACGCGCCCACGGTCCACGTGTCGGCCGCCAGCGGGCCGGACGTGTACGGGATCCACTTGTCGTAGCGGGTGCCGCCCGCGGCGAAGTACTGCACCACGACGTCCATGTTCGCGAAGGTCGCGACCGGTGTCTGGCCGTCGTTGCGCACCGTGATGGTGATGTTCGCGCCGGTCGGATCGATCGCGGTCTGCGTGACCGTCAGGCCCGTGCGGTTCTGCTCACCGTAGCGCGTCTCCGACGTCCGCAGCGACTGGCCGATCGCGTCCGCGCCCATGAAGCCGCCGCGCGCCATCAGCACGGTCGACAGCATCAGGATGGCGGCAATCAAGATCGCGGGAAGTCCGTTCTCCATGTCGCGTCTATACCGTGAAGAACTTGGAGTCGGTGATGCCGTTCGGCGTCACAACCTTGACGTAGTACGTCGTGCCCGTCGCCAGGTTCGACGCTGCGTGGATGATGACGTGCAGGGTCGCCGTCGCGTCCCAGAGGGTCGAGTTCTCGAACGTGTACTCCCAGCACGGCGCCGCACAGCCGGCCGTCCCCTGCGGGATCCGCTGGAAATTGCCGCTGGGGCCGAAGAACACGTCCACGCGCGACATCGGCTCGATTGACGACGAACCGATGTTCTTCACCCACACGTCGGCGGTCGGGTTGCCGTTCTGCCCCGTCGCGTGGATCACGTCGATCTGGCTTGAGATGCGGTCCTCGACCACCCCGGACGCCGCGACCAGCGCGCCGCTCGTGCGGCTCACCGACGGCAGGACGGCGTTGACCACCGCGATGATCGAGACGATCGCCGCGATGGTGAGCATGATGGTCGTGATTGCCTTATCGATGACGCCACTCCTTCAGCGTGTGGTGGGCGTGCTTCCTGCGTGTAGGTCTTCGGCCGCTCAGACCCGGCGCTGCATCCGGAGAGCGCCGTACTCCTCGTCGTCGTTCACCAGCGCATCCAGCTGCCGGAGGATGACGACTGTCTCGTTGGTCGAAGGCGCGTGCTCCGGCTCCGCGATATCCAGCTCCGTCACGCGTGCCAGGGCTGTGCGCGCTTCCGGCGTCAGGTGCCCTGCCGTCTCGCAAAGGTCCAACAGTATCTCGAGTCGCAGCGAACCCAGGCGCCGCATTGCTTCCTCCGCCCAGGCCGACAGGCCGGCGATGGTCAGCAGCGTCCACTGCGGCTGCTGCGGTTCCGGCGCCGGTGCCGGCGGCGGTACGGGCGGCGCGTGTTGAGGCCTCAACATGACAGGCTCCTTGGCGGGCTCCGGGTAGGGTTCCGGCTCAAGCTCCATCTCGGGCTCGGGTTCGGGCTCCGGCTCAGGTTCTGGCGGGCGGGCCGGCTGCGGCTTGGGCTGCACCGCCTCCGGCGCAGGCGCGGCGGAGATCCGCTCGGTGGTGGCGGTGTTCGTGACGACCGAAGCCACGTGCGAACGCGCAGGCATGCCGTCAACTTCGAACGGGTTGTCCCGCACGAGGATCGCGGTGCGGATCTCGGTCAGGATCTGCTTCACCTCGCCCTTGACGATCTTCCCTTCGTCTTCAAGAGAGGCGACTCGTGACTCGAGCTGTGCGACCTTTGTTGCCAGCTGCTGCGGTTCCACGGCACTCCTGCCTTTCGAGGGATAGGCGGGCCGCCCAGGGGGCGGCCCGCTTCTCTCGGGCTCTTCGTGAGCTCCCGTTAGTTCAGGTCGATGACGCTCTTGTTGATCGATGCGGGCGTCGTCCGCTGGATCACCATGTACGAACCGGACGGCGGCTTCACTTCGAGCGTGAAGGTCGTGTTGGTCGTCAGGGTGACCGCGCTCAGGGCGGTCTGCGTCAGGTCGATGCTGATCTCGAACAGCTCACCCTGCTCCAGCAGCTTGTCGCTGTTGCCCGTGATCACGGTCGTCGTGTAGGAGACGTCGTTTGCGTTGATGTTGGTGTCGGCGTAGCTGATCACCGTGCGGTTGGTCGCGCCCGCCCCGTCCAGGTTGACCTGGTCGCCGCCGGCGGCCAGCGTCAGGTCGAAGATGATGGTGTTCAGCTTCGTCGTGTTGCCCTTGGCGATGACGCCGCCGGTCAGCTCCATCGAGCCACGGGTCTTCGCGAGACCCGCGTACACCGTCTCCTTGCCCCGCTCGGAGCTGAAGAGACCGGTGCTCAAGACGACGAAGGCGAACACCGCCGCGACGACGACGAACGCGATAAGAACGATGGCGGTTTCCAGACCCGTGATGCCCCGCTCCTCAGCGGTGCGACGTGCGAACCTCATGATTCGCTTCATTGCGTATTCCTCCTCGTGAATCGCTGGGTGCCCCAGATCTCTCTGGGAGAACAGGGGCTCTTCTATTGTGGCGGTCCGACACCTCCTTCGCGCTGCGCGTTGGCCTGGGTCTAGTTCGTTCGTTCGCTCAGGCTTGGTCGCGCACTCCCTTGCTGCCCGGCCACCCCCCTTTGCGCCCGTCGGGGCTGGCCGGGGGACCAGAGTTGCGACGATCCCTGCCGTTTACCTGGCGGTACATCCATGCACCGTGAGAAGCTTCGTGATCTGAGCCCTTCCCGCGTATCGGGGAACTGCCGCACTTCTTCGCCTCCGCCGCTCGGCCCGGCCCAATCGCCGCGTACGGCGGACGTCATGGCGTCGCACGCCGCGCCGTCCGACCCGGTGTTCCCGCGAAAACTGGGCGCCGCCCCGGGCAGGCGGCTAGTTCAGGTTGATGAGTGTGTGCGCGATCGACGGCGGCGTCGTGCGCTGGATCACCATGTACGAGCCCTGCGGCGGCTTGATCTCGATGGTGAACACGGCGTTCGCTCCCACGGCCACCGTCGCCATGTTGCCGGTCGTCAGGTCCAGCGTGATCTCCATCAGCTCGCCGGCTTCTAGCGCGGAGTCACCGTTGCCGGTGATCGCCGTGGCCGTGTAGCTGACGCTGTTCACGTCGTACTGTCCGTCGTGGAAGCTGATGATCGTCTTGTTCGCCGTCGCCGTCGAGTCCAGACTCACCGGCGCGCCACCGGCCGTCAGCGTCAGGTCAAACGTAACGGCCGTGATCTTCGTCTGGTTGGAGGTGGCCATTATGCTGCCCGTCAGCTCCATCGAACCACGGGTCTTCGCCAGGCCGGCGAAGATGGTCTCCTTGCCCCGTTCGGAGCTGAAGAGGCCGGTGGAGAGCACGACGAACGCGAATACCGCGGCCACCACTACAAAGGCGATCAGCACGATCGCGGTCTCCAGGCCGGTGATGCCCCGTTCGTCGCGCGCACGGCGCGACAGGAAGATGAGTCCATTCATCACACACGCTCCCCCATCCCTGGGTGTGTTCGTCCGGCCGCCCGCAGCGGTCTATGGCGGATCGTCGGAACCCGGCCCTGTCCCTGCGCAGGCGGGGAGCGCCGCAGCCGCGCCGGCGGGAACCCCTATACGGCTGTTTCCGGCAACGCCACGGACAGCGAGAGGGGCGGCCGTGGCGGCCGCCCCTCTGTGTGGTCCGGTGAACCTCGCGCGTCGGGTGCCTAGTTCAGGTCGATGACGCTCTTGTTGATCGACGCCGGGGTCGTCCGCTGGATCACCATGTACGAACCGGACGGCGGCTTCACTTCGAGCGTGAAGGTCGTGTTGGTCGTCAGGTTGAGCGTGCTCAGGGCAGT
>JBGQBE010000050.1:0-25425 GCA_041494685.1 Dehalococcoidia bacterium | reverse complement strand
GCGGACGGTAACCGACACCTATTACCTGGTGGTGCGTTCACTGCGTGAGACGTGGCGCCAGCCGGCGCTCGAGATCTCGAACATCTTCATCCCGATGTTCTTCTTCGCCGTCACCGTCGGCGCCATCGGCAACGTCGCCGGGCGCGCGTTCGGCGTCACGAACTACACCGGCTTCCAGATGCCCGTCGCCGTCCTACAGGCCGTCGCCAGCGCGGCCGGCTCCGCCGGCCTCGGCCTCGTCACCGATATCGAGCGCGGCTATCTCGACAAGCTGATGCTCACGCCCACGTCTCGGCTTTCGATCGTGCTCGGCCGGCTCGTCGCGGACAGCATCCGCGCCATGATGCTCGCCGTGCTCATCGGCGCCGCCGGCATCGTCGCCGGCAGCGGCTTCGCCACCGGCCCTGCCGGCTTCGTCGTCCTGGTGCTGGCCGCGGGCACCTTCGGCCTCGCCTACTCCGGTGTCGGCGTGGCGATCGCGCTCAAGACGGGCAGCGCGCAGGCGGCGCAGGTGGGGTTCCTGCTCTTCTTCCCGCTGCTCTTCCTCTCGCCGGCGTTCGCACCCAAGGAGTTCTTCGCGGGCTGGCTGGAGTTCCTGGCCACGATCAACCCCGTCACCTACGTCATCCAGGGCATGCGCGACCTCATCCTCGGCGGCTGGGACGCCGGCTCGCTCGCCGCCGGCTTCGGCGCCATCGCCGGCCTCGCCGTGCTCACGATGACGATGGTGCTGCTGGCGCTGCGCAGCCGCACCGCCTGACCAGTCGCGCCGGTCGCTGGTCGTAGTGTCTGATGGCGGCGCGGCGCGCGCGTCGACGGGGCGGACACGTCTGACACCGGGCGGGCCGCCAGCGACTAATCCCCCGGATTGCTACCCTAGAAGGCAGATGGAACCTTCGCGGATTCGCAACTTCTGCATCATCGCCCATATCGACCACGGCAAATCGACGCTGGCAGACCGCTTCCTCGAGGAGACGGGCACCATCTCCAAGCGCGATATGTCCGCGCAGGTGCTCGACGACATGGACCTCGAGCGCGAGAAGGGCGTGACGATCAAGGCGAAGGCCGTCCGTATGGCCTTCACCGCGAAGGACCGCGTCGAGTACGAGCTGAACCTGATCGACACGCCGGGGCACGTCGACTTCGGCTACGAGGTCTCGCGCGCGCTCGCCGCGTGCGAGGGCGCGCTGCTCATCGTCGACGCCGCGCAGGGCATCCAGGCCCAGACGCTCGCCAACGTCTACCTGGCGCTCGAAGCCGACCTCAAGCTCATCCCCGTCGTCAACAAGATCGACCTGCCCAGCGCCGAACCCGAGCGCGTCGCCCAGGAGCTGGTCGATACGCTCGGGTTCTCCGCGGACGAGATCATGTTCGTCTCAGCGAAAGAGGGCACCGGCACGCACGACCTCCTCGAAGCCATCGTCGAGCGCGTCCCGCCGCCCGCCGCCAACATCGGCAAAACGCTGCGCGCGCTGATCTTCGACAGCAAGTACGACCCTTACAAGGGCGTCATCGCCTACGTGCGGGTCGTGGACGGCGAGATGAGCACGCGCCGCAAGGTGCAGCTCATGTCCACCCGCCTCGCCGTCGAGCCGATCGAGGTAGGCGTCTTCCGCCCCGGCCTCGACCCCATCGGCACGCTGATGACCGGCGAGGTCGGCTACGTCGCCACCGGCCTGAAGAACGTGAAGGAATGCCGCGTCGGCGACACCCTGACCGAGGATGCCCGGCCCGCGACCGATGCGCTCGCCGGCTACCGCCCCGCGAAGCCCATGGTGTTCGCCGGACTCTACCCCTCGCAGGCCAACGACTACCCGCTCCTGCGCGACGCGCTCGACAAGCTGCAACTCAGCGACGCGTCGCTGGTCTACGAGCCGGAGTCGAGCGGAGCGCTCGGCTTCGGCTTCCGCTGCGGCTTCCTCGGCCTGCTCCACATGGAGATCGTCCAGGAGCGGCTCGAACGTGAGTACGCGCTCGACCTGCTCGCCACGGCACCCAGCGTCGAGTACGAGGTGACGAAGACGAACGGCCAGGAGATCCGCATCGACAATCCGGCCGCGCTGCCGCCGCCGCAGGAGATCGACCAGATCCGCGAGCCGTGGATGGATATCTCGATCGTCTCGCCGGACCGCTACATCGGCCCGATCATGGAGCTGGTCACCAGCAACCGCGGCGAGTTCAAGCGGATGGAGTACCTGCAGCACAGCATTGTGCAGGACGACGGTACCAAGAAGGGAGAGGGGCGCGTCGTGCTGGACTACCGCATCCCCCTCTCCGGGATCCTGGTCGACTTCTACGACGAGTTGAAGTCGCGCACGCAGGGCTACGCCAGCCTGGACTACAGCTTCAGCGAGTACCGCGCCGCGCCGCTCGTGAAGCTCGACATCCTCGTCAACGGCGAGCCGGTCGACGCGCTCTCGCTGATCACGCACCGCGAGAACGCCGCGGTGCACGGCCGCCAGCTCGTCGAGAAGCTGCGCACGCTCATCCCGCGCCAGATGTTCGACGTGCCGATCCAGGCCGCTATCGGCGGCCGCATCGTCGCACGCGAGACGATCCGCGCGATGCGTAAGAACGTCCTCGCGAAGTGCTACGGCGGCGACGTCTCCCGCAAGCGCAAGCTGTTGGAGAAGCAGGCCGAGGGCAAGAAGCGGATGAAGCGCGTCGGCAACGTCGAGATCCCCCAGGAAGCCTTCATGGCCGTGCTAAGGCTGGACAAGTAACGAGCCGATCCTACCGCCGCGTCACACGTGGCAGTCATGCAGGTACTCGCCCGCCATGATGGTGAGGTCGGTCATGTCCACGAGGTCGTCTTCCCCGTCCACCTCGACGGCCGGTGGCGCAGGCTGCTCGAGGTATTGGCCAGCCTCGATCGTGAGATCCGTCAAGTCTACGATCCGGTCGCCGTTGAGGTCCGGACAGAACACCGCGTGCCGCCCTGTGTACGAATCCATCCACACGAAGCCCAGATGGAACGGCTGGTAGAACAGACACTCAGCCGATGATCCCGGCGGACATGCGCCGCGCTCCGCCTTGGCCATGCCGATCGGGTGCACAACGCCGTTCTGGTCCTGGCCGCCCGCAGACCACGCCTGCCAGAACACCGAGTCCACGAGATAGGCGTGCGTCTGATCCCAAGTTGCGACATGGATCGTGTCGAACGTGCCGCCGAAGCCGTCCGGATCGTGCTGGAAGTCCTGCATGCGGCCCCACGTCTTGTTGGCCGTCATGTCGAGCGTGCATGTACCCGGACAATGCTCGTACGTCCAGCCAATGCCGTTCCAACTCCCGTGGGTGCGGTAATACGTGCGCAGCGTGGCACCGGATGCACTGTACTCGCCGATCGCGGAGTTGGTCGACGTCGACGATCCGCCGTTGATCACGGGCACCGATGATGCGCCAAGGAACTCCCAATGGAGGTGCACGCCGCCCGGGCAGGGAAGCACGTTTCCGGTCGATCCCTGCACGCCAACCTCGTCACCCTGGAGGAGATTCGCGCCCGTAGCCACGCCGCCGGCGAATGCGTCCAGGTGGCCGTATCTCACGCCGTCGATATCGACGAAGTTGCCGTAATGCCCGTCGCTCCGGCACTCACCCGGAAGGAAGCCGCCCTGGACGAACGCCGTTCCTTCATTTGCCGCCGCGACGCTCCCACTAGCGACGACCAAATCGTAGGCCGCGACGCACTCGTAGGCCGGGGCGCCATTTGGATAGCACCCATGAAAGCCCTGGAATGGGAGAGTCGTGATAGCGGCCGAGGTATTCCACCGGTAGGGCCACTTGTAATGGAACGAACTGCTCAACGCGGCGACGGTCGCCGTACCGCTCGCGATCGCTCCTAGGATGCAGAGGCCGGCGATAATGATTCGCGTCATTTACCCACGACGATCGTGCTCAACATCTGGTCAATCAGGGCTTTAGCTCCAGTGTCTCGCGTTCTCCACGTCACGACCACATTCAAGTACGAGCCTGGGCTGCCGTTCGGCAGGAGAGCGGTTAGGCTGAACTCCTCGAGCGGGCCTTCGGTCGCGTGAGGTTCGCCCACGACATGGCACCCGACGGCACTTAGCCCCGCGACCGTCACGTGTACCTCCTCGCCGAAGCTCTGTGCTGGCACAAGTCCTATCGAACACAACTTGGCTACCTGGGCCTCATCCGGGAAGGTGCCGCGCGAAGTCACCTGCACGGAAACGAATACCCCTGGCTCTTGCGATCCCGGTGGTGTGCCCAGGTTGATGAGGGGCGCGCCGACGTCGTCGATCCCGGCTCGTCCTTCGAGCCATGTCGGCCCGCACACAGAGAAGGTGCTCTTTGTGTCGCGGTAGGTGGCGAAGTCTGCGGGGCAATCGAGGCGCGCGGCGACGCCGCTTGTAACGGGGGTGATCGCGACGGGTGAGGCGGCGAGTTGCGGCGGCGACGACGGCGTGCCGGGCGGCGGGGGCACGGGCGTCGCCGTGGCCTTCGGATACGGCGTCGGTGTGTCCCGCTTGGCGCAGGGCCCCGCGACCTCCAGCGTCGCGTCACTCACCGCCACCGATGGGTACGCGTAGTAGCTGCTCGCTAGCAGGCTCACGCCGCTCAACGTCAGCTTCGTCTTCCCCTCACCGACCGGCAGCAGCCCCACCGTTATCAGCAAGATCGACTTGCCCGCAACCGACGGATTCACCGCGCCCGTCGTCCCGAGCATCACGGCGCCGGCCATCACCGTCCCTTCATAGTTATCAAGCCGCGGCGGAGGGAGGAGGAACTCTCCAACCGCGCCAGCTCCCGCAGCGGCACGAAGGTCGGCGCCGAGCGCTACGTCGGCCTTGTTTTGTACCCAGACCACGCCGGGGTCGAATCTGAGCGTAAACTCAAGGCCCGTCAGGCCTTCGGCCGGCACCGGCGTCGGCGCGGGCGTGCCAGGGAACACATACAGGGGAGGCGAGGTCGGTTTGGCGACCGGCTTGGCGGGCAGACTGTCAAGCCAGATGCGCGCCTCGCGTGTGCGCCCGTCGCACGTCGCGGACGGCTCCGCCATCTCGATGCGCAGGCGCGCCGCTTCGGTGGCAACGGTACCCGCCGCCTGCGTGGCCGCCTGATTCGCCGTCTGTGGCGAGCCGCACGCCAATACGGCTAATGTAATCACTGCCAGGACGACTGGAGCTATGAGGGCGATCCGTTTCATGGGGATACCGACTCGTTGCGTTTCGGTATCCCCCATTCTGCGCTCATCATCGGAGCTCGTCAAGATGCTTTCGTCTCATTTTCGCACCAGTTACACGAATGCGATGCTCCCTTCTCGATGCGAGGTGGTAGTGCTCGCCCTCGCCCGCCCGGCGCCACCACCTGCGGCGGCTTCGCGTCACCAACGGAGACGGCGATCGTCGAGCCAACGACGGACACCGCCGATGATTCCGCCCGTGGCCCACTGACCCACTCACGGGCTAACCGTGATACCCGGCGGTTCGTCCTGCCCGCCGCCGGTGCTACCATCGTCACGTGACTCGGAGTCGCGGCTGCTTACTCACCACCACTACACCCCTTCGCCGGTGCGCCATACAATCAAAGTCGGCCGATCCGCAGATACCCGGAAGACCAAGAAGGCGCAAACTCGAAACAACAATCAAACAATCAAACAGGACGTCACCATGACCGGCACACCATTCGACGTAGCCCGCTTCCACACGCTATTGCGTACGGAGACTTTCGGCCGCAACTTCCTCTTCGACGCCAGCGTCGGCTCCACCATGGACGTCGCCCGCGAAGCCGCCCGCGCCGGCGCGCCCGAGGGTACCGTCGCGGCCGCGGACGAGCAGACCGCGGGCCGCGGCCGCCTCGACCGCTCGTGGCTGACGCCGCCCGCCGTCAACCTCGCCTCTACTCTGCTGCTGCGGCCGCGGGCGCACGCCCTGCGCGACCTCGCCATGATCGCCCCGCTCGCCATCTGCGGCGCGGCGGAAGACGCCGCCGGCGTGCGCGCGGATATCAAGTGGCCCAACGACGTGCAGGTGGGCGGCAAGAAGCTCGCCGGCGTCCTCATCGAGACCGACCTCACCGACGCACGGAATCCGGTCGTGCTCGTGGGCGCCGGCATCAACGTCAACTTCGACCCGCGCGAATACGCCGATATCCGCGACATCGCCACCAGCCTGCGCGCCGTCACCGGCCACGACATCGACCGCGAAGCCGCGCTGGCGGCGTACCTGCTCCACTTCGAGCAGCTCTACGCCGCGGCGGTACAGGGCGACTCGCCGCTGCCACGCTGGCGCGCGCGCCTCGTCACGCTCGGCAAGCAGGTGCACGCCTCGTGGCCGGGCGGCTCCGCGGACGGCATCGCCGAGGACGTCGATACCGACGGCGCACTGCTCGTCCGTACGGATGCAGGTCTTCGCGTGCGCGTTGAAGCGGGCGATGTGACGCTCCGGGCATAGACCGTCCGCCATATTGCGATTCGCCTTGCGGGCATGGTACGGTCAATGCGTAAGCCCTCTCCGCAAAGTCTCCTGCCGCCGCATTACTCACAGGCGCACACGACGACTCCGACGGAGTTGAGGCCGCCGCTTCAGTGCGGGTGATGAACGTGCGCAGAACGCCGTGGACAGCGGCCGGCAACCATGCCGGACGAACGTAAGGATCCCACGGCGACAGGAGGAACACGACCATGGCAACAGGACAGATCAAGCGCCTCGTCCGCGATCGCGGGTTTGGCTTCATTCGACCGGAGGGCGCGTCGGAAGACATCTTCTTCCACAGCTCGTCCCTGCAGGGCGGCGTCTTCGATCAATTGAGCGAGGGCCAGAACGTGGAGTTCGACAAGGAGTCGGACCCGCGCGACCCCAAGCGAGACCGCGCGGTGAACGTCCGCATCGTCGGCTAATAACCGCGCCAGGACGCACACACGAAGGCCCGGGGCAGTCCGCTCCGGGCCTTCCGCTGTCTCCGCCTGATCCTAGATCTGGCGCAGCCGCCTGCTCGTCAAGCCGATCACCAGGACGATCGCCGTTGCCAGGCCCGTGAAGCTGGCCACGGTCGCCTGCGCGCCGAACTGGTCGATCAGCGCACCCATCAGCAGCGCGGAGAACGGCGTGACGCCGTTCACCATCACGTACAACGAGAGCACGCGCCCCCGGTACTCGTCATCGACGATCAACTGCACCATCACCTGGTTGAACATCAGGTACACGCTGTTCGCAATGCCCGCCACGACCAGCAGGCTGAACGAGAGCACGTACACGTTCGACAGCGCGAATGCCGTCACGAGTGCCATGTAGATCACCGTCGTCCAGACGAGGATCTGCCCCCGCTTCTTGATCTGCGTCAGGTTCGCTGCCAGCAGCGCCCCGATGATCGACCCGTACCCCACAGCGGACGCCAGGAATCCGAAGCCGATTGAACCGACGTGCAGCACGTCCTTCGCGAACACCGGGATGAACTGCACGTACGGATACACGAGCAGGCTCGGGATACCCGACATGATCACCAGCAGCAACACGTCGCGGTTCCGGCGCGCGTAGGCGAGGCCGTCCGCCATGCTCGCCAGCACCGACGTGGTCATCCGCTTCGTCGGCACGCCACGCGTTCTGATGAAGGACGTGGCGAGCACCGAACCCGCGTACGCCGACGCCTGCAACGCGAACGCCGCCTGGATGCCCAGCGTCCCGATCAGCGCGCCCGCCAGCGCCGGACCGACGATGCGCATGGTGTTCGAGCCCAGCGAGTTCACGGCGATCGCGTTCGGCAAGTCCTCGCTGCCGACCACGTCGTAGATCATCACCTGCCGCGCCGGCTGGTTGATCGCGTCGCCGAACCCCTCCAGCGACGCCAGGGGGTACAGCATCCATACCTGGATCACGTGCGTGAAGATCAGCACGGCGACGAACGTCGCGACGGTGGCGCTCACCGCCGTCATCACCATCAGCACCGACTTGCGGCTGAATCGGTCGGTGATCATGCCCGCGAACGGAGAGAAGCCGACGGCCGTGATGCCCCGCGTGAAGCCGATTGCGCCCACCTGGAACGGCGAGCCCGTCAGCTGGAAGACCAGGTACCCCTGCGCGGCGAACTGCACCCACTGGCCCAGCATCGTGCCGACGTTGCCGATCCAGAGCACCCGGAAGTCGGGGTACTTGAGGAGCGTATAGAACGTGCGGGAGCCCCAGCGGTAGCGCGGTTCGCTCGCGGAGACGGTGGATGCGGGTGGGATTGACGACACGTGTGGCCCATCGCTGGCTGAATTGGGGGACAGCGCATCGTAGCGAACAGTAACGCGTGCGTGAAGGTGAACCCCGCTTCACGAACGCCGCATCAGCCAATCAACCAATCAGCGAGTCACCAGCGGGCGAGCGACCAATCACGGCCGCTCGCCGTAGTCCCGGAACGGCGCGTCGCGGCGGCGCACCGCCTCGCGGAATCCTTCCTTCATCGCCATGTCCCGCCAGGCGATGCCCTCCGGCGTGTGCCGCGCGATGCCGTCGAACACGGTGCCCAGCATCTGCGACGTGCGCAGCCCCATGTTCTCGTACGCCTGGTTCACCAGCAGCTTGCTCATCACCAGTTGGTTGAGCGGGATCGTCGCCAGTTGCCGCGCCATCGCGTCCACTTCGTCCGCCAGCCGCTCCGCCGGCACCGCCTTCGACGCCAGCCCCAGCCGCTCGGCCTCAGTGCCGCTCAGCGCCGCGCCCGTCAGCATCAGCCGCTTCGCGTGCTCCAGCCCCAGCCGGTACACCCACATCACCGTCGTCGGCTCGCCCCAGATGCGCGCCGGCGGATAGCCGATCGACGCGTCCTCCGCCATGAAGATCAGATCGCTGCAGAGCGCCAGGTCCGTGCCGCCGCCGACGCACCAGCCGTGCACCTGCGCGATCACCGGCTTCGGGCTCTCCCAGAGCGCCATGTACGCCCGCACGTTCCGCGACATGCCGACGTAGTCGCGCACGGGGTCCCACTGCCCGCTCATCGCGCGCTGGGCCGCGTCCTCGGCTTTCGTGCCCCAGTCCAGGTCGTAGCCCGCGCAGAACGCGCGCCCCGTCCCGCTCAGCACCATCACCCGCACGGACGAGTCCTCGTTCGCCGCCTGCACGGCCGCCCGCAGATCCGCGACCAGCTGCCCGTTGATCGCGTTCAGCCGCTCGGGCCGGTTCAGCCTCAGCCGCGCGATGCCCTCGGCCGCGCTGTAGTCGATCGTTTCAAAGCTCATGCCTGGCTCCTCCTTCAGACTTATGACAAGCGCTGGGTTGCTCCTCAGCACCCTTACAGCAGCTTCGGACGGCGATCCGAGGGGTTCCCCGATTTGCCAGGGCAGCCCCGGAAGCCGTACACTCTGCACATAACAGATAGAATCTTCAGTAAGCGTCCGCTGCGATTGTCGTTCCCCTCAAGAAACATCTCCCCTTTCGCACTGGTCGTCGAGAAGATCCGCAAGTGACCAGTGATCTGGCGAAAGGTACCCGTTTGTCATCGTTTAGTGAACTACCGCTTCGTCCTTCCAGCGTGAAGGTCCTTGAAGCCATGCAAATCGTTACACCCACCGAAATCCAGGACGCCACCATCCCCCCGCTGCTCGAAGGCAAAGACGTCATCGGCCAGGCCTACACCGGCTCCGGCAAGACCCTCGCCTTCGGCCTCCCGCTCATCGAGAAGATCGTCCCCGGCAACCGCTGGCTCCAGGCGCTGGTCCTGGTACCCACGCGCGAGTTGGCGCAGCAGGTCGGCGACGTGCTGGAAGCGCTCGCGAAGCCGGCGGGCATTCGCAGCACGCTCATCTACGGCGGCCGCGCCTTTGGCCCGCAGCAGGACGCCATCTACGCGGGCGCCCAGATCGTCGTCGGCACGCCCGGCCGCGTGCTCGACCACCTGAACCGCGGCACGATGCGCCTCGACGGCATCACCTACCTCGTGCTCGACGAGGCGGACGAGATGCTCGACCGCGGCTTCGCGCCGGACGTGGAGCGCATCCTCTCGCAGACCGCCAGCGACCGGCAGACCTCCCTCTTCTCGGCCACGACGCCCGAGTGGGTGCACAAGGTCTCCAGCAAGTACCTCAAGAACCCCGTCGTCGTCGAGACCGCCCGCGGCGAAGAGGTCGAGGGCCCGGACATCGACCACGTCGTCTACGAGATCTGGCGCGAGGACAAGCTCAACGTCCTGATCCGCCTGCTCGACGAGCCCACCGAGGGCGCGACGCTGGTCTTCGGACGCACCAAGCACGGCGTACGCAACCTCGGGCTGAAGCTCGAGCGCATGGGCTACAACGTCGATGTGCTGCAGGGCAACCTCAGCCAGGGCCAGCGCGACCGCGTCCTCGAGGACTTCCGCGCCGGCAAGACGCCGATCCTGCTCGCGACCAACGTCGCCGCCCGCGGCCTCGACGTGCTGCACGTCACCCGCGTCATCAACTACGAGTTGCCGGAGACGCACGAGCTCTTCACGCACCGCGTCGGCCGCACCGGCCGCATGGGCCGCTCCGGCCGCGCGATCACCCTGCTGGGCCCCGCCGACCTGCCGAAATGGCGCGAGATCGAGCGCGGCCTCGGCCGCACGCTCCCGCGCATCACGCCGGACGGCGAAGCGGTGAAGGTTCAGCCGGCGAAGACCGCCGTCGCGGGCGGCAACCGCGCCGCGACGTTCGGCCGCCGCCGCCGCACCAGCCTGGCCGGCGCCCGCCGCTAACCGCACAGCCGACCGCAAACGAAGAGAGGGCGCCGATCTGGCACCCTCTCTGTCTGTCTGGCGCGTCTTCTCCCGGTTCGCGTAGGGCCGCAGCCTGCCGCGCCCGCACCCCCGCGATCGCGCGTCACCCGCGCGCCTCGGCGCCCTCCGCCGGCCGCGTGAACGTCCGATACCCCGTCACCAGCCTAAACCCCATGCGCTCGTACACCGGCTGCCCCATCGCCGACGCCTGCAGGCTCGCGATCTCGCAGCCCCAGGCCCGGCCGCGGCGTACCGCGTGCCACGTCATCGCCTCGCCGTGGCCGCGCCGTCGGTGCGTCTCGACGCAGCCGACGTTGTACACGCCCGCGGCGCCGCGCGACGCCACGAGCGCCGACGACGCGACCGGCTGGCCGTCCACGTAGCCGACGTACAGCTCCACGCCGGGCTGGCTCACCAGCTCTCGCGTGGCGAACGCCCGCGCCCACTCGATCGGCATCCCGAACGACTCGGCCACGACCGCGCCGTGATCCGCGATCGTTGCATCGTCGTGCGCGATACGGATCTCCAGCCCCGCCGGCGGCTCCGGCACCGCCGCGTCCGCGACGTCGCGCAGCACCATGCCCGGCACCGTATCCGCGTACGGCAGGCCCAGCGCCTCGGCGGCGCGTTCCGCGGCCGGGTCCAGCCCCTGCCGCACGCGGACGACGAACGGCAGCCGGTGCGCGTCGAAGAACGTCACCGCATCGCGCAGCTGTCGCTCCGGCGCCGCGAGCGGCCGCGTCACGAACGCGATGTTCAGCCACGCCGTCGGCAGCCGCGAGGCGACGATCAGCACCCCGCCCGACTCGCGCACGTCGCCGTCCGCGATCGCCCCGACGATCGTGCGAAACGAGTCGAAATAGTTGGCATCCGCCCGCGCGATGACCTCGTCAGGTGTCACAGGCCGCCTCCGCTGCGCGCAAATGTGGAGAAAGTGGAGCGGGGGACGGGACCCGCAACTCCTAGCCTTCCAAGCTAGAAGTCGCGGTGCGAACCGCGCCCCGTTAATCGTCGAACCTAACCTAGCTTCAATTGAGACAGCTGTCAAAACGCTCTTCCCGGGCCGATCCGACCGTCTTACGGACCGGGATCCTGTCGCTCAACCTTGCATAGCGTCCGGCCGTGTTCAAGGTTAGCCGAACTGGGCATGCTGGCACCGGGCTACGGCCCCGCGTGGCAGAGGGACAACAGTGAGCCTCGTCGTCGCACGGTAGAGCGAGCGCGCAAGTTCAGCGGCTCCCGCGGTCGAGGAGGCGCTGTTCGCGTTCCAGTGCTGCGATCTCGCGGTCGATGCGTCTCAGATCCTCTCGCGCCTCGGCCATTCGCGTCTCCGCGAGCTTTCGTTTCGCTAGCAGCCGTGTGCGCAGCGCCAGGTGCGATGTGCGGAGCTTGTTCTTGTCGCTGGTGTCAGTCGGCATCCTGTCCTCCGTGCGGCGTCGCCCCGGTACTCGATCATCGCTCCCACTTCCGCGATCAGACCACCCGCCTCCGGCGCACGTACCAGCCCACCGGCGCCGCTGGCTGCGCCCACTGCCAGCGCAGCGGCTCTGTGGCCACTCCCCGCTAACCCGGACGTAGATCGTCACGCGCTGCGGCGTGCTCATGCCGGTGCGTCCTGCGCCAGCAGACGACTGCTATCAGAGCGACAGCCACCACCAGCAGCAGCAGGGGCAGGCGGCGGGCCACTTCGATCGCGACCTCCGTCTCCGGTGCCAGTTCCGATTCCAGTGCGCTCGGATCGTTCATGCCGTCGCCTCCCGCAGCCGTCGGCCCCCGCGTGTTCGGCCAGGACGGCAGCTTCACCACGCGGAGTATGTGGGGCTCCCGTGCGCGCGTCGGCCTCCGCGCTTCGGATCGATACTACGCCTGCGCGCCCCGGTCGTATACCGGCCGATCGGCCTACCACGCCGAGCCAGCTTCCACCGGCCGCGACGGCTGCCTGCCAAAGACCATCCGACGCATCGTGCTGGCTGCAGCGGTGAGCGCGCGGCCATCAGGCAGCAGCGCGCAGACCGCCGATACCCGGCTAGGACGGTGACGAGCACCGCCGCGGCGAATGCCGCCAGGACTTCGTGTAGAGGAGGAGTTCCGACGGCATGGCTTCGCCGTTCCTTTTGAACTTGGAGAAGTCATGGCGCAGTGGGAAAGGTGGAGCGGGGGACGGGACTCGAACCCGCAACTTCCAGCTTGGAAGGCTAGCACTCTACCAATTGAGTTACCCCCGCTCGTGGGGCACCGAGGAGCCGGCCGGCTATGCACGAGCCGCTACTGCGACCATACGAGATGCCCCCCGGATCGTCAAGAAAGCTCTACAAGCCGGGAGAACTTTCCGTGGAGGCTCGAGAACACGGAGAAGTTTCGGGAGGGTGGTCAGTAGGGCGGCGGCGGCGGCGGGATCGATTCCCGCAGCCGGATCTTGACTGGGCGCGTGCTAAGCAGCGTTTGGCCGTCGTATCCCAGCGTCGCACTCGCCTGCGCGTCTCCGGGTGACACGCCCACCACCTGCCCGCCCGCCACCGACACGATCGCGCCGCTCAGTTTCAGTTCGAGAATCAAGTCCAGCTCGCATACGTCTTTGCGCATGGGTTCCAGCTCGATTATCGGGTGGTGCGTCGAGCGGATCGTGTGTGTCAGGATCTCGACCTCCCGCCGCTCCCCGCGCTTCCCCGCCGTCGCCGCCTTCGCCTCGTTCACCTTCTCGTGATCGTCCCACGCGCTGAAGATCAGGTCGCCCAGGGGAAAGTCGAACACGTCCCACACCGCCTTCGCCAGCGTCTCCGTCGTGGCGACCTTGATGAATCCCGGCGACGAACCTCGCACACCCTTCAGCGCCTGCGCGGTGTGGGATGCGCGTTTGCCGTCCCCTGCGAATACATCCTGCACCGTGCTGTCAACGCGTGTCGTCGTCACGTTGCTCCTCCTCGATCAGCTCGATGTGCTTTGGCTGGCCCAGCACCGCCCGCAGCGTGACGATGCCGTGCTCGTTAGCCTCGATCTCCTGACTCCCGGTAGCGTCGATCGCCCCGTGCAGTGTTGGCTCCGCGCCTGCTCCCCGCGCGTCCTTGGGCTTCGTCCCTCGCTGCACGCGCCGTGCAATGACCACACCACTGCCGGCGACCCCCGCGACGACGGCCAGCCCTCCCACCACCTCCGCCACCCGCGTCCAGTCCATGCCGTCGGAGGGAATCGGCGGCACGATCGTCGCGGTGGGCGTCGGCGCCATCCGCGCCGTCGATGTTGGGATCACACGAGTGCGCGTCGCGGTCGCTGACGGAGGCGCAGTTGGCGGCGGCGTTGCTGTCGAGACACCCGGACCAACTCCGACACCCGCAATCGTGATCCGGGCCTGAGCCTCTCCCACCGTGATCGTGATCGTCTCGCCGACGCGTGCCGTGCGATTGATGAGGTTTGCCGTCACTACGCCGTCGGGGAATTCTCCGCCGCAATCGTCGTCCGCCCTTGCCGCACACAACCAACTCGCCGAATCGCTCGCTACGAACGCGACCTGATTCGAGGAGCTCGCGAACGTCACCGGCGAAATCTGATCCACAAACGCAAATACCAGGAGCGAATCAGATGGATTCGTCGCCGTCTCGTCCAACGTGGCGGGCGTCGCCACGACCTCGTCGAGGTCGCTCGCCTCAAGAACGCCGTCCTTGTCGCCCAGGTTGTCGGCGATGTTGATGATCTGCCCGACGGGAAGAGACGCCTTCCCCTTGCAAGCGTCCGGAGCGAGAGCCTCAACGCGCCGACATGCCACCAACTTCACGCTCGTTACTGCCGCGTGCGCGGTGCGACTCGGCGCCAGCAGCGGAACGCCTGCTATCGTTCCCGCCAATCCTGCGAGCAAGAGTGTCCGAACGTTCATACCGCCACCATAGAACCGCAATGGCTGCGAGTATATGCGCCGCGAGATTGCTTGTAAAGCACCTTACCTCACTGCGGAGCGATGCACGCACGGCTTCGTCGGTGCCCGTTCTCGCACGCGTTCAGTCATCCGCCGGCTCCGATGCGCTGTCGTGCGGATCCGAGTCCGACGTCCCCGTGAAGCAGGGGCCTACCCGCGAGCGTTGAGGGCGGTGACATCCGCCCCTCGGACTTCGCCCGCGCTTCCGCCTATACTCGACCTCGCCACCCGGACGCGCCAACGCCCCACACGAATGATTGAATGCGGAGCCTCTCAATCAAACTCAATCAAGCACAATCGGTCTGCCGGGCTTCGTCGCCCTCACGCAGATTCAGCGCGGCCCGGTGAACTCCCCGGGAACGGAAAACGCGAACATGCAATCAAGCAATCAAACGCCGGCTCAGCCCGACCCCGCAGCGGCCTACGGCGTCGCCGTCGGCACGGGCGTCGCCAGCGCCGCCGCGATCGCGTCCGGCAGGCGCAGCCACGTGCCCGCCGACCAGCCATTGAAGCCGTCGCCGGCGATCCGCCACCAGCTGAACGTCTCGGCCTCCGTCGGCCCCTCCTGCACGATGGCCTTGGTGCCGTCCGGGATGCAGTTCAACTGCTTGCCCTGCTGCGACGCCTGGTCGCGCACGCGCAGGCAATCGTTGTCGCCCAGACCGATCACGATCACCTGGTCGCCCACCTGCAACGGCCAGTCGATACCGGGCACCGACGGCTGGCTGGGGTCGCGGTTCTTCACCGAGAGCACCGTCCACGCGCCGTCCTTACCCTGGTCCACCATCGCCAGCGCCGTTGGGTCGGCGAAGGTCGGACCCAGTGCGTACGCCTTCCGCGTGCCCCGCGAACCGACTTCGAGGACGCACATCTTGCCCACGTCGATGCCCGGCTTCGCGTTCCGGCAGTCGCCGATGAAGTCGACGTTGCGGTTGTCGTGTACCCAGGTCGCGAGCGCCTCGATCGGGCCCGGCAGCTGCGGCGTTGCCGTCGCCGCGGGCGTCTTGCTGCCGCCACCGCCGCCGAAGCAGGCGGCCGCGCCGAACGCGGCGATGACAAGGCTGACGGAAAGGAGGCTTGGGACGAGACGGGCGCGGGTGATCATGGGGGCTGCGCTCCCTCTATTGCTTCCCACCCTGCACCGCAGCATACCGGCTCATGAAGTCATCATGCACATGCTTCCCGCCGGCGGCGAACGTACGGCTGGTGATCCGCATCGGCGCGCCGCCGCGCTCCGTGGCTACGCCGCCCGCCTCGCGCACCAGCAGGATGCCCGGCGCGATGTCCCACGGCGAGATGTTCATGTGCGTGTAGAGGTCGACCCGCCCGCACGCCGCGTATGCCAGCCCGAGGGCGGCGCTCCCCGTGATGCGGATGCCCTGCACGTTCGGGAAGATGCGCTGCATCAGCTCCAGCTGCTCCGAACCGAGCGCGTCGTCGTACCCCAGGTCGATGCTGATCACCGCGCTGAACACGTCCGGAAGCTCCGATGCCGCGATCCGCTCGTCGTTGCAGTACGCGCCTTCGCCGGCGATCGCCCAGAAGCCCTCGTCGTGCACCGGGTCGTACGTGAGCCCCACCACCGGCTCGCCGTCGTGGCAGAGCGCGATGTTCGTGCACCAGAACGGCATGCCGATCGCGTAGTTCTTCGTGCCGTCGATCGGGTCGATCACCCACGTCCAGCCGCTGCTCGCGTCGGTGTCCGACGCCGTCTCCTCGGACAGGATCTTGTGGCCGGGATACTCCGCCGCCAGGATCGCCTTGATCAGCAGCTCCGTCTCGACGTCCGTCTGGGTGACGATGTTGCGGTGCCCCTTCACGTCGATGGCGTGGACGCCGCGGAAGCGCGACAGCGCGTGCGCGCCGCCCTCGCGCCCACAGCGCCACGCGACGTCTATCGCGGTCGCGCCGGAAGTCGAGAGCGGCAGGTCGGTGGGTGTCATGGCCCGAAGTCTACAGGGGACGCTTCACCGCAGACAGGCGGTGTATCAGTTCCGCCCGGCTGCCGGTGTGCGTCCCACCATCTGGGGCAGCCAGGCCACCAGCAGCTCTTCGACGTCGCCCGCCGCCTGGACGAGCGTGTGGTCGGCCTCCGCGTACAACACGAGGCGCTTCGGCTCGTGCGCCCGCGCGTGGATGTCTTCGCTGGCGGCGTGGTCGAGGACGCCGTCGCGCATGCCGTGCACCAGCAGCAGCGGCTTGTCGAGTTGCTGCACGGAGTGTGTGCCGTACAGCTGCGGCGACAGCGCGGCGACGCCCACGACCGCGCCGGAAAGCTCGCCCGCCTTGATCACGACCGCGCCGCCGAACGAGTGGCCCACCAGCACGATGCCACCGCTCGCGCCCATCCCGCGCAGGAACGAGACGGCTGCCAGCACGTCGAGCACGCACTCCTGGAAGACGCCGGGACGGCGGTAATGGATGCGCAGGCCGCTCAGCGCCGGCCGCAGGCGGTCCGCCAGCCGGCCGTAGATATCGTTGGCGGGCCCTTCGAAGCCGCCCATCGCGCCGCCGACATAGATCGCCGCGCCCGGGCCCGTGGCGCAGGGGTGCAGGATGCCGCGGATCTCGCCCCGCGTGGTCGCGATCATCACACGGAGGTTGCCGCCCGGCTCCGGGTGCGCGGCGACGTTCTGGATCGAGAGCTCCAGATCCTCGCCGTCGTCGTCCGGCGGCGGCGCGACGTCATCCCACATCATGCGACGCAGGGTACACCCGGCTTCCCCGCGGGTCACGCCTTCCGGCGCCGGACGACGACGGTTACGCAAGCGCCGAGCAGGCAGCGATCAACATCGGCTGGGTCAAGTCCGCCAACCGACTTACTGCACCACGCCCCGTTCACGCAGCGCCGCCACGCCCGCCGCGTCGTAGCCAATCGATGAGAGCACGTCGTCGGTGTGCTGGCCCGCCAGCGGCGCCGTCGACCGCACCGAGCCCGGCGTGTCCGAGAGCTTCGTGCCGATGCCGACGTGCTTCACCTTGCCGAGCGTCGGGTGGTCCACCTCCACCACCATCTGCCGCGCCAGGTTGTGCGGGTCGCGCAGCGCCTCCTCCAGCGAGTAGACCGGCGCTGCGCAGATGTCGCTCTGGCTCAGGATCCGGAACCACTCGTCGCGCGGCTTCGTCGCGAACTGCTCGCGGAAGTACGCCGCGATCTCCTCGCGCTTCGACGCGTCGTACTGATGCGGAATGTACCGCTCGCACGCCATGGTCTTGCAGAGGTTCACGAAGAAGTGCGGCTCCAGGCTGCCGATGCTGACCCAGCCGCCGTCGCTGCATTTGTAGACGTTGTAGTGTGGCACCGAGCCGTTGAGCAGCGTGCCGCCGGGCGTGGGCGATGCCCCGCCCATCAGCACCGGCCCCACCATGCTCGCCAGCAGATACAGCACGCCGTCCGACATCGAGATGTCGACATACTGTCCGCGGCCCGTCCGCTCCCGCGCCATCAGCGCCGCCAGGATCCCGAACGCCGCGTGCATGCCGCCGCCCGCAAAGTCGGCGATGATGTTCATCGGGATCGCCGGCGGCTGGTCGGGCCAGCCGATCATGCCCAGCGCCCCGCCGACGGAGATGTAGTTGATGTCGTGGCCCACGAGCTGGCTGTACGGCCCTGTCTGCCCGAACCCGGACAGCGAGCAGTAGACAATGCGCGGGTTGCGTTGCGACAGCGTCTCGTAGTCCACGCCCAGCCGCTTCACCACGCCCGGCCGGTAGCCCTCCAGCACCACGTCCGCCGTCTCCGCGAGCCTGTAGAAGATCTCACGTGCGTCCGGCTCTCGCAGGTTCAGCACGATACTCCGCTTGTTGCGGCTCATCATGTTGTACGCCGCCATCACCTCGACGTTCCCGCCACGCCCGCCGATCGCGGCCGCGAGCTTGCCGTCGGCCGGCGCCTCCACCAGCAGTACGTCGGCGCCCATGTCGCCGAGCATCATCGAGCAGAACGGACCCGGCGCAAGGCGCGACAGGTCGAGAATCTTGATCCCTTCAAGTGGCAGCATGCGGTTCCCTTCTTGCGAGGCTGATTCCGGCCGGCGCTGAAGGGTGTCCGTTCCGGGGCGCTGGATCAAGCCGGGCTAGCGGTGATCGGTTAGCCGTTCGCCGTTGGTAGGGCGGGGAAGAATGCCCAGATCGTGGCGCGGGCTCTCAGCCCGGCGCCCTGCTAGCCGATGAACCCCGCTACCGTGATGACCACCAGGATCAGCGACAGCGTGATCACGACGGCCGCCGTGATACCGCCGATGGCGTTGAAGATCGGCGTGTTTGCCCGCGCCCCCATCAGGTCGCGGTCGTTCGTCAGGCGCAGCAGCACGAACAGCACCACCGGCAGCACCATCGCGTCGACGATCTGGATCGCCAGCAGCGTGCTGGTGAACGGGATGCCCGGCAGCAGCGCGAACGCCGCGCCCACCACGATCATGCCGGTAAAGATGCCCATGAACGCCGGCGCCTGGCGGAAGTCCTGCGACACGCCCTTCTCCAGCCCGATCGCCTCGGCCACGCTGTAAGCACTGGTCAGCGCCAGCACCGGCGCCGCCAGCAGGCACGCCCCCAGCAGCCCGACCGCGAACAGCACTTCCGCCGCTGAGCCCGCCACCGGCTCCAGCGCCCGCGCCGCCTGCGATGCGTCGTTGACCGGGGTGCCGTGCGCGTAGAGCGTTGCTGCCGTCGCCACCATGATCGTGAGCGCCACGAGATTCGCGAACAGCGAGCCGGCGATCACGTCCACGCGCTCGTAGACATAGTCTTCGGGCCGCACTGCCTTCTCGGCCACGCTTGAGGTGAGATAGAGCTGCATATACGGCGTGATCGTGGTGCCGATGATGGCGATCACCATTGTCACACCGCCGGACGAGCGCGGCACCGTCGGCACCACCAGCCCGTGGCCCACAGCGCCCCAGTCCGGGTGCGCCAGCAACGCGGCGATCGGATAGGCAACGAATACCAGCGCCATGACGAGGAACGCGCGCTCCACAATCTTGTACGAGCCAAAGACCACCAGCGTCCACAGCAGCACTGCCGCTACCGGCACGGCGAGCATCCGCGGCACGTGCATCAGTTCCGCCGCCGCGCCGATATCCACGAACTCCGAGAACGTCGTGCCGAGATTGGCCACCAGCAGCGCCACCACGACGAACGTCGTCATGCGCACGCCGAACCGCTCGCGCACCAGGTCCGAGAACCCCATGCCCGTCACCGAGCCGACCCGCGCGCACATCTCCTGCACCACGATCAACGCCACCAGGATGACGATCAGCACCCAGAGCAGCTGGTAGCCGTAGCGCGCGCCTGCAGCGGAGTATGTCGCGATGCCGCCGGCGTCGTTGCCGGCGTTCGCCGCGATCAGTCCGGGGCCAAGGATGCCCAGGAGAAGGAAGAGGTGGGGGAAACGGCGCGCGAAGGCACGCGGCCGCGGCTGCTGGCCAGCCCGCGGTTCAGCATGCGTCAACTCCTGCTGCGACCGTGCATCCGGAATGATTGTCGTCCATCAGTTTCAGGTCAGCCGCCGAACCCGCGGCTGCGTCCGCGTCTCCATGACTCTTTCAACACGACGTCCAGCACGTCGTCGACCGTGATCGCCCCGAGGAAGCGCCCGTGGTCATCGACGACCGGGATGGCCAACAGATTATATTCCGCGATGGTCTCGGCGACACGCTGGGCGTCGTCCTCCGGGTCCACCGCCACCGGCTCTTTCGTCATTACATCGCGCACCAGCGCGCCCGGCCCCGCGATCAACACCTGGCGCATGCTCAGCACGCCGGCAAGGCGCTCGCCTGCCTCGACCACGAAGAAGTAGTACGCGAAGTCCGGGGCGTCCTCCTGCGTGGTGTAGACGCGTAGCGCGTCTGCTACCGGCTGGTGCGGCGCGATCGTCAGCACGTTCGTCGTCATCACGCCGCCGGCCGAGTCAGGGTCGTACTCCAGCAGCTTGCGGACGGCCGCCGACTCGGGCGCCTCCATCTCGTCCAGCAGTTCCTCGGCGCGCGGCGCGGGCACCCTCGCCAGCACGTCGGCGGCGTCGTCCGGCTCCATCTCTTCGATCAGATCCGCCGCCTGCTCGACCGACATCGCGCTGAGCAGCTGAGCCTGCTGGTCCGTCGAAAGCTCCTCCAGCGTGTCGGCGGCCTGCTCTTCGTCCAGCGCCGCCAGCACCTCCGCGCCCTCCTGCTTACTCAGATCCGAGAGGATACGCGCCAGTTGCTGCGGCCGCAGCTTGCGGAGCTGCAGATGCTCCGTCTTCAGGCGGACGGACGGCGTGTCCGACTTCAGGTACTCCACCTCGCGCCAGTCCGTCAGCATGCGGCCGGGGAACCGCGCGCGCATGCCGCCCGGCACGAGCCGGCGCAGGATCGCCCGGCCGCCGGTGTCCAGCGCGACGACGTGGTAACCGTCGGGGCCGTACGAGATGTAGAGGTCGTTCACGCGCACGACGCGCGTGCCCCGCACGTCGATCACCTGGCGATCCAGCACGTCCTTGGTCAGCAGCAACTCGCCGTCGCGGCGCTGGAACCGGCCGACGTCCAGCGCGCTCGAGTTCAGCCGCACGAGCCCCGGCCGGATCTCCGCCACGCGGTCGATCGGGATGAAGAAGTCGCGCCCCGCCGAGCGGACCACGAGCCCCGCCACCGAAGGATAGGCGCCCTCCGACACGCGCGCGACCACGTCTTTTACGCGCGCGATCCGCTCTCCGTGCCGCTCCATCACCGGCGAAGCCACGATCTCCGAGAGTGCCATCAGGTCCAGTTCGGCCGGCGCTTGCGTCATGCGCTGTTCCTCCGCCCGGAGGGTACGCCCGGCGGTGCGCCGCTGGCAACCCGCCGGAGGTTCCGCTCAGTGGGCGGTCAAGAAGTCGAGCAGCGCCTGCGAGAGTTCCTGCGCATGCGGCCCGTCGAAGATGTTCGTGCCATGCGCGTCGCCGTCGTAGATACGCTGCTCCTTCGGCTCGGCGGCCGCATCGATCAGCATCACGAGGCTGCGGGCCGCCGGTACGTCGTCCCTGCTCGTGATGAAGAGCTTTGGCGCGGTGACCTGGCGCGCCGGTTCCACGGCGTGCAGCGTCAGGAAGTCCGCCTCGGCCGAGATAGTCACGACGCCGGCAAGTGGCGTCCGGGCGGCAACGATCAGCGCCGCCGTGCCACCCGTGCTGGCGCCGACCACGAAGATCTTGCGCATCCCCGCCGTGTCGTGCAGGTATCGCACCGCCGCCTCGAGATCCACGGCGAGATCGTCGAAGTCTTTCTCGCCGGCGGATTCGCCGAATCCGCGGAAGTCGAACGTCAGGACGGTGAACTTGCCCGTCGCGGCGAGTTGCGTCGCGAACGGGAACCACGACGTCTGGTCGGCGATGCGCATGTGCGCCAGCACCACGCCCGTCGGCCCGGATCCGAAGACGTGTCCGTGCAGCGTCACCGCCGCGGCCGGTGTCGCGGCCTCCGGGGTGGCGCTCGCGAGCGCATCGAAGCTCACGCCTCGCGAGGCCGCGCCGGCCGTCGCGACGACCTGGGGCGGCGGACTGGTGTGTGCCGAGTCGCCGCAGGCCGCAAGCGACATGGCGGCCGTCGCTATGAGCAACGCGGATAACCGTGCGCGGGCGCGGACTGCGGCGGGCACCCTAGTTGCCCTTGCCGCTCTCAGGTTCCGATGTGCCGAGCTGGAACGGCGCTTCGCCTTCGGCAAGCAGTTGCGTGCGCGCCTGCTGCGCCACCGGCAGCCCCCAGATCTTGATGAAGCCGACGGCGTTCCCCTGGTCGTACTGGTCGCCGCGGTCGTACGTGGCAAGCGCATAACTATAGAGGCTCTTGGGCGACTTCTTGCCAATCGCCACCGCTTGCCCCTTGTGCAGCCGCATGCGCACCGTGCCCGTCACGTGCCGCTGGGTGCTGGCGACGTACGCCGCCAGGTCCTGGTGATGCGCCGTGAACCACAGTCCGTTGTAGATCAGGTCCGCGTACTCCTGCCGCAGCATGTTCTTTGTGCGGATCTGTGGCTTCGAGAGCGTCATCTGCTCCAGCGCCTCGTGCGCGTTGTGAAGCGTCCAGGCCGCCGGGGCCTCGTAGATCTCGCGGGACTTGATGCCGATCAGCCGGTCCTCGACCATGTCCGTCCGTCCGACGCCGTGTTCGCCGGCCCACTGGTTCAGCGTCTGCACCAGAGTCACGCCGTCCATCTCGTGTCCGTCCAACCGTACCGGACGCCCATGCAAGAACTCGATCTCGATCTCGCGCGGGGTGTCCGGCTGCTCCTTCGGCGAGCGCGTCCAGGCGTAAATCTCCTCCGGCGGCGACTGCCACGGATCTTCCAGGACGCCTGCCTCGATGCTGCGTCCCCAGAGGTTCTCGTCGGTGCTGAACGGGCTGGCCTTCGTCGCCGGCACCGGCACGCCGCGCTCCGCCGCCCACTCGATCTGCTCCTCGCGGCTCATGCGGTGCTCCCGCACCGGCGCGACGATCTCCAGGTCGGGCGCCAGCGCCTGCGTGCTGACGTCGAACCGCACCTGGTCGTTGCCCTTGCCCGTGCAGCCGTGAGCGATCGCCGACGCGCCCTCTTCGCGCGCTACGTCTACCAGCATCTTCGCGATGAGCGGACGGCCGATCGCCGTGGCGAGCAGGTACTGGCCCTCGTATACCGCCCCGGCCATCAGCGCTGGGAACGCGAAGTAGTCGATAAACGGCTGCTTGCCGTCGCGCACGATCGCCTTGACCGCGCCGATCTGCATCGCCCGCTGCTCGACGGTCTGGAGGTCCTTCTCGTTCCCCAGGTCGATCGTGAGCGCGACGACGTCGAAGCCGCGCTCTTCCTTCAGCCAGCGGATCGCGACGGACGTATCGAGCCCGCCCGAGTAGGCGAGCACTACCTTCTTTGCCATGATGCGGGCTCCTCATACGGCCGCGGCGGGCGGCCGGGCGTGCAGCGTCGTGCCTGTGAACGAGGCTCCGTCAGTTGTACGGCAAAGCCGGAGGCGGTGCAAACGTGGCGCTAAGAACCTACGCCCCGAGCCAGTTGAGCACGAGGCCCGTCGGCAGCTTCGGATAGAAGTACGTGGACTTCTGCGGCATCCGGCCGCCGGCGTCCGCCACGTCCAGCACCTGGTCGATGCGCGTGCCGTTCAGCAGGAACGCCGCGCGCGCCGCGCCCGACCGCACCGCAGCGGCGGCCTCCGCTGCGTCCTGCGTGTACGACACCGCGCCGCCGGCCTTCAGCGCCGCGTCATCGATGCCAAAGACGTGCGCCAGGACGCCGTACTGCAGAACGCTCACGTCCAGCCGCTTCCACGCCTCCGGCTCCGCAGCCGGCATCAGCGCCTCGACTCCCGCGCGGTCGCGCAGCCGCAGCAAGTGCGCGCGCCCGGCCTCGATGCCCAGCGCGACGAACGCGGTCACGTCGCGCGCAGCATGCAGCCGCGCCGTCGCGTCACCAGCCGCGATCTCCTCCATGTCGAAGTACCGCGCGATGCGTGACAGTGCGTCGCCGGGGAGCGACGGCTTCGTGATCAGCCGGTGCGTCGGCAGCACGAGCAGTCCTGGATCGGCCGCGTCGGTTAGCGCCATCAGGACGAAGTTCTCCGGCTCGTCGCCGCTCCACTGCGCCGCTGCGGCGCGGCTCTCGTTGCGATACGTCAGCGCCGTCTCGTAGCGGTGGTGCCCGTCGGCGATGTAGACGTCGCACGCGGCCAGGTACTCCGCGAACGCGCGTAGGGCCCCGGCGTCGCGCACCGCGCTCAGCACGTGGCGCTGCCCGTCCGCGGCGAAGTCGTACAGCACGTCGCCTGTCATCGCCAGCACGGCCCGCGATCCGTCGCGCGGCCGGTAGACGCTGTACACCGGGCTCACCTGAGTGCGCGTGGCGCGGAGGAGGTCCAGCCGGTCGGCCTTCGGGCCGGAGAGCGTGTGCTCGTGCGGCTTGATCACGCCCTTCTCCCACTCCTCCAGCCGGACGGCCGCGAAGCAGGCCATGCGCGCGTGGACCGCGCCCTCCCACTCGAACTCCTGCCGGTAGGCGTAGATCGCCGGTGCGGCGTCGTGAGCCAGCACCCCGGCATCGCGCCATGTCGCCAGGTCGCGGGCAGCGCGCGTGTAGCGGTTGTCGGCGGCGGTGTCGCCCGGGCGCTGCTCGCCGTACTCCAGACGCACGATGTTGAATTCGCTGCGCTCATACAGCGCTGCCTGGTGCGCCGGCGAGATCACGTCGTACGGCGGGGCGATCGTGAGTGCGGGGTTCGCGCGCGCGGCGTCGTAGCGCAGCGCGCGGAAGGGGCGGACGTCGGCCATGGCCGGAGTATAGGCCCGCCGTCCGCGAGGGGCTAGGCCGCGAGCGGACGTTGACGCCTCGTTCACACGCTCATAACACGTCCTGCGAGAGCCTGCGCTAGAATGAGGGTGATGTCCCGTTACTACTGTGTCTTCTGCGACATCGTCGAGCGCAAAGCCCCCGCCCGCATCGAGTACGAAGACGACGACGTGATCGTCTTCCACAACGTGCTGGACTGGGCCGACGTCATGCTGCTCGCCGTGCCGCGCGTCCACCTCTACCAAGGCGAGCTGTGGAGTTCGGACATCCTGGCGAAGGTCTCACGAGCGGCGGTGGCGATGGGCCGCCAGCACTGCCGCAACGGATTCCGCCTCGTTAGCAACTTCGGCCACCACGCGATGCAGAGCCAGGCGCACGCCCACATCCACGTCGTGGACGGCAAGTATCTGCACCCATACCCGAAGGCGCCCGACGCCGTCCACTACGAGGACGACCAGGTGGTCGTCTACCACAACAAGGTACAGCGCGAGCCCGTCACATTGCTTGCCCAACACAGGGAGCCGCTGACCCAGTCGGAGCTGTGGACGTCGGACGCTATC
>JBGQBE010000049.1:0-25490 GCA_041494685.1 Dehalococcoidia bacterium | reverse complement strand
CGGCGCGTACCAGGGCGTGCAGCACCCGCTCGCCGAAGCGAAGATCCACCTCGAAGCGGCGCGGCTGATGACGTACCGCGCCGCGTGGGCCTTCGACCAGAACCTCAACCCCGGGCTCGTCGGCAACTACGCCAACCAGGCGAAGCTGCTCGCCGCGGACGTTGCACTGGAGGCCGTCGACGCGTCGCTGGAGACGCACGGCGGCATCGGCTTCGCCGAGGAGACCGGCCTGGCGCAGCTATGGAACGGTGCGCGCGTGCTGAAGACGGCGCCGCTGAACCGGGAGATGATCCTGAACTACGTCGCGGAGCAGGACCTGGGGCTGCCGCGGTCGTACTAGACCGCTGAAGGAGTAGACCATGAAGACGCCACTCTGCGACCAGTTCGGCATCGAGTTCCCGATTTTCGCCTTCTCGCACTGCCGCGACGTGGTCGCGGCCGTCTCGCGCGCGGGCGGGATGGGCGTGCTCGGCGCGCTGGCGTTCTCGCCGGAGCAACTGGAGATCGAGCTCGCATGGATCGACGAGCACGTCGACGGCAAGCCGTACGGCGTGGACGTCGTGATGCCGGCGAAGCTTGCGGAGGGCGCTGCCGACGCCACGAAGGAGCAGCTCGAGGCGATGATCCCGCAGCGTCACCGCGACTTCATCGAGGAGACGCTGTCGAAGTACGACGTGCCGAAGCTGCCCGACGGCGTTGCCGCCACCGAGTCGCTGCTCGGCTGGGTGCCGGCGAGCGGCCAGTCGCAGGTCGACATCGCGTTGCGCCACCCGATCCGGCTCCTGGTGAACGCCCTCGGACCGCCGCCGCTGGATGTGGTGGAGCGCGCGCACCGGCAGGGCGTGCCGGTGGCAGCGCTCGTCGGCACGCCGGAGCAGGCGGTGAAGCAGCGCGAAGCGGGCGTCGACATCATCGTCGCGTCGGGCACCGAGGCCGGCGGCCACACGGGAGAGATCTCCACGATGGTGCTGCTGCCGCAGGTCGTCGATGCGGTTGCGCCGGCGCCGGTGCTGGGCGCGGGCGGCATCGCTACCGGGCGGCAGATCGCGGCGGCGCTTGCGCTCGGCGCGCAGGGCGTCTGGACGGGCAGCGTCTGGCTCGCCACGAAGGAGAGCGACCTGCAGCCGGCTGCGATGGAGAAGGTGCTGCGCGCGACCTCCCGCGACACCGTGCGCTCCCGCGCGATGACGGGGAAGCCCGCCCGCCAGCTTCGCACGGCGTGGACGGACGCGTGGGAGTCGCCCGAGTCGCCCGGCACGCTGCCGATGCCCCTGCAGTTCATGGCGACGGCAGAGGCGATCTCGCGCATGCACCGTGCGGCCGACGCGCAGCCCCACTCGCGCGCGGCGGAGCTTCTGGGCACCCCCATCGGGCAGATCGTCGGCATGATGAACACCGTCCGCCCGGCGCGCGACGTGCTCCTGGACATGGTGCAGGGCTACGTCGAGACAGTCAGGCAGATGTCAGGCTCGCTGGACGAGGCGGACGGGCAGGGCGGCGCATGAAGCTCGGACTGGCGACCGGATACTGGACGTCGGGCCCGCCCGCCGGCATCGAAGAGAGCATCGCTGAGGCCGAACGGCTCGGCTTCGATTCGATCTGGACGGCGGAGGCGTACGGCTCCGACTGCCTGACACCCCTCGCCTGGTGGGGCGCCTGCACGTCACGCGTGAAGCTCGGCACGTCGATCGCCCAGATCTCCGCGCGCACGCCCGCCGCCATGGCGATGTCCGCGATCACGCTTGACCACCTGTCCGGCGGCCGCTTCATCCTGGGTCTCGGGGCGTCGGGCCCGCAGGTGGTAGAAGGCTGGTACGGGCAGCCGTATCCGCGGCCCCTGGAGCGCACGCGGGAGTACGTCGAGATCATCCGCCGCATCGTCGCGCGCGAGCAGCCGCTGGAGTTCCGCGGCCGGCACTACCAGGTGCCCTGCACGGGCGGTACCGGGCTCGGCAAGCCGCTGAAGTCGATCGTCCATCCGCTGCGGACCGACATCCCGATCTACCTCGGCGCGGAAGGCCCGAAGAACGTGGCCATGGCCGCCGAGATCGCTGACGGCTGGATGCCGGTGTTCTTCTCGCCGAAGAGCGACGCGTTCTATCGCGCCGCCCTTGCCGAAGGATTCGCGCGCCCCGGCGCGCGGCGTACGGCTGACGACTTCGCCGTGCCCGCCGCCGTCTCGGTCATCATCAACGACGACGTCGAGGCCGCGGCGGACATGCTGCGCCCGATGATCGCGCTGTACGTCGGCGGCATGGGCGCGCGCAGCCAGAACTTCCACTACGAGGTCTTCGTCCGTCTCGGTTACGAGGCGGAGTGCCGGAAGATCCAGGATCTCTACCTCGCGGGACACCCGCGCGACGCGATGGCAGCGATCCCGACGCGGATGGTGGAAGACATCGCGTTGATCGGTCCGCGCGGCAAGGTCAAGGATGAACTCGCGGAGTGGAAGCGCACGGTCGTAACGGCGCTGCTCGTCGGCGGGCCCCCTGCCACGCTGCGCACGGTCGCGGAGTTCGTGTTCGACTGAACGATTCGGTGGCGGACCCGCTTACCAGGTAATCATACCGGGCCCGCCCTCCACAGAGCCGTGGCGGGATCGTACGCGGAGGTCGCGCCGTATCGCGTGGTCCAGTCTCCGAATGCGCTCATCCGGATCAGTGTACGCCAACCATGACCAGGCACACGCATGGAGACAATCCGGCGTGCTGCGTATAGAATCCGGCACGATGACGACCCAACGCAGGCCCCCGGCGCGATCGCGGCCAAACGTCGTTCTGATCGTCGCGGACGACATGGGCTACGGCGATCTCGGCTGCTTCAACTACGGCGCGTCGCAGACGCCCGCGCTCGATCACCTGCTGCGTGAGGGCGTGAGCCTGACGCAGCACTACTCCGCGTCGCCCGTGTGCGCGCCCGCGCGCGCGTCGCTGCTCACCGGCCGCTACCCGCACCGCACCGGCGCGATCGACACGCTCGAGATGCGCGGGCTGGACCGCCTGGCGCTGGGCGAGCGCACGCTGGCCGACTGCTTGGGCGCGGCGGGCTACGCGACGGGGCTTGTCGGCAAGTGGCATAACGGCGCGCTCGATGCCCGCTACCACCCGAACGCCCGCGGCTTCGCGGAGTTCGTCGGCTTCTCCGGCGGCTGGTCGCCATACGTCGACTACCACCTCGACGTGAACGGTGCGATCCGGAAGAGCGACGGGCGCTACATCACCGACGTCTTCACGGACGAGGCCGTCGGCTTCGTGCGCCGGCACGCGCGCGAGCCGTTCCTGCTCACGCTCGCGTACAGCGCGCCGCACTTCCCGTTCCACGCGCTGGACGACGACCTCGCGCCGTTTCGCGACAGCGGCGCGTTCACCACCGCGGTCAGTCACATCTACGGCATGATCCGCTGCATGGACCGCGGCGTCGGGCGCGTGCTCGACGAGCTCGAACGCCAGAGCGTCGCCGAGAACACGATCGTCATCTTCACCAGCGACAACGGGCCGCAGTTCACCGGCGCGGGCGAGATGTCGTCGCACCGCTACAACTGCGGCTTCGCCGGCGCGAAGCTGCTGGTGTACGAGGGCGGCATCCGCGTGCCGGCGGTGGTGCGCTGGCCCGCGCGGCTCGCCGGCGGCTGCCAGGTGCACGAGATGGTGCACTTCACCGACTGGCTGCCGACGCTCCTCGCCGCCACTGGCGTCGAGCGACCCGCCGGGGTGCGGCTGGACGGCGTCGACGTGCTGCCGGTGCTGGCCGGCGAGGGCGGTGACGTGCCGTCCGAGCGCTTCTGGCAGTGGAACCGCTACACGCCCGTTGGCGAGAGCAACGCGGCGATGCGCGACGGCGACTGGAAGCTCGTCCGCCCGGCGATCGACGAGGTGATGCAGGTCTCGCGCGAGGACCTCGCGATGGACATCGACGCGAAGTATCACCCGGAGAAGTACGCCGATATCGCGCGCGACCCGGAGCCCGAGCGCACTGCCGCGACGGCTCCCGCGCCGCAGCTCTTCAACCTGCGCAACGACCCGATGGAGCAGCATGACCTCGCCGAGCAGCACCCGGAGCGCGTCGCCCGCATGGACGCCGCGCTCACGCGCTGGTTCGAGGAGGTCGAGGAGGAGCGGCGCCGCATCCCGGCGTGACGGCGACGGAGGAGGAGGAACCATGTTTCGACTGGACGGCAAGCACGCGGTGGTGACCGGGGCCGGCTCCGGCATCGGACAGGCCATCGCGAAGACGTTCGCGGCGCAGGGCGCCCGCATCTCTGTGCTGGAGCGCGACGAGGCCGCGGGCGCGGCGACCGTCGCCGCGATCCGCGGCGCGGGCAGCGGAGCCGAGGCGGTCGCGTGCGACGTCTCCGACGCCGCGTCGGTGGCCGCGGCATTCGACCGCGCGGCGGCGGCGGGGCGTATCGACATCCTGGTGAACAACGCCGGTGTCTCGCACATCGGCACCGTCATCAGCACCAGCGAGGCGGACCTGGATCGCATCTACGCGGTCAATGTGAAGGGCGTCTACCTCTGCTCCCAGGCGGCGATCCCGCGCATGGTCGAGGCCGGCGGCGGCGTGATCCTGAACCTCGCGTCGATCGCGTCGCTGATCGGCCTGGTGGATCGATTCGCGTACTCCATGAGCAAGGGCGCGGTGCTGACGATGACGCGCTCGATCGCCGTGGACTACATCAAGCAGGGCATCCGCTGCAACTGCGTCTGCCCCGCGCGTGTGCACACGCCGTTCGTCGATGGCTACCTCCACGATTCGTACCCCGGCCGCGAGCAGGAGATGTATCAGAAGCTGTCTGAGTACCAGCCGGTCGGCCGCATGGCCGAACCGGAGGAAGTGGCGGCGCTGGCGCTGTACCTTTGCTCCGACGAGGCATCGTTCATCACGGGCCAGGCGTACCCCATCGATGGCGGCGTGCTGGTGTTCTAGCGGGAGGGTCTCGATGAAGCGGTATGCGCGCACGATCAACCTCAAGGACGATCCAGAGGTCATCGCCCGGTACGTCGAGCACCACCGTGCCGTCTGGCCGGAAGTCGAGAGCGGCCTGCGCGACATCGGCATCGAGCGCATGCTGATCTGGACGCTGGGGCGGCGGCTCTTCATGCTCATGGAGACCGTCGATGGCTTCGACCCCGACCGTGACTTCGGCCGCTACATGGAGCGCGGCGGGCGCATCCGCGAGTGGCAGGCGCTGATGGATTCGTTCCAGGAGCCGGTCGCGGAGGCGAAGCCGGGCGAGCGGTGGGCGGACATGGAGCCGGTGTACGCGCTCGAGTGAGCCGGCGCGCTACCGCCACGCCTTCCCGTTCGGGAACTCGAACTCATCCAGCGACTCCGGGCGCATCTCGATGCTGAAGCCGGGTGCGCTCGGCGGCATGTATCGGTTGCCGTGCACGACGACCGGATCCAGGAAGTGCTCGTGCAGGTGGTCGGCGAACTCGATCGCGCGCCGGTCCAGGCTGCCGCTGAAGCAGATGTAATCGATCAGCGAGACGTGCTGCACGTACTCGCACAGACCGAGGCCTCCCGCGTGCGGGCACACCGGCACGCCGAACTTCGCCGCCAGCAGCAGCACCGCCAGCGCCTCGTTCATGCCGCCGAGGCGGCAGTTGTCGAACTGGGCGAAGTCGATCGCGCCGGCCTGCAGCAACTGCTTGAAGATCACGCGGTTCGCCGCGTGCTCGCCCGTCGCGACCGGCACCGGCGCGATCGCCTTGCGGATCGCCGCGTGCCCCAGCACGTCGTCGGGGCTCGTGGGCTCTTCGACCCAGTGCAGGTTGTACTGTGCGATGCGCCGCACGTGCTCGATCGCCTCGCCGACGTCCCACACCTGGTTCGCGTCGACCATCAGCCACGCCTCCGGGCCGATCTCCTCGCGCACGAGCGCGCAGCGGCGCACGTTCTCGTCCGCGTCACGCCCGACCTTGATCTTGAAGCGCGTCCATCCGGCTGCCAGCGCTTCGCGGCAGAGCGCGCGCACCTGCTCGTCCGGGTAGCCCATCCAGCCGGCCGACGTGATGTATGCCGGGTAGCCTTCGCGTTCGACGTGAGCGATGCGTGCGGCGCGCGTGGGCGCCTGGCGTCGCAAGATTTCCAGCGCCTCGTCGCGGGTGAGCGCGTCGGTCAGGTAGCGAAAGTCCACGCAGGCGACGATCTCCTCGGGCGTCATCTCCGCCACGAGCTGCCAGACCGGCTTGCCCGCGACCTTCGCCCAGAGGTCCCACACTGCGTTCACGATCGCGGCCGTTGCGAGGTGGATCGCGCCCTTCTCCGGCCCGATCCAGCGGAGTTGACTCTCGTTGGTGAGCAGGCGCCAGAAGGCGCCCATGTCGGCCGTCAGCGACTCCAGCGTGCGGCCGACGATCTGCGGCGCCAGCGCGCACACGCCGGCGACGCAGATCTCGGTCCCGCGGCCCAGCGTGAACGTCATGCCGTGCCCGGCGACGCCGGACGGCGCGTCGGTGTGCAGCACGACGTACGCCGCCGAGTAGTCCGGGTCGGTGTGCACGGCGTCGGAGCCGGCCAGCGTGCGCGAGGTCGGCGTGCGGATGTCGCGGACGGTGAAGCCGGTGATCGTTACGGCCATGGCAGGCTCCCTCCGGTCGAGGCGTCGTCTGCGGCGATTGTACGGGGAGTCGCCGTGTGGCGGTACGCCGCCTGACGCGCCATGATGGCCGTGTGAGCGAGCTTCCTTCCGCGTTCGCCGGCCTGCGCCAGGCGTGGCCCCGGCCCGCCGCGCCGCGGCCGATCGTCGTGATCGGCGCGGGCAGTATCGTGCGCGACGCACACCTGCCCGTGTACGCGCGCATGGGCTTCCCGATCGCGGGCATCTTCGACCTGAACCAGGCTGCCGCCCGCGAATGCGCCGCTGCGGCGGGTACGCGCGCGTTCGCATCGCTCGACGAAGCCGCCGCGACGCCCGGTGCCGTGTTCGACGTGGCGGTGCCGCCCGGCGAGATCACGGGCATCCTGCCGCGCCTGCCGCGCGGCGCCGCCGTCCTGGTCCAGAAGCCGCTGGGCCGCGACCTGGACGACGCCCGCCGGATCCGCGCGATCTGCCGCGAGCGCGAACTGACGGCCGCGGTCAACTTCCAGCTTCGGTTCGCGCCGAACATGCTGGCGCTGGCCGACGCGCTCTCGCGCAGCGTGCTGGGCGGCATAACGGACGTGGAGGTGCGGCTGAACCTGCACACGCCGTGGGGCTACTGGGCGTTCCTCAAAGATGTGCCGCGGCTCGAGGTGCTGATGCACTCCATCCACTACCGCGACCTCGTCCGCGCGCTGCTGGGCGAGCCTTCCGGGGTGTACTGCCGGGGGCCACGCCACCCCTCGCTCGAAGGCTATCCGGACGTCCGCACGAGCATCATCCTCGACTACGGCGACGAAGTCCGATGCAGCCTGGCGATGAACCACACGCACGACTTCGGCCCGCGCTTCGCCGCCTCGCAGATCAAGGTCGAGGGGACGGCCGGCGCGGCGATCGCGAAGATGGGCGTGAACCTCAACTACCCGCAGGGTGAGCCGGACGAGCTGCTCATCGCGACCCGCGAGCTCGACTGGACGGACGTGCCGCTGCGCGGGTCGTGGTTCCTGGAGGCGTTCGAGGGGCCAATGTCGAACCTCCAGCGCGTCATCTCGGGCGACGACGCGACGCTGGTATCGGCGGTCGACGACGCGTTCCGCACGATGGCGGTCGTCGAGGCCTGCTACGAGTCGAGCGCGCACGGTGCGACGCCGGTCCCGGAGGAGTGAGCATGCCGCCGCGCATCGACGCGCACCAGCACTTCTGGCGCTACGCGCCGGACACGCACGCATGGATCGACGATTCGATGGCGGCGCTCCGCCGTGACTTTCTGCCCGCCGACCTGGAGCCGCTGCTCCGCGCGGCGGGCTTCGACGGCTGCATCGTCGTGCAGGCGCAGCAAGACATCGCCGAGACGGAGTGGTTGCTGCGGCTGGCCGACGAACATCCGTTCATCCGCGGCGTCGTCGGCTGGGTGGATCTCTGTGCCCCGGACGTGCGCGGCCAGCTTGCGCGCGTCGCGGCGCACCCGCGGCTATGCGGCATCCGCCAGGTCGTGCAGGGCGAGCCGGACGGCTTCATGCTGCGGCCGGAGTTCCAGCGCGGCATCGCGGCGCTCGCGGAGTTCGACCTGGCGTACGACATCCTGATCTACGCCCGCCAACTGCCCGATGCGGCCGCGCTCGTCAAGGCGTTCCCGCGGCAGCGCTTCGTCATCGACCACATTGCGAAGCCGGAGATTCGCGCGCGTGAGGTTGAGACATGGGGCCGCGGCATCGCCGCGATCTCGCGCTACCGCAACGTGCTATGCAAGCTCTCGGGCATGGTGACCGAGGCGGACTGGAACGCCTGGACACCGGCGGATCTCCAGCCGTACATCGACGTCGTGTTCGAGTGGTTCGGGCCGGAGCGGATCATGGTCGGCTCCGACTGGCCTGTCTGCACGCTCGCCGGCGCATATGCGGACGTCATGGCCGTTGCGATGGCGCGCATCGAGACGCTCTCGCCGCGCGACCGGGACGCGGTGCTGGGCGGCAACGCGGCGCGCTTCTACCGGTCCGGCTGACGCAGGCCCGCCTCCCGTGCGGCAATAGTGCAGGGAACGGGACGGCTTGTACCGTCGCCTACTGGCTCAGCCGCACGAAGTGCACCATGGCCAGTGGGTCGTACGCGCCGGCGATCGCGCTCGTGTCGACGTCGGCGTTGACGAAGTGGCCTTTGATCTCGCAGCTGTTCCCCTGGCACTTCCCAGAGTCGTAGCCTTCGAGGTAGACGAGTGCGAACCGCAAGATCGTCGCCGGATCGGACGAGCCGTTACCGAATCCGTCGACTACCGGAATCATGATCACCCGCCTGCTGCAGAGCGATGTCTGCGTCTGGCACTTGCCGGGCCCGTCTATCCACGGATTACAGGCTGTGGCAAGATGATACTTTCCCGATGCGTCGGGTGTCCCGAAGGCTTCCGCGAACGTGTCACACGCGAGGCTTGTGTTGTTCATGCGGAAATCAACGCCCGTTTGGGTCGGGCCGATCAGGTTTCCGGTCTGCGGCGTGCAATCCGGACCATTGCATTCAGGGGCGTTCTCCGCGCAGGTCGTAGGGTAGATGCCCGGGCAGGCCCCCGTCGTGCAGTTCGGCGCCGACGCCGCACAGGCAAACGATGTGCTCCCGTAGCTGACGGATGTGTCGTAGACCTTCGCTCCGGGACCGTCGATGCGGATGGCGCCGAAGTCGCCCGTATTGCTGCCGGTCGCGTCGTATTTCAATGTCACCAGCGAGCCAGCCGAAGCGGCATCGACCGTCGCCTGGGTGACCGACCATGGCACGATGCCGTTGCTGCCGCCAAACGATGCCTTCACCGCCGTCGCTTGCGCTCCGACGCTGCGCGACGAAATGCCCACGAAGCGCATGAACGTGAAGTCGTGGTTACGGCTGATCACGATCTTCGCGTTCGGCGCCGTCGTCCCGCCAGTGATCGTGAGGGTGTATTCGCTCGGGTCCAGGCCGTATTTCGCGGCCCATTGCTGGCCGGACGTCTGCGCGGCGCTCGTGTCCGGCAGATCCTGCGCGGCGGCAAGTGCAATGCTGTCGGCCGCCTTCTGCATGTCGCGGCGCGCCGACGCGTAGCGGCCAAGGTCGACCGCCATGCCGGTCATGCCGATGATGATCGGCAAGATCGCAACGGCAAGCATCAGGATCTGGCCGCGCTCGTTGGAGAGAAGTCCTCGCAGTCGGTAGAACATGGCTGTCCTCAGGGTCTATTCGATGCGCATGTCGGTCGACGAGCTGATTGTCAGGGCGCCGGGCAGGGCCCCCGCCGAGAAGAATCCGACAATTGCCTTGATGGGCGTGATGTAGTGATAGCTGTAGTTGACGCTGACGTGTACCGAGTTGCCCGGCGACTGGCCGTTCGGGTAGGTGACGCTGACGCTCTGGATGTCGGAGAGCTTCAGTCCGTCCAGCGCGCTGCACACGCGGCCAACGGTGGTGGTCGTCGTCGAACCGTTGCATTCGCCCGTGCCGCCGGCCGTGAACGTGCCGGCAGCGTTGCCGACCGCCGCGTACCGCGCACCCTCCCGCGTCGCCTGGGACACCGAGATGTAGGCGCGCAGCCCCATGCCGAAGTCGATGATGCCGAACACGAGTATCAAGAGCACCGGCAGCATCAGCGAGAACTCGACCAGGCTCTGCGCCGCCTCGCTGCGGCGTGGCGAGCTACGCCGGGGTGCCCGGCGGCTACGGAAGCGCGGAGCGCGCCGCATCGCGTGGCTCAGTAGGGATTCAGCCATATCCAGCATCTCAACATCAGTATCGGCAGCCAGAGCACCGAACTGCTCCCCTAAGTGCAAACGCCCGGTCACGGCTTGAGATTTCATTGAATCCGGCGAAAAAACGTCAATTCTGACATTAGACGGCGCAGCCGGCTGGGCACCCGGCTACCTCGCCAGGTCCGGCGGCCCGTGCCGGCGCGCCAGATCCGGCCCGATTCGTGCCCGGACCGGTATGCCGAAGCGGTTTCGCGATTCCGATACTTGTCGGAGACTCCGTCGTGGTCACGGACGCCAGTAGTCAGAGGGATGTTCACTTATGCGCAGTTGCGACGGGACGCGCGAGCATGGGCAGATGCTGATGGTGATCGCGCTGCTGTTGCCGATGCTTCTCGGCATGACGGCGATGGCCGTGGACCTCGGCGCCTACGCGTCGGAGCGGCGAAATCTCCAGAACGACGCCGACGCCATCGCGCTTGCGGCCGCGCAGGATCTCCCGGACGCCGCTGCTGTCCAGAGCAGCGCGGCGTCGTGGGAAGCGAAGAACGGCGTCGACCCCGGCACGGCGATCGTGTCCGTCACGGTGTCGGGCGGGACGACCACACCCCAGGTCAAGGTGCAGATCACCAGGACCCACAAGTTCGCGTTCATCCGGATCGTGGGCGTCCCGGACCAGGACGTCAGCGCGACGGCCGTCGCGGGCAAGTTCTCGCCCGGCGGTCTCAGCGGCGTCATGCCGTGGGCGGTGACGCAGGCTACGCTTGACGCGGCCGCCCAGGGGCAGATCGTCACGATCAAGCAGGGCGCGGGCGGTGGCTATACCGGTAACTATGGCGCAATGGACCTCGATGGCAACGGCGCCGCCACGTACAGGGACTCCGTCAAGTACGGGAGCTCAAGCGTAGCCTGCGCCAACACACAGACGAACTGCACGGCCGCGGCCTGTCCGGGGGCCTACCCTACGGGCTGCGCGGAGGACTCCACCAGCTGCGACGGCCCCGACTGCGACTCGGAGCCTGGCAACATGGTCGGCCCCACCGACGCAGCGGTGTCGTATCGTCTGGGGCTGACGATGCCGCAGTGCAGTACGTTCGCCGGGGCGTTCACGCAGGCCTCGTCGTATGACGACGCCGGGCAGGCCGGTGATCGCTTTGCTGTTGCGGCTACAGGTGGCAGTTCGGGCGGCCACCTGATGTCACCGCTGGTCGCGCCCCCGGCCAAGCAACCGACCAGCACACCGACAAATACACCGGCGCCGCCCACCGCGACAAACACCCCGATGGCGACCAGCACCGCTGCGCCAACACAGACCAACACCCCCGGTCCCTCGCCGACGCCCATGGCGACGACGCCGGCGACGTCCACTCCGGCACCGACGTCGACGTCCGGTGGCCCGACGTACAAGCTGAACTCAGCCTGCAATCCCTGGGGTGCCGGCAAGTGCCCGGTTCCTGATGATGGCGCGACGCTTTGCAGCCGCCAGGTGATCGTCATCCCTGTGATCGCGGGCCTCTGCAACGGCAAATGCACGTTCACGATCCTGAGCTTCGCACTCTTCTTCCTGGAGGGCAGTTCAGGTGGAGTGGTGACGGGCCGCTTCGTATCGACCGACGTGAACATGGGCGCTTGGGCCAGTGCGTACGATCCCGCGTCGCCTACCCATTTCGTGAAGCTGATCCAGTAGCCGGAGGCTTCACCACGCACGATCGGGCGGCGCTGTGACACTTCCGTAATCCGATCGCTGCATAATCGGGCCCCCGTGCCCCGGTGGCGCGTGTTACAACGTAGGCGGCGGCCGCCGCGAGCGATCCGGCGGCCGGGTTCGTATGTCGGAGGAGTGAAGCTTGAGAGTGCGCGGGATCCGGCAAGGCCGAACGTCATTCGAACGGCTCTCTCCACAGGACGCCTCCTTCCTCGCCTTCGAACGCCCCCACATCCACATGCACGTCGGCGTCGTCGCGCTGTTCGAGAAGACCTCGTTCGCGTTGCCCGACGGCACCGTCGACGTCGACAAGTTCCGCCGGCTCGTCGTCGCGCGCCTGCGCACGGTGCCCCGCTACCGGCAGAAGGTCGTGCGCGTCCCTGTCACCGGCTCGCCCGTGTGGATCGACCACGCCGGCTTCGTCGTTGAAGAGCACGTCACGGAGACGGCCCTGCCGGCGCCCGGCGACGAAGCCGCGCTGAAGGCGCTGGCGAGCGGTATCTTCTCCGTCCCGCTGGACCGAGCGCTGCCCCTGTGGCAGATGCACGTCGTCCAGGGCCTCGCCGACCCCGACCGCTTCGCCGTCATCTTCAAGGCCGCGCACGCGATGATAGACGGCGTCGCCGGCATGGACTTCCTGAGCGTGCTGCTCTCCGCTGAACCGATCGCCGAGGTCGAGTTGGCGCCCCCGTTCGAGCCGACGCCGGCGCCGCACCCCGCGCGCCTGCTGCTGGCTGAGGGCGCGCGTTTCGCCAAAGCGCCCGCCGAGATCGTCGGAGGAGCGGTGCGTCTCATCTACGACGGCGACGCGCGCCGGTCGTTCGTCGCGCACAGCGTCGCGCTCGTGCGCTTCGTACTACGCGGCATCCGCGGCACGTCGAAGACGCCGCTGACGCCCGCGCCCGTGGCGGCGCGCCTCCACGACTGGTTCAGCACCGACCGCTCGGACGAGCGTTCGATCCGCTCGCGCCTCGGCGGCACGCGCGACGACGTGTCACTCGCGGTGACGACGGGCGCCGCCCGCGCGCTGCTGCTGCGCGCCGGCGTCAAGATGCGCCGCCTGCGCGTCCGCGCGATGGTGCCGCTGAACGTCCGCACGCGGCAGGAGCGCGGCAACCTGGGCAACCGCGTGTCCACGTACATCGTCGACCTGCCGGTCTGCGAGCCGGACGCGCGCCGCCGCCTGGAGCTGCTCTGCCAGAACATCGCGTACCTGAAGCAGACCAAGCAGGAGCTGGCCGTCGAGGCGCTCGCGAAGATCGACCGCTGGACCGGCACGCTGGCGCAGCGCATGAGCATGTGGCTCGCCACGACCGTCCGCGCCTATAACGTCTGCGTCACGAACATCCCCGGCCCGCCGGTGCCGCTGTACGCGCTGGAGTCGAAGCTCGTCGAGATCTACCCATTCGCGCCCGTGTTCGCGGGGCAGCAGATCAACGTGGCCGCGCTGACGTATCTCGGGAAGCTGAACTGGGGCGTGCACTACGCCGGTACGGACGAAGCGGAGTTGCGGCGCATCATGGGCGACCTGCAGGCGTCGTTCGATGAATTGGTCGCTGCCGCGAGCGCCACGCTGCCCCGGATCCGCATCGTCGAGCCCGACGAGGCCGCGGATGACGCGGCGGCAGTGCAGGGGCTGTAGCCCGCGCCTCCGCCGTCTCCACGCAAGCCCACCTTGAACGCCGGACGCGGGCGTGCTTTCCTTGTCGTACCCAATCTGCATCCCACGCAAGCGAAAGGAGACGGTTCCCATGGCTGGACAGATGGTCTCGTTCCCCAGCAACAGTCACGGTGCCGAGGGCTACCTGGCGCTTCCGGCGTCCGGCAAGGGCCCCGGCGTCATCGTCATCCAGGAGTGGTGGGGCATGGTGCCCTGGATCAAGACCGTCGCTGACCGCCTTGCGGAGAACGGCTACGTCGCACTGGCGCCGGACTTGTACCACGGCCGGACGACGAACGAGCCGGACGAGGCGAGCAAGCTGATGATGGCGATGAAGATGGACGTCGCTGCGAAGGATATGGCCGGCGCGTACGACTACTTGAAGTCGCACCCGGCCTGCACGGGCAAGGTCGGCAGCGTCGGCTTCTGCCTGGGCGGCGGCCTCTCGCTCTTCATCGCCACGCTCAAGCCGCTCGACGCGTGCGTGATCTATTACGGCGTGCTGCCGGGCGTGCAGCCGGACCTGACGAAGATCGCCGGCCCCGTGCTGGGCCACTACGCCGAGGCCGACGGCTGGGCCACGCCCGACGCGGCGCGGGCGCTGGAGGGACAGATCCGCGACGCTGGCAAGAGCGTCGAGTTCCACGTCTACGCCAACGCGCACCACGCGTTCTGCAACCCCTCGCCGGAAGTCGAGAAGGCGGGCGGACACTACAGCGCCGACGCCGAGAAGATCTCGTGGGAGCGCACGTTCGCGTTCTTCAAGAAGCACCTCTCCTGATGGCGGAGGAGTGGCGCCGCGGCGAGTTCGTCATCAGCACCGACGCGTCGAAGCTCGACGCCGAAGTGGTGCATCGCTGGCTGTTGGAGCGCTCATACTGGGTGCCCGGCATCCCGCTCGATGTCGTCCGGCGCGGCATCGAGGGCTCGCTGAACTTCGGGCTGTACACCGGCGGCGGCGCGCGCACGATCGGCCTGGCCCGCATCATCACCGATTACGCGACGTTCGCGTACGTCTGCGACGTCTTCGTGCTTGATGAGTTCCGCGGCCAGGGGCTGGGCGTCTGGCTGATGGAGTGCGTAGCGGCGCACCCGCGGCTCCAGGGCTTCCGGCGTTGGATGCTCGGCACCAAGGACGCGCACGCGCTCTACGAGAAGACCGGCTTCCGGCCCGTCGCCGCGCCGGAGCGCTGGATGGAGAAGGCAGATCCCGACATCTACACGCGCGGCCGCCAGCCCTGACGCCCGCACCACGCACGAAGGAGCACCCATGAAGGCCGCAGTGTACTACCAGACCGGCGCACCCGATGTCCTCCGCTACGAAGACGTGGCCGACCCGGCGTGCCACCCGAAGGGCGTCGTCATCGACGTGAAGGCGATGGCGATCGAGGGCGGCGACGTGCTGAACCGCGCCGGCGGCGCGATGACCTCGACGCCGCACATCGTCGGCTACAACTGCGCCGGCGTCATCCGCGAAGTCGGGCCGGAGGTGACCGACCGCAAGGTGGGCGACCGCGTCATGACGTTCATGGCGAGCGGCTCGCACGCCGGACGCGTCGCCGTCCCCGCGACGCAGACGTGGCTCGTGCCCGACGCCTGCTCGATCGAGCACGCGGCGTGCGTGCCGGTGTCCTGGGGCACGGCGCACGACTGCCTGTTCGAGTTCGGACACCTGAAGGCGGGCGAGACGGTGCTGATCCAGGCCGGCACCAGCGGCGTCGGCATCGCGGCGGTGCAGCTGGCGAAGCGCGCCGGCGCGCGGGTGCTGGCGACGTCGTCGAGCGACGAGAAGCTGGAGCGCCTGAAGCAGTACGGCATGGACGCGGGCATCAACTACCGCGACGGCAGCTTCGTCGACGCGGTGCGCAAAGCGACCGACAACCGCGGCTGCGACCTCGTGGTGGACTCCGTCGGCGGCGCGACGCTGCAGGGCAGCCTGGAGTGCCTGGCGTACCGGGGCCGCGCGATCTCGGTAGGCAACGTCAGCCGCGGCGACATGAAGATCGACCCGTCGATCCTGGGCGCCGGCAACCGCTCGCTCACCGGCGTCTTCCTGGGCGCGGAGGCGCTGATGAACCCGGGTCGCGTCACGCCGATCCTGAACGATCTGCTCCGCGACATCGCGAAGGGAGAGCTGAAGGTCGTCATCGACCGCACCTTCCCGCTGTCCGAGGCCGCCGCCGCCCACACCTACATCGAGTCGCGTGCCGCCTTCGGCCGCGTGATCATGGTTCCGTAAGGGCGTCTGTGCGACCCGTTGCCGAGCATCCGTCCCGCGCTATACTGCGCGCACAGGCGATGACGGAGACGAGTACGCCGCGGTGCGCCCCTAGCGAGTCCGGGCCACGGTGCGAGCCGGACGCAGGCGCAGCGGCGGAAGATCACTCTCGAGCCGGCGGTCGAACGTCGCGCGCGCGGCCAGTAGATCGGCCCGGAGGCCCACCGTTAGCGGGGCAGGGCGTGTTGGCGCCCGGAGAGAGCGCTTGCCAGTGGCGAGAACAAGGGTGGTACCGCGGGATCGATGCGATCGGCCCGTCCCTTACACGGGACGGGCTTTGTGTTGTCCGCTGCGGGAGCGCCAGGGTGAGGGATCAGCTATGAAGCCTGTATCGACACGACCGCACTTCGTCGAGATGGAGCAGGAGATGCTGCGCTGGTGGGTCGCGCGCGACACCATGCGCAAGTACCTGCACCGCAACGACGCGTCCGAGCGCCGCTGGTCGTTCATCGATGGCCCGATCACCGCCAACAACCCGATGGGCGTGCACCACGCCTGGGGGCGCTCGTACAAGGACCTCTGGCAGCGTTTCCACACCATGCTGGGCGAGAAGCAGCGCTACCAGAACGGCTTCGACTGCCAAGGCCTCTGGATCGAGGTGGAGGTCGAGAAGGAACACGGCTTCACCTCGAAGAAGGACATCGTCGACTTCGGCATCGACAAGTTCGTGCAGGAGTGCAAGGACCGCGTCCAGCGCTTCGCGGCGAAGATCACCGAGCAGTCGCTCCGCCTCGCGTACTGGATGGACTGGGACAACTCCTACTTCACGAACTCCGACGAGAACAACTACACCATCTGGATGTTCCTGAAGACGTGCTTCGAGAAGGGCTGGGTCTACAAGGGACACGACAGCATGCCCTGGTGCCCCCGCTGCGCCACCGGCCTCAGCGAGCACGAGATCGTCACCGACGGCTACCGCGAGGTCACGCACACCAGCGTCTACGTGAAGTTCCCGCTGCTCGAGCGCCCCGGCGAGTCGCTGTTGATCTGGACGACGACGCCGTGGACCCTGCCGGCGAACGTCGCCGCAGCCGTGCACCCGGAGCTGACCTACGTGAAGGTGCGACAGGAGTCGAAGGACGGCGGCGCGCCCGACGTGCTCTACGTCTCGAAGGGCGCGCTGAAGGCCGCCGTCCGCGGCGAGCACGAGGTGCTGGGCGAGGTGAAGGGCGCCGACCTCGTCGGCCTGGCGTATCGCGGCCCGTTCGACGAGTTGCCCGTCGCGCACGGCATCGAGCATCGCGTGATCGCCTGGGCCGACGTGTCCGACGAAGAGGGCACGGGCATCGTCCACATCGCGCCGGGCTGCGGCAAGGAGGACTTCGGTCTCAGCAAGGAGCATGGCCTGGCCGTGATCGCCCCGTGCGACGACGAGGGCATCTACATCGACGGCTTCGCCGCGCTGACGGGGCTCTTCGTCTCCGACGACGGCACGCGCGACGCGATCTTCGAGTCGCTGCGCGGCAAGCGACTGCTGCACCGCACGCAGCAGTACCCGCACCGCTACCCGCACTGCTGGCGCTGCGGCACGGAGTTGATCTTCCGCCTGGTGGACGAGTGGTTCATCAGCATGGACGACCTGCGCCACCAGATCGCCAACGTGACGAAGCAGATCCGCTGGATCCCCGACTTCGGCCTGGCGCGCGAGCTGGACTGGCTGAAGAACATGGACGACTGGATGATCTCCAAGAAGCGCTACTACGGCCTGGCGCTGCCGATCTACGACTGCGAGGCCTGCGGCGCGTTCGAGGTCATCGGCAGCGAGGCGGAGCTGAAGGCGCGCGCTGTCGAGGGCTGGGACGTCTTCGAGGGGAAGTCGCCGCACAAGCCATTCATCGACGCCGTGAAGATCGCCTGCGCGAAGTGCGGCGCGAAGGTGTCGCGCATCCCGGACGTCGGCAATCCCTGGCTCGACGCGGGTATCGTGCCGTTCGCGACGCTGCACTACCGCGACGACCAATCGTACTGGAAGCAGTGGTTCCCGGCGCACTTCATCACCGAGGCGTTCCCCGGCCAGTTCCGCAACTGGTTCTACTCGCTGCTCACGATGTCGACGGCGCTGACGAACGAGCCGCCGTTCCGCACCGTGCTGGGCCACGCGATGGTTCGTGACGAGCACGGTGCGGAGATGCACAAGAGCAGCGGCAACGCGATCTGGTTCGAAGACGCGGCCGACAACATGGGCGTCGACGTGATGCGCTGGCTCTTCTTCCGCCAGAACCCCGCGAACAACATCAACTTCGGCTACGGCGCGGCCGACGAAGTGCGACGCGGCATGTTCCTGACGCTCTGGAACACCTACGCCTTCTTCACCACCTACGCCACCATCGACGGCTGGACGCCCGCCGCCGCCGGCGTCTCGCCCGCCTACACGGAGCTGGACCGCTGGGTGCTCTCCGAGCTGCACCAGCTCGTCACCGCCGTGACGGACCAGCTCCAAGACTTCGATGCGGCAGCCGCTACCCGGGTCGTCGAGGCGTTCGTCGACGATCTGTCGAACTGGTACGTGCGCCGGTCGCGCCGCCGCTTCTGGAAGTCGGAGAGCGACAGCGACAAGCTCGCCGCCTACGCGACACTCTACGAGTGCCTCGTGACGGTGGCGAAGCTGCTGGCACCCTTCACGCCGTTCATGGCGGAGGAGCTGTACCAGAACCTCGTGCGCTCGTTCGACGCGGCCGCGCCGGAGAGCGTGCACCTCGCCGACTGGCCGCGGCCCGACGCCGCCCGCATCGATCAGCGGCTCTCCGACGAGACGCGGCTGGTGATGCGCGTGGCGTCGCTGGGCCGGGCGGCGCGCGCGAAGGCGCAACTCCGCGTGCGGCAGCCCATCGCCGAGCTGTACGTGAAGCTGCCAACGCCGCTGGAGGAGCACGCCCTGGAGCGCCTCGCCCCGCAGGTGCTGGACGAGCTGAACGTCAAGGCGATCCGCATCGTCCGCGACGAGACCGACTTCCTGCGGTTCGAGGTGAAGCCGAACCTTAAGCTGCTGGGGCAGAAGTACGGCCGCGAGGTGCAGGACATCGCGAAGGCGCTGCAGGCGATGTCGGACGCCGAGCTGTCGCGCGTGGCGCGGCAGGCGGGTGCGGGCGAGCCTGTGCAGGTCGCGGGCAAGACGCTCGCGCCGGACGAGCTGCTGGTGAACGGGCGCGAGAAGGAGGGCTTCGCCTCGGCGGAGGAGAACGGCACGATCGCCGTCGTCAGCACGGAGCTGACGCCCGAGCTGGTGCAGGAGGGGCTGGCGCGCGAGATCGTCCACCGCATCCAGAACCTGCGCAAGGACGCCGGCTTCGAGATCGCCGACCGAATCAAGACGTACTTCGCTGCCGACGCGACGTTGCGTGCCGTCATGGCCGCCTACGCCGCGTACATCCAGCAGGAGACGTTGAGCGTCGCGCTCTCGTCCGACGCGCCCGAACACGGCGTCCACAGCGAGACGGCGAACATCGACGGCCACGAGATCACGTTGTCGGTGGTGCGGGTGTAGGGATCCCTCCAGCGCGCGAAGGAATCCGCGCGGAGGTGCCTCCGAGTCGGCATCCGTGCTGTTTGGTCTGCGCTCGGCCCGTGTTCCTCCATCTCCCCTTGGAGCGCTGCCGCCGCGTCGTATCGCTTGATTCACGCCCGTTCGGCCGCGATAGTGGCCTGCGGAGGGCAGATGGACGGACGCGAACTCAAGGGCAGGGCGGCGATCACCGGCCTCGGCATCAGCGAGATGGGGCGCGTCTACGGACACGACGCTTCGCACTTCGCGGCCGAGGCGGTGCAGCGCGCCGTCGCCGACGCGGGACTGCGCAAGGAAGATATCGACGGCCTGCTCGTCAACCCCGGCATCTCGCCGCTGGGCGCTATGGGCGGCGTCGGCCTGCAGAACTATCTCGGCCTCACGAATCTCCGGCTGCTGTCGAGCATGAACGCCGGCGGCGCAACCGCGAACATCATGGTCCAATACGCCGCGATGAACGTGATCCATGGTCTGGCCAACCACGTCGTCTGCGTCTTCGCCGACGCGCCGCTCCAGCAGGGCCGCGGCGGCGGCGCCGCGTACGCCGGCAGCGGACGTTCGGCGCGCCCGAGCGGCATGGGCGGGCTCTACCCCGCGTTCGGCGTCTTCGGCGTCAACGCTCTCTATGCACTGGCGGCGCGCCGCCACATGTCGATGTACGGCACCACGAACGACCATCTCGGCGCGATCGCCGTCGCCGAGCGCCAGTGGGCGGCGCTCAATCCGATCGCCGAGCACCGGGAGCCGATCACGCTCGCAGACTACCGCGCGTCGCGCTGGGTGGCCGAGCCGCTGCACCTCCTGGACTGCTGCCTCGTCTCCAACGGCGCCGTCGCCGTGATCGTCTCCCGCGCCGAGGAGGCGCCGTCGCTGCGGCAGCCCCCCGCGTACGTCTGGGGGATGGGGCAGGGGCATCCGGGCGACATGCGCCGCAAGGGCTGGGACGTGGAGACGCAGACGGGCGCGCCGATGGCGAAAGAGAAGGCGTTCGCGATGGCGGGCATCGGCATCGGCGACGTGGACGTGGTGCAGGCGTACGACTGCTATACCTACACCGTGCTGGTGACGCTGGAGGACTACGGCTTCTGCGCGAAGGGCGAAGGCGGCCCTTTCGTCGCCGACGGCAAGCTGGGCCCGGGCGGCAGCCTGCCGACGAACACCGGCGGCGGCCAGCTGAGCGCGTACTACATGTGGGGTATGACGCCGCTGTCGGAGGGCGTCATCCAGGCGCGCGGCCAGGGCGGTGAACGGCAGGTTGCGAAGCACGACGTCGTGCTCGTCACCGGTAACGGCGGCGTGCTCGACCACCACAGCACGCTCGTGCTGTCGCCGCACCCGGCGTAGCGAAAGCTGAGATCTGATGGCCGAGAACACCACCTACACCCGGCCCATCCCGCAGGCCGACGACGAATCCCGCGGGTTCTACGACGGCGCGCGCCGCCATGAGCTGATGCTGATGCGTTGCCGTGGCTGCGGCGCCTGGCGGCTGCCTTCGCGGCCGCGCTGCCCCGACTGCTGGTCGACCGACACGGAGTGGGCGCGCGCCAGCGGCCGTGGCACGCTCTACAGCTTCGGCATCATGCACCAGAAGTTCCCCGGATTCGAGGGCGAGACGCCGTACCAGTACGCCGTCGTCGAGCTCGAAGAGGGGCCGCGCATCGTCTCGAACGTCGTCGGCGTGGCACACGACGATCTGCGCTGCGACATGCCGCTCGAGGCCGTCTTCGACGACGTCGCCGACGACGCGACGCTCGTCCGCTTCACGAAGGCCGGCGGATGAGCGGCAAGTGGGTGCGCGGCGGCGAACGCGCCCGCCCGCAACCCGGCGTCATCGTGAGCGTGCGGCCGTACGAGCTGCACGGCACGCCGTACTACTCGGTGCTCTTTCGCTATGAGGACGACCCGCCGGAGGGCGCGCGCGAGGCGCGCCTCTCCGCCGATATGGCGTACGACGCGCCTCAACCCGGCGACCGGATCCTCATCGACGCCGTCCTCGGCGTCGTGGACCGCATCCGCCGCGCGGAGACCGCATAGCGGGCCGCCGGGAAGCGCAGCCCGCGCCCTGACGGCGCGGTGCCCGGGCGACGGAGGTCATTCCAGGATGAAGCTGCGCACGGCGGCATCGGCGAGCGATTCGACCACCAGGTCGGCGTCGTGAAGGTGATCCGCGGCGTGCGTGGTCGTGACGGCGACGGCGCGCATACCGCCGGCCTTCGCGGCGGCCAGCCCCGCAGGGGCGTCCTCGACCACGACGCACCGCGCCGGGCCGGTGCCCACGCGCGACGCTGCCACGAGAAAGCCCTCCGGGTCGGGCTTGCCCTTCCTTGCGTCTTCTTCCGCCACGAGAGCCTCGAAGCTGCCGCGCAGGTCCAGCGTGTCGAGGATCAGGTCCAGGTTCGCGCGCGGCGCGGAAGTCACGACCGCCTTCGGCACGCCCTGCTCAGCGAGCCATGCCAGCAGCTCGCGCACCCCCGGCAGCGTTGAGGTGTCGCGCCCCGCCAGGTCGCGGTACAGCGTCTCTTTGCGGTCGGAGAGCGCCCGCAGCCGTTCGGCTTCGATGCCGGGCAGCAGTCGGCCGAGGATGGCGTCGTTGCGCAGGCCGAAGGTCTGCGTGAAGTAGTCGGGCGGGTGCTGGAGTCCGTGCTCGCGCGCCAGCTGGTGCCATGCCGCGAGATGGTGCCGGTGGCTGTCGATCAGCACGCCGTCCATGTCGAAGAGGACGGCGACGCTACTCGGCACGCGAGACGACGACGAGGCGGAAGCGGCGGTCGTACTGGCCGCCGGCGTAGCTGTCGCAGCAGGCGCGGCACGCCACCTTGTCGCGGCGCGCGCGGCGATAGGTGCGCCGGCAGCGCGGGCACGTCATGTGCCAGGTGCGGCGCTGCGCCCGCTCCTTCTGTGCAAAGGGCGGGCAGGTGATGGTGATGCGTGGGTCCAGCTCGTGCGCGACGGCGCGGAATTCGCGGCCGTGCGGCGCGATGCGGCGGCCGTAGCGCCAGCGCGCGGCCCAGTGCGCCAGCTCATGCTTCAGCACCAGCAGCGTCTCGTCGATGCCGTGGTCGCGGTGGTAGAGCGTGGCGAGACGGATCTCGCCCGTGTCCGGGTAGCAGCGGCCGGCGCTGGAGGTCATGCGGTTGCTCATCTCGAGCCGCGGGTACGGGGAGCGCGGCATCGCCAGCACGTCGCGGAAGTGCGTCTTGATGACCCGGTCCATGGCGTCCTGCAGTTCGGCCTGCAGCCAGAACTCGGCCCCGCCCAGGGGGAGCATGTAGCCTTCGGAGTTCAACGTTCGGCTGACCACATCATCCTCGTACGGGGTGCGAGATCACGTCCGGCAGGGTGTGTGCCCCGCCGCCGCCATCATCGGAGATTACGCCGGTGTGCCACGGGGAGCGGGCGCTCCGTGCGGCCTCCGCAGGCCTACGGCGACCTGCGGCTATCTTACATCGGGCGGGCTTGAGGGGGCAGGCGGCAGCCGCCTTGGAGTGACGAATTATGTCCGGGAGCCCGCAGATTTTTCGTCGCATATGTCAAATGTGGCGTGCGCGACCCATAGGGTGCATCCTCGACGATTCGCTGTTTCTATGGGCGGCGGTTGGCTGGTAAGAACGTATGTTCGCACAATGCGGGCGGCAACGCAACCCACGGGATCACCGCATCGCGCCGCGCTTCTGTCGCGTAGTCGGCTCCCACGTCGGGTAGTCGATGACGTCCGCCGCCGCGAGGAACATGCGGCTCGTCGTGTCGCCGATGTGGTGGAACCGGCGCTTCACCTCGCCGATGAGCGTCGGCGTGTCGCTGCGATAGCTGCGCAGCCAGGCGGCGATGCTGCCGTGCTCCTTCGCGACGGCGATGATCTCGCGGGCGTTTTCGATCGTGCTCGTGATCTTCTTGCCGTTGCGGATGATCTCGGCGTCTGCCAGCAGGCGGTCGATGTCGCGTTCTCCGAAGCGGGCGACGGCCTTCGGCTCGAAGTTCTTGAACGCGCGCAAGAACGCCGGCCACTTCGCCTTCATCACGCGCCAGTTCAGGCCGGCGCCGAAGACGAACCAGGAAAGCATCTCGAGGGCCGCCCGGTCATCGACAGGGGGCTGGCCGAAGACGAAGGGGAAGATATCGGTCGGGTCTGCGTCGGGGCCGCTTCGCGGCATGTGGAGCCTCCTTCCCGCTCGCGTGCGCCTGCGCGCCCATCGTACGGCGCGAGGGCGGCCGCCGTACAGTGCCGCGTCTGGTATGATCGCCTCCACGCAGGAGGGTGCATGGCACTGGAGATCCGTCCGTATCGGGAAGAAGAGACCGCGGCGTTCTACCGCGTGCCGGCGATCGTCTTCGGCAATTACACCGGCGAGCCGTTCGACCCGTCGCACGGCGTCCCGCTGCTGCCGGACTGGTCCCTCTGCGCGTTCGAGGACGGCGAGCTCGCGACCGCGTACGGCGCGTTCCCGCTCGTGGTTCGGCTGAACGGCGCGAAGGCGCACGCCGCCGGCGTCACCTTCGTCGGCACGCTGCCCCAGTTCCGTCGCCGCGGCCACCTGCGCAAGATCATGGAGACCGACTTCAAACGCCGCTACGAGCAGCAGTGGCAGCCGATCGCCATTCTGCTCGCCTCAGTCGCGGCGATCTACCAGCGCTACGGGTACGCGGTTTGCGCGTCGGCCGTCCGCTACACCATCGACCCGAAGCTGATCAACTTCGCCCCGTCGATGCCGAAGCCCACAGGCACCTGGCGCGAGGGGTCGAAGGACGAGTTGCCGGTGCTACAGCGCGTCTACGACGAGTACATCGAGCCCCGGAACGGCCCCCTGCGCCGCGCGCCGGTGATGTGGGAGGGCCAGACGCTGGGCATCGGCGGCGCCCCGGGCGAGCCGCAGCCGTGGGGCCCGAGCATCGTCTCGATCTACGAAGAGGGCGGCGAGCCGAAGGGCTACGTCGCGTGGGGTGCGCGCTGGCATGCGGGCATGTTCAGCGACAGCGGCGGCCCCGGCCAGCGTGTCATGGTGCGCGACTACGCCTGGCTGACGCCGGGCGCCTACCGCGCGATCTGGGAGTTGCTGAAGACGTTCGACCTCGCCGCGCGCGTCATCGTCGACAACGCGCCGGTCGATGACCCGGCGCCGCACGTGCTGCTGGACCCGCGCGAGCTGAACGCGACACACCGCGACCACATCCTGGGCCGGATCATCGACCTCGAGCGCGCGCTTCCGCTGCGGCCGTACGGGCACGAGGGGCGCGTCGTGTTCGATGTGCGGGACGAGATGTGTCCGTGGAACGCCGGGCGCTGGGCGCTGGAGGCGGGGCCCGAGGGCGCGCGCGTCACGCGCACGCAAGAGGCGCCGCAGCTCTCGCTCGATATCTCCGCGCTGGCGCAGTTGCTCTACGGCCAGGTGTCGCCGGCGAACGCCGTGCGCTACGGCCGCGCCGAGGCGGCGCCGGACGCGCCGCTGCGGCTCTGGGATGCGATGTGGCGCACCGAGTACGCGCCGTACTGTCCGAACATGTTCTAGTGACCGGGGGAGGAACGAGAAGGGTGCAGACGATGACGATTCCAGCAGGACCAGGGGAACTGACGTGCGAGTGGCTGACCGACGCCCTGCGATCGACCGGCGTCATCACCCGTGCTATGGTCACGAAGATCGAGCCGAAGGTGATCGGCGAGGGCTCCGGCTTCATCGGGCAGCTCGCGATCGTCGGGCTGACGTACGACCGGCCGGAGGAGGGCGCGCCCGCGTCGCTGCTGGCGAAGTTCCCGGCCGCCAGCGAGATGGGGCGCTACGTCGGCAACCTCTTCGACTTCTACCACCGCGAGATCCGCTTCTATGAGGAGATCGCGGACGAGGTCGAGCTGCGCACTCCGAAGCTGTACTACAGCGCGATGAACCGCGAGACACAGGAGTACGTCCTGCTGATCGAGGATCTCGCGCCTGCTGTCGTCGGCGACCACGCGGCGGGATGCACGCTCGAAGAGGCGGAGCTCTCGATCCGCGAGATCGCGAAGTTCCACGCGACGTGGTGGGAGCACCCGCGGCTCGAAGAGCTCGCCGAATGGATGCCGATGATCGAT
>JBGQBE010000048.1:0-25491 GCA_041494685.1 Dehalococcoidia bacterium | reverse complement strand
CGCGCGCGATCGCCGCATCGAATTCGTCATCGTCGCGCCCGACGATCCGCTGGCGCTCGGCCTCGTCGACCGCCTCGAAGCCGCAGGCATCGCCGCCTTCGGCCCCACGAAGGCGGCCGCGCGGATCGAGGCCTCCAAGTCCTTCGCCAAGGACCTCATGCGCCGCCATAGCATCCCGATGAGCGAGAACGCCAGCTTCGACGACTTCGCCGCCGCCGCACGCTATGTCGAGTCGCGCCCCTGCGAAGTCGTCGTGAAGGCCGACGGCCTCAGCGCGGGCAAAGGCGCGATCGTCACCGACTCGCACGCGCAGGCGATCGAGGCCCTGCGCGAACTCCTCGTCGATCGCCGCCTCGGCGCGGCGGGGAGCAGCGTCGTCATCGAAGACCGGCTCGCCGGCCGCGAGACGAGCGCGCACGCCTTCAGCGACGGCAAGACCGTCGCCCACATGCCCTTCTCCTGCGACCACAAGCCCGTGTTCGACGGCAACCGCGGCCCCAACACCGGCGGCATGGGCGTCTACAGCCCGCCCGCCTGGCTCGACGCCTCGACCGCCGGGCAGATCCGCCGCGACATCACCGAGGCCGCGGTGCGCGCGATGGCCGCCGAGGGCACGCCGTTCAAAGGCGTCCTCTATCCCGGCCTCTTCATCACACCCGACGGCCCGCGCGTGATCGAGTTCAACGCCCGCTTCGGCGACCCCGAGACCGAGGCCCTGCTGCCGCGCCTCGAGTCCGACCTGCTCGAGATCATGCTCGCCGTCGCCGCCGGCACGCTCGAGCGCGTCGACGTGCGCTGGAGCAGCGATGCCGCCCTCACCGTCATGCTTGCGTCCGGCGGCTACCCCGGCGCCTACGAGACCGGCAAGCCGATCAGCGGCCTCGACGACGTCGACAAGGACATCGTCGTCTTCCACGCCGGCACCAGGCGCGACCCCGACGGCCGCATCGTCACGAACGGCGGCCGCGTCCTCGCCGTCACCGCCACCGCGCCCACCATGGCCGCCGCACGCGAGAAGGTCTACCGCAACATCGAGCGCATCCGCTTCGACGGCATGCACTACCGCACCGATATCGGAGCCAGCGAAGTGGCAGGATCTTCCCCCTCTCCCCTCGTGGGAGAGGGGGCCAGGGGATGAGGGACAGCGTGACCGCACTAGTAGCCGTGCTGATGGGATCGAAGTCCGACATGGAGGCGATGCGGTCCTGCATGGACACGCTGGCGCAGTTCAAGATCGAGCACGAGGTGCACGTCATGTCCGCGCACCGTACGCCCGACAAGGTCCGCGACTACGTCTCGTCCGCCCGCGACCGCGGCATCCAGGTGATCATCGCCGCCGCCGGCGGCGCGGCCGCGCTGCCCGGCGTCTGCAAGTCGTACACCGCCCTGCCCGTCATCGGCGTGCCGCTCGCCTCCAGCGAACTCAAGGGCATCGATGCCCTCTACTCCATCGTGCAGATGCCCCCCGGCATGCCCGTCGCCACCGTCGCCGTCGGCGCGTGGGGCGCGCGCAACGCCGCCACGCTCGCCGCTGAGATCCTGGCGCTCAGCCATAGCGACATCCGCGAGGCGTACGACGCCTACCGCAAGAAGCTGGCGTCCGGATAGACTGCGCCGTCCAGCGCACAACTCCTGGCCGCCGTTATGTCGAGCCGCAGGCGGGCGCGCAATGGCGCCGCCGCACGAGGACACGATGATCGAACGATACTCCCGCCCCCGCATGGCGCAGATCTGGACCGACGCCGGCAAGCTCGACCGTTGGCTCGCCGTCGAGATCGCGGTCGTCGACGCCTGGGCCGAAGCCGGCCGTATCCCCGTCGCCGACGCCGAGAAGGTCCGCCGCGCCCGCTACAACATCGACGACATCGCCCGCTACCAGGCCGAGACGCACCACGACGTGACCGCGTTCCTCAAGTCCGTCGCCGACAGCCTGGGCGAAGAGGGGCGCTGGGTGCACCTCGGCCTCACGTCGCAGGACGTCTGGGACACCGCCACCGCGCTGCAACTGCGCGACTCAGCCGCGATCCTCGAGGCCGACCTCGCGGCGCTGCGCGAGGCCGTCGAGCGCCGCGCCATCGAGTACAAGGACACCATCTGCATCGGCCGCACGCACGGCGTGCACGCCGAGCCGACCACCTTCGGCCTCAAGCTCGCCGGCTGGGTCTCGGAGATCCGCCGCGCCCAGTCGCGCCTCGCGGACGCGAAGGCGCAGGTCGCGTTCGGCAAGATCAGCGGCGCTGTCGGCTCGCACGCCACCGTCCCGCCCGACGTCGAGGACAAGGTCTGCGCCCGTCTCGGCATCGCCGTCGAGCCGATCAGCACGCAGGTCGTGCCGCGCGACCGCCACGCGCAGTTCGTCGGCACGCTCGCCCTCATCGGCGCGTCGCTCGAGCGCATGGCGCAGGAGATCCGCCACCTGCAGCGCACCGAGGTGCTGGAGGCCGAGGAGCCGTTCAGCGAGGGCCAGACCGGCTCCAGCGCGATGCCGCACAAGCGCAACCCGGAGCTCTGCGAGCGCATTTGCGGCCTCGCCCGCGTGCTCCGCGGCTACTCCGTCACGTCGCTCGAAAACGTGGCGCTCTGGCACGAGCGCGACATCTCGCACTCCTCCACCGAGCGCATCACGCTGCCCGACTCCTGCATCCTGCTCGACTACATGCTCGACATGTTCACCGGCATCGTGCGCGGCCTCAACGTCTACCCGCAGCGCATGCGCGAGAACCTGGAGCTCACGCAGGGGCTCGTCTTCTCGCAGCGCGTGCTGCTGGCCCTGATCGAGACCGGCCTCTCGCGGCAGGACGCCTACGGCATGGTGCAGCGCAACTCCATGCGCGCCTGGAAGGAGCGCGTCCCCCTGCGCGGCCTGCTCGAGACGGACGCCGACGTCTCGTCGCGCCTCGACGCCGCGAAGCTGGACGAGATCTTCGACTACACCGTCTACACCCGCCACGTCGATGACAGCTTCCGCCGCCTGGGGCTGTCCTAGCTTGGCACGCCAACCGATCGCCGGCCTGCGCGGCCGCAAGGATCTGGGCGAGATCGTCCGCTCCGCCTGGCGGACGTACTTCGCCAACTTCGGCGCGCTCTTCTCGATCGCGCTGATCACCGCGCCCGTGCAGATGCTCTCGGGCGTCGCGCTGTCACGCACCAGCGACGCGGCCACGCAGCAGCTCATAACGAGCGCCTTCGCCATCCCGCAGGCGATCGTCACCATCGTCGCGACGGCGGCGCTGATCCACGCCGTCAACGAGATCGCCGAAGGGCGGAAGCCCGAGTTCGGCGCCAGCGTGGACGCCGCGCTCTCCCGCTTCTTCACCGTCCTCACGACGAACCTGCTCGCCGGCGTGCTGGCGCTGCTCTCCGTGATCTTCGCCCCCTACTTCGTCGTGCGCTGGACGTTCAGCGCCCAGGCTGTGATGATCGAGGGCAAGCGGAATTGGGCCGCGCTGGACGCCAGCTCGTCGATCGTCAAGGGCAACTGGTGGCGCACCTTCGGCATCATGCTCGTGATCGTGCTGATCGCCGTCGGCCCGTCGATCATCGCCGGTCCCGCCGGACTGCTGCCGCCGCTGGCCGCGGCCACGATCGTCGGCCTGGTCATCGCGCTCACCATCCCGTTCCTGGTGACGGGCCAGACGCTGCTGTACTACGACCTGAAAGCGAGGAAGGAACCAGATGCCGGTACTGATGGAGTCCCCCCTGCCGAACCGGACCTACCGCGGGAAGGTGCGTGACACCTACGACCTCGGCGACCGCCTGCTGATCGTCGCCACCGACCGCCTCTCGGCCTTCGACGTCATCCTGCCCACCGGCATCCCCGACAAGGGCAAGGTGCTCAGCCAGATGTCCGCCTGGTGGTTCGAGCGCACGAAGGGCGTCGTCCCCAACCACTTCATCCGCCTCGCCGACGGCACCGCCGCCGACGAGCTGCCCTTCGCCCTCCCGCCCGAGCTGATCGGCCGCGCCACCATCGCCCGCAAGGCGAAGCGCGTCGACGCCGAGTGCATCGTCCGCGGCTACCTGGCCGGCTCCGCCTGGGCCGAGTACAAGCAGTACGGCACGGTCAACGGCGTCCGCATCGAGAAAGGCATGCTCGAGAGCCAGCAGCTCTCCGAGCCGATGTTCACGCCCACCACCAAGGCCGAGGAGGGCCACGACGAGCCGATGACGTTCTCCGACCTCATGCAGGAGGTCGGGCCGGAGGCCGCGCAGGTGCTGCGCCTCCGCAGCGTCGCCCTCTACAACTTCGCCGCGCAGTACGCCCGCGAGCGCGGCATCATCATCGCCGACACCAAGTTCGAGTTCGGCTGGATCGACGGCGAGCTCCACGTCATCGACGAGATGCTGACGCCCGACAGCAGCCGCTTCTGGTCCGTCGCCGCCTTCAAGCCCGGCGCGCCGCAGCCGAGCTTCGACAAGCAGTACGTGCGCGACTGGCTCACCCAGTCCGGCTGGAACAAAGAGCCGCCCGCGCCCGCCCTGCCCGACGAGATCGTCCGCGGCACAAGCGACCGCTACCGCGAGGCCTACCGCCTCCTCACGGGCCAGGAAATCCGCTAGGCCGTAGCCGCCGCCGTAGGGACAGGTCTTCAGAGGGAATGTCGTGACACACCCTCGCAGGATCAGTCATGATTCGGCATGCTTGATCGCTTGCGTGACCCTCAAGTCTCGGTCGGATTCCTAGCCGTGGGGGTCACGACGTTCCTCGCCGGCGCAGGATTGTGGGCGATTCAGATCGGCGTTGATCACCGGTGGGCTGCGGTGATGATGATCGTGGGCGTCCCGATCACACTATTCGGCTTCATTTTGGTGATGATGGGGCCGAAGAAGCTAGCTATCGAACCGAACGTGCGCGCTGACCGTCAGAGCATTGCTGCGGGCGGAGATATTGCAGCCCGCAGTGGCGGGATTGTGGGCGGAAACGTCCACATCGGCACTCTCAACGCCGCGCCAACGGCAACTCCGAGGCGCAGCGTCGATCAAGTCATTCGCCAATTGAAAGGCAAGAGTGTACGGGAGTATCCGAACGACCAACTTCGCGACGTTGATACTGCCACCGTCCTTCAACGATGCGCCGGTGACTTGGCTCTTGGTGGGGTCACGCGCATGGAGAACTACACCTTGGGCGGCCCATTTCGATACGATGTGCTCCCTGACGACTTCCCCGTATGTTTGGATCACTGGCATTTCTTAGAAGTCGTTGAGGTTTCGCCTCAGACTTCGACGTATTACCTCACCGATTTCGGGCGTCAGGTTCTCGATCAGTTGGCATCGCCGCGCTCCGCCGCGCAAACCTCACGTAATCCAGGACCGAGGCTAATTGAGAACCGCGATACAAATCGGTTCATCGATCACCCGAGTAGTGTCCGGTGGCGTCTCACAGGCTGGATGATTTCCGCCACTACGCGGGCGCACCTTCGCTTCCAGCCATACTGCGCTGAGCACGGAAAGCGCATGATCGTTGAAGATGATCGCTACCGTGGATACCCATTCTCCGAAGAACTCGACTTTAGTGGTGTCTGCGTTCTCAAGTGCCCCGATCCCAATCACGCTAGTATCGAACTCTTTCACCAAGAAGTCGCGACAGTCCGCGAACATGTGCGTTCACTATTGGAAAGCGCAGCCGAGGAAGGTGGGTGGAACAAACCTACCGCCGAGGAGATCGCCTACACTGAGGAACATGGCACTTGAGAAGAAGCCCCGCGCCAAGCCCCTCTCACTCTATCCCATGTCCTTCGAGGAAGCGGTACGCCGCGCGATCGAAGCGGGGCCGTACCTCGTTGGCAGAGAGTGCGACGAGTACAAGGGACGAGCGAAGGCGAAGCCTAGTCCGCCTCGCCCTCGGAAGCCCGCTGCCCGACGTACCACGGCAGCCGCCCGTCGGAAGCCTGCGAAGCCAGCAAGCGGAACCGCTCCGCGTCGCTGATACCCGTCCGACCATCGCTGGGTGCGGCCCCCCGCGCGTCTTCCGCAACGCGTCCCTACTTCTTGCCTTCGAGCTTCTCGATGCGCGCGTACAGGTCGTAGTCCACGACCATGTGTTCCGCCACCGACGCCGCCACGATGCCCAGCGCCAGCACGATGCCGCCGATGATCGCCGTGATGCCGCTGTCGTTCGCCGCGCCGATCGCCAGCACGATCGCGCCGGCCGCGGCCGCCAGCAGCGGCGGCGCCGTCATCGCGTGCCCCTCTTCGCCCCTCGTCAGCCATTCCCTGATGCGTGTCATACGCCTCCCTGCCGATCCTTCGCGCCGTCGCGGGTCCTAACACCATACGTTCGATGGGGCGGCCACGGATCCTCTGCCTGCCTTCAGAACCTAAAGCGAATGCCCCTAACACGCAAGCACCCCCTCCCGGCTCCTCACTCCTCTATCATCCATCTGGTCCATCTGTGCCATCTGTGGACAAACCTGCAAACCATCTGCGCCATCTGCGGACAACCCTCGTCGCTCGCCGCAGCTTGCCCCCACCGCCGCGGCCGGTATCCTGCCAGCGATGTACCTCGCACGCGTCTACGTCACCCTCAAGCCCACCGTCAACGACCCTCCCGGCCTCACGATCCGCGGCGGCCTGCACGCGCTCGGCTTCGCCAGCGTCCAGTCGGTGCGCTCCGGCAAGTACATGGAGATCCGCCTCGACGCCCACTCCCGCGCCGACGCCGACGCCCAGGTGGCCGAGATGTGCCGCAAGCTCCTCGCCAACCCCGTAATCGAAGACTTCCGCTTCGAACTGGAAGAAGCCCCAACCCCCGCCCGCTAGCGCCAACCCTATCCGCAACACAAAGAAAGAGCCCCAACTGTGGCTCTTTCCTGTTTGCCCTTAGCTAGATAACCCGCCCCGCCGGCCGCCCCTCTGTTATCTGCTGTCTGTTGTCTGCTCTCGCGCCGCGCCGCGCAGCGCGGTCACCCCCCGATCCGCCCCTTCGTGCTCGGCGACGCGCCGCCCAGCCGCGGATCGATGCGCGTCGCCGCACAGAGCGCCCGCCCCAGCGCCTTGCACATCGCCTCCGCACGGTGATGGTCGTTCTCGCCCGCCAGCACCCGCGCGTGCAGCGTCAGCTTCGCCTCCGCCGCGATCGACCCGAGCAGGTGCTCCACCAGCGACGCCGGCAGCTCGCCGATGCGGTCCAGCGTCCACGTCACGTCCACCGAGCAGAACGGCCGCCCGCTGACGTCCACCGCCACCGAGGCCAGCGCCTCGTCCAGCGGCACCAGCGCGTCCGCCATTCGCACAATGCCGCGGCGGTCGCCCAGCGCGCGGTCCAGCGCCTGCCCGATCGCGATCCCCACGTCCTCGACCGTGTGGTGCTCGTCGACGTGCAGGTCGCCCGTCGCCGTCACCGCCAGGTCGAACAGCCCGTGCTTGCCGATCTGCTCCACCAGGTGGTCCAGCATGCCGATGCCCGTCTTCGCCGACGCGCGCCCGCTGCCGTCCAGGTCCAGCGTGACCTCGACGCGCGTCTCCTTCGTTTCGCGCACGACGGTGGCGGTGCGGGCGGCGGCGTCAGCGGCCAAGTTCGGCTCCGATCTCGCGCAGCGCGCGCACCAGCGGCTCGTTGTGCCGCTCCAGCCCCGCGCTGATGCGCAGGTGGTTGCGCAGCAACGGCGTGTCGAAATATCGCACGAAGATGCCCCGCCGCGCGAGCCGCGCCTTGACTTCGACCGCGTCCACGCCCTCCAGCCGGCACAGCAGGAAGTTCGCCTCCGACGGGTACGGCGTGATCCAGGGGATCTCCGCCAGCAGCGCCGCCATCCGGTCGCGCGCGCCCGTGACCTCGCACGCCCGCTCGTCCAGCAGCGCCCGGTCCTCCAGCGACGCGATCATCGCCACGCCCGCGGCCACGTTCAGGTTGTACGGCTGCTTGATCGTCATCAGCACCGACGCCAGCACCTTCGACATCAGGCCGTAGCCCGCGCGCAGCCCGGCCAGCCCGCCCCACTTGCTGAACGTCCGCAGCACCACCAGGTTCTCGTGCTCCTCAACCAGCTTCGCGGCCGACGGGCTGCCGCCGCCGTGCTGCCCGGCGAACTCGATGTACGCCTCGTCCACCACCACGAGCAGCCGCGTCGCCAGCAGCCGGTCCAGCTCCCCGCGCGAGAGCCGGTTGCCCGTCGGGTTGTTCGGCGACGCCACGAAGATCAGCTTCGCCCCCGGCGCCGCCCGCTCGATCGCCGCGATGTCGAGCGCGAAGCTCTCCAGCCGTGGCACGTCCACCACGCGCCCGCCTGCGATCTCCGTCGAGAACGGGTACATCCCGAACGTCGGCGCGCAGTTGATCACGCCGTCGCCCGGCGCGATCACCGCCCGCATGATCAGGTCGATCAGGTCGTCGCTGCCCAGCCCGCAGACGATGCGCTCCGCAGAGACCCCGACGTACCCGGACAGCGCCTCGCGCACGCGCCGCTGATCCGGGTCCGGGTAGATGTGGTAGCCCCGCTCCGCCGCGATCGCCGCCAGCGCGCGCGGCGACGGCCCGAACGGGTTCTCGTTGCCGTCCAGCTTGATCACGTCGTCCGGCGCGATGCCGTAGCGCTCGGCCAGCACGTCCGTCGGCTCGATCGGCACGTAGCCCGGCAGCTCCAGCAAATCAGGCCGGATCAGCGAACGCACGTCGAACGGCTCAGCGCTCACTTCGCCTCCCGCTCGCCGCCGTCCAGCCGCAGCTCGATCGACCGCGCGTGCGCCGTGAATCCCTCCGCCCGCGCGATCAGCGCCGCGGCGGGGCCCGCCTCGCGCAGACGCGCCGCGTCCACCGCGACGACGCTCGTCACCTTCAGGAAGTCGTATACGCCCAGCGGCGACGCATAGCGCGCCGCGCCCGCCGTCGGCATCACGTGGCTCGGGCCGGCCGTGTAGTCGCCCAGCGACTCCGGCGCATCGTCGCCGACGAAGATGCCGCCCGCGTTCCGCACCGTCTTCGCCACCGCGGCTGCGTCGCGCACCAGCAGGCACATGTGCTCCGGCGCGTACTCGCTGCCCAGCGCCACCGCCTCCTCGATGCTGCCCACGATCACCGCGCCGCCGCGCGCGTCGAACGACGTGCGCGCGATCTCCTCGCGGGCCAGCAGCTTGAGTTGGCGCTCCACCTCGCGGCCGATCGCCTCCGCCACCGCCACCGACGTCGTGATCAGGATCGGCGTCGCCAGCTCGTCGTGCTCCGCCTGCGCCAGCAGGTCCGCCGCCGCGAACATCGGGTCCGCCGTCTCGTCCGCGATCACGATCGTCTCGCTCGGCCCGTACAGCGCGTCGATGCCGACGCTGCCGAACACTTCCCGCTTGGCGACCGTCACGAAGATGTTCCCCGGCCCGACGATCTTGTCCACGCGCGGCACCGTCTGCGTGCCGTACGCCAGCGCGCCGATGCCCTCGGCGCCGCCCGCCGCGAACACCCGGTCCACGCCGGCGATGTCGGCCGCCACCAGCTTCAGCGGCGACACGACGCCGTCCCGCGCCGCCGGCGTCATCATGATTAGGTCGTCCACGCCGGCCACCTTCGCCGGGATGCCCGTCATCAGCACCGACGACGGGTACACCGCGCCCGGGCTCGTCGGCACGTACATGCCCACCCGCTCGATCGCCCGCACCTGCATGCCCACGCCGCGCTCGCTGAACGACCGCGACGAGTGCTCACGCTGCAATTCGTGGTAGGCGCGGATGTGCCCCGCCGCCTCGCGCAGCGCCGCCGCCAGCGCCGCATCGACGTGCGCGTACGCCGCGTCGATCTCGGCGCGCGGCACCTCGAACGACGTGCGCTCGATGCCCGTGAACGCCTTCGAATAGCGCGCCACGGCGGCGTCGCCCTCGCGGCGCACGTCATCCAGCACGCGGCGCACCTGCTGCTCCACCGGCAGGTCCGCGCCGAAGATCGCCGCGTTCTTCTGCCGGATCGCGGCGGGCAGCTCCGTCTCGCCCAGCGGCTGGCGGCGCAGCAGCGTGCGGCGGCCCTCTTCGGCGCCGTGGACGATCCTCACGACAGGTACTCCTTCATGGCGCGGCGAGCCTTCTCTTTCGCATCGTGCAGGTACTCGCGGATCCGTTCCTCGCCGATCCGTTCGATCGTGCCGCGCAGCAGCTCGTCGGCCTGCCGCTCCAGCCAGCCCGCCACGGCTTCTTCGCCCTCGACGCCCACGGCGCTCAGCTGGTGCGTCAGCATCCGCGCGAAGCTCGGCGGCCGCATCACGATCTGCGTCTGCAGGTCGCGCCAGCGCACCAAGTCCTCGCGCGCGATGAAGTCCACCGCGAACTCGGCCGACGTCTCGCCCAGCGCCCGCTGGATCTCCGCCAGCGCCGGCGCGTCCTCGCGCTCCTGCATGTCGAGATGGTACAGCAGCAGCCGGTCCATCACGTTCGCCATCAGCTCGTCGCCGAACCGCGAGCCGGCGCCGAAGAACGGCCGGTAGATCTCGCAGATGTACGCCTCGTCCATGATCAAGTGCGAGATGTATCCCGCCATGAACGCCGCCGTCGACGCGTCCAGCGACGCGCTCTCGCGCAGCGATGGCTGCTCCAGCAGCATCCGCCGCACGCCGTCTTGCGCGCCAAACTCGTCCAGTGCGAAGAAGTGCGTCCGCTCGCGGTCCCAGCGCGTCAGCGCCCGGATGTCCGGCGTCGTCGCGCCCAGGTAGTACGCCCCGCGCTCGCTATCGACCGCGCCCGAGTCGAGACCAGCGGCCAACTCCCGCGCGACGGTCATGTGCAGCCCCAGCAGCGGCATGGCTCACGCTCCCCCGCCCGCGGCGACCGGCTCGGCCGCGCCGCTGCGCAGCCGTTCCACCAGCGCGTCGAACAGCGGGCGCAGCGCGCCTTCCGGCCGCTGCTTGTTCGCGATGACGCAGTTCGTCGACTCGTAGAACCGCTCCAGCACGGTCAGCTTGTTCGCGCGTACGCTCGATCCCGTGTCGATGCCCTCGATCAGGATCTCGGCGTCCTCCGGCACGAAGCCCTCCGACGCCCCCGCGATCGGGATCACGCTGTAGCGGCCGAAGTGCCGCTCCCGCGCGAAGTGGTCGGCGATGTTCGGGTACTCGCTGGCGACGCGGATCGGCGCGTCCGACTTCGCCCGCCACTCGCGCAGCGCGCCCGCGACTGTATCCGCCCGCACGTCCTTGACGATCGCCGCCAGCCCGTAGATCGAACGGCGCAGGTCGATGATCTCCTCCACCGGGCTCGACGGGAACTGCACCAGGTGGTCGAAGAGCCAGTCCCGCCCCGTCACCGCCAGGTCGAACTGGCCGATCGCCACCTGCTGCGGCATGTCCTGCGGCCGGATCACCTTCACGTCGACGCCGTCCATGTCGATCGCCGGCCGCCGTATCACGGCGCCGTCCTCGTACCCCGCCACGCGGACGCCCGCCGTCTGCAGCGCCGCGATCGTGTGCGATTGCGCGTGCCCGTCCGGCAGCGCCAGCCGCAGCCGCGTCCGCGGCGCGCGCGGCGCTGCCGGACGCAGCCCCAGCGACGCCGGCACGCTCAGCGGCGCGCTTGCCGATGCGCCGGCCTGCGCGAGCAGGCGCGACAGCAGCGGCGACAGGTCTTTCGACGCCAGGCTCTGGCGGTTGACGATCAGCCACGCCGAGCTCTGCAGCACTCGCGCGATCGGCCGCAGCCCCGCCGCCTCGATCGCCGCCTCATCCGGCGCGGCGACCAGCACGACGTCCGCATCTTCCGGCGGATACGCCTCGGCGGCGCCCCACACCGGGAACACGCGATACCGCCGCAGCCGCAGCCGCCGCGCGATCGTCTCCGCGATGTTCGGGTACTCGCTGACGATGCGAACCGACGCCTCGGCCTCGTCGCCGGCGGCGGCCAGCCACAGCCCGTGCCCGCCGTAGCCGACGTCGCGCACCCGCACCACCTCGTGGCCCGGGAAGCGCTGCGCCAGCTCCTCGATCCAGCTCAGGCTGCAGATGCCCGCGTCGTAGTTGCCCAGCGCCACCTGCACCGGGATGTCTCGCTCGCGGAACACGCGCGCGACCGCCGCGTCGCCCAGCATCGGGAAGCGCAGGGCGCGCGAACCGGCCGCGTAGTCCTCGATGCCGATCCCGGCATGTTCGAGCAGTGCGGCAGTCTCGTTGCGGAGGTCACCGGTAGGCAGTGCGACGCGGATCACCGATCCGGCTCCAGCACCCGCGCGACGTCGTCCAGCCGCTCGAAGTGCTCGCTGCCGTCAGGCCACACGAGCGTGTACTTCGGCGAGCCCTCGCGGCAGATCAGGCGGTGCGTCGGCACCGAGTGCATGCCCTCCACCGTCTCGGCCCGCAGCCGCGCCGCGCGCAGGTGCTCCGCCGCTTCGTACTGCGACGCCAGCAGCGCCGGCGTGTCGCTCTCTGCCTGCACCACGATGCGCCGCTCGTCCGCCGGGCGTTGCGCGGGCGCCAGCATCTCGATCAGCGGCGCGAGATACACCGCGAACCCCGACGCCGGCACGTGCTTGCCGCCGACGAGCCCGATCAGGTCGTCGTAGCGTCCGCCCGTGACGACGCGTTGCCCGCCGGCCTCGACCTTCACGACCAGCCCGGAGTAGTACTCGAAGCTGCGCGCCAGCACCGACTGCACCAGCGGCGTCACGCCGCGCGCCTCCAGCGCCTCCACGACGAACGCCAGGTCGTCGAACGCCGGCTCCAGCGCCGGGATCGCCGCCGTCAACGGCCCCCGCAGGTTGGCGATGTAGCCGCTGCCGCCGCCCTCGACTTCGAACAGCAAGCGCAACGGCGCGTTGAGCTGCGGCACGCGCGCCTCCACCTCGTCCACGACGGTCAGGTCGCCGTCCAGCAGCCGGTCGTACGCCGCCGACTGCTCGTCGGGCGCCATGCCGGCGGCGGCCAGCACCGCGCGCACGATGCCCGCGTGCGACAGCCGCACCTTCACGTCCGGCAGCTTCAGCGGCGCCAGCGCCTCAAGCGCCAGCAGCACCAGCTCCACGTCCCCCGCCCGGCCCGTATCGCCGATCAGCTCGACGCCGCACTGCCACTCCTCGCGCGAGGAGCCGTCGTCGGTGAAGCGGAAGACGTTCTGGTTGTAGAACAGCTTGGCGACGCGGCCGCCGTCCAGCCGCTCGGCGTACAGCCGCGCCGCCGGGATCGTCGAGTCGGGACGCAGCACGACGCGCTCGCCGCTCCAGCCGTCCCAGTCCAGGAACGAATACACGCGGTCGAGCGTCTGCGGCGACAGCGTCCCCGCCGACGTGAACAGGTGCAGCGGCTCGATCACCGGCGTGCGGATCTCGCGGTAGCCCCACGTGCGGCACGCCGCCGCGAAGGCGTCTTCCGCCGCGCGCACGCGGTCCATCTCGTCCGGGAGCAGATCGCGCATCCCGCGCGAGCGCTGCGTCGTCGTGGTATCGGACATCGGACTCCCCATTACGGACAAATCCCTGCCACTGGGGCAGGGACGCTGCATTCTATCGAACCCCCATCCTCTTCTACAATTGCGTATGCCTGACGCGGATACGCAGTCGGAAGCGCTCGCGACGACCGCCGCGACCTCGCGCGGCGTCCTCGGGCGCATCGCCGGCGTGCGTCCCCCCTTCTCCGACATCCCCGGCCCCTTCCAGTCCGCACGCCGCTCCGAGCGCACCGCCCCGGACCTGCCGACCCCCGACCAGGAACGCGGCATGCGCGCCTTCTGGTGGGACGGCTTCTGGTCCAACGTGCCGGAGACCGTGCTCGCCAGCTACCTCGGCCTCTACGTCCTCGCCTTCGGCGGCACCACCGGCCAGGTCGGCCTCATCGCCTCGCTCAGCAGCCTCTGCGCCGCCCTGGCGTTCTTCCCCGGCGCGCGCTTCGTCGAGACCTACGGCCACCGCAAGCGCATCGTCCTCTGGACCGGCGGCGGCGTCAGCCGCGTCGCCCTGTTCGGCCTCGCGTTCGTCCCCTGGTTCGCCCACGGCGACACCGCCATCTGGATCGTCATCGCCCTCGTCTCCCTGCGCGGCTTCCTCGGCTACTTCGCCATCCCCGCCTGGACCTCGCTCACCGCCGACGTCGTGCCGCTCACCATGCGCGGCCGCTTCTTCGCGTCGCGGAACTTCGGCATGAGTGCCTCGGCGCTCGCCACCGCGCCGATCGCCGGATTCCTGCTCGACCGCTACAGCGACCTCGCTGGCTGGCAGATCGTCTGGTTCCTCGTCGCCGCGGCCGCCGCCATCTCCACCTGGTGCTTCGCGCGCATCCCCGACCCGGCGCCGCACCGCGACGTCGTCGCCGCGCAGAACGACTCCGGCGGCCTCCGCCGCGCAGCCACCGAGATCCTCGGCGACCGCAACTTCGTCTGGTACCTGGTCGGCACCGCCAGCTGGAACGTCGGCCTGCAGGCGTCCGGGCCGTTCTTCAACGTCTACCTGCAGAAGCACCTGCACGCATCCTCGACGATGATCGGCGCTCTCACGGCGTTGATGTCCGTGACGGGGCTCTTCGGCCTGCTCTACTTCGGCCGCCTGATGGACCAGCGCGGCACCAAGTGGCTGATGATCGTCTGCGGGCTGTTTATCCCGCTCCTGCCCGCGATGTGGCTCTTCGTCACCGCGCCCTGGCAGGTGACCTTCATCAACGCGCCCGGCGGCATTATCTGGGCCGGCTACCAGCTCGCCACGCTGAATATGGTGATGATCATGGCCCCCGCCGACCGCCGCGCCCGCTACGCCGCCGCGTTCCAGACGGTCGTCTTCGCCGCCGCGTTCGTCGGGCCGCTGCTGGGCGGCCAGATCATCGCCGTGCTCGGTTTCAAGGCGGTGTTTGTCTTCTCCTGCGCCGGCCGCCTCATCGGCACGCTGATCGTCTGGCGCGGCGTCCGCGGCGACGGCACGCCCGCCGCGGCGACGCCCTAGTGCAGTGATTCCGATCAGGCGTTAGTTTCGAGCCGACACCAAAGACATCGACGCAGGACGCGAAGCGTGTGGCACAGCCGTCCCCGGCTGTGCGTTCGGCCGCGCCGGACCCACGCAGTACAGCTTCTCCACTGCCGGCCTCACGTCGCTTGCGCCGACTCAGCGCGATTGCGACGGTAACGAAGTGTGACAAGCACTCCACTAACGGTTGCCACGCCCGCTCGCCCGGTGTGCGACAATGACGGCGGAGTTGCCCATGATCGCGGCTCGTCTCCGTCCCGGCCTCCGCGTTCGGCGCCTGCGCCTCTTGCTGATCGGCTGCCTGCTGCTCGCCGGCGCCGCCGCCGCCTGCGCCCCCAGCATCCGCACGCGCGGCGCGGTGCACCTCCTCACCGCCGACTCCGACGTGAACCCCGTCATGCAACGCTACATCGATCGCGGCATCGACGAGGCGGAGCGCACCGACGCCAGGGCCGTCGTCATCCGCCTCGACACTCCCGGCGGTCTCTCCAGCTCGATGGAGAAGATCGTGCAGCGCATCCAGTCGTCGAAGGTGCCCGTGATCGTCTGGGTCGGGCCGACGGGCGCGAAGGCCGCATCCGCCGGCACCTTCATCACGATGTCCGCCCACGTCGCCGCGATGGCGCCCGGCACCAGCATCGGCGCCGCGCACCCGATCGATGCGAGCGGCGCCGATATCACGGGCACGCTGGGGCAGAAGGTGGAGAACAACGCCGCCGCCTACGCCCGCAGTATCGCCGAGGCGACCGGCCGCAACGCCGACTGGGCCGAGCAGGCGGTGCGCGACAGCGTCTCCGCGTCCACGAGCGAGGCCGTGGAGAAGCACATCGTCGACTACGCGGCGAGCGACATCGATGGCGTCCTCCGACAGGCCGACGGCCGCACCGCGAACGTCGGCGGCGCACAGGTGACGCTCGCGGGCCTCGCCGACGCGCCGCGCGTCACCAACGACATGACCCTGATCGAGCGCTTCCTGCTCATCCTCAGCGACCCCAACGTCGCCTTCCTGCTGCTCAGCTTCGGCGGCCTCGGCCTGCTGCTCGAGTTCCTGCACCCCGGCGTCTTCGCCCCCGGCGTCTTCGGCGCGATCATGCTGGTCCTCGCCTTCCTCTCGCTCGGGACGCTTCCGGTCAACTGGGCGGGCGTCGCGCTCGTCCTCTTCGCCTTCGTGCTGTTCGGGATGGAGCTCTACGTCAGCGGTTTCGGCGCGCTCGGCGTGGGCGGCGTCATCTCGCTCGTCGCGGGCGGACTGCTCCTCACGTCCACCAGCAACTCCGACTTCCAGGTCTCACGCTGGCTCATCGCCGGCATCGGCCTCGTGCTGGCCGTCTTCTTCTTCACGATCGTCCTGGCGATCGTCCGCCTGCGGCGCGCCCCGCGCGACGCCGGCACGCAGAGCATGGTCGGCGCGAACGCCGTCGCCCGCTCGGACCTCGACCCCACCGGCTTCGTCTTTATCCGCGGCGAGCGCTGGCAGGCGACGGCCGAGGATCCGCCCATCGCCAGCGGCGAGCCGGTGAAGATCACGGCGGTCAAAGGGTTGAAGCTCACCGTCCGCCGCCGCAACGCCTAGCGGCGAGCGGTCAGACGGTGGCGCTCGGCAGGGCGATCTCGGTGCCGGTGATGCTACGGAGCCGCCTGAGGACGCCCTCACGTACGTGACGCGCGAAGAATGGCGATTGCATGTCCGACTCGATGACGCCCGCCATCGCCTGCAGTTGCTCGCCGGCTTCGCCGAGGAACGCAAACAGGCGGAGCGCCTCGAAGTAGCGCACCTCCTCCAGATCGAGAGGCCGAGCCGACGCGTACCCGCGCAGATACCGGCGCACGATCCAGCCGCGGACGGCCCTCAGGAGCGGCAGCGCCGGGCGAGGCAGGTCCACCGGGCCGTGGGCCAGCAACGCGACGGTAGCGCCGACGTCGAACGCAGGCGGGGCGATCGCAACCCAGGCCCAATCGACAACGCCCGTGACTTCGCCGCCCGTGACGAGCACGTTCAAGGGATGGAAATCGCCGTGGCAGATGGCGTTTGGGGCGGTAGGTGCCGGGCGATGCTCCTGGAGCCACCGCAACGCGGGCCGCAGCCCATCCAGTGAGGCCGTCGCCACGCTCTCCTCGTATCGCGCGTGGAGGTCGTCGACGCTGGCGAGCCGTCGCGGGTCGACCGCGTCGCCAAGGAGTCGACGGAACTCCTCGGCATCGAGGGCGTGCAGCCGCGCATGCTCCCGCCCCAGCAGCGTTGCCATGCTGCCCATGCGCGGGCCGAGGAGCGCATCGAGCATGACGCTCCCCGGCATGCGCCGCATGATGATGAACGGCGCGCCGAGCGCATCGGCCTGCGGCTCGACGAGCAGTACCTCCGGCGCTGGATAGCCGAGAGACGCGACGGCGTTCTGGATGACCGCTTCGTATCGTGCTCGTTCCGCCTCGCCCGGCGTGCGGAATACGCGGGCGATCAACGCGCCCGCGTAAGGGGCTCCGGCGTTGCTCAGCGCGAACGCGTAGATCGACGTGTCGAAGCCGCCGAGGATCGGCGTGGGCGGCTCCGCAAAGTCGAGCGCCGGCGCGTCCAGTCGCAGTCGCAGGTGCGCGAGCAGCGGCGCGGCGACGTCCGCACCGTCCCGGGACCTGGTGACCGCGAAGCGAGGGGTCGAGCGTTCTGTCACGCTGGCGATCGTACGGCTCCGGCGGTCGCTTTGACAGCACCTTCCCCTTGCAGAAATCGCAGCACGCGGTCCGCTCAGCGCCCCAGCGCCGCCACCCGCGCGTACAGCTCCGCCAGTTCCGGCTGCAATTCGAGCGCGTGGTGCCGCAGGTCGCGCCGCACCAGCGACGCATCCAGCGGCCGGCCGACGAATTCCGCCAGCGGCGCGGCGGCCCCCTCCGGGTCCGCGTACAGCGCGCCGAACTCGATCGAGATCGCGTCGAGCGCGTACTCGTCGATCACCTCCAGCAGCCGTTCGTACTCGCCCCGCCACGTGTGCTCGACGGCGCGGCGCGGCTCATCGCCATCGAGCCCGTAGTAGCGCATCGTCGACGCCACCACCTCCGCGGGGCTGCGCAGGCAGACGATCACGCGCGGCCGCTCCGGCAGTACCTCCATCCACGGCTCCAGCGTCCAGCAGAAGCGCGGATCCTTCCACGCCGGCGTCGCCTCCGCGACGAGCTCGTCCATGTAGCTGCGGTACTGCTGCGCCGCCGCCACGATCTCGGCCCGTGACGCCGTCACGAACCAGCGCTCCATCCCCACCGCGAGGAGGATGGCGTCGTTCACGAGCACCACCTTCCGCTCCTCGAAGTAGCCCTCGGCGTTGTGCTCGTCCGCCTCGATCAGGTCGTGCCCCACCGGGATGCCGGAGCAGTGCAGCATCCGCGCGACTGCGCTGGTGCCGGACCGTCCGCTGCCGCACACGATCAACATGCCGCGCCGCTCATCGCGATTGATGCCTCACTCATCCAGGGATCCAGTCACGCGCTACGACCAGCGCTCTCGGCGCACGTACTCATCGAACGGCAGCCGCGCCGCCTCGGGGACGCTCTTCGGCGGCTTCGCCCTGTACCCGAACGCCACCACCACGCTGACATGAAACTCCGCCGTCAGTCCCAGCGTGTCGCGCGCGCACTCCGCGTGGTGCATCGACACCGGGCACGAGCCGATCTCCTCCGCCCACGCCGCCACCATCATGTTCTGCGCCGCCCGCCCCGCGTCGAACTCGGCCCGCGGGCTCCGCTCCGAAACCGCCACCGCGATCAGCAGCGGCGCCGCCGGGATCCACGCCGCAAAGTCGCCGCACGCGGCGATCGCCTGCTTCTGCTCCTGGCTCTCGATGATGATGAAGCGGCACGGCTGCGTGTTCTTCGAGCTGCCGGCCATGCGCCCCGCCTGCAGGATGCGCCGCAGCGCCTCCTCCGGCACCGCCTGCTCCGTGAACGCGCGCGTATCCCGCTTCGAGACGATGGTCTTGTACGTATCCACGTGCAACTCTCCTGTCCTGTGCTCCACCGAGTATGCACCGGCCGCGCGGCTGGGGCCACGGCCCGCGCTGGATCGCAAGCCGCCGCTCGCGCATAGTGGCGGCATGAGCAGATACGGATTCACCTTCCCCTTCGACGGCATGCCCCTCCACGCCCACAAAGACGCCCTGCAGGAGGCGGAGCGCCTCGGCTACACCGACGCATGGTCCTTCGAGATCGACGGCGTCGATTGCTTCACGCCGCTCGCCCTCGCCGGCGTCTGGACCGAGAAGCTCCAGCTCGGCACCGCGATCGCCAACGTCTACACGCGCTCGCCGCTGACGCTCGCCATGTCCGCCAACGGCGTCGCCGAGGCCGCGCCCGGCCGCTTCGCGCTGGGCCTCGGCGCCGGCTCGTCCGTTATCGTCGGCGACTGGAACGGCGTGCCGTTCGAGCTGCCCTACCGCAAGGTGCGCGACGTCGCCTCGCTCGTCCGCCAGGCGCTCGCCGGCGAGAAGGTCACCGCGGACCTGGAGACCGTGCGGGTGAAGAACATGCGGCTGTCGCGACAGCTCGCGCCGCCGCCGCCGATCTACATCGCCGCGCTCCGCCGCAAGATGCTGGAGCTCGCCGGCGGCCAGGGTGACGGCGCGATCATCAACTGGCTCGGCGCGAAGGACGTGCCCCAGTGCGTCGCCGCCGCCCGCGAGGGCGCGCGCAAGGCCGGCAAGGACCCCGAGAAGGTGGAGATCGTCTGCCGCATCTTCGTCTGCGTCACGGACGATGCGGCGCTGATCGACTTCGTCGGCCGGCGCGCCATCGCCGCGTACCTGAACGTGCCCGTCTACGCGAAGTTCCACGAGTGGCTCGGCCGCGCCGACGCGCTGCGGCCGATGTGGGACGCCTGGGACGCCGGCGACCGCAAGGCCGCCACCGCCGCCATCCCGCGCCAGGCGATCGACGACCTGCTCGTCTTCGGCGACGCCGAGACGTGCCGCCGCAAGATCCAGGCCTACGTCGATAACGGCGTCACGGTGCCGGTGCTCAACTTCATGCCGGTTGCGCCCGACGCCGCCGGCCGCGCCGCCCAGTCCGTCGAGATGCTCCGCGCCCTCGCCCCGCGCTGACGCGTCGCCGTAGCGCGAGCAAACGCTCGCCGCGCGCTACGCGGGCACCCGCGCCCGGTCCAGCTCGAAGCGCACCGCCATCGCCGCCGGCCCGCCCGGCTTCATCGTCGAGGCAGCTTCCGGGTCGGCCACCGTCACCCCCGTGATCCGCGGCACCAGCGCCTGCATCGCGATGTTCGCCTCCAGCCGCGCGAGCGGCGCGCCCAGGCAGTAGTGGATCCCCATGCCGAACGCGATGTGCCGGTTTGGCTCGCGGTCCACGATGAACTCGTCCGCCCGCTCGAACACGTCCTCGTCGTGGTTCGCCGACGCCAGCATCACCAGCACGCGGCTCTGCGCCGGGATCGTCACGCCGCGCACCTCGACGTCCCGCATCGTGCGCCGGATCGTCGCCGGGAACGGCGGGTAGTAGCGCAGCGCCTCCTCGATGAACGACGGGATCAGCGCCGGGTCCGCGCGCAGCCTTGGCAGCACGTGCGGAAACGCCGCCATCGCGCGCACCGCCGCCACCAGCAGCCCCGTCGTCGTCTCGTTGCCGGCGACCAGCAGCACGCGGCAGATGATCAGCAGGTCCTCTTCGCTCAGCCGCCCGTCCTCCGTCTCCGCCCGCAGCAGCTCGCTCAGCAGGTTCTGCTCCGGGTGCCGCCGCAGCTTGTCCAGCTGCGCGCGGAAGTACGTGTCGAACTCGACATTGATCTCCTCCAGCGCCACCGCCTCGCCCTCGAACAGCGATACGCCCACGTTCTCGATGATCGCGTCCGACCACCGCTTGAACGTCGCCATGTCGCCGTCCTGCACGCCCAGCATGCTCGCGATCACCATCACCGGCAGCGGATACGCCAGCTCCGCGATCAGGTCGCCGTCCTCCTTCGCGCACATCCGGCCGATCATGTCGTCGCAGTTCGCCTGGATCGCGTCGCGCTGCAGCTCGATCACGCGCGGCGTGAACGCCTTCGAGATCAGCCCCCGCATCCGCGTGTGGATCGGCGGGTCGTCGAACAGGATCGTCGGCGGCCGCGCCTCCCCGCGCATCGACGCCGCCGACACCTCCGACGAGAACGTCTCCGGGTCGCGCAGGATGCGCACCGCATCGTCGTACTTCGTGACGGCGTAGAAGCCCGGCGCGGGCAGCGCGAACACGGGGTTGGTCTTCCGCAACCCGGCGAAGATCGCGAGCGGGTTCGGGAGATCGAAGAGGCTCTCGAAGGCCGGCGGCTGGTCGGTCATGGGACGCTCCGTTCGTTGCGGGAAATTATTTTGCCTAAGACAAAATATCGGTGCCCGGCGATGCTGTCAACCGCCGCGGATCGCCTCTTGCCGGCGCCCCCGCTAGAATCGGAGCACACCCGCGTCAAGGAGCACCATGCCCGAAGAACACGCCGCCCCCGCGCTCGACATGATGAACTACGGCATGTACGTCATCGGTTCGCGCGGCCCCGCGGGCCTGAACGTCATGGCGGCGCACTGGCTCATGCAGGTCTCCTTCAAGCCCCGCATGGTCGCGCTCTCGCTCGAGAACGACGCCCGCACCCTCGCCAACATCCGCGAGACGCGCGTCTTCAGCGTCAACGTCATGGGCGAGGACAGCCACGAACTCGTCGCGTCGTTCCTCCAGCCCGCGGACCCCCGCAAGGTGCTCGGCCGCGGCGCGCAGCCCGGCCCCGTCGATAAGCTGGCCGGCGTGCCGCACAAGCTGCTCGCTACGGGCTGCCCGGTGCTGCGCGACGCCCTCGCCTGGTTCGAGTGCGAGGTCGAGGGCGGCCTGCCGACCGGCGACCACACCCTCGTCGTGGCCCGCATCACCGACGGCGGCCAGATCAACCACGGCCGCCCCCTCCGCGACGACGATCTCGGCTGGACCTACTCCGGCTAAGCGCCCGTAGCATGTGCCACAGCCGTCCCCGGCTGTGCGTCCGGCGCAGCCGGACCGGCTAACCCTTCGCCGCCGCCGTCATGTCCCGCCGGATCTCGTCCGACGCCGCCGAGCTGAACGCCCGCGGGTGCGCGACGATCCGGTCCAGGAACAGCGCCATGATCGACGCGCACTGCCGCCCGAACTCCGGCTCCCGGTCGAACGCGTGCGGCGCCCCCTCGTACACGTGCAGCTCCGCTCTCGCGCCGGCCTTTGTCAGCGCCTCGTACATCCTGAAGCTTGACTCGACCGGCACCAGCTCGTCCTTGTTCCCGGTGATCAGCAGCGTCGGCGGAAAGCCCGCGCTCACGTGCGCGATCGGGCTCGCCTTCTGCGCCGTCGCCTCCGTATAGCCGCGCCCGAAGAGGAACGAGAACTGGTCGTCCAGCGGCTGTCCCGGCGCGTAGAGTTGCACCGGCGCGTAGATCGCGATGCACGCCGCCACGTCCGTCGCCACGCCCGCGTGCCCGCCGTCGCCTTCGAACTCGGCGACGTTCGGCGTCCCCGCCACCATCAGCGCCAGGTGCGCGCCCGCCGAGTTTCCCGACACCGTGATCTTCTTCGGGTCGATGCCCAGCCGCCCCGCGTTCGCCCGCATCCAGCGCAGGCACGCCTTCACGTCCTGGATCTGCGCCGGCCACTTCGACTCGCCCGACAGCCGGTACTCCGTCGCCACGCACACGTACCCCAGCCGCCCGATCAGGATCCCGTACCCGTGCAGCTGCATGCGGTCGCCCGTCGCCCAGCCGCCTCCGTGCACCAGCAGCACCGCCGGCCGATCGCGCCCCTGTTGCGGCGGCATGTAGACGTTGCACTTCAGATCGCGCCCGCCCGCCGACCCGAACACCACGTCCTGCTCGACTGTCACCCGCCCCGTCTCCGGAATCGCCATCAGAGTCTCCAATCGCTGCGATAGATGCTGCTTCGACACTACGCCGAAGCAGCTTCACGCGCAACCCGCCGCGCGACAAGACGGGCCGTCCGCCAACTGGCCGTAAGGGAGTGCGCTGCCTAGAATGGCATCCGTTCGATAGCTCGGGAGGGGAAACACGTCATGTCACGCAAGAGCGCCAGGGCCGGCGACCTGCCGGCGGCAACCTACACCTTCAGCCTCCAGGCGCAGTACGCCAACCGCCCCGGCATGCTCGCCCAGATCGCCACCGCCGTCGGCGAGTGCGGCGGCAACATCGGCGACATCGACGTCATACGCTCGACCGGCACCACCATCGTGCGCGAGATCAGCGTCTCCGCCCGCGACAGCGACCACGCGCGCGAGATCGTCGAGCACGTCAAGGCGGTCAAGGGCGTCACCATCAAGAGCGTCGCCGATCGCGTCTTCCTCAGCCACCGCGGCGGCAAGATCGAGATCCGCAACAAGGTGCCCGTCACCTCGCGCCGCGACCTCTCCGTCGTCTACACCCCCGGCGTCGCCCGCGTCTGCCTCGCCATCGACAAGGACCCCGACCTCGCCTACAACCTCACCATCAAGGGCAACACCGTCGCCGTCGTCAGCGACGGCACCGCCATCCTCGGCCTCGGCGACCTCGGCCCCCGCGCCGCCATGCCCGTCATGGAGGGCAAAGCCATGCTCTTCAAGACCTTCGGCGGCGTCGACGCCTGGCCCATCTGCCTCGACACCAAGGACCAGGACGAGATCGTCGCGATCGTCAAGGCGATCGCGCCGGGCTTCGGCGGCATCAACCTGGAGGACATCTCCGCGCCGCGCTGCTTCTACATCGAAGAGCGCCTCAAGAAGGAGCTGGACATCCCCGTCTTCCACGACGACCAGCACGGCACCGCCGTCGTCGTCCTCGCCGCCCTGCTGAACGCCCTCCGCATCGTCAAGAAGCAGCCGCAGGACATCAAGGTCGTCGTCCTCGGCGTCGGCGCGGCCGGCGTCGCCTGCAGCAAGATCCTCATGTCCGCCGGCGTCCGCAACATCATCGGCGTCGACCGCACCGGCATCATCCACAAGGGCCGCAAAGAGGGCATGAACTTCATGAAGGAGTGGTTCGCCGACAACACGAACCGCGAGGGCGTCAGCGGCAGCGTCAGCGACGCCATGGAGGGCGCGGACCTCTTCCTCGGCGTCGCCGGCCCGAACCAGATCACCGTCGACGACATCAAGAAGATGAACCGCGACCCCATCGTCATGGCCATGGCCAACCCCGACCCGGAGATCCGGCCCGAGCTCGCCGCCCCGCACGTCGCCGTCATGGCCACCGGCCGCTCCGACTTCCCGAACCAGATCAACAACGTGCTCTGCTTCCCCGGCCTCTTCCGCGGCGTCTTCGACGTCCGCGCCCGCGAGATCAACGAAGCGATGAAGCTCGCCGCCGCCGAGGCGATCGCCGGCGCCGTCAGCAAGAGCGAGCTCAGCGCCGAGTACATCATCCCGAGCGTCTTCCACCCCACCGTCTTCAAGAACGTCGCCCGCGACGTCGCCGCCGCCGCCATCCGCACCGGCGTCGCCGAAACCGAGCACAAGCCCATCTCGACGTTCCTCTAGCAGCACTTCGACACACACAAAGAAGCGCACGCGATTTGCGTGCGCTTCTTTGTTCCCCGAGCTTGCGCCGCTCTCGGTCACTAGCGCCGGGATTGACAACTCCGCGCGGCGGTGGCACGCTCGCACCGTACTCGACGTTCGGTCGTCTCCTCCCTCCATATGGAGTGACCCGAACCGCGAAACAGGAGGCAGCGTCTTGAGTCTCCGACTCCTCGGGCTGCTGGCAGCAGCCGCCACGCTACTCTCCGTGCAAGCGACGACCGCGCATCCGCACGCCGCAGCCGCCGCCCCACCCGGCACTGGTTCGGTCAGCGGCCGAGTCACATACACCGACGGCAGGCCGGTGCCGCGCTACCCCGTCGACTACTTCCGGGCTTCGAACCCGGCACGGCGCGACAGCGTCAGGACCGACAGCGAAGGGCGGTACGTGATCTCCGGCCTGGCGGACGGCGCCTGGTTCGTCGGGTTCTTCCACCCTGACCGCCTGCCGCCCGATCGCAACCCGCACGTCGTTACGCTGCCAGACCCAAGCCCCGAGCTCGTCGAGATCGGCGCGCCAATGGGACAGCAGATAGTCATCGCCGACGGCCAAGCGGTCGACGGTATCGATTTCGTCATGACCGACGTTGGCGCCGAGTTGACTTCGCCGAACGGCGTGGAAACCGGGACGGATGAACTCGGGCTGCCCGCTGCCGGCGGTGCGCCATCGCCGACGTCAGACGGGACCTCGGCGGTGGGCTTTGCGGCGCTGTTCGCGCTCGGCGCCATCGCCCTCACCCTCGGCGGCTGGAGCGCCCTACAAGCGCGGCGCCGTTCACGCTAGCGGTCAGCGCACCAATCCGGCACTAACGCCAGGGCGCGGGCTTTCATTCCGCGCCCTGCGTCTGTTGACTTCGGCTTCCAACATAAGCGAACTACGCGCTACCCACCGGCTGCGGGCAGCGGCAGCCCGTCCGCCTCGAGCGTGCCTAGATCAAGCAGCTTCGACGCGTGCTCGATGTCGATGCCTACGACCTTCCCGGTCGCGTCAAGATCGACGACGAGGCCGTCCGCGACCTCAACCGCGTCCACACCCGGCCGCGAGTTCAGGTCGATGTAGAGCGAATCGGTCTCGGGGTAGTAGTGCAGCTTCATAGCGTTTACT
>JBGQBE010000047.1:0-25733 GCA_041494685.1 Dehalococcoidia bacterium | reverse complement strand
TCTATCAGAGCAACGCAGAACGCCTCGCAGCCCTGCCCGGCTTCCTCCAGGCGTACAATGGCGATCGCCCACACACCGCACTCGGCGGTCTCCCGCCGCTCTCGCGGATCTGTCAATAACGTCCGTGGGAACTACAGCTAGGCCGTCCGCTGCACCACCGTCCCGGCCCGCTGTACACTCCCCACGATGACGGCACTCCGCAACCGGCCCGTGACCTCATGCCCGTAGCCCGCGTCCGCGGCGTGGTGGAGGAGAAGGGCGACGACTGGGCGATCCTCGGCGTCGGCGGCATCGGCGTGCTCGCCTCCGTGCCGACCAGCACCGCCGGCGCGCTCGTGCTCGGCGCGCCCGCGGCCCTCTACACGCACCTGCACGTGCGCGAGGACGCGCTCACGCTCTTCGGATTCGCCACCCGCGACGACTTGGTGCTGTTCGAGCAGCTGATCAGCGTCAGCGGCGTCGGCCCGCGCGTCGCGCTCGGCCTGCTCTCCGCGCTCGACTACGCGGAGCTGACCGGCGCGATCGTCGGCGGCCGCGCCGACGTGCTGCGCAAGGTGCCGGGCGTCGGCCAGAAGACCGCCGAGCGTCTCGTGCTCGAGTTGCGCGACAAGGTGACGCCGCCCGCGGCGGGCGTCGACGTATCACCGCGCGCCGCGCAGAAGAGGACCGATGCCGAGTTGGTGTCAGCGTTGATGGGACTGGGCTACTCGCAGGCGGAGGCCGCGGAGGCCGCCGAGCGCCTGCCACAGGACGGCGCCGCGCCGCTCGAAGACCGCATCCGCCAGGCGCTGTCGTTCTTCGCGAAGGCGTAGCGCGGCCGTTGCCGCTTACCAGCTCATCGGCTGGTACGTGCGCATCCCTTCCGGCAATTCGGACCACAGCCGCGGTCCCGCCGTCAGGCCTCCGTCCACGACGATCGCCTGGCCGGTCACCCATGCCGCGTCGTCGCTCGCCAGCCACAGTGCCGCCGCCGCGATGTCCTCCGGCTCGCCGCTGCGCCGGATCGGTTGCAGGTTGGCCAGCGCTAAGCGCACCATGCCGACCGCCTCCTCCGTGCCGCCCAGCCCCTTCGCCAGCAGCGGCGTCGCGATGCCGCCCGGGCAGATGCAGTTGACGCGGATGTTATCCTCGCCGAGCTCCAGCGCCACCGACCGCGTGAGGTTGATTACCGCGGCCTTCGCGGCGCTGTAGGTGTGCGGCCCGCGCCCGCCGCTCAGCCCGGCGACGCTCGCCGTACTGATGATGCTGCCCGAGCGCTGCGCCTTCATCAGCGGCGCCGCGTGCTTCATCCCGAGGAACACCCCGCGCAGCAGCACCGCGATGGTCGCGTCGAACTCTTCCATCGGCGTCGACTCGATCGGCCCGATCGCGCCGCCGAAGCCGGCGTTATTGAAGATGCAGTCGAGCCGTCCGAACTCGTCGACCGCGCGCTGCACCGCCGCCTTCACGTCCGCCTCGTCGGCGACGTCTGTGCGCTGGTACACCGCGGCGCCGCCCAGCGTATCGGCGAGCGTGTGACCCTTCGCGTCCTGGATGTCCGCGATGACGACGCGCGCGCCCTCATCGACGAATCGTCGCACCGTCCCCGCGCCCATCCCGCTCGCACCGCCCGTGATCACCGCAACCTTGCCGTCCAGACGAGACATGATGCCTCCGTTGGTAGTCGGCAGTTCGTAGTTCGTAGTTGGTAGTCGGTGGAAGCACCAACCACTACCGACGTACAACTCAGAAGTTACGACTACCCCCTACATGTACTGCCCGCCGTTCGGGTTGAACTGCTGACCCGTGATCCAGTCGCCCTCCGTGCACAGGTACCGCACGAACGAGGCGACCTCCTCAGGCTTGCCGAAACGGCCCAGCGGGATCGCCTTCAGCAGCGTCGCCTTCACCTCGTCGCTCAGCGCGATCACCATGTCCGTCTCGACGAAGCCCGGGCACATCGCGTTCACGGTGATGTTGTTGCGCGCCAGCTCCTTCGCCGCCGACTTCGCGAACGCGATCAAGCCCGCCTTCGCCGCGGCGTAGTTCGACTGGCCGCTGTTGCCCATCTGGCCGATGATGCTCGACATCACGATGATCCGCCCGTAGTTGCGCTCCACCATGTGCGGGATCGCCGCCGACGTGCAGTAGAACGCGCTGTTCAGGTCGGTGTTGATGACCTCGGTCCACTCCTCCACCGACAGCCGCTTTAGCGTGCGGTCGCGGTTGACGCCGGCGTTGTTGATCAGGATGTCGATCTGCCCGTACGTCTCGATCGTCTTCTCGATCAGCATCTTGCAGTCGTCCGGGTGGCCGACGCCCGCCCGCACGGCGATGGCGCGCCCGCCGCCCGTGACGATCTCGCCGACCAGCTCGTCGGCGGCGTCCTGGTTCGTGAAATAATTGACGACGACCGCGGCGCCTTCGCGCGCGAGCTCTTGCGCGCAGGCGCGCCCGATGCCTCGCGACGCGCCCGTGACGACGGCCACCTGGCCCTCGAGTCGCTTCTCCGACATATCTCCTCCTCTGCCCGCGCGCGGCGGAATCCCCTGTTACCGGGCGAGACTGTACCCGATCACGCCAATTCGGAGTAGATAATCGGTCAAGGTGGAGGTTGGGAGCGACCAGCGACCAGATCACACGACGGTCGGCGGCCGGTACTCGCCCCAGGCGGCGCGCAGTTCGCCGCAGATCTCGCCGAGCGTCGCGTACGCCCGAACGGCGTCCAGGATCGCGGGCATCAGGTTCTCTTCGCCCTGCGCGACCTCACGCAGACGCCCGAGCGCGGCGTGCGCCGCCGCCGAGTCGCGCCGCGACCGCAGCGCCTGCAGCCGCGCGATCTGGCTCTGCGCCAGCTCCGTGTTCATCCGGAAGATCACGGGCTCGGGCTCCTCGTCGCTGCGGAAGCGGTTGACGCCCACCACGACCCGCGCGCCCGTCTCGATTTCCTGCTGCTGGAGTACCGCGGCTTCCTGGATCTCGCCCTGCATGTAGCCGGACTCGATCGCCGCCACCGCGCCGCCCATGTCCTCGATGCGGTCGATGTACTCCTGGGCCTTCGCCTCGATCTCGTTCGTCAGCGCCTCCACGTAGTACGACCCGCCAAACGGGTCTACCGTGTCCGTCACGCCGCTCTCGTGCGCGACGATCTGCTGCGTCCGCAGCGCGATCCGCTGCGCCTCCGTCGTCGGGATCGCCAGCGCTTCGTCGTAGCACGACAGCGCCATCGACTGCACGCCGCCCAGCACCGACGCCAGCGCCTGGATCGATGCGCGCACGACGTTGTTCTCCGGCTGCTGCGCCGTCAGCGTCGCGCCGCCGGTCTGGATGTGCGTCCGCAACTTCCACGAGTTCGGGTCTTTCGCGCCGAAGCGATCGCGCAGCAGGTGCGCCCACATGCGGCGCAGCGCGCGGTACTTGGCGATCTCCTCGAAGAAGTTGTTGTGTGTGTTGAAGATCCACGAGATGCGCGGCGCGACCTCGTCCACGTCCACGCTGGAGCGCTGGCACGCCTCGATGTACGCGATCGCGTTCGCGAAGGCGAAGCCGATCTCCTGCGCCGCCGTCGAGCCGGCGTCCCGGATGTGGTAGCCGCTGACACTGATGCTGTTGAACTTCGGCGCGTAGCGCGCGCAGTAGGTGATCAGGTCCGCCGCCAGCCGCAGTGACTGCCGCGGCGGGTAGATGTACGTGCCGCGCGCGACGTACTCCTTCAGCACGTCGTTCTGCGCCGTACCCATGATGTCGCCCGCCGGCACGCCCTGCTTCTCCGCGACGACCACGTACATCGCCACCAGCACGGCCGCGGGTGCGTTGATCGTCATCGACGTACTCACCCGGTCGAGCGGGATGCCGTCGAACATGTCCTCCATGTCCGCCAGCGAGTCGATCGCCACACCCACCTGGCCGATCTCGGCGTCGGCGTTCGGGTCGTCGGAGTCCATGCCGATCTGCGTCGGCAGGTCGAAGGCGATCGAGATCCCCGTCTGCCCCTGCGACAGCAGGAACTTGAAGCGCTCGTTCGACTCCTTCGCCGTCCCGAAGCCCGCGTACTGGCGCATCGTCCAGAGGCGGCCGCGGTACATCGTCGGCTGCACGCCGCGCGTGTACGGGTACTCGCCGGGCGCGCCGATGTCGCGGTCGAAGACCGTGTCCGCCGTGTCGAGCGGCGTGTACAACCGGCGCGTCTCGGTGGAGGTCGTGTGGAACTCGGTTTCGCGCTCGCCGCCGCGCGCCAGCGCCTTGGCGATGACGGTGGACTCCCAGCGTTCGACTTCGCGCCGGATCGATTCGTTGCCGTTGCCGCTGTGATCGCTCATCGCACCCCTCCTCAACGCCCGCTCTTCCGTGCGCGCGGGTCGCCTGGACGTGCGGAAATGGTATCGCAGCCGCCGCCGGGCCGCACCCGCGCGGTCAAGCCCGCGATCAGCGCACGAGCGCCGGTTGCGACGTGAAGAAGCGCCAGATCTCGTCCGTCGCGTTCACTTCTTGCGTGGTCGGCCCGAGGATATCGACGCCGACGCGTGCGCCCGGCCACGTGTGTCCGCCGCCGACGATCGTGTAGAGCGTCACGGCGACGCCCCCGGCGCACCCCGTGTAGCTCGTTACGCGGATGTGCTCGCTTGGCTTCGTGATCGCCGGTGTCGGCGCGCAGCCGTCCGCGGCCGCCCACTTCGCCGCAGTCTCCTCCACCGGCGGCGTCGGGATGATCGCCGCGCCCTCGCCGCCCGCGTACTTCACCACCGGGTCGTCGGTGCCGTGGAAGATGATCACGGGCATCGGGTGGTCATTCGGGCAGTTCGGCGGGTACCAGGACCCTGCGATCGGCGCGATCGCCGCGATGCGATCCTGTAGCTTGCACGCCAGCGCTACGGACATCGCCGCGCCGCTCGAGATGCCCGCCGCATACACCCGCGACGCGTCGATGCAGAGTTGCGACTCGGTGCGATCCAGCATCGCCGCGATGAAGGCGACGTCGTCCGCCTGCCGCGGGAGGCCGATGAAGTTCCACGACGTCGGTGTCCCCAGCGCGTTCGGCGCCAGCAGCGCGAAGCCCTCGGCGTCGGCCTTGGTCGCGAATCCGGAGTAGAAGTTCTGCTCCAGTGCGTTCGACCCCGCACCGTGCAGGTTGATCACCAGCGGCAGCGGCTGCCTGCCGTCGTAGCCCGGCGGCACGCGCAGGATGTACGTGCGGTGCTCGCCCGCCACGTCGATCGTCTCGTCGCTCGCGCCAGCCGCGTGCGCCGCTGCGATGCCGCAGCCGGCGGATCCCACTCTGGCAGGCGGCGTGCCCGTTGCCCTCGCCTGTGGCGACGCCGCCTCCGTCTGCTCCGTCCGCCGCGCATCGACGCGCTCCTTCGCGCGGCAGCCGCCGAGCAGCGTCGCGCCAAGCAGCAGCACGAGGACGATCGCAGCCGATCGTGGGTGTCGCATCACCCGCAGCCTATCGCACCGGTCCAGGGTGTCGCTTGACCGTTGACGCCCGCTGGACCATGGTACGAGCGCGAGATAACCACTCGGGATCAGCTCGCGAGGAGAATCGGCATGCCACGACTCATCGCCACCATCGCCACGATATCGCTCGCAGCCGTCGTCGCCGCCTGCAGCGGCGGCGCCTCGAAGACGCCCACTCCGGCGCCGACCGCGACCAGGGTCGCCGTCCCGTTCACGGTGGACCGCGCGAAGACGCTGATCGACAGCGTCGTCCTTGCCCCGAAGGATCTGCCGGAGCCGGGCTGGACCGTCAGCGCCGATACCACGCAGGACAACGCCGCCGCCGCGGCGGCCGATGCCACGACCGCCGCCTCGAACGAGCGCTGCGGCCGGTTACTCGGCCGCACGCTGACGACCGCGCCGCCGAACTCGGTCACCGCCTTCATCGGCGGCGAGACCGTCGCCTTCTTCTCGCAGGTGACGGTCTACGCGACGGAGGCCGGCGCGTCCGACTGCGCCGCCGAGGCCGCGACCAAGCTGCAGCAGCCTGGCCAGCTCGCCCGCGCGTTCGGCAAGCTCTTCATCGACCCGGACAAGGTGGCCATCGCGCCGGTGGAGTATCCGGCGACCGGCGACGGATCGTTCGCGGCGACGCTCGCCGGGCAGGTGAGCGCGCAGGGCTTCACGATCGACCTGACGCTGCTCGTGGTCGGCTTCCGGAAGGGCAACGTGACCGCCGTCGTCGGCTCCGCGCGCAACGGAACGCCGCCCGTCGCGGAGCTGACGCCGCTCGTCGGCACGGTGCTGCAGCGCATCGACGCTGCCCGGAAGTAGCCGCGCCCGCCGCGTGTGACATGCGGCGCTTGGAGTTCGCGCCCGCCATCGGCGACCCTGCGCGCATGGAACAGCAACCGTCTCCCGAACGCCATGCCGGCGGCCCTGTGACGCCCGAGGGCAAGGCCGCCGTGCGTCACAACAGCGTCCGCTACGGACTCCGCACCGTCGCGATCGTCGTCGATGCCTTCGAGTCACAGGCGGACTGGGACCAGTTCCGCTCCGAGGGCATCGCCGCGCTCGATCCCGACAACCCCGTCGAATACGCGATCGCCGAGCGTATCGTCGAGCACCTGTGGCGGCTCCGCCGCGGCGGCCGCGCCGAGGCCCAGATGATCAGCATCGATGACTTCACGAACGACAAGCTGGCGCGCGATCTCGAAGGCACGTCCCACGCCTTCACGCCCCTGCATCGGTTGCTGCCCGAACCCCGCCATATGGAGCAGATCATCCGCTACGAGGCGCACCACGGCCGCCGGCTCTCTCAGGCCCTCCGCGATCTCGAGGCGCTGCAGGAGCGCCGGAAGGGCAACCCGACGCCGCTCGCTCGACTCGACATAACCGGCCTGCCGGAGCCATGACGCGGGCGACAAAGCGTGCTCGCGCGCCGGCCGCGAGGAAGTCCCGGCAATACACCACGAACCGCCGTCGCGTCCTCGCGTCGGCGGCTTTGCCGTGCCGAAAACACGGAAAAGTGCCGAGCAAACTCCGCTCCGCCTGGGCACGCCCCGCCGAAAACACGAAAAGTGCCGAGCAAACTCGGCGTCGGCCGGGCACGCCGGACCGAAAACACGAAAAGTGCCGAGCAAACTCCGGCGGTGCCGCGCCCGTCTCGCCGGAAACACGAAAAGTGCCGAGCAAACTCCCGCGCGCGGTGCCGCGCCTCAGGCTACGCCGGGGTCCAGCAGCACGGTCGCCTCGCCCTTCACGACCGCTTCGCCGCGCTGGTTCGTGCAGTCGGTCCGGACGGTGACGATGCGCTTCTCCACGTCGATCGCCGTCACCTCGGCCTCGGCCGTGATCGTGTCGCCGATCGCCACCGGCAGCCGGAAGCGCATCTGCTGGCTCAGGTACACCACGACGTTGTGCGGCGCCAGCTTCGTGCCCAGCACGGCCGAGATGAACCCCGCCGACAGCATGCCGTGCGCGATCCGTCCCTTGAAGCGCGTCTTCGCGGCGAACGCCTGGTCCAGGTGCAGCGGCTGCTCGTCGCCCGTCACCCGCGCGAACGACACGACGTCCGCGTCCGTCACGGTCTTCGAGAATGTGGCCTTGTCGCCGATCTTGAGCGGAAAGTCGGACATGGGTGCGTCTCCTGTGGAATCCGGAAGTGCCGTCGCCCGCCAGCCTACACGTTGACGCGAAGTGCCAGAATAGATGAGGTTGGTGAGCGATATCCATTGACAGTGCCGGGGGGCTGCCCTAGGCTTACCCCAGACGGGAACCGAGGTACCGCACAGTTGACAACTGCCCAGGATCTTGCCGCCACTACGCCGGCCGGGCGCACTCGGAAGCCTCGGCGCGGCCCGCTCACCCGCAAGCAGATCCTCGACGCCGCCCTCGTCCTCTTCTCGCAGAAGGGCACCGCCCGCGCCAGCGTGCGCGACATCGCCCAGGCCGCCGGCATCACCGACGCCGCCATCTACTACCACTTCCCGTCGAAGCGCGAGCTCTTCGAGGCCTTTATCGAGGAGCGCGGGTTCACGGCCGCGCTCGCCGAACTGGAGACCGCGGAGGTCACCGTGGGTCCGGAGGAGGCGCTGCCCGGCATCGCGCAGTCCGCGCTCGCCATGATGTACGCCAACCGCGGCTTCATGAAGGTGCTGATGGTCGAGGCGATGGCCGAAGACAACGTCGCGGTCGAGGAGTACCGGATGCTCGTCGATCGCTGGACGCACGCCGAGGCGCGCATCTTGCAGACCTACGCCATGCGAGGACTGCTGCGCACCGAGGCGATCGACGATCTTGCGACGCAGTGCGTCGTCACGGTCGTGGGCGCGTTCGTGAACTACCTCATGTCCACCGACCTGGACCAGTCCGACGAGACCGCTCCGCCGCCGGAGCTGCAGCAGCAGGTGGCGGCAGCGATGCGGCGTATCGTGCAGAGCATCACCTGAGGCCGCGATGAACCTCCATCCGCTCGAGGCAAAGACGCCCGCGCCGTCCACCGTCGAAGATGCGCGCTTTGCCCACGAGAGCGAGGAGGAGTTCGCCCGCATCCTCGACTTCTACGGCGTGCGCTGGCAGTACGAGCCGCGCACCTTCCCGCTCCGCCACGCCGACGACGGCCGGATCGTCGAGGCCTTCTCGCCCGACTTCTATCTCATCGACCTCGACCTCTACGTCGAGTTGACGACGATGAAGCAGGGGCTCGCCACCGACAAGCACCGCAAGGTCCGCCGGCTGAACGAACTGTACGCGGACGTCCAGATCAAACTGCTCCACAGGAAGGACTACCTCGGCCTCCTGTCGAAGTACGGCATCGGCGTCGTCAACGAGCAGGAGCGCATGGCCGTGCGCGAGGTGCTGATCAGCGCTTCGCAGATCGAGCGGCGCCTCAACGAGTTGGGCGGTGCGATCACCCACGACTACCAGGGCAAGGAGATCCTGCTCCTCGGCGTGCTGAAGGGCGTGACGTGCTTCATGGCGGACCTGATGCGGCACATCTCGCTGCCCGTCAGCATCGACTTCATGACCATCTCGTCGTACGACGGCGACCACAGCGGCGCCGTGCGCATCGTCCAGGATCTCACCGAGAACATCGAGGGCCGTGACGTACTGGTCGTCGAGGATATCATCGACACTGGCATGACCCTCAACCACCTGCTGCGCCAGCTGGAGGCCCGCGCCCCCGCGAGTCTGCGCGTCTGCGCGCTGCTCGACAAGCGCGCCCGGCGCCTCGTCGATACGCCGCTGGACTACGTCGGGTTCGAGGTCCCGGACGAATTCGTCGTCGGCTACGGCCTCGACTACCGTCAGCGCTTCCGCAACCTGCCCTTCATCGGCACGCTGCGCAGCGAGGCGCTGCAGGAGCAGCAGCGCGACGAATCCGCCCCGTAGCGGTACGATGGGGACGGCGCACGCGACCCCCTCGCCCGTACGACGCCCGCAAGGAGACAGACGCACATGCCAGAAGCGCAGGAACGGCCATCGTCACGCCCGGCGCGGCCGCCGCGGCTGCCCAGGATGAGCGACCTGCTGGACGCCGGCGACGAGCTGATCGAATTCGTCGAGAAGTACCAGAAGGTCTGGGAGCACGAGAGCAAGGCGATGCTGGCGATGGGCGAGTTCCTCGCCGCGCGCGCCGAATCCATGCGCTACCAGGTCGAATTGATGCGGATGGGCTCCGGCACGTTCCGCCGCTACACCGAATGGTCCGAGGCGCTGCTGAGCCTGCGCCCAGACACGCTGATCCAGTCGTTCATGCGCGCCACCGAGCCACGGCAGCGGGCAGAGCGGGAAGGTGCACCCGAATGAGTGCCGCAGCCGCCGCCCATCGCCACGACATTCCCGCGCACGACCCGGAGCCGCGCCCGCTGCTGCGCGGTGCGATGCACCTCGTGGTCGCGTTGCTCGCGCCGGCCGGACTCGTGCTGCTGTTGCTGCTCGCCGACTCGCCGCGCCGCTACGTGGGCGCTTCGATTTTCGCCGCGAGCCTGATGCTGCTGTATACGACCAGCGCCAGCTATCACATCGCGCCGTGGTCCGACCGCCTGCGCGCCGTGATGAAGCGCGCCGACCACGCGATGATCTTCGTGCTGATCGCCGGCACCTACACGCCACTCTGCCTCGTGGTGCTCAGCACCGCCTGGGGCATCTCGATACTGTCGCTTGTCTGGACGCTCGCCGGTCTCGGCGTGCTGCTCGTGATCGCCTGGCCATCCGCGCCGCGCTGGGTCACCGTCGCCCCGTACCTGGCCGTCGGCTGGGTCGGCGTGCTCCCGATCTCGCAGGTGCTGACGAACATGCCGCCGCTGGCGATCACCATGCTGGCTGCCGGCGGCGCGTTGTACACGGTGGGCGCCGTGGTCTACGCGCGACGCAAGCCGAACCCGTTCCCCCGCGTGTTCGGCTTCCACGAGGTGTTCCACACCTTCGTCGTCGCCGGTACGGCGCTGCACTTCACGCTAATCGCGATCTACGTCGTGCGATAGGTCAGTCGCGGCCGAGGATGAGCGTGCCGGTGGCGCTCAGCAGTCCGCCCGTGCCGTTGACCAGCGCCAGCTTCGCGTCCTTCACCTGGCGCTCGCCGCATTCGCCGCGCAGTTGGCGCACCGCCTCGATCAGGATGAACATGCCGTACATGCCGGGGTGCGTGTACGAGAGTCCGCCGCCGTTCGTGTTCAGCGGGAAATCGCCGCCGGGCGCCGTCCGCTGGCCGGAGACGAACGGCCCGCCCTCGCCCTTCTCACAGAACCCCAGTTCTTCCAGGGTCACGAGCGCGGTGTAGGTGAACGAGTCGTACACCTCGACCACGTCGATGTCCTTGTGGGCGACGCCGGCCATCTCGAATGCGGCCTTGCCGGAGTAGCGCGCGGGCGTACGCGTCAGGTCGGCCATGCCGCTGAACGACTGGTGGGTACTGGCCTCACCGGTGCCCAGTACCCAGACCGGTTTCTTCTTGAACTCGCGCGCCCTGTCCGCGCCCACGATCACGACGGCGCCGCCGGCGTCGGTGACGAGGCAGCAGTCATAGATGTGGAAGGGGTAGGCGATCCAGCGCGACGACAGCACGTCGTCGATCGTCAGCGGATCGCGCATCATGGCGCGCGGGTTGAGCTGCGCCCACTTGCGCGTCGCCACGGCGATCTCGGCGAGTTGCTCGCTCGTCGTGCCGTACTCGTGCATGTGGCGCATCGCCGCCATGGCGTAGACGCTGGGCGGCCCGCCGACCCCGTACGGCAGCTCGAACTGCGCCTGCGGCAGCGACGTGTCGAAGCTGTACGACATGCGCGGCCCGCGCCGGTTGCGCGACGAGAAGCCCGTCTCGCCGTGCGTGATCAGCGCCACCTTGCACAGCCCCGCGGCAATCGCCGCCGCCGCGTGCTCGACATGGATCTCGAACGACGAGCCACCGGTCATCGTCGAGTCCGTATAGCTCGGCACGATGCCCAGGTACTCGCAGAGCTGCGTGCTGGCCATGCCGCCGATGCCGCAGGTGAACACGCCGTCCACCTCGGACTTGTCGATGCCGGCATCGTGCAGGGCGTTCCGGGCGGCCTGCGCGTGCATCATGATCGGCGTCATGTCCGGCACGATGCCGATCTGATCCGTCTCGTCCGCGCCGACGATCGCGACCTTGTTCTTCAGGCTCATGTGTGGGTCCTCGTGACGCGCGCGATCAGGGCGCGGGCTTGAATAGCGGCAGCGTGATCTCGTCGGTGGCGTCCTGCCAGGTGACCTCGACGGGCATGTCGCAGCGGATGTTCTCGGGCGACGGGTCGACGCCGACGATGTTCGTCATCATGCGGGGCCCCTCGTCGAGCTGCACGATGGCGGTGACGTACGGCGGCGTGAAGCCGGGCGCCTGCGGCCGGTACTGGATGGCGAAGGTGTACACCGTGCCCTTGCCGCTGCAGCGCCGCCACTCGATGTCCCAGCTAAAGCAACTGGGACAGAACTGGCGCGGGTAGAAGAAGAACGCGCTGCACGACGGACAGTACGGGAGCAGGAGTTCATGACGCTTGCAAGCATCCCAGAACGGCTGCGTCTCCGGACTTGGCCAGGGGAGGGGCTTGGCGTAATCGGCCATCAATACCTCGACATAATCAGCGCCGCGCGCGTATCGTCGCTCGGCGCGCCATCATCCTACGCTCACGTGTACGTGAGGGGTAGGTGCAGGAAACTGTACGCTACGGCACCAGTACGATCTTGCCGAACTGCTCGCGGTGCAGCAGACGCGAGACCGCGGCGCTGATGTCGCGCAGCGGGAACACCTGATCCACCACCGGCTTCAGGCGGCCGTCCGCGAAGCAGGGAACGTAATGCAGCAGCTCGGCCTTGGTACCCATGAAGGATCCATAGATCGTCTGCTGCGCTAGGAAGAAGCGCGTCACGTTGAACGTAGCGTCGTTGCCGGCCGTGGCGCCGCACGTCACCACGCGTCCGTTCCGCGCCAGTGCCTTGATGCTCTGCTCCATGATGTCCGCGCCGACGTTCTCGACGACCATGTCGACGCCGCGGCCCCCGGTGAGGCGGCGCGCCTCCTCCGCGAGGCCCTGCGTCGTGTAGTTGATCCCCTCGTCCGCGCCCAACTGCCGCGCCTTCTCCAACTTGGCGTCCGAGCCGGCGCTGGCGATGACGCGCGCGCCGTGCAGCTTCGCCACCTGGATCGCCGCCACGCCGACGCCGCTGCCCGCCGCGTTCACGAGCACCGTCTCGCCGTACCGGAGATGGGCGCGCGTCAGGATCATGTGCAGCGCGGTTGTGAAGACGAGCGGGATCGACGCCGCGTCCTCGAACGAGAGGTTCGCCGGCTTCGCGAACACGTTGGCCGCCGGCACCGCCACAAACTCCGCGAGTCCGCCGTCGCGCCCCTGGCCGAGCAGGTGGTAGGTCGCGCAGAGGTTGTCGTTGCCGCCGAGGCACGGCTCGCAGGTGCCGCAGCTGACGCCCGGGTGGAGCATCACCTCCGCGCCGGGTTGGGTCGAGCGCACACCCGCGCCCACCGCTTCGACGATGCCCGCGACATCGGCGCCGAGGATGCGCGGCGCGGGGTACTTGACCTTCGCGGCGGGCGCTTTCGCGGCCCAAGCCTCCAGGTGGTTGAGCGCGACGGCCTTGACGCGCACCAGTACTTCGCCCGGTCCGGCCTGCGGGTCGGGCGCGTCCTCGTAGACGTAGTTGTCGGCGCTGCCTGGTTCGTGGATGCGGGCGGCTTTCATCGTAGCTCCTTCACGGCTCGGTGCCCGGGCGCGGGTACAATAAGCGTGACCGACGCGCGGAGCACGCACAATCGCAAGGAGCACCGGGTGCCAGCGAACGCCGCATTTCGCAACGAGCCGCTGCTCACGCCGGACGAGCTGGCAGCGCGCCTCGGCGAGTTTTACCGCGCCCTCGACGAGTTCAACGCGGGCTACTATTTCGAGTCGCACGAGACGCTCGAAGACCTCTGGATGGTGACGCCGTTGCCGGAGCGCCGGCTGTTCCAGGGGATCATCCAGATGGCGGCGGCCTTCGTCCATGTCGCCCGCGGAGAGTATCCCGGCGTCCTGAAGCTGCTGGACGCCGCCGCGGAGAAGCTCCGGGACGTCGAACCGGAGCGCTTCGGCGTGAATGTGACCGCGTTGCTCGTGGATGTCTCGCGGGTGCGGGGCGAGATATCCGCACTCGGCGAAACGCGCCTCCGCGATTGGGACGAGCGGCAGAGGCCGTTCATCCGCTTCCGATCCGGGCCAGCCAGCCTCGCCAACCGGACTCCAATCTAAATCCCATGTACGACCCATATGATTTCCCCAAGAGGTGAGCCGATGAAGATCCTGCTTGCGGAAGACGACCTGCGCTTGGCGCGTGCCGTCCGGCGGGTGTTCGAGGAAGAGTCACACACCGTCGAAATCGTCGGGGAAGGCCCGGCCGCGCTTCAAGCCGCCAGCAACGGCGACTTCGATGCGATGATCCTCGACGTGATGTTGCCCGGCATGGACGGATTCGACATCTGCAAACGGATGCGCCTGTCCGGCGTCCAGACGCCGGTGCTGATGCTGACGGCGCGCACGGAGGTCCAGGACCGCGTGAAGGGCCTGGACGCTGGCGCGGACGACTATCTCGTCAAGCCGTTCGCGGTGGCGGAGCTGCTGGCGCGGGTGCGGGCACTGGGCCGCCGCGGCGCCCTCTCGGGTGGCGGGCGCGACCAACTGCGTGCCGGCGACCTCACGCTCGACGTGTCGAGGCACAGCGCGGTGCGCGGCAAGCGCGAGATCGAGCTGACGGTGAAGGAGTTCCAGCTGCTGGAGCTGCTGCTGCGCCACCAGGGGCAGGTGCTGAGTCGCAGCCAGATCCTCGACCACGTGTGGCAGTACGACCGCGACTTCGCGAGCAACGTCGTGGACATCTACATCCACTACTTGCGGAACAAGATCGACAAGGGCTTCAAGGAGCAACTCATCCACACCGTACGCGGCGTCGGATATACACTGAAAACCTGATGTTTGAAGCCCTCCGGTGGCGCCTGACCGCGTGGTACGTGGGTGTGTTCTGCGTGGCGTTCATCGCGGTCGGCTGCATCGTGTTCGTCTGGGCGGACCGGCGCCTCACGCACGAGGTCGACCGGGCCGTGCGAGAAGTCAGCGACGGGGCGAGCGCGCAGGCCGCGCAACATGCCCGCATCATCGACGCTGAAGAGGAAACACGCGGTCTGCTCTCGGCTGGCAAGCTGAGCAGCTCCGCAGATGTCTTCGTCCTGCTCCTCGATCCGGACGGTACGGTCGTTTCGAATCCGGGCCCGGTGCCGCTCGATGGGCTCCCCGCGGCGGCGTCCGTCGAGGCGGCTGCCGCGCATGGCGAGGACATGCGGTCTTACTCCGCGGCGGGCAAGCACCTGGAGATCCGGACGCTCGAGGTTCGCGGCCCGGACGGGACGGTGATCGGCTTCGTACAGGCCGGCAAGTCCGTCGAGGAGCGAGACGACTCCCTGCGAACGCTGGCCATCGTCATGGCGGGCGGCGCTGTCGGCGGTCTCGTGCTCGCGACGCTCGGCGGACTGTTTGTGGCGGCGATCGCCATCCGGCCGGTGAAGCGAAGCTTCGAGCGCCAGCGCGAGTTCGTTGCCGATGCGTCGCACGAGCTCCGCACGCCTCTCGCGGTGATCCGGGTGAACGCCGAATCCATCGCGCGTACGGGTGACGATGAGGCGATCAGTGATATCGCCCACGAGGCGACGTACATGACGCGCCTCCTCGACGACCTGCTCGTGCTTGCGCGGAGCGACCGCGAAGGGATCGATCTGCAGGTCTCGCGCATCGATCTGGCGGACGTGGCGCAGAGCGCCGGGCGAGGAATCGCGCGTCTCGCGGAGAGCAGAGGCCTCATCGTGGCCGTAGACGCACCGTCGCCGCTGTGGGTCGAAGCGGATCCTGAGCGTTGCCGCGAAGTGCTGCTGATCCTGCTGGACAATGCGATCAAGTACACGCCCGCGGGCGGCTCGATCACGCTTCGCGCCGCGGCGGCGGCGGACGAGGCCATCGTGTCCGTCACGGACACCGGCATCGGCGTCGCTCCCGAGGACGTTGGGCGGCTGTTCGACCGCTTCTATCGCGTCGACAAGGCACGCTCACGCGCGGCCGGCGGTACGGGCCTCGGACTCTCGATCGCGCGTGAGATCATGGATGCACACGGCGGCACGCTGCAGATCGAGAGCGTGCCCGGCTCCGGCACGACCGTCACGATGCGGCTGCGCCTCGCGAGAGCCGCCGCGGATCGAGTGCCCGGCACGTCGAACAGCGGCGCCGACTAACACGGCGGGCGCAGGCTTCCGCGCCGTGCCAGTGCCGGGCGATGTATCATCGGTGCCACGTAGCTGCGCGGAGGCGGGCGCCGCGGGCTTTCGGACGGGTGCGAAGGATCGCGCTCGGCAGCGATATTCCGCTGGATGCGGCGAGAATGGATCGGAACGAACCGGCCGCGTCGGTGGCATTCGGACACATTGAGCGGAACGTCGCGGCCGTACGCGGTCGCATCGCGAGGGCGGCAGCGCGCGCCGGGCGCCCCGCACGGGACATAACGCTCATCGCGGTGTCGAAGACACAGCCCGCGGCGGCGGTCGTCGCGGCGTACGCTGCGGGTGTGCGTGACTTCGGCGAGAATCGCGTGCAGGAGGCCGGCGCGAAGGTCGTGGCCGTGCGTGCGCAGGGCATCGAGCCCCGCTGGCACCTGATCGGTCACCTGCAGCGTAACAAAGTACCGGCCGCGCTCGACCGCTTTGATATACTCCACAGCGTTGACTCAGAGGAGCTTGCTCGCGCCATCGACGTGCGAGCTGCCCGGCGTGTGCCGGTGCTGATCGAGGTCAACGTGTCGGGCGAAGAGACGAAGCACGGCGTGCCGCTGCGAGATGCGGTCGCCCTCGCGGAGCTTGTCGGCGGCCTGCCGAACATCGACCTTCTGGGGCTGATGACGGTGGCACCACAGGTGAGCGATCCCGAAGATGTTCGGCCCGTGTTCCGCGAGCTGCGCAGACTGCGGGACGCCATCGGACTCCGCGAGCTGTCGATGGGAATGACGGACGACTTCGAGGTCGCCGTTGAAGAGGGGTCGACGCTGGTGCGCGTCGGCCGTGCCATATTCGGAGCCCGCGTGGGGTAGCTGCCCGCCGCATGCGGGTCGAGGTCTCGAATTGAAGCTGGGTCTCATCGGCTGCGGATTCATGGGCGAGGCCATCCTCGGCGCGGCCCTCAAGCAAGGTACCGCGACCCCTTCGGACATCGTCGTCGCCGAAGCGAACCCGGAGCGCGCCGCGCAGATCGCCAGCCGTTACTTGGTACAGGCTGGCGCCGACGCTGCCGCCGCAGCCGAAGGCGCCGAATTGCTGCTGTTCGCCGTGAAGCCCCAGGAGTTCGAATCGGCGGTCCGCAACCTTCGGGGCCGTCTGCGCGCAAGCCAGACGGTGGTCTCGATCATGGCGGGTGTGCGCATCGACGCCATCGCCCGCGCGCTGGGACACGCCGCCGTCGTCCGCGTGATGCCGAACACCCCGGCCGCGATCGGCGAGGGCATGAGCGTCTGGCTCGCCGCGCCGGAGGTGGGACAGGAGGCACGCGGGCAGGTTGCGACGCTGCTCGAAGCGCTCGGCAAGCAGGTACAGGTGGATCACGAGAAGTACCTGGATATGGCGACCGCGCTCTCCGGGAGCGGCCCGGGCTTCGTCTACATGCTGATCGAAGCGTTCATCGACGCTGGTGTGCACGTGGGGCTGCGGCGCGATGTCGCCGAGACGCTGGCGCTCCAGACGTTCGTGGGCGCGGCGAAGTACGCCCAGGTCACGGGCAAGCATCCGGCGCAGCTACGGAACGAGGTCACGTCGCCCGCCGGCACGACAGCCGCCGGCCTGTTGGTGCTGGAGACTGCGGGTGTGCGCGGCGCGATCATCGATGCGGTTGAGGCGGCGTACAACCGCTCTCGTGAGCTGGGGGAGTAGCGCGTGCTTGGTCCAAGCTGCAGCGGCCAGACGGCGGCCGCCCAGGTCGTGTGCCTTCTCGGCACGATTATCGTCATCGCAATCATCGCGCGGGCCCTGCTCAGCTGGTTTAACCCGGATCCGCGCAGCCCGCTGATGCAGGCGCTCTACGCCGTGACCGAACCGATCCTCGATCCCATCCGGCGCATCCTGCCGCGCATGGGGATCGACCTCTCGCCGCTCGTGGCGATCATCCTGCTGGAGATCATCTCCGCGACGTTCGCGCAGTTCCTCGACGGCCGACTGTAACGTCGGTATCGGTCATCCGCGCGAGACTACATAACATGCCCCGTCCAGAAGGCGAGGGCCGGTATAATCCGTGCGTGAACCGCGCGTGTCGCGGTGCGGTGGCGGCACCGGTGTCCGTCATCGACCGTGCGCGCGGCGCTCGCCTCGCAGGACGCGTGACTACCCCTACCTGACCGGAGATATCGCCGCATGACTGACCCCAAGCTCGACGAACTGTGCGTCAACACGATCCGCACGCTCTCTATCGATGCGGTACAGAAGGCGAACTCCGGGCATCCGGGCCTGCCGATGGGCGCGGCCGCGATGGCGTACGCGTTGTGGGACCGCTTCCTGACGCACAACCCTGCTGACGCCAACTGGTCGGACCGCGACCGCTTCGTCCTCTCCGCCGGTCACGGCTCGATGCTGCTGTACAGCCTGCTGCACCTCACCGGCTACAGCGGCATCACGATGGACGACATCAAGAACTTCCGGCAGTGGGGCAGTCCCGCCGCCGGCCACCCTGAGTTCGGATCGATCCCGGGCATCGAAACGACGACGGGGCCGCTGGGCCAGGGCTTCGCGACCAGCGTCGGCATGGCGCTGGCCGAGCGCTACCTCGGCGGCGTGTTCAACCGCCCCGGGCACGAGATCGTCGACCACTACACGTACGTGCTCGCGAGCGACGGCGACCTGATGGAGGGCATCTCGCACGAGGCGGCGTCGCTGGCGGGGCACCAGGCGCTGCGCAAGCTCATCGTGCTCTACGATTCGAACCTGATCTCGCTCGACGGCCCGACGGACCTGACCTTCACCGAGGACGTCGCGACGCGCTTCGAGGCGTACGACTGGCACGTGCAACGCGTCGACGGCATGGACGTCGAGCAGGTGATAGCGGCGCTGCGGGCCGCGCAGGGCACGGAGCGGCCGTCGCTCATCGTCGCCCGCACGCACATCGGCTACGGCAGTCCGAACAAGCAGGACTCCAGCAAGGCGCACGGCAGCCCGCTGGGCGAAGAAGAGGTGACGCTGACGAAGCGGGCGTACGGCTGGCCGGAGGACAAGCAGTTCTACGTGCCGGACGAAGCTCTCGCGCATTTCCGGCAGGCGCTCGCGCGCGGCGCGGAACGGCAGCGCGACTGGCAGGCGCGCTTCGATGCGTACGCGCAGGCGTTCCCGGCTGAGGCTGCGCAGTTTCGCAGCGCGATGGCCGGAGAGCTGCCGGCTGGCTGGGAGGCGTCGCTGCCTTCGTGGACGCCGGCCGACAAGCCGATCGCGACGCGCGTCGCCTCCGGGCAGTCGCTGAACGCGCTGGCGGCTGCGCTGCCGCTGATGGTCGGCGGGTCAGCCGACCTGGGCGAGTCGAACAACACGGAGATGAAGGGGCAGGGCGTAATGACGCCCGAGACTCCCGCCGGCCGCAACATCTACTTCGGCGTGCGCGAGCACGCCATGGGCGCGGCGGTCAACGGCATGGCTGCGCACGGCGGCCTCATCTCGTTCGGAGCGACGTTCATGGTGTTCTCCGACTACAACCGCCCTGCGATCCGCATAGCCGCACTGAGCCACTTCCACTCGATCTTCGTCTTCACGCATGACAGCGTCGCGGTGGGCGAAGATGGCCCGACGCATCAGCCGGTCGAGCACCTGGCGGCGCTGCGCGCGATGCCGGAAGTGCTGGTGATCCGCCCAGCCGACGCAAACGAGACCGCGGTTGCGTGGAAAGTTGCGATCCAGCACCACGGGCCGACGATCCTGGCGCTCTCGCGCCAGAATCTGCCGCACCTGCCCGGCACCTTGAACGGCGGCGCGCGCGGCCTGGAGCGCGGCGCGTACGTCGTCAGCGAGGCGGAAGGTGGCCAGCCGGATGCGATCCTCATCGGCACCGGGTCGGAGGTGAGCCTGGCTGTCGAGGCGCAGGCGCTGCTGGCGAGCCGCGGCATGCGCGCGCGCGTCGTCAGCATGCCGTGCTGGGAGCTGTTCGAGGCGCAGGACGCTACGTACCGCGACGAAGTCCTGCCGCCCGACATCCGCGCGCGCGTGTCCGTCGAAGCAGGCGTAACCTTGGGATGGCGGCGGTGGACCGGCGACGCCGGCGACACGATCGGCATTGACGGCCGGTTCGGTGCGTCGGCGCCGGCGGCGACGGTGCTGGCGAAGCTGGGCCTCACAGCGGAGGACGTGGCGCGGCGGACGCAAGCCGTGGTCGAGCGGGTGAGCGGAGTGAGGGCGTAGGCATGCGCGTGGCAGTCGGCAGCGACCACGGCGGGTTCCCGTTGAAGGCGACGGTGATCGCCGAGATCGAGCGCCTGGGGCACGAGGCGCTCGACAAGGGCACGTTCACCGACGCGCCCGTCGACTACCCCGACTTCGCCGAGGCGGTGGGGCTCAGCGTGCGATCCGGCGAGGCCGAGCGCGGCATCCTGCTCTGCGGCAGCGGCGTGGGTGCGTCGGTGGCGGCGAACAAGATCACCGGCGTGCGCGCGGCCATCTGCCACGACACGTATTCGGCGCACCAGGGTGTCGAGCACGACGACATGAACGTGCTGACGCTCGGCGCGCGCGTGATCGGACCGGAAGTGGCCGTTGAACTGGTACGCGCGTTCCTGGGGGCGCAGTTCAGCGGCGAAGATCGCCACGTACGGCGGCTGAAGAAGGTGCTGGCAATCGAGGCACGCTTTGCCGGCGAGAAGGAGAAGATCGATGGCTAACGTACTGCAGGATCTGTTCCGGAAGCAGGGACAATCGCCCTGGCTCGACTTCATCCGTCGCAACATGCTTGAAGACGGCGGGCTGAAGCGGTACATGGACCAGGACGGCATCCGCGGCGTCACCGCCAACCCGACGATCTTCGCGCAGGCAATCGGCGCGGGAGACGACTACGACGCGCAGATCCGCGACCTTGTCCGGGACGGCGTGGCGCCGCGGGACTTCTTCGAGAAGATCGCGGCCGTCGACATCCGGCATGCCACGGACATCATGCGACCGGTGTTCGACGAGGCGCGCGCCGACGGGTTCGTGAGCATCGAAGTATCGCCGGCGAAGGCGTACGAGACGCAGCCGACGATCGACGAGGCGAAGCGCTGGTGGGCGCTGATCGACCGCCCGAACCTGATGGTGAAGATCCCGGCGACGACGGAAGGTATGCCCGCGGTCGAGGAGTGCATCTTCGCTGGGCTGAACATCAACGTGACGCTGATCTTCGCGCTGAGCTTCTACGAGCGCGTGATGGAGGCGTACATACGCGGCCTGGAGCGGCGCGTGGAAGCCGGGCTCGACATCAAGGATGCCAACTCCGTCGCCAGCTTCTTCGTGAGCCGCGTGGATACGTCTGCCGACAAGCTGATCGAGGAGAAGATCGCGGCGGCGGGCAGCGACGCGGAGCGCGCCCGGCTGCAGGGGCTGCTGGGCAAGGTAGCAAACGCGAACGCGAAGCTGGCGTACGAGCGCTTCCTCGCGGTCTTCGGCAGCGACCGCTTCAAGAAGCTGCGGGAGAAGGGCGCGAAGCCGCAGCGCCCCCTGTGGGCCAGCACCGGCACGAAGAACAAGGCGTACAGCGACACCCTCTACGTGCAGGACCTGATCGGCCCGGACACCGTGAACACGATGCCCCCGGCGACGATCGACGCGTTCCGCGATCACGGCGTCGCCACACGAACGCTCGACGCCGGCGTCGACGACGCGCGGCGCGTGCTGGCGGAGCTGGCGGCGGCCGGCATCTCGATCGACGAGATCACCGACAAGCTGCAGGTGGACGGCGTGGCGTCGTTCAGCAAATCGTTCGACGAGATCAACGCGATCACGATGCAGAAGGCCGAGCAGATCAAGAAGGCGAGCGCGGCGTGAAGCTGACCCTCGGCGGGTATGACGCAGGCGCAGAGGCCCGGATACAGAGCCTTGCCGCCGCGTCCGCCGCCGACCGGATCTGGCGACGCGATGCGGCCTTCTGGGGCGGCGATCAAGCCCGAAACGAGGCCGTGGCCAACCGGCTGGGCTGGCTCGACGTGGCGCAGCAGATGCGTGCCAACGTCGCGATGCTGCAGGCGTTCGCCGAACAGGTCCGCGCCGACGGCTTCCGCGACGCCGTGGTGCTGGGTATGGGCGGCAGCTCGCTCGCGCCGGAAGTGATGCGGCGCAGCTTCGGTGCGCGAAAGGGCTGGCCCCGGCTCCACGTACTGGACACGACGGATCCCGCGACGATCCGCGCGGTGACGGAGCAGATCGACGCGGCGCGGACCCTGTTCTTCGTGTCGTCGAAGTCGGGTACGACGATCGAAGCGCTGTCGCTCTTCGCGTTCTTCCACGACCTGGTGCGCGGAGTCAAGCCGGATCACGCCGGCGAGAACTTCGTCGCCATCACGGACGCAGGCACGCCGCTCCAGGATCTGGCGGCGCGACACGGATTCCGCCACGTCTTCGTCAACCCGGGCGATATCGGCGGCCGCTACTCGGCGCTCTCGTACTTTGGCCTCGTACCGGCGGCCGTCACGGGCGTGGACGTCGCCAGGTTGCTGGACCGGGGCATCGCCGCCGAGGAGGACGCGCGCGCGGCGGACAGCGATGCCCTGCGACTCGGCGCGGCGCTCGGCGCGCTGGCGCTTGCCGGCCGCGACAAGGCGACGTTCATCGTATCTCCGAGCATCGGCTCGTTCGGCCTGTGGGTGGAACAGTTGATCGCCGAAAGCACCGGCAAGGAAGGCCGGGGCATCCTGCCCGTAGCCGGCGAGCCGGTCGCTTCACCGCATGGCTACGGCGGCGATCGCGTGTTCGTGCGGATGCGGCTGGGGGCGGACAGCAACGGATCTGAGGACGCGGCTGTGGGCTCGCTGATCGCGGAAGGGCTGCCCGTCATCAGCATCGATCTGGATGACGCCTACGATCTCGGGCGCGAGTTCTTCCGCTGGGAGTTCGCGGTCGCCGTGGCAGGACAGGTGCTGGGCATCAATCCGTTCGACGAGCCGAACGTGCAGGAGTCGAAGGACAACACGAAACGCGTACTCGCGGAGTTCGGGCGGGCCGGGTCGTTCGGCGCGATCGATGAAAGCGACTCCCGCGATCCTCAGTTGCGCGCGAAGATCGGGGCGCTGCTGGCGTCGCTGCACGCGGGCAGCTACTTCGCCATCACCGCATACGTCGAACCGGCGGAGCGCGCGGACGAGCAGTTTCGCGAGATGCGGGCGGCCGTCATGCGCGGCGGCGGCGCCGCGACGACGCTCGGCTACGGTCCGCGCTACCTGCACTCGACCGGACAGCTGCACAAGGGAGGCCCGGCGCGCGGGGTGTTCCTGCAGGTCACCGCGCAGGAGGGTACCGACCTGGCCATCCCCGGCGAGGCGTTCACATTCGGCCAGCTCAAACGCGCGCAGGCGATCGGCGATCTGCAGTCGCTGCACAGCCACGGCCTTCCCGCGCTGAGCGTGCGGCTGCGAGAGGCGGCGGAAGACGCTGAACTCGAGCACCTGTGCGGCGTGGTGAGAGAAGAGATCGCGTCGGTGGGCGCGCGGAGGTAACGGCGATGGAGATCGGGATGGTAGGGCTGGGCCGGATGGGCGCGAACATGACGCAGCGCCTCCTCGAAGGCGGTCATGGGGTCGTCGTCACCGATCTTAACCCCGACGCGGTCAAGGCGTCCGAGGCGCTCGGCGCGACGGGTGCCGCGTCGCTCCAGGATCTCGTCGCCAAGCTCTCGCCGCGCCGGGCGATCTGGATGATGGTGCCGGCCGGCGGGCCGGTGCAGTCGACGATCGACCAGCTGGCGCCGGCGCTAAGCAAGGGCGACGTGCTGATCGACGGCGGCAACTCCAACTACCACGACAGCATGCGCCGCGGCGAGGAGCTGGCGCTGCGCGGCATTGAGTACGTGGATGCGGGCACCAGCGGCGGCATCTGGGGGTTGAAGGAAGGCTACTGCATCATGGCGGGCGGCTCCGACGGCGCCTTCGCGCACATCGAGCCCGCGCTGAAGACGCTGGCGCCGCCCGACGGCTACGCCCACGTCGGACCGGTGGGTGCCGGGCACTTCGTGAAGATGGTGCACAACGGCATCGAGTACGGGATGATGGCCGCCTACGGCGAGGGCTTCGAACTGCTGGCCGGGTCGAAGTTCGATATCGACCTCCACCGCGTCGCCGGGCTGTGGAACCGGGGCTCCGTCGTGCGATCCTGGCTTCTGGAGCTGGCGGAGCGCGCGTTCGAGCGCGATCCGCGGCTGGCGTCGATCCGCGGCTACGTGGAGGACTCCGGCGAAGGCCGCTGGACCGTGCAGGAGGCGCTGGACCAGGATGTGCCCGCGCCGGTCATCACGCTGTCGCTGATGCGGCGCTTCGCGTCGCGACAGGACTCATCGTTCAGCGCGAAGGTGCAGGCGGCGCTCCGCAACGAGTTCGGCGGGCACGCCGTGCAGCAGGCAGGTCCGACGAAGGCATGACGAGCGACATCGCCGACAGCCTGAACCCGCTCCGCGCTGGCCTCAGCCTGCCGCGTACGCCCCAGGCGTGCGCGGTTGTCGTCTTTGGCGCGACTGGAGATCTGACCGCGCGCAAGCTCGTGCCGGCGCTCTACAACCTCGCCCGCGGCCGCCTGACACCGGGTGGATTTTCGATCATCGGCTTCGCGCGGCGAGAGATGACGGACGAGCAGTTCCGGGCGTCGATGAAGGATGCAGTGAGCAAGTACTCGCGCGAGCCGATCCAGGAAGACATCTGGGACAGCTTCGCACGCGGTCTGCACTACGTGGTCGGCAGCTTCGACGACGCCGCGGCGTACACGCGGCTCGCCGATCGCCTGGCGAAGCAGGACAGCGCACACGGCGCGGGGGGCAACCGGCTCTACTACATGGCGACGCCGCCGCACGCGTACGCGACGATCGCGCAACGCCTCGGCGAGGCAGGGCTCTCCCGCAGTGCAAACGGTGGCTGGGTACGGCTGGTAGTTGAGAAGCCGTTCGGCCGCGACCTCGAATCCGCGCGCACGCTGGATCGTGACCTCCGGCAGGTGTTCCGCGAACGTCAGGTCTTCCGGATCGATCACTATCTTGGCAAAGAGACCGTCCAGAACATCTTGGTGTTCCGCTTCGCAAACGGCATCTTCGAGCCGATCTGGAACCGCCGCTACATCGACAACGTGCAGGTGTCGGTGTCCGAGACTGTGGGCGTGGAAGGGCGCGGCTCGTACTATGAGGAGGCCGGCGCGCTGCGCGACATGGTGCAGAACCATCTCATGCAGGTCCTCGCGCTGGTGGCGATGGAGCCGGTCGCGTCGTTCCGAGGCGACGCCGTGCGCGACGAGAAGGCGAAGGTATTCCACGCCATCAACGCCATCGAGGACGTGGCGGCTGATACCGTACGGGCTCAGTACGCGGCCGGTGCGATCGTCGGCGAGCAGGTGGGGGGGTATCGGCAGGAAGCCGGAGTCGCGCCGAACTCGATGACGGAGACCTACGCGGCACTGAAGCTGGAGATCGAGAACTGGCGCTGGGCCGGCGTGCCCTTCTATCTGCGCGTCGGCAAGCGGCTGCCCAAGCGGGCGACCGAAGTCGCGATCACGTTCAATCGTGCGCCGCTGGCGCTATTCCGCGAGATGGGCGGCGAGAACGTCACGCCGAACTTGCTCGTGCTGCGGATCCAGCCGGACGAGGGCATCAGCCTTCGCTTCGGCGCCAAAGTGCCCGGCACGCGGTCCGACGTACGGCCCGTGAACATGGACTTCCGGTACGGCACCTCCTTCAGCTCGGACGCGCCCGAAGCGTACGAGCGCCTGCTCCTCGACGCCATGCTGGGCGACAGCACGCTATTCACGCGCTGGGACAGCGTCGAGGCGGCGTGGACGTTGCTGACGCCGGTGCTTGACGCGTGGGGATCCGGCGACTCGCCGCTGCAGTTCTACGAGGCCGGGAGCTGGGGGCCGGGCGGTGCCGACCACCTGATCCAGCGGGATGGGCGCGAATGGCATCGGATGTAACCCCCATCGAGCGGATCACGGATGCGCCGATCGCGGTTGAACCGGGTGGCGTCGAGGATGCCTTCGCGCGCATCTGGCATGAGACCGCCAGCGCCGGCGCCGACGAATCGACGATCCACCTGCGCGTCCT
>JBGQBE010000046.1:0-26593 GCA_041494685.1 Dehalococcoidia bacterium | reverse complement strand
GTGCCGTCCGCGGCGGTCGTGGTACTCCCGCCGCCGCAGCATCCCGAGGCACTCGCCCAGACGTTCGCGCCGGCGATCGGCGTGCCCAGTGCGTTTGTCACGTTGCCAGCGATATTGCCGGCCCGGGCGAGCGCGAAGTTGATGCCGGGCGTCGTGGTGCCGCTCGTCACGGTGACGGGCGTCGCCGCGCTGTAGTCGTACGTGCCGTTGTAGTAGGTGGGTGCGTAGCCCGACGCCTGGGCCTGCACCGTGTAGCTGCCCGGTGTCAGACCGGTGACGGTGTACGTGCCGTCCACGGCGGTCGTGGCGCTCCCGCCGCCGCAGCAGGTCGAGGAATTCGCCGAAACGTCCGCGCCGGCGATCGGCGTGCCGAAGGCGTTCGTTACGGTACCGGTGATGCTGCCGGCGGGGGCCAGCGCAAAGTTGATGCCCGGCGTCGTGGCGCCGCTCGCCACGGCCACGAGTGTCGCCGCACTGTAGTCGTAAGTACCGTTGTAGTAGGTGGGCGCGTAGCCTGGCGCCTGGGCTTGCACCTTGTAGCTGCCCGGCGCCAACCCGGTGATCGCGTATGTGCCGTCGCCAGCGGCCGTCGTATAGCCGTAGCCGCAACAAGCGGTACGGCTCGCCGAGACGATCGCGCCGGCGATCGGCGTGCCGATGGCGTTTGTCACCGTGCCGGAGATACTGCCGGCCTGCGCGAGCGCGAAGTTGACACCGGGCGTCGTGGTGCCGCTCGCCACGGTGACGGGCGTCGCCGCGCCGTAGTCGTAGGTGCCGTTGTAGTAAGTGGGCGCGTAGCCCGACGCCTGGGCCTGCATCGTGTAGTTGCCCGGCGCCAGCCCGGTGATGACGTAGGTGCCGTCCCCGGCGGTCGTGGTGCTCCCGCCGGACCCGCAGCAGGACGACGGATTCGCCGAGACGGTCACGCCGGCGATCGGTGTGCCAAGTGCGTTCGTCACGGTGCCAGCGATGCTGCCGGCGGGCGCGAGCGCGAAGTTGATGCCGGGCGTCGTGCTGCCGCTCGTCACCGTGACGAGGGTCGCCGCGCTGTAGTTGTAGGTGCCATTGTAGTACGTGGGCGCATAGCCTGACGCCTGGGCCGACACTATGTGACTGCCCGGCGCCAGCCCGGTGATGACGTAGGTGCCGTCCCCGGCGCTCGTGGCGCTCCCGCACAAGCCGCCGACGACCGGACACGCCATGAGGCTCGCTCCGGCGATGGGCGTGCTGAGCGCATTCGTCACCGTGCCGGCGATGCTGCCGGCCTGCGCGAGCGCGAAGTTGATGCCGGGCGTCGTGGTGCCGCTCATCGCAGTGACAGGCGTCGCGGCGTTGTAGTCGTACGTGCCGTTGTAGTAGGTCGGCGCATAGCCTGACGCCTGGGCCTGCACCTTGTAGCTGCCCGGCGCGAGATCAGTGATGGCGTACGTGCCATCGCCGGCGGTCGTCGTTCCACCGCCAGGCAGGCAGCAGGTCGATGAGGAAGCGTAGACGCTTGCTCCGGCGATCGGCGTGCCAAGGGCATTCGTCACCGTGCCGGCGATACCGCCGGCTTGGGCGAGCCCGAAGTTGATGCCGGGCGCCACGCTGCCGCTCGTCACTGGTACGAGTGTCGCGGTGTTGTAGTCGTACGTGGCGTTGTAGTAGGTCGGCGCGTAGCCTGGTGCCTGGGCCTGCACCCGGTAGCTGCCCGGCTCGAGATCAGTGATGGTGTACGTGCCATCGCCCGCGGTCGTGGCATAGCCGTAGCCGCAGCAAGCGGCGCGGCTCGCCTCGACGCTCGCTCCGGCGATCGGTGTGCCGAGGGCGTTCGTTACCGTACCGGTGATGCCGCCGGCGGGCGCCAGCGCGAAGTTGATGCCGGGCGTCGTGGTGCCGCTCGCCACAGCTACGAGTGTCGCGGCGTTGTAGTCGTAGGTGCCGTTGTAGTAGGTGGGCGCGTAGCCTGACGCCTGGGCCTGCACCTTGTAGCTCCCCGGTGCCAGCCCGGTGATGACGTACGTGCCGTCCCCGGCGGTCGTGGTGCTCCCGCTGCCCCCGCAGCAGGGCGACGAATTTGCCGAGACGCTCGCGCCGGCGATCGGCGTGCCAAGGGCGTTCGTCACCGTGCCGGCGATGCTGCCGGGCGACACGACCGCCGCCCCTTCGGCCGCCATCGGCGACGGTGTTGCGGTGGCCGGCGGACTTGACGCGAGGCCGGTGGCGCCCGCACGGGTCGCGACTCCCTCCGGCGTTTGAATCGGCGCGGTCGGTGTAGAAGTCTGCTGGGCGGCGAGCGCGGGCGACGTCGGCGTCTGTTGCGTGCCAGCCGCCACCGTCGGCGTCTCCGTGCCGCTGGCTCCAGCTTCGCCAATCGCGCGTACCGGTACCCCGAGCGTTACCTCGTACACCACGACGTCATAGCTGGCCATGCGCGTGAACGTGAGCACGATTGTGCGGCCGTCTGGCGAAGACAGCTCGGGATGCTGATACGGGCTGTAACAGACGGGCACGGCGGGGGCGGCGAGGGTCGAGCAATCGAGCCAGGCGGTCGGCGCGCTCCACGGTCCCTCGAGGCGGTCGGCCACGCGGGCTCCGATCTTGTCGAAGCCGACGTTCTGCACGGCGACGTACTTTCCAAGGTAGCGGTTGTAGGCAATGCTGACGCCGCCGCTGAACGACGCGAGGCGCTGTACCGGATCCGATGGTGCGACTTGAGACCAGAGCGCACTGGCGCGCGCCGGGTCGTGTGACCATCCATCCCCGTCCCAGAATTCGTACGTGTCGGGATTCGAAAGCGAGTCCGGCGCGGCGCGAGCGAGCAGCTCGTCTCCGTCTCTCGTGCCCAGGATGATTCGCAGGAAGCCGTCGTGGTCGAGCTCGACGGGCTGCGCTCCGATCACCTGACTGGTGAAGCCGCTGCGCGCGTCCCACAGGTCACGCGACGCGGCCCGGACTTGCATGGTCCGCGTGTCCAGCTGAGCCAGACCGATCTCCCCGATGTTGTAGGCGAACGGGCCAGATCCGTAGACATAGACGGTAAAGAAATCGAATGTGTGATCATCGATGGGCCAGGCTCCACTGGGCCAGGCTGTCAGCGAGCCGTCCTTATCGAGAAGGGGCGCCGCCACCCCTGCGTCCGTGAAGTACTGCAGGGACGGACAGCCATCAGGACTGCGTGTGGTCGACCACGCGAGCGCGTTGGGTTGGATCTGCCGGCCGGATTCAGGCAGCAGGAGCGTATCTCCGAACAACCAGTACGACGTGTCACCGACGAGAACCGAAGCGCCCCCGTCCGCGCCCTGGATGTGCGCACCTCGCGCGTCGCTGTTTGCGAAGGAGCACACCATACGCGTGGCAACAACTGACGGCGAGACGTTGTCAGGCAAGCCATTGTCCGGCGCCTGGGATAGTTGGGCGGACGCGGCCGGCCGCCCTTCCGCGGTCGCGACCAGTACCAGCGCCAGGACCGCGAGCAAGGCGAACGCTCCGGGCGCCAACCATTGCCGGCGGCGAGGGGTACGCGTGATTGGGTCGTTGAGAGGGAGAGATGGCAGATGCAGCCGCTTCCACCGAGGCGCGGCCTGGACCACCAACCCCAGCGGCGGAACTCGCAACAGGGAGTGACAAATGCGCAACATGCGTCGCGTGCTCATGAGGGCACCATACCCGGCCGATCAGCACCCGCGGACGCCGCCTCTCAGAGCGACGGCCGGCGCACCTGGCAGAAACGTGTGCACGCGAGGATCAGGGGGCGATCATCGGCCATCCGCAATACTCATGTCAAGAGGCATGTGTGTCAAGAGGCGTGTGGACTGCCGCGCATGGTCCATCTCGCAAGCAAGACCTTCTGACTCGCGACGGCGAATGCGACCCCGACGATGAACGCCGCCTGCCAGGCAGGGCCGCTCACGTCGAACGCAGCCAGGTGTGCAGGCCCGCGAACAGTCTCCCCCGGCCGCCGCCCGCTACCCCCTATCGTCTGTCCCGCGTATGCTCGGCGCATGCCGACAACATCGCGCCCGCACCACGAACCCGAACTCACGGTTCCCGTGCCGCTCTGCGGGCCGGACGGCCGGCTCAATCGCCTTGCTGTTGGCTGGTCGCGCCAGCCTCTGCACACGTGCAACCTGCCGCCGTCGCTCGCGCGCAAGAAGAAGTGGAACTACTGGGCCGTCACCAGCAACGACCTGCTCTTCTCGGCCACCATCGCCGACGTGGATCGACTGCAACTCGGGGGCGCGTACATCTTCGACCGGCGCACGCATCGCCACATCGACAAGACCGTCGTTCGGCCGGCGAACACCATCGCGATGCCCGAGACGATCTCCGGCGACATCGTCATCGAGCATCCCGCCATGCGCGTCGCGCTCACCGATGAGGGCTCCGGCACGCGTATCCGCGTCGAGGCCGGCGACTTCGGCGGCATGCGGCTGAAGGCAGACATCCTCATCGAGCGGCCGCGCGGCCATGAGACGCTGAACGTCGTGATCCCCTGGAGCGACCTCCAGTTCCAGTTCACCTCGAAGCAGAACACGCTGCCGGCGTCCGGCTTCGTGCAGCTCGATGACGAACGGCTTGAGCTTGCGACACCCGCGTTCGGCTGCCTCGACTACGGTCGCGGCGTCTGGCCTGAGCACACGGTCTGGAACTGGGGCTCCGCATCGGGCGTACAGCGCGGACGCACCGTCGGACTGAACTTCGGAGGCCAGTGGACCGACGGCACGGGCATGACCGAGAACGGCGTGTGTGTCGATGGCCGCCTCACGAAGATCAGCGAAGACGTCGTCTTCGAGTACGACCGCGCCGTCATGATGAAGCCCTGGCGCGTCCGCACCGCCGCGACCGACCGCGTCGATCTGTTCTTCGAGCCGGAGTACGAGCGCGTCTCCGAGAGCGGCAACAAGGACACCTACTACACGAACGCGCACCAGATGTTCGGCCGCTACTCCGGCCGCATCACTCCGGACGCCGGCGAAGCTATCGAGCTGCGAGACCTCTTCGGCTGGGTCGAGGAGCACGAGGCGCGCTGGTGACGAAGCGGACCGGGACGACGGATGCCCACCGGGTGCGGACCTTGCGGCGCCGCTCGTGTGGGTTCGACACCAACTCTGAGTCGCCCTCATGATGCGGCCGCTATGACGTCGCCCCGGTCGATGCTCTCGCACGTCCGGTCAGGTGCGGACGGCGCGCCCTACCCGCGCCGGCGGCCGACCACCGCACCGGCAAGGCCGGCGCCGGCCGCGGCCAGCACCAGTATCGCGAGCAGGTAGCTCATCGAACTGCTCTCGCCGCCCTGGCCCGTGTTCGGGAGGGCGGAGGCAGCGGCGGCGCCGCCGACCGGCTGCCTCGTGACGCCCAGCACCGTGCTCCGGGGCGAGGGAGAGACCGCGACCGTGCCCGTGGCCGCGGGCTGCCTCGGGACGACGGCGGTGTGCGTAGCCGGCGCGGTGTCGTCGTCCTGCGGCGTGCGCGTGCTGGTGGCGGTGGGCGCCGGCGTCCCCGTGTCCTCCCCCGTCACGGTCCGCGTGGCCACGACGGTGCGGGTCACCACAGCCGTGCGCGTGACCACGGCCGTGTGCGTGACCACGGCAGTGCGGGTCACCACAGCCGTGTGCGTGACCACGGCAGTGTGAGTCGACACCGGCGTTGGATCACCGCCGCCCGCTACGGCGGTACTTGTCGCGGTCGGTGAATTCGTAGGCGTGGACGTGCCGGTGGCGGTTGGCGTCGGCGTCTCCGTTACCGTCGGGGTAACCGTCGGCGTCGGCGTATCGGTCGCGGTCGGCACGGCCGTCTCTGTCGCTGTGTGGGTGGCCGTCGCTGTGGGCGTATCGGTGGCGGCCGGCGTGGACGTCTCCGTTGCCGTCGGGGTGACCGTCGGCGTCGATGTATCGGTGGCGGTCGGCACGGCCGTCTCCGTCGCCGTTTGGGTGGCCGTCACCGTGGGCGTATCAGTCTGAACCGCGGACGGCGTGTCGGTGGGCGTCGGCGTATCGGTGTCGACGGGCACTGGCGTCTCCGTCGGCGTCGGCGCCGCCGCCTCGCCGGGCTGCGCTTCGAACGCGCCGATGTCGCAGATCGCGATTCCGTCGCCGTCGCCGTCCTGCGGACGCGAGATGCCGCGCTGGTCGAACCGCTCGCAGGGGTCGTCCGACGCGCTGTCGATAGCCGGGCTTCCCGCCAGGAGCGCGAAGGTGTGCGTCGGGCCGCCGTTGTCCTGCAGCGGCCCAAGCAGCGCGTCGATGCTCTGGGGAGGCACGGCCGACACGTCACCCGGACCCGAAAGCCCGCAGCTCCCATCCGTGTCAAGGTTGTGGCCGAGTGACGTGAATCCCCGGCCGCAGTTGGCGAAATTGTTGGCAAACAGCGTGTTTGCGACGTCCATGGTGCCGACGAAGTTGTCGACACCACCGCCCTCGCCGCCGCCGGTGAAGCGGTTCTGGCTCACCGTGACGTTCCTGAGCGACGCGTAGCCGCCCAGGTTGAAGACGCCGCCGCCGATGAATGCGTAGTTGCGGCTCACCGTGTCGTTCGCCAGCGACAGCGTCGCCGCAGCGCCGGCGTTCGCGATGCCGCCGCCATCGCCGTTGAAGCTCGTGTTGTTGCCGTCGATCGTACTCTGCTCGATGATCACGTTGCCGTTGTTGTTGTAGATGCCCCCGCCCGAGTCGGCGACGTGGTTCGCCTGTACAGAGACCGCCGTCAGCGTTAACGCAGCGTGGTCGTTGTAGATGCCGCCGCCACTGCCGGTTGTGCTTGCGCCACCGGTGATAGTGAGGCCGCTCATCTTCACCTGTGGCGCGCCGCTCGCGCCGTGGATGTGGAAGGCGCGGTCGCGCGGATTGCCCGCGTTCGCATCGATGATCGTGGTCGCGGCGCCGGCGCCCTGGATCGTCACGCCGTCCGTAACATCGAGGTCGCCGGTGGCGCCGGCATCTTCGTCCGGCCCGGTGAGCGCCAGGATGTAGCTGCCGGCCGGAACGCTGATCGTATCCGCGCCGGCATGGGCGTTCGCTTCCATGATCGCGGCACGGAGCGTGCACTCCGCGATCGACGATGCGCAGACTCCATCGCCGGGATTCGCGTCGACCGCATCGTTCGTGCTGTCGACTGCGAACGTCGCACCCGGGCCGGCCGCCGTCGGAGTGGGGGTTGGCGTGCCGGTCGCCGTCGCGGTGTTGGTCGCCGTCGACGTGTCGGTCGGGGTGGGGGTCCCGGTCGGCGTGGAGGTGGCAGTGGCGGTGGGAGTCTCGGTTGCCGTGGGCGTATTCGTCGGCGACGGGGTAGCCGTCGCAGTACCGGTAGCCGTCGGCGTGGCCGTCGCGCCTGCCGCGCCGATCTCGACCGCGCTGGTGGTCAGCCGGCTGATGCCCGTTGCGGTCGCCTGGACGCCGATGCTGTACGTGCCTGTGTCCAACATGCCGGTGGCCGCGCCGTAGACCCCGTCAAGGGCCGCGCCGTCTCCGTGCAAGCCGTCGTCGAACAGGCTGACAGGCGCGAGGGCGCCGGCCGTGCCGACGAGCGTGGCCGTCAACGTTCCGCCGGTGACGGGGCTGCCCGCGTTCGTCAACGTGGCGACGAGGGGCACGGTGCCATCCGGGTTGGGAGCGGGAGGAGCGATCTGGAGATCAACAGCGCTGCCCTGCACCCACGACGATCCTGCCAGGTCGACCGAGTCGGCGCCCGTGTTCTCCACGTGCAGCGTCCAGGTACCGGCGGCCGGCGAGGCTGCGTAATGTGTGCGGATGGGCTGGCTCGCGTCGTCCGTGTTGGCCGTGATCGTGCTGACGTCGGCGCTGGTCGGGTCGCGCAGAATGGATGTCACCTGCGGCGGTAGCAGCAATGTCACGCCCAACTCGGTGCCGTCGGTGACGGCGAATGGGAGGTCCACGCTGCTGCCCGGGCCGATGCTCGCGGTCAGCTCTGACAGGATCTGCGGTGATGGCGGGGGCGTCTCCACGACGGCGGGCTGAGCCTGCGCCGCCGTCAAATGCGCCGCCGCGGACAGGGCGGCGCTCGCGGGCGTGACATCGCCGCTCAGGCGCGGCAACACGAACTCGTCGAACGTCGGCTTGGACGCCGTCATCTTCACGTGGATGATGGCGCGCGTCTCCCGATCCGCGATCGCGGATGCCGGGGCGGTTCCGGTGGAGACAGCGCTGTCCCAGGGCACCACGAGATCGCCAGGCCCATCGAGGCACGTCAGCGGAAGAATGATGCCCGCGGAGATTGAGAATGGAACGTTGCGCCGGTTCGTGACCTGCTGGTCGAAGAAGCCCATCACGTACGTGCGGGTGAGCTGTGTCAGCGCGGGGAAGGCCAGCGGGAGCACGAACGGCGTCGCGATGTCCGCACACGAAGTACCGCGATTCGGTGTGCCGAGCATGATCAGATGGCTGATCACGGGCGAGCCGTACGCGTCCGGCGGCATCCAGTACTGGATGTAATCGCGCGAGATCAGCCCGCCCATTGAATGCGCGACGACATCCACGTGCCACGCGTTGTGCGCCGTTCGGATGCCGTTGACGTACGTCGACATCTGGATGGCATTCTCGTCGATCGTGTTGGTGAGCTGATGCGGGTGTGACAGCGAACCGGTATTCATCGCGCCGGGGACCTGCCCATCGCCCACGGCGAAGGCTTTCCAGTCAGGGCGGACGCTCGCGAGAAAACCCTGGTAGGCCGACCAGGTCGTGAAGTCGCTTACAAAACCGTGCACCAACACGACGGGCTTCGGTACGAGCGTGATGAAGCGCTGGTTGAAATCGGAGACGTCCACGCCCTGCAGCACGTTGACGCGGATCAGCCGCTGCGGGTGGGGGACGTTGCCCGGAGCCCAGGAGAACCCGGTCGTGTCCCAGGTGAACGTGACGGGCATCTGGCTGCTCGCAGGCACCGTGCCCGCGATCGAGCCGCCGGGGAGCAGCGTCCCGGTCTGCCCGTCGCGGAACTCGATGGTGACGTCCGCGGACGATGTGCTCTGGTTGTCAATCGTCGCGACCACCCGCACCCGGTTGCCATCGGTCGTCCCCTGCCCACCCACCGTCACCCAGTTGATGTCGTCCGGATAGACCTGGTGCTGGAACTCGATGCCTTCGACGCAGATCGAGCACTGCGAGACGTCGATAGGCACCAGGCTGCAGGGCCACCCGAGGTAGCAGGTGGCGGCGGAGGCCGCGCCGAGCTGCCCCCAGCTGTTCGACCCCCAGCACTTGAGGCCGCCGGCGGCCATGACGGTGCACCGGTGCACCGCCTCCCCCTGGCTCATCGAGGCGACGCCGCTGCTCAATCCACTTACGTCCACGGGCGTTGTGCGGACGCTCGTCGTACCGTCGCCGACCTGCCCGAAGACGTTATCGCCCCAGCACTTCACCCCCCCGGTCAACATCAGCGCGCAGCCGCCCGAGATTGCGGCGACGCCGCTGCTCAACCCGCTCACGCCGGCCGGCTCGGGCTGCGGGCGATCGCAAATCACGAACGGTTGCGGGGGCACCTTCGGGTTGCAAGGCGACTCCGTGCCGCTGCCGGTCTGGCCCTGATTGTTCAACCCCCAGCACGTCACGCCGCCGGTCGTGGTCAGCGCGCACGCGGCGTCACCCGCGTTGACCGCCGCTATCCCGCTCTGCAGGCTCGGGACGTCGGTCGGAAGGGAGATGCACGTGGCGTTCGGTTCCGCGGACGTCGGACAAATACCGCCTGGCGGTAGCGGACTGTCCGACAAGATGCCGAGGCCCAACTGACCGTTGTAGTTGCCGCCCCAGCACTTCAGCGCCCCGGCCGTCGTGACGGCGCACGTGTTGATGCCGCCGGCCGAGATCGATGCGATGCCTGTGAGCGGCGCGCCGCCGACGCAGCCGAAGCCGCTGCCGCTCGCGCACACCGGCACCGCGCCCAGCCATGAGTTGCCGCTCGTTCCGTTGCCGACTTCGCCGTAGACGTTGTAACCCCAGCACGTCATGCCGCCGGTCGCCATCAGCGCGCACGTGTGGCGGTCGCCCGCGGAGATCGCGGCGACGCCGCTCGTCAGGTTGATCACGTCGACGGGCACGGATCGGTTGATCTGGGTGAAGTCGCCCAGCTCGCCGTCGGCGTTGTTCCCCCAGCACTTCACTCCGCCGGCGGTGGTCAACGCGCACGTGTGCGCGGAGCCGGCGGCGATCGCCACGACGCCGCTGTCCAGGCCCGTGACGTGTGTCGGGCGCGGGCTACTGGTCGTCGTGCCGTCGCCAATCTGGCCCTCCGCGTTGCGTCCCCAGCAGCGCACGCCGCCCGCGGCATCGAGTGCGCAGGTGTGAGTGCCGCCGACGGCGACCATCGGCGTGGCTTGCGGGACAAGAGGCGCCAGGGCGTTGATGAGGTTGGGCGACGTCTGCGACGCGCTGCGCGTGAGCCCCGCGGGACCAGCAAGCGCGACGGCCAGTCCGACGAGCACCGCGGAAGGGACGAGCGCTCTTCGTAGAATGCGTGGAAACAAGTTCCGGCCCCTCGGAAACAAAGATGAACACGCGACGGGAGTGCCGCGATTGTACAGCAGAGGATCTCGCGACGCACGGGGAATCCGCGGAACTTGACGCGTTTGCGCTCTACTCGCCGGAACCGCGCGCGCCGGGCATGCGGCGATGCGCCGCCAGCCGGCGAATCCACGGCAGTGGGAGGCCCCTTGTGGTACACTCACCGGGTAAGTCCTCGCCGCAAGTCCTCCTGCTGCTTCGGTTCTTCCGCAACACACGACGACTCCAGGTACTGAGGCTCGGCCCCTAGGATGGGCCCAACCGATTACGTGCAGAACGTCGTGGGACGCCCGGCAGCAAGTCGCTACTGGTCACACCAATCAGTCCCAGGCGATAGGAGGTACATCCATGGCAACTGGACAAATCAAGCGGATCGCCCGTGACCGAGGCTTCGGCTTCATCCGCCCGGAAGGCGAGTCGGAAGACCTGTTCTTCCACACGTCGGCCGTGCAGGGCGGCATCTTCGACTCGCTCCAGGAGGGGCAGACCGTCGAGTTCGAGAAGGGTGCGGACGACCGCGACCCGCGCAAGAGCCGTGCGCTCAACGTCCGCGTCGCAAGCTAGTTACGCCGCGCGCACGTGATAGACAGGCCCGGAGGAACACTCCGGGCCTGTCTTCGTTTCGGCCCACCGGGCGAACATCGAGCCTCCGTGCGATCGATCCGCGGGTGGGTTCGCCGGAACGGACATTCGCCGCGGACGGCTTGGGCAGGCACGACTGTGAGCGAAAGAGCGTGCTGCATCGCGGGAGTTCCCGTATCCCCAACCGGCGCGCTCCCGCATACATTTGACAGCAATCAGGGAAGCCTGCCGGAGCAACATATGCATCACGACAACAGCCCCGACAACACCGATGACGCCACAGAGACGGAGCGCGATGCGGCACGCCTGCTGCTCGCCCTGGACGCGCACGTCCTCACGGAGGACGGCGAGGCCCGCGCGGTCGAACGCTACGCCAGGCGCCTCCGCTTCGCGCTCGACCGCGTCACCGAGCTCCGGTGTGCGCCAACGGACCGGCGTACGCCGGCGCGGCTGCGGTTCGCCCTCGACATCCTCGAGAACCACCTGCGCCAGGGGGCGATCTTCGCCGATCGCGTCGTTTCCAGGCTGCCGAAGCGGACGGCTGCTCGCCTCGACCTCCTGCCGGCCGAAGAGCCCGACGAACGCGAGCAATCCTCCACCGGCCGCGCCGCCTGAGGCGAGCACTCCGCAACGCCCCGCATGTTCATCCCGATCCCCGTAGGGACCGGTCCTCAGACTTGTCCGCCCCGCCCCCTGCGCCGGACGCCGTTGCCGGTTGCCCGGTGCTACGCCGCGAAGAACAGGGCGTCGCTCAGCGACGCGCGCGGAGCGACGCGGACGTCGCCGTCAGCGTAGAGGGCGACGAGCGACAGGCCCCGCTGGCCGCAGCGCCCGCAGCGCTCGTACTCGCAGTTATGGCCGTTCGCGCAGCCGCATTTCGGGCACCGGGGTGAGGACGCGTTTCGCACCATGATCGCCTCCCGATCTGAGATCTCTCACTCGGGATGTCGCCGGGGGCGCGACCGGCCATCATCGGCGTTCCACCGACGCCCACGGTCACGACTCCCGATACTTTCAGTTTCCTCGTCGGCGACCGCGCCCCTTTCCCGTACAATCAGACACACGGCGCTTGCGGAGGTGAGGCAGTGCCTGAGCGAACGACCGGCGGCGGCAACGAGCCGCGTCCCCCGCGCGAGCCGGACGCCCGCAAGTTCATGACGGCCTCCAGCCGCCCCATCGAGCCGGTCTACGAGCCCGCCGACGCGCCGCTCGACTACGAGCGCGACCTGGGCGCGCCGGGGCAGTACCCGTTCACGCGCGGCGTCCACGCGACCGGCTACCGGGGCAAGTCCTGGACCATGCGGATGTTCGCCGGCTTCGGCAGCGTCGAAGAGACGAACGCGCGCTTCCGCTACCTCCTCTCGCAGGGCCAAACCGGCCTCTCCATCGCCTTCGACATGGCGACGCTCTACGGCTATGACACCGACGCGCCGGAGGCGCTCGGCGAGTTCGGGAAGTGCGGCGTCGGCGTCTCGCACCTCCGCGACATGGAGATCCTCCTCGACGGCCTTCCCCTCGACCGGATCACGACCTCGATGACCATCAACTCACCCGCCGCCGTGATCTGGGCGATGTACATCGCCGCCGCCGAGAAGCGCGGCGTCCCGCGGAGCCATCTCGCCGGGACGCTGCAGAACGACATCCTCAAGGAGTTCATCGCCCAGAAGGAGTTCCTCTTCCCGCCTCGCCCATCGATGCGCCTCGTCGTCGACACGATCGAGTTCGGCTCGCGCGAGATGCCGAAGTGGAACACGATCAGCATCAGCGGCTACCACATCCGCGAGGCCGGCTCGACGGCGGCGCAGGAGCTCGCCTTCACCCTGGCGGATGGCTTCGAGTACGTCCGCTGGTGCCTCGCCCGCGGCATGGACATCGACGACTTCGCGCCGCGCCTCAGCTTCTTCTTCAACTCGCACAACGACCTCTTCGAAGAGGTCGCCAAGTTCCGCGCCGCGCGGCGCATCTGGGCGCGCGAGATGCGCGACACCTTCGGCGCGAAGAACGAACGATCGTGGTGGATGCGCTTCCACACGCAGACCGCCGGCGTCTCCCTCACGGCGCAGCAGCCCGAGGTCAACCTCGTCCGCACCACCATCCAGGCGCTCGCCGCGGTGCTCGGCGGCACGCAGTCGCTGCACACGAACTCGATGGACGAGGCGCTCGCCCTGCCGAGCGAGAAGGCGGCGCGGCTCGCGCTGCGCACGCAGCAGGTGATCGCGCACGAGTCGGGCGCCGCGAACACCATCGACCCGCTCGGCGGCAGCTGGTTCGTCGAACGGCTCACGGACGAGACCGAGGCGGAGGCCTACGCCTACTTCCGCCGCATCGACGAGATCGGCGGCGTGCTCCCGGCGATCGAGAGCGGCTTCTTCCAGCGCGAGATCGCCGACGCCTCGTTCCGCTACCAGCGGGAGATCGACCGCCACGACCGCACGATCGTCGGCGTCAACGACTACGTCATGCAGGAGCCGATCGAGATCCCGATCCTCGACATGGACCCGCAGGGCTACGACCGCCAGGTCGCGCGCCTGCAAGAGATCCGCCGCACGCGCGACGACCGCGAGGCGGCGCGCGCCCTCGGCTGCCTCGCGCAGGCGTGCCGCGGCGACGAGAACGTGATGCCCCACCTGATCGACGCCGTGAAGGCCTACGCCACGCTCCAGGAGTGCTGCGACGTCATGCGCGAAGTCTTCGGCGCCTACACCGAGGCCGCGATCGTCTGACGCCGCCCGAGCCCAATCGTGTGGCACAGCCGTCCCCGGCTGTGGGTGGTCGAAGCCAGGCTGTCCCTTCGATGGCAGCGCCACCGCCCCCCAGCCACGCCGCCCTCCCCCCGCATGCTCAGGCCGATCGGCCCTTTCCCGGCAATTCCGACGTATGGCACGATCCGGGGGTAAGCCACGAACCGCGAGGGGCGCGCGGCGGGTGGATACGAGACGGCGGAGGCGTACCATGCCTGCTTCCCGTTACACGATCAGCACCGACTGCATGAGTTGCGGAGCCTGTGCGGACATGTGTCCGCAGTCCGCGATCGTCGAGGCGAAACGGCAGTTCGTCATCCGCCAGAGCGGCTGCACCGGCTGCGGCTCCTGCGCCGGCTACTGCCCGTACCGCGCCATCATCAAGCGCTCGTAGCCGCAACCACGCTCACTCGCGTGAGGCCCAAACCGGCTCGCCGCTGCCCAGCGGCGACGTCGGGATCGCCCAGTGCGGCTCCGTCTCGGACATGCGGAGCGCGGGGCGCAAGTACGTCATCGCCCCGTAGCCGGTGTCGCGCCGCTCCGTGAGCACGGCCACGTCGCCGAGACCGGCCGCCGCCTCCCGGTCGAGATCGATGCCCAGCCGGTAGTACCACATGCTCGTCTGCGCCAGCGACACCCGCACCAGCCACGATCCGCCCTCGGTCGCCCGCCGCCGCAGCGCCATCATCGCGCCCATCGCCGCGAAGTACCCCGTCGTGTAGTCGTTCATCGCCGCCGGCGCCAGCGTCGGCTGCGCGCCGCCCTGCACGACGGACACGCCCGTCGCCGCCTGCGCGAGCTGCTCCCACCCCGGCCGCTCTCGCCACGGCCCCACGTGCCCGAACGTGTTCTCGGAGACGTAGACGATGCCCGGCCGCAGCTCCGCGAACTGCTCCGGGCCGAACCCCCGGCGCGCCAGCGACCCGAGCCGGAATCCCTGCGAGAAGACGTCCGCCCCGCGCACGAGTTCGCGCAGCGTGTCGGCGTCGCCGGCGACGTCGAGATCGAGATATGCCTGCCGTTTGCCGTGCCCCGTGTCCATCTCGAACATCTCGATCGTCGGAAGCGCGGGCGACGCGATGTGCAGCACGTCCGCGCCGTGCTCGGCGAGCGTGCGCGCGCACGTCGGGCCCGCAAGCACGCGCGTGAGGTCGAGCACGCGCACGCCGCTCAGCGGGCGGGCGGCCTCACCAAACGGCACCGGCGGACCGTTGCCGATGCGCGTGACCTCCACCACCGGCATCGCCGCGAGCAGCGCCCCCTGCGCGTGCGCCGCCCACTCCTCGGCCGTCCTGCAGACCGCCGCGCAGAGCCCCTTCGCCGCCAGCGCGTCTTCCAGTTCGAACGCGCCGCGCCGGTGCGCCGCGGCGCCGATCTCGTCCGCCTCGGCGGCCCCGCCCAGGCCAAGCTCCGCGAGGATGTCGGGTGCGTGTGTGAAACTGCCATGCAGCTGAATGTGCCGTCCGTCGCCGCACTCCCAGATCGCCGTCACGGGCGGCATGCGCCGCATCTGCGCCGGCACCGCATCCGCGAGATGGATCGCGGTGTAGCTGCGCAGCGACGCCGCCGCGTGCTGCACGCTGACCGAGAGCGCCTGGCGCCGGCCCGCGCGCAGCTCCCAGATGCGGCTCGCCTCCTGGCCGGCCAGCGCCAGCGCCGTCGCCGCGCCTTCGCCCAGGTGGAACGGAGTCGGGAGCACCGGGTCGGCGCCCTCGACCGAGACCTCCGTCTCGGCGTCGAGCGTCAGCCCCGCCAGCCGTGCCGCTCTCTCGATCGCGCTTCGGTCCATACCGCGCCTCCCCGGAACGCCACGTTCGTGACGATCGCCCCATGGTACCGCCGCTGCCGGTAGCCGCAGCGCGCGCCGATCGCCGATAATCCGGGCGTGGCGCCGCCGGTCTCGCGCCGCAAGAGCCACCGAAAGGATCATCCCGTGGTGCTGCGATACGACGTAGCCGAACACGTCGCGACCGTCACGCTGGACCGGCCGCAGGTCAAGAACGCGCTGAACCGCGAAATGTACGCGCGGCTGGAGCAAGCGTTCCGCGACGCGCACGCCGACCCGGACGTGCGTTGCGTCGTCCTCACCGGCGAGGGCGGCGCGTTCTGCTCCGGCGACGACGTGAAGGAGATCATGCTCGACCCGGCCGCGAGCGACGGCATCAAGCGACAGCGTGACCCGAAGCCGCGTCCGACACCGGCGGCCATGGCCGTGCTGGAGTGCGACAAGCCGGTGATCGCCGCGGTCGACGGCGCGGCCGTCGGATGGGGGATGGACCTCGCGCTCTTCTGCGACATCCGCATCGCCAGCGACCGCGCGAAGTTCGGCGAGCTGTTCATCAAGCGCGGGCTCGTGTCGGACCTCGGGGGCCTCTGGCGGCTGCCGCAGGTCGTCGGGCCGTCGAAGGCGGCGGAGCTGCTGTTCACCGGCGACATCATCGACGCGCGTGAGGCGGAGCGCATCGGGCTCGTGGCGCGCGTCGTGCCGCACGACGAGCTGATGGCCGCGGCGACGGAGATGGCGCGCAAGATCGCCGCCAACCCGCCGATCGCGATGCGCTACATGAAGCAGGGCCTGCGCATGTCGGCCCACGGCGACCCGCGCGAGATCGGGGCGTACGTCATGCAGGCGCTCGCCTACCTCTTCACGACGGAGGACCACCGTGAGGGCGCGCTGAGCTTCGTCGAGAAGCGCGAGCCTGCCTTCAAGGGACGATAGGTCGCGCCGAGGTTACGCAGCCCGGCGCACGCCCGGCACGCGCTCGGCGATGCCGGGCAGCGACGAGATCGCCGCCGTCTCGCCCGCCGCTTCGATGGCGTGCCTGTGGCCGAAGTCGAACAGGCCGCCCTGCTCCCGCGAGATCACCGTGTCGATGGTGACGTCGGCGTCCGGCCTGCTCTCCTCCGAGATCTGATCCTGCATCAACCCCAGCGCCCGCGCGATCGTCTCGGGCAGCCAGGGCAGGCTCCGCTTCTCGTCGGCCGCGCCCGCGTCGCCCGCCACCCGCATGCGCGAGGCGATCACGACGTCCGCGCCCAGGACGCGGCAGGTGCCGGCCGGCACCGGGTTGCGCACCGCCCCATCGATAAGCACACGCCCGTCATGGCGCACGGGAGCGAAGATCCCGGGCACGGCCATGCTGGCGAGGAGCGCCGGGACAAGCGCGCCGCTCGTGAAGACCACCTCTTCGCCACTGTGAAGGTCGACCGCAACGACCGCCAGCGGGAGCGATAGATCCTCGAAACGCATGTCACCGAACTGCCGTCGCAACTCGCGCTCGACGAACGTGCTCGTGAAGATCCCGTGCAGCGGCAGCAGCATCGGCACCGCCGCCCAGCGCCCCGCGGATTCGATGGACGCCGCGACATCATCCTCGGAGCGGCCCGCGGCGATCCCCGCCGCCACCGCCGCGCCGATGCTCGCGCCCGTGACCGCGTCGATCGGGATGCCGGCCGACGCGAGCACCTTGAGCACGCCGATATGCGCGAAGCCGCGCGCGCCGCCGCCGCCGAAGGCGAGCCCGACGCGCTGCTGGCAGATGCGCCGTGCCACTCGGTGCGCGTCGAACCGCGCGTCGACCGGGCACACGTGGTGCGGGACGTCGCCGGACGCGACCAGTCGCGGACCATCGGGCGCGCCGAGGGTGACGATCGCGGCGAGATCGTCCGCCACCGACGCGGGCAGACTGCCGCCCGCGATCACGACGAGGTCCGTGAAATCGCTCACGCTGCGGATGAAGGCGGCGAGCTCAGCTTCGGTGGCGCCGCCCGCGGGGACGACGACAGCTTCGTCACCGTCGAGCCGCGCGCGGAGTGAAGCGATCTCGCCGGCGCGCACGTACTCCTGCACAGACCGCCCGCCCTGCCCGGCGTCGTGGAGCGTCACCGCCAGGTACCCGCCCCGCGCCCAGCGGCCGCACGCCGCAAGCACGTCGTCGACATGCGCGGCGTGCGCCGGCTCGTGGCGAAGCTCGACGAGCCTGCGCCCGTCCGTCCGCTCGATCAGGTCGTCGGCTGAACGCAGGCGATGGGCGAGCTCGCGGGCGATCTCCCGGAACACCGTCGGATCCGTCTCCGCGGCGGTGAGGAAGTCCTGCTGGCTGATCGTGAACACGCGCACATCGGTCTCCGCCACGACCGTCGTCGAGGAGACCGATCCCGTGAGAAGCGCTGTCTCGCCGATCCAGGCGCCGCGCCCCAGCCGCGCCAGGAGTTGCGACTCGCTCCCCGCTCCCAGCACCACCCTGACCGTGCCGGACGCGATCAGGTACATCCGGCGCATGGACTCGCCCTGGCGGACCAGCACCGCTCCCGGCTTGAAGAACTCAATGCCCATCTGGCGGCGCAGCGACGCCGCGACCTTCAGCCGGTGGCCGCGGGTCGATTCAGGCGAGCGCGGAGCGCGTGCCCCGTTCGGTGTCTCCATGAGGGCTTATCGGCGCGCGATACCCCTGCAACAACGACCTGGGCCACTTCCCGAAGCCCGCACCGCTATTCGCGCCGATTCGGGGCGCCCTGATAGGGCATCCGCTTAGGTCAACGGCCGCGCCGGACGCTACCGGCAGTGCGCCGCGACGAACGCCAGCATCCGCCGCCACGCGTCGGCCGACGCCTCGGCGTGCTGCTCGTAGCTGCGATCGAAGAAGCTGTGCGGCGCGCCCGGATACACCACGACCTCGTGCGCGACGCCCGCGGCCTGCAGCGCCGCGGCGAACGCGTCGATCTGATCCTGCGGGATGCCCTGGTCCGCGCCGCCCATCAGCGCCAGCACCGGACAGCGGAACTCCGCCGCGCGCTGCGCGGGCCCCGGCGAGCCGTCGCGGCCCGCGCCCGGCCGCCCGTAGAAGCCGATGACGCCGGCGAGATCGTGCCCGCCCGCCGCCTGCAGCCACGAGTTCGAGCCGCCGAAGCAAAACCCGACCGTGAACACCGACGTGCAACTGCCGCCCTCCGGCGAGCGCAAGTACACGACGGCGGCGGCGACGTCGGCGCGGATGTTGTCGGCGCGCGTCTGCATCACGTGCTCCATGAACGGGAACGCTTCGTCCCGCTTACCGACGCCGGCCGTGCGGCCGAAGTAGTCGATCGCCACGCTGTTGATGCCCTGCTCCGCGAACCGCAGCGCCAGCTCCTCGTAGAAGCGAAAGAGCCCGCGCACGTCCGGCAGCACCACCACGCCCGCGCCGTCCGGCCGCTGCGCGCCGGCCATGAACGCGGCGAACGGCGTGCCGTCCGCCGACGTCAGCGTGAGGTCTCGCGCGTCCGCCGCCGCACCGGCGACCGGCGGCATCGGCGGCTCGGCGTCGTAGGCGTAACACATGGGCTCGATCCTTCCTTCGTGGCGGCATCGCGACGACGCCGGGCGCCGACACTATCGTCTCCTCGCGCCACTAACACAACAACGCGCACACGATGGCACAATCGTGCGCCCGGTCGGCGGCTACAACCGGAGCTAGCAGGGTGTGGATATTAGCGTGCCACGAGGTAGCCGGGCGACCATCACCGGTTACCGACACACGTTCTCAGGCGATCAGCGGACAGGGACCAACAGCAGGTTCAGCTACGCCGTCCTTATGTACAGCCCTGAACGGACTGGAGGTAATACAGCGCGATAATGGTGAGGTCGGACAGGTCGACAATGCCGTTCGCGTCGCTGTCCGCCCGCGGCTGGAATCCGATCTCGCCAGTGGACTTCAGATACGAACTGGCGGCGATCGTGAGGTCAGCCAGATCTACGATCCCGTCGTGACTGACATCGGTCCTCATGATCCAGCAGAACACGCGCGGATCTTTGCCAAGGGCCGCCTCCTCACTGTCGGAGTATCCGTCGCCATCGGTATCAGCGATAAGCGGATTAGAGCTGTAGGTCCAGACTTCCACACCGTCGGGAAGCCCGTCACCGTCGGTGTCGGAGCGGTAGGGATCCGTGCCGTATGCGTGTACCTCATCGTAGTCGGACAGTCCGTCATGATCACTATCCAGGCCCTTGCATGTGTCCAGATACCTGCCACTCATGACAGTCAGGTCTTGGAGCGTGATCGTGCCGTCCCCGTTCTGGTCCGCGAGGGGATTGTATCCCGGATCGCCCACATGCAGCAGGTACGACGCCATTCCAAGCGTGAGGTCAGATAGATCTACGATATTGTCGCCATTCAGGTCCGGACAGCCGCGCACGTTTGTGACAATCTCCGCGGTGTTGTTACCGACATTCACCGGGGGCTCGTTCGACGCGCTCACGTGCACTTGCGCCATCGCCACGATGCCGGCGGTTGAGACACGCTCGTGAACGTCGATGACGAGGCCGGCCATATCGCCTGGGGTGTGCAGCGCACCGAGATCCGGAACAGTACAGAACCAGTGGCTCGACGCGTAGACGGAACACCCGGAGGTTTTCGATGGCACGGCACCAAGCGGCAAGCTGACCTCGAGACGAACGTTCACCGCCAAGGCGTCACCAATGTTTGACACCACGACGCTGTATGATGCCATTCCACCACTGTCAGTACCCTGAGGTACGCTCAGGCCTGACACCGTCAGATCAGGGAAGCCGGTAAGCGGCGTAGCGATGGCCGTTGGAGTTGACGTCGCGGTCGATGTCGCGGTAGCCGTAGGCGTCAATGTAGGCGTCACCGTTCCCGGCGGCGTACAAGGGTTCCCGCTCACCCCGACGTTGACATCCGCTCCATATGCGTTGAATTGCGCGATGCCTGTGTTCGGGTTCAGAGTCGCCGTCCCACTTGCAGTGGTGCCCCCATCCGGTGGACCGAAGGTAAAGAGATGCAGGGTCGCACACCCCGAGGCCGCCGGCGTCAACTTGAACGTCGCCATCAGTCCTGTTGCCGTGGTCGAACCTCCAACGATCAAGCAGCTATAGAGGACGCCGCCGCCATCACTGTCATACTTGGTGGTATTCGGTGCAGGACACAGATTGCCATCGGCCGGATCGATGACACCGCCGGCCGCGCTTGCACTCGAAAACGCGAAGACGCCAGGTGTCCAACGCAAATGGATGTTCCAAGAAGCGTACGGGTCAAACCCTGCTCCGGACGCGTTCACTGGAACAACGAGCTTTCCGCTGATAAGTGTCGGGGGCCCGATTGAGATCGCGGGGCCCGTGCCAACCGTTGCTCCTGTCGCCACGGTCGACGACCTTGTCGCCGTCGCAATCAACAAGCATCCGCTCGCGAGAGTTAGCGCTCCTAGGACCACGATACGGCGGTTCATGCGCGGCCTCCGATGCCCTAGCGCGACTGGCGCACCATCCGCAAGGTACTGTGCAGCGTTGTACGTTGATCGTATTGTCCACCTGATCTCGCACAAACGTCAAGAGCACTGCCACACAAGGTAGTTACCGTTCAGTGGGTAAGAACGAGGGCGTACCCTCTCAGCAAGAACCAACGAGCTGAGAGAGGAGTACGCCCATGGTGAGCGTAAAGGCGCTCGACGAGTTGACGCACCTAGTACTTGACGTTGGGCCGCGCGCCGGAGCACGCTGCCGACGAGGCGCGGCCGACCAGCAGCGCGCACTGCAGGCGGAGGAGCCGCGCAAGAAGCACCAGCCTGGGCCGCACACCATCGCAGGGGGTTGTTGCCGAACTGATCGTGTTGGGATCGCGTCAGTGATATGATCGACACGGGCGCGTGGCCTCCCAGAGATGAGGAGGCCGCCGATGATGGGCCAGCGGGACTTCGAGACCAAGCTCTACTACCAGTTGTCACTCGACCGGCTCGTACCCCAGGACCATTTGCTACGGCGCATCGCCGAAGCCGTCGACTTCTCCTTCGTCCGGCCACTCTGCCGCCCCTTCTACAGCCACACGGGCCAGCCGTCCGTCGATCCAGTCGTCATCTTCAAGATGCTGCTGCTGGGTTACCTCTACGGCATCACGTCCGAACGGCGCCTGGCCGAGGAGGTGCGTCTGCACCTGGGCTATCGCTGGTTCCTGGGCTACGACATCGATCTGCCGACGCCGGATCGCAGCGTGCTCTCGAAGGCGCGTGCGCGCTTTGGCAGCTTGGTCTTTGAGGAATTCTTCCGTCAGTCGATCGAGCTCTGCCGGCAGGCAGGCCTCATGGAAGAGGGACCGGTCTACGTCGACAGCACCCTCATGCAGGCCAGTGCTTCGGTGGATTCCCTGACCCAGCGAGCTGACGTGGCGCGCCCGCCCTTGTCCGTGACGGAGTACCTGCGTCGCCTCGACCAGGACGACGTCGCCGCGGAAGCCCCGCCGCCTGATGCGGAACCGCCGGCGGGCAGTCCTCCGTCTGCAGGAGGCCCGCTGCTCCGGCCCAATCAGGAACTGCAGAGTCGGACCGATCCCGAGGCGACGCTGGTCAACCGACCTGACTTCGGCCGCCATCTCGCCTACAAGGCGCACATGGCCGTCGCCGGGCGACGCGGCCAGGTGATCACCGCCGCCGTGGCCACCACCGGCGCCGAAGCGGATAAGCATCTCCTCCCGGACGTGCTCTGGCAGCACCGCCGGCTCAGCAAGCACGCCATTCCCGCTGCCGTCGCGGACGCCAAAGTATGGAACCACGCTCAACTACCTCTACCTAGAGCACGCCGGCATCCCGGCCTTCATTCCCACCACCCGCTTCGGCAACCAGCACACGGGCATCTGGGGACGCGAGCACTTCACCTGGCCGCCTGCAGAGGATGCCTTTCTCTGTCCCGCCGGCGAGCGGCTGCGGCGGTACTCCAACATGAAGGGGACGCAGCGCGTGCGCTATCAAGCGCCCAGGGGCAGCTGCGTTGCCTGTCCGTTTCGCTCGCAGCGCGCTCTTTCGGGGATCGCGCGCTCACTGCACCGCTCGTGGGCCCTCGACCTGGTCGACGCTGCGCAGGAACGGGTCGCGAGCCCGTTCGGAATACGGCGGCTCGTCGAGCGGAAGACCTATACCTATATAGAGGGGTCTTCGGCCTCGCCAAAAGAACTGCACGACCTGAGACGGATGCGCTTCAAGGGGAGACGCCGCGTCCAGATCCAGCTGTGGCTCACGGCGGCGGCGATGAACATCAAGCGAGCAGCCCGGAGCAGCGCACTGAAGCCCGATCCCGCGGCAGCGCCTCGCTGTTTAGCTGGGCTTCAAACTTGGTGACGTTCAGCGACCTTGCGCGCACCAAGAACTGCCGCGACGTAGGACCCTTCGGCAACAACGCGCACACGATGTCTCATAGCGTGCGCGTCATGTGATGCCGTTCGCGGCGAGTCTACTCTTCGATGATCTCGATCGCGCGCTCGGGGCAGTTGGTCACGGCGAGCCGCGCCTTCTCCTGCAGCTCCGGCGGGACGGTGCCGTCGCCGCGCGGCGTCGCGTAGCCGAACTCGTCGACCTTGAACAGGCCGGGCGCCAGCACGTAGCACCGGTTGTGCCCCTGGCACTTCTCGCTGTCTACTTTGACCTTCATGGCCACACCACCGGCATCTTCCGCGGACCGCGCACCTGGCCGCCCGCCCACGTCACGTTCTCCGGATCCGCCAGGCGGAAGTCCGGGATCCGCTTCAACCACTCTTCGATCGACACCCGCATCTCCATCCGCGCCAGGTTCGACCCCGCGCAGCGGTGGATGCCGACGCCGAACGCGATGTGCGGGTTCTTCTCCCGGTCCAGGATCACCTGGTCCGGGTGCTCGAACACCGACGGGTCGCGGTTGGCGGCCGGGAAGTTCATCAGCACGCGGTCGCCCTCAGACATCGGGCAGCCGGCGTACTCCACGTCCGACGCGACGTAGCGCGCCATCGTCACGGGCGAGTACGCCCGCAGCAGCTCCTCGATCGCGTTCGGCATCAGGTCCGGCTCCGCGATCAGGCGCGCACGGTCCTCCGGGTGCTGCGCCAGGTGCCAGATCGCCGAGCCGATCGAGCTCCACGTCGTGTCGATGCCGGCGACGAGGATCAGGAAGCACGTGCCCAGCACGTGGGGCTCCGGCACCGGCTCGCCATCGACGGACGCGGAGAGCAGGTAGCTGATCAGGTCGTCCTTGCCGGGGTTCGCCTTGTGCTCCTGGATGGCCTCGTTCAGGTACGTGAAGATGCTCAGCGCCGACTGGTTGCGCAGCTCCGGGTCCGTCAGGCCCAGCTCAAGGAAGCCGCGCACCCACTCCGTGAACGTGCCGGCCATCTCCTTCGGGATGCCGAGCATGCTCGCGATCACGCGCGGCGGGATCTGCTGCGCGTAGTCGGCCGCGCCGTCCGCGCGCCCGCTCTTGACGAAGCCATCCACCAACTCCGCGCACAGCTCGCGCGTCTCCTGCTCCCACTTCGCGACCGCGGTGGCCGAGAACGGCGGCAGCAGCAGCTTCCGCGCCCAGGTGTGCACCGGCGGGTCCGACGTGATCGGCGGCGCGCCGACGTTGTACTGGGCGAACTCTTCCTGGTCTTCCGGGGCGTCCTCCGGCGGCGGCTGGGTGGCGGCGACCAGCACGTCGCGCGAAGAGAAGTGCTCGATGTCGCGCGCGATGTTGAAGAGGTCTTCGTAGCGGGTGGGCATCCACGATCCGCCCCAGCGTTCGGTATGGGCTACCGGGCACCCCTCCCGCAGCTCGTCCCAGATCGGGAACGGATTCTTGATGTACTCCCGTGAAAAAATGTCGTAGTCGGTCGTCCAGTCTTTCACTGGCTCAGCCATGTGCACCCTTCCTTTGCCGGTTCACCCGTACAGGCAGCGGGATCGCGTTGATTGAGTAAACGCTAGATTACCTAAACTCGCGACGTTAAGTCCACCCGCAGCTTCGAAGCTGAACGGCACTTGACGGCCTTCCCGCGCGGTGCGGCGGCTGCCGGAGCGTCGGTCCTCCCCGGCGAGGAACATTTTGGTACCTCTATTTTAGTTATGTCGCGCAATTCGAATCTGGCGGTGTACCTGTTTTGTAATTTCGACTTTTCCTGGGGCTCACCCTGTCCCCTCTCCCACGGGAGCGACGGACGGGGTACGCACGGAGGCGCAGGGCACAGCGGGAGACAATGTTGGGTACTGTATAGATGGTGCGCGTCATCGCAGGAACCTCCGATTCCGCACCGGCCTGGACCATACGTCTTACGAACATACGCGGGGACGCTGTACACCGCCAAGTGCGTCGGATCACCGTCGGCCACCGGAGCGGCGCGCCTTCTCGACAGGGAGTGCGTGGAGGCTGCTCTCCCAGCGCTCGGCAGAGTCGTCGAAGGTGGTGATGGTGGATTGCATGGTGCTCCTCTCGGTTGCGGGTCGCACCATGTTGCCGTATCGTCGAACGAAGTCAAGCCAGAAGTGATTTGTACGTGAGCGGTTGGCAGAGGGCGCTGATCATCTTCGTCCACGGGCAACGCCGACCGTCACCAGGCCGTTCCATACCTCGTCACATCGGGATAGTCACCGCATGAACCGCATCGCCACCGCCGAGCTTCCTCACGTGCTGTTGATCGCTACAGGCGGCACGATCGCCGTGGGTCCGTCTGGACTCCTCGAAGGCGAAGACCTCGCTCACGCAGTGCCCGCGCTTACGACGGTCGCCACGCTCACGGTCGAGGACTTCACCAACATCGGCAGCTCGCGGATGACACCCGAGATCCAACTCCGCCTCGCGCGCCGGGTCAACGAGGTGTTCGCGACCGACGTTCCGCCTGCCGGCATCGTAATCACGCACGGCACGGACTCGCTTGAAGAGACGGCGTTCTTCCTCGATCTGCTTGTCGCAGATCCTCGTCCGGTCGTGTTCACGGCATCACAACGGCCACCGCGCGTGCGTGATTCGGACGGCCCTCGGAACCTGCTCGATGCCGTGCGCATCGCCTGCTCGCCAGCGGCGCGCGAGATGGGCGTTCTCGTCACGCTCAACGGCGAGATCCATGCCGCGGGCGAGGTGCGTAAGATGCACGCGATCGCGCTTGACGCGTTCAAGTCGCCCGAGGCGGGTCCAATCGGCGACGTTGCAGGTTCAAGCGTGCGCTTTACACGGGAGCGCCCGCGGCGACTCACCTTCAAGCTTGAGTCGGTGGAGCCGCGCGTCGACCTCCTGACGCTGGTCACCGGCAGCGATGGACGCCTCGTGACCGCAGCGGTCGAGTCGGGCGCACGAGGCATCGTGCTGGAAGTCTTCGGCAGCGGCAACGTTCCGCCGCCAGTGATGGACGCAGTCCGGCACGCCCGCGCCAAGGGCGTCGTCATCGTGTTCACCACGCGCACGCGCGGCGGGCGCGTTTGGATCAACGAAGAAGCCCGCTCGCTCGGCGTCGTGTCGGGCGAAGACCTGGATGGCTTGAAGGCGCGCACGCTGCTCGTCGCGGCCCTCCCGGGGACGGGAGATCCCGCCGTCGTCCAGACGTATTTCGAGCAGCTAGCGGGCCCCTTTTCGCCAGGCTGAGTCCACGTGTTGCGGGGCGACACGGCCCGCCGCCGGGCGCGCACTGAGATTGCATTGTACGTGTAGCTCTATCGACCCGTTGAGTCCGTTCCTCACCGCATCGAGGGTGTACGTGTAGGACGAGACGGCGGTCCCGCCGTCCCGGTTCACCAGCGTCAGCAGCCGGTCGGCGTTGTCGTAGGTGCGGTCGGAGATCAGTCCATTGCCGAGCCGGTCGGCTCCGCAAGTCTCACGCCGGCGCGGCTACGCTCTGCTCCGCGCCCGCTGCCTCGAACAGCGACATGTACGCTTCCTCCTCCTGCGCGAAGTGCAGCCGCAGGATCGCGTAGAGCCCGTAGAGCACCCGCCGAAGCTCCGTGAGATCGTCCGGCGCCGGCCCGCCCGCCGGCAGATCCGCGAGGAGCTGCCCGAGGACCCGCGTCAGGTGGGCG
>JBGQBE010000045.1:0-28254 GCA_041494685.1 Dehalococcoidia bacterium | reverse complement strand
TTCTCGGCGTCGAAGAAGTCTCCGGAACGCAGGTGGTTGTCGCGGTCGGGAGCGCCCGTGTCCACGCTGGCGACGTCGATCTCGGCGGCCACCGTCGAGTTTGCCGGATTCAGCTCGTCGATCTCCACGGTGCCGGCCACGTCGCGGAAGCGACCCTTCACGGTCGATACCATCATGTGCTTCACCGAGAACTCGACGACCGAGTGTGCTGCATCGATGTTCCAGGTTGCGGTTGCGGCGGTTGCGGTTGTCATCTGGCTGCTCCTTGCTGTGTAAGCCGAACGCTTACTTTTCCATAGTAGATACCGGAATACTAGCCAATGAGCTATAGTAAGTCAAGCGCCTTACGGGATACTAGTATCTGACTTGAACAGTTCTCGTACGGTCGCGTAGGATACGGGTGTGACTGAGAAGCGGACCGACCTCGACCTGTCGCAGATGTGCCCGTCGTACGAGCGGGCGATGTCCCTGATCAGCAAGCGCTGGACCGGGTTGATCATCCGCGCGCTGCTCGGCGGATCCTGCCGGTTCAGCACGATCTCCGCGTACGTCGAGGGGCTGAGCGACCGGGTGCTGTCGGAGCGCCTGAAGGAGCTGGAGGCCGAGGGCATCGTGGAGCGGAAGGTCTACCCGGAGACGCCGGTGCGTGTCGAATACGTGCTCACGCAGAAAGGACGGGACTTGCTCCCCGTGGTCGAAGCCGTCCAGAACTGGGCCGACACGTGGGAAGGCGCCCCTGCCTGACGACCGTGCCGACGCTCAATGGCCGCGGCGCGGCGACGTGAGCGCCAGGATCGCGATGCCGAAGCCGAAGCCGCAGACCATCCCCAGCACGAGCCCCGGCCACGGCGACAGCCCCGTCTCCCAGCGGTAGAGCACGCCGATGGCGATGCCCACCGGCGTGAGCGCCAGCGCCGCCATGATCACTTCCTTGAGCAGGGGGTCGGTCCGCATGTCTGGATCAGTATGCGCGGGCGTGGACACCGCCCTCAATGCAGCATCGGCGCAACAGACGTTACGGATCGGCGTCGGTACAATGACTGAGGCAGGAACACGTTCCCGCGTCAGTGCGCGATTCCCGCCCGATCAGCAGAGAGAGGCCCCTCCAACCATGGCAGTACTTACCGGCGCCCGCGGCTCTCTGTTCGAGCGCTGGGGCGGCTTCGTCACGCGTCACAAGTGGCTCGTCGTGCTCGCATGGCTGGCCGGGCTGGCCGCCGTCATGGCGGCGATGTTCGCGTTCAAAGGCACGTACGCCACCAAATTCAGCGTCCCCGGCACGGAATCGGCGCGCGCGGCGGACCTGCTGGCGGCGCGCTTCCCGGCGCAGGGCGGCGCGAACGCCGACATCGTGTTCGCCGCCGACACGTCGATCAGCGACCCGGCGATCGCGCAGCGTATCGGCGACGTCCTGGCGCAGGCGAAGCAGTTGCCGGGCATCTCGGACGTACCGGCGTCGCCGACGGTCTCAACGGATGGCAAGATCGCGTTCGCTTCGGTCCAGTACCCGAAAGAAACGGACGCGCAGACGAAGGCGCTGGTAGCGCTGGTCGATCGCAGCGGCGGCAACGGACTCAGAGTCGAGGCGGGCGGCCGCGTCGTCGAGCACATCGAGCGGACGGGCCTCGGCTCGACGGAACTGATCGGCATCTCGGCCGCGGCGATCATCCTGTTGATTGCGTTCGGGTCGATCGTCGCGATGGGCGTACCGATCGTGACGGCGCTCTTCTCGCTGGGCGGCTCGCTGGCGATCATCGGCATCGCCGCGCGCTTCATCAGCATGACCTCGTTCACGCCGTCGTTCGCTTCGATGATCGGGCTGGGCGTCGGCATCGATTACTGCCTGCTGGTGATCACGCGCTACCGCGAGCAGCTGCACAGCGGACACACGGTGCAGGAGTCGGTCACGATCGCGGTGAACACGGCCGGCCGCTCCGTGCTCTTCGCGGGCAGCGTCGTGGTGATCGCGATGCTGGGCCTGACGATCATGGGCATCCCGTTCATCGCCGCGCTTGGCATCGCCGCGGCGATCGTCGTGGTGCTGTCGGTGCTGACGGCGCTGACGCTGCTGCCCGCGGTGCTGGCGATCGTGGGCTCGAAGGTGGATGCGCTGGGCGTGCCGATGTTCCGCTCGCAGGAGGGCAACCACGAGGGTTCGATCTGGTTCAGCCTGAGCATGGCGATCCAGCGGCGGCCGCTGTGGTTCATCGCGGGCGGCGGCGCGATCCTGCTAGTGCTGGCGATCCCGCTCTTCAGCATGCAAGCCAGTTTCACGGACGCGGGCAACAACGCCCCGTCCACGCACTCGCGCCGCGCCTACGACCTGCTGTAGCAGGGCTTCGGCGCCGGCTTCAACGGACCGCTCACGATCGTCGCCGACACCCAGGCCGGCGGCGCCGACAAGATCGACGCGCTGGTGCGGACACTCACGTCCGCGGAAGGCGTCAGCAACGTCGGCCCGCCGCGCAAGAGCCCCTCCGGCGATACGACGATCATCACGGTCTACCCGACGAGTTCGCCGCAGGACAGCAAGACCAACCAGCTCGTCCACCGGCTGCGCGAGCAGGTGATCCCGCCTGTAACGGCGGGGACGCCGCTGAAGGTGTACGTCACGGGCTCGACGGCCAGCATCATCGACGTGAGCGACAAGATCTCAAGCCGCATGCCGCTCTTCTTCGCCATGGTGATCGGCCTGAGCTTTGTCGTGCTGACGGTGGTGTTCCGTTCGCTCTTCGTGCCGCTGAAGGCGGCGCTGATGAACATGCTGTCGATCGGCGCGGCGTACGGCGCGCTGGTGGCGGTGTTCCAGTGGGGCTGGCTGGCGGGGCCGCTGGGCGTCAAGACGACGGGGCCGATCGAGGTCTTCCTGCCGATGATGATGTTCGCGATCCTCTTCGGCCTGTCGATGGACTACGAGGTCTTCCTGGTCAGCCGCATCCGCGAGGAGTACCTGAAGGGGTCCGACAACTCGAAAGCCGTGGCGATGGGGCTGTCGTCCACCGCGCGCGTCATCACGTCGGCGGCGCTGATCATGATCGCGGTCTTCGCCAGCTTCACCCTGGGTGACGAGCGGGTGATCAAGGAGTTCGGCTTCGGCCTGGCGATCGCGATCTTCCTGGACGCGACGATCGTCCGGCTGATGCTGGTCCCCTCGTTCATGGAGCTGATGGGGCGCGCCAACTGGTGGCTGCCGGGCATCCTGGACCGTCTGATCCCGAACATCGATCTCGAAGGCCGGCGGCACGAGCCCGAAGCGGTGGCAGCCGGCGGCGGCGACTGATCTCGGCGCTGGCGCCACCGCGTCCGGCATGATCTACTCTTCCGTAAGCGGCGGCGCCCGGCGCGCGGCTCGCTCGACCAGCACGCAGCGAAGGGATGCCGCTTGCCCGCGCGCACCACGCAGGCCGAACGCAACGCCGCGCACTGGAAACGTCTGGGGCTGATCCCGGGCGCGCCGGAGTGCGTCATCAAGGCGGCGCACCGTGCCCAGATCGAGCTGCACCATCCGGACCGCGGCGGCGACGCCAACGTCGCGAAGCAGATCAACGTCGCCTACGACGAACTGCGGGGCAGCGGCGCGGCCGCGAACGAGTACGTTGCCGCGAACTACAACGGCGAGCCGTGGGTGGTGCTGGGCATCACCAGCGCCGCCGACGGCGCGTTCGCCGAGCGCGCCGGCAAGCAGCTCCAGTCGGAACTCGCGGCGTATCCGCGCCTGGTCGCACGCGTCCGCTGGGCGATCGACAACTTCAGCCGCGTGAAACCCACTCGCGTCAGCGAGACGCCGCGCGCCGCATCATCGATCCCGCCGCAGCCGCGGCGCGTGACGCCGGACCGCTCGGCGCACCGGCCGCCGCCGGAGCCCGCCAAGCCCGCCGCGCCGGAGGGGCTGCCCGCGAAGATCGACTTCGGCACGCTGCAATGGCGCGGCGAGACGATGCGCACGATCCAGCTCACGTGGAAGCGCTTCGCGCCGTACAGCATCACGGTGGAGACGGCGCCGCCGGTGCGCGCGGAGGTCGTCGCGTCGAAGGTGCTGCCGGGGCGCTTCTCGGTGACGTTCTCGATCGACTGGGACTCGCCGGAGCTGGCGGGCGGGCCGACGGTGCGCGGCTACACGCTGGACGCGGCGGTGACGGTCCGCTGGACGGCGACCGACGCGATCACGATCCCCGCACGCGGCCTGATCATGTATCCGGCGCTGGTCAGCGCGAGCCCGATGTCTTTTGACCTGGGCACCGTGGAGTTCGAGCTGGTGACGCGCATCTCGTTGATGCTTGTGAGCAGTGCCGCCACCAGCGTGACGATCGAGCCGCCGGCGTGGCTACAGCGGGTGGACGGCCGCGGGCAGGAGATCGACGCACCCTTGAAGCTGGCAACGAACGTGCCGGTGCGCGTCGAGCTGCGCGTGCACTGGGCGCCGGTAGCGGAGCGCGCCGCCGCATCATTCGAGGCGGGCCGGCCGGTGCGCCCGACGGGGCGGATCATCGTGCGATGGGGCGAGCGCGAGCTGGAGATCCCGGCGGAGATGGTCGTGCCGCCGCCCCCGCGGCGGAGACGCTAGGAGATCGGCCGCGCGAAGCGCAGTCCGAAACCGTCCGGATCGCGCACGACGAAGTCGCGCAGGCCGTACGGGCGATCGCGGAGCGGCGTGACGATATTCGCACCGGCCTGCTGGAGCGACGCGTACAGCGCATCGACGTCGCCGGCCATGATCCGCACGTCGATGCCCCTCCCGCGCGGCGAGCCGATCGGCTCGCCGCGCCCGCGCAGCAGACGCTCGTCGGCAAGCATGATCATCGCACCGCCGCGCGCGACCACGGCGAAGTCGCTGCGGCCATCATCGCCAGGCGGATCGGCGCGTAGCAGCTCGAACCCGAGGGTCTGCGTGTAGAAGCGCACGCTGGCATCCACGTTAGAAACGAATAACTCCGGCGCAATCGCCGCGAACTCCCGGGGGTCGGTGGCGGACATGGCGGCGCCTCCTGCTAGGTCGTGGCGCGATGCACGTCGGCGGCGGGCGCCGGCTCGATCAGCCCCAGCTTCTCCATGCGCATGCGGACAGCGTGCGGCTGGCGCCCCAACTCGGCGGCGATCTCGTCTACGCCGCTACCGTCTTGCGCCAGCTTCGTCACGTGTGCGTCCTCGTCGTCGCTCCAGCGCTCCCAGGCGCGCGGGTGCGTCTTGCGGACTTCGATCTGGTGCTCGCTGAAGTTGCGTTCCGGCGCGGTCGGCGCAGCCGGCGCAACCGGCTCGGTCGGCGCGGCTGCGTCCGGAGCGGTCACTTCGGCGGCGTCCTCGCGCACCACCGCCAGGATCTCGTCGCCGAAGCGCTGGATCTTCGCCGGCCCCATGCCATTGACCGCCGCCAGCGCTTCGGGCGTCGCCGGCCGCGTCTCCGCGATCGCCCGCAGCGTCGCGTCGTGCGCGACGACGTACGCCGGCGCCTCGTCGGCCTCCGCGCGGCGCTTGCGCCATGCCTTCAGCCGGTCGAACAGCGCCAGCCCGACGCCGGTGAGCCCGGCCGCCGGCGCCGCGGCCGATGATGCCCCCGGGCGGGCCGGGGCGCGCTGCTGCGGCGGCAGACGCACCGGGTTCTCGCGCGAGCCGGCGATCACCTCCGCGGCGCGGCGGGTGATGCGCAGCGTCGAGTGCTCGGCCTCCACGGCCAGCAGGCCGGCGGCCACGCAGCGGCGCAGCAGCCGTCGCACCTGCTCCTCGCGCAGATCGCGGAGCGCGCCGAACTGCGTGTGCGCCTCCCAGCCGTAGCCGCGGACCTGGCGCGTCGGATCGCCGATCAGGTAGCTGGCGGTGACGCCGGCGCCGACGGCGAACGGCAGGCCGCGGATCGCCGACAGGGCGGCGCGCACCGTCTCGGCGGATGCTGCTTCGTCCGGCTCGGCGCCCAGGCGGCCGCTCGCGGCGGCGATGCAGTTGTCGCAGTGACCGCAACCGCCCAACTCCTCCGCTGTGTCCTCGAAGTACTCCAGGATCGCGTCGTGGCGGCAGGCGCACGTTTCGGCGTAGGAGATCATCGCGCGCAACAGGTCGCGGCGGTGCAGCGCTTGCTCCGGCGGCGTCGCCTCGTCTCGGGCGATCATGCTGAAGCGCCAGGCGATGTCGGGATCGGAGACGAGCAGCAGCCCCGCCGCCGGCTCGCCGTCGCGGCCGGCGCGTCCCACCTCCTGGTAGTACGCCTCCACCGATTCGGGCAGCATCTGGTGCACGACCAGCCGGATGTCGGCGCGGTCGATGCCCATGCCGAAGGCGTTGGTCGCGGCGATCACATCGAGCGCGCCGGCCTGGAAGCGCTCCTGCACCTCCGTGCGGTCGGGGCCGGGCATGCCGGCGTGGTAGTGCGCGGCGCGCCAGCCCGCGGCGCGCATCGCCTCGGCCACGTTCTCCGAGTTGCGGCGGGTGCCCGCGTAGACGATGGCGGTGCCGCGGCCGCCGCCGGGCTTGCCGAGCCACGTCTTCACCTCGGCGGCGATGCGCTTCTCCTTTTGCTTCGGCCCGCTTACCTCTTCCGTTGCGAGCCGCAGGTTCTGGCGCGCGAAGCCGCGCAGGATCTGGCGCGCGTCCGGCATCGCCAGCCGCTCGACGATCTCGCGGCGCACGGCGGGGGTGGCCGTCGCGGTGCAGGCGATCAGGCGCTTCGGCTCCAGCCGCTGGACGAGCGCGCCGAGCTGGAGGTAGTCGGGGCGGAAGTCGTGGCCCCAGTGGCTGATGCAGTGCGCTTCGTCGATCGCCAGCAGCGAGATCGGCAGCCGCGCCAGCACCTCATCGACGAACCAGTCACTCGCCAGACGCTCCGGCGCGACGTAGAGCAGCTTGACCTGCCCGGCCAGCGCCAGGTCGATGCGGCGCCGGTTCTCGTCGGCGTCCAGGTTCGACGCGAGGTACGTCGCCGCGATGCCGCGCTCTTCGAGCGAGCGCACCTGGTCCGCCATCAGCGCCACGAGCGGCGTGATCACCAGCGCGATGCCGTCGAGGTCGACGGCGGGCTGCTGGTAGCACATGCTCTTGCCGCCGCCCGTCGGTGCGACGACCAGCACGCGGCCGCTGCCGTGCTCCAGCTCGTCGATCGCCTCGCGCTGCCAGTCGTAGAGCTGCATCAGGCCGCGCCCCCGTCCGGCTCGACGGGCGTCCACTTGCGCTTGCCGTCGGCGGTCTCGCTCATGCGGCCGAGGCCGGGGAAGGGGCAGTGCACCGCCACGACGAGCTGGTGCTCCGCGATGGCGGCGGCGACGACCGCCTTCTTCGTCTCCATCGCCTCGATCGGGTAGAGGTCGAACGACGACACCCACGGCGCGCGCTCGAGCTGCACCGGGTGCTGGATCATGTCGCCGAGGTAGATCGCCTTCTCGCCGTCGGACGCCAGGATCACGCTTGCGTGATCAGCGGTGTGGCCGTGCGTCTCGACGATCGTCACCTCGTCCGTGACGCGCAATTCGCCGTCGACGAGGTCGAGCTGTCCGGCGGCCTCCAGCGGCAATAGGTTCTCGGAGAGGTAGGTCGCGCGGGTGCGCTCGTTCGGGTGTGTCGCCGCCTCCCACTCGCCGCGCTGGATCAGGTAGCGGGCGCGCTGGAAGGTCGGCGCCCAGGCGCCGGCGGCGTCCTTCCGCGTGTTCCAGCCGCAGTGGTCGGCGTGCAGGTGCGTGTTGATGACGATGTCCACGTCCTCCGGCGCGACGCCGACCGCGCGCAGGTCGTCGAGCAGGTTGCCTGCGGCGAGTGGCGTGGACTGGCCGCGCGGGCGCTCCTTGTCGCCGACGCCGGTCTCGATGAGGATCGTCTTCCCCTGCGAGCGGAGCAGCAGCGAGTTGAGGCCGAGCGCCATCTGGTGGCGGTCGTTGAGGGGGATGTCGAGGCGCTCCCACATCACCTTCGGCACGATGCCGAAGACGGCGCCGGCGTCCTGGTAGTACTGCCCGTCGGAGAGCAGGTGGAGCAGCAGATTCCCCAGCCGGTGCGTCGCGGGCACGCCGATCCCTCCACTAGAACGTCTGTGCGAACGTCAGTAAGGCTACGATACCCTCGCCTCGCCGCACGGTCAACGCCCGCCGGGCGAGGCGCGAACGCCTCCAACACTTCGACGCGTGCGTTAACAGGTGCCAATCCGCGCGATCTGTGGTTCCCTGCGGACATCAGGTGTGCTCATCTGTGCATCGGGAACGACATCAGCAACGGCACACCCGCATTCGAAGGGAGAACAACAGTGATCGCTAACGCGACCCCGGCCTCGCAGGAGGCTCCGCGCAGCCTTCAGGAGCGCGTCTCCGACGTCATCACCGGCTTTTGCGGCGACATGCGCTTCGTCTACATCCACGCCGTGCTCTTCGCGATCTGGATCGCCACGAAGGGGTTCGGCAACGACGCCTTCCCCTTCAACTTCCTGACCATGACCGTGAGCCTGGAGGCGATCTTCCTCTCCACGTTCATCCTGATCTCGCAGAACCGCCAGCAGGCGATCGCCGACGCCAACAACAAGCTCGTGCAGGCTCGCCTGCTGCAGATGCTGGACGATGTGATCAGCGATGAGAAGCTGGACCTCAAGAACGAGGAGATGATCAGCGTCATCCTGAACCGCATCGACGTCGAGCATATCAAGCCGATCGCCGACCAGGTGGCGGAGATCCTGGACTACGTCAGGCGTACGGAGGCGCCGGGCAAGGCGTAGCCTCGGCGCGTCAGCGCAGCGGTTCGATCGGGCATCGAACTTCCGTGGTTCCGCGCCGCCGCGTAAGGGAATCGCCTCACGTCATGAGGGTAACACCTGAGCGCATCGCGCGGGTTCCCTGTCGATACTGGGCAGACGCCGTATCTGCAGGGAGAGCGCCATGGCCGTCTGTGACATTCACTTCCGCACACCATCCCGCTTCGAACGGATGCGCCCGGCGCTGCTGATGGCCGGCGCGTTCGCCGTGGTCGTCGGCGTCGCGACGCTGCTGCGATTCTGGGAGCTGGGCATCCGGACGTTCCAGGGCAATGAGACGGTATCGGCGCTGCTGTCCGACCAGATAGCGCGCGGCGCGGGCTACGAGCAGATCGCGTCACAGCACGGCCCGCTGCACTTCTTCATCACCGCCGGCATCTTCCACGTGTTCGGCTCCAGCGACACGACGGCGCGTATCGCGCCGGCGCTCTTCGGCGTGCTGCTCGCGGTGCTGCCGTTCACCTTCACCAGGCACATCGGCCGCACGGGCGCCGTTGCCGCCGCGGTGCTGCTCGCGGTCTCGCCGTCGATGCTGTACTACAGCCGCTTCGTCGGGCCGGACGCGGCGCTGGCGTTCTTCTCGCTCGCAACGGCAATGGTCATCTGGCGCTACCTGGCGTCGCCCGACCGCGGCTTCCTGTACCTGCTGGCGCTTACCATCGCCTTCATGCTGATCTCGACCGAGATGGCGCTGGTCGTCATCGCCATCTTCGCCGCGTACCTGGCGTTCCGCACCGGCCGCGACCTCGTCGCGCAGCACAACGCCGCGCCCGCGCACGAGCGCGCGGTCACGCACTACGAGCGCCTGGGTGTGTCGCCGTCCGCTACGACGCGGGACATCCGCGCCGCCTACAAGGCGCAGATCGACCGCTCCGCAAGCCGCAAGATCGACCGCGAAGCGATCATCAACGCGTACCAGGTGCTGACGACGGCGAGTCGCCGCGAGGCCTACGACCGCCGCCTGGCGCAGCGCGCAGCGGCGGTCGCCGCGCCGCAGCAGGAGACGCAGTCGCGCCGCATGTCGTCCGCGATCGTCATGCTTGCGGCTGCGCCGATCGCGGCGCTGTGGCCGTTCATGGGCGGCATCCGGCGCAAGATGAACCTCACGGTGCGCCCGGCCGCGGCGGACCCGATGCTGGTCATTACGATGCTGGCGCTGCCGTTCTACGGCCCGCTCGTCGAAAAACTGCCGTTCGTCGGCGACCGCGGCTTCGCGGGACAGACGCCGATCTTCTCATTGGGCGCGGGCACGCTCCACCAGCCCGGCGGCGAACTGCCGGTGATGCTGATCACGCTCGGGGTGCTGTTCGCGCTGGCCGGCATCGTCGGCATGGCGTGGAAGTGGCACGTGTGGGTGATCTGCTGGGCGTTCTGCTATGGCGTCGTCATCGCCATGTTCACCGGCTTCTTCACGGACCGCGGGGGTGTGTGGACGGGCATCTGGGGCACGCTGGACTACTGGTGGCGCCCCGAGGCCACGCACGTGGACGGCCCGTCGTACTACTACGCGATGATCATGCCCGTGTACGAGATCGTGCCGCTCGCGATCGCGTTGATCGCCGCGGCGGTGATGCTGGCGCGGGGCAGCCGGCACAACCGCATCGTCACTCTCACAACGGCGAAGATCATCGCGAGCGCCACGTTCGCGCCCGGCGCCATCACGCCGATCGCGGACCACCGCACGCTGATCGTGCTGCTCGCCGCGAGCGCCGGTGTGCTGGCGCTGCGGATCGACCACCTCACGAAGTTCCTCGCGTTCTGGGCGGTGGCCGCGTTCTGCGCGTTCAGCGCGATCGGCCGCAAGGAGCCGGCCCTGGCGATGCACATGGCGCTGCCGCTGGTGCTCCTGTCCGCGCGGCTGGTGAACAATGCCGTCGCCGCGTTCGAGATGCCGGCCGTCCGCGCACCGGCGATGCCATCGCTGCGCATGGCGCCGGCGCGCAGGCTCGCGCAGGTCCTGGTGCTCGCTGGCTTCGTCGCGGGCGTCGCCTTCACCACCCGCACCGGCCTGCTGGCCGCGTGGGGGCACGGCTCGCTGCCGCAGCTGGACGGCGCGCTCGCCGCCAGTGACCACGGCGATACGCCGATCGAGCTGATCCAGCCGGACCGCATCGCACCGGACGTGCGCGAGGTGCGCACCGCGATCGAGCGTGCGGCGGCGGAATCGGGGCAGGGCAACCAGGTGCCGCTCGCCATCGATACGTCGTACGACTTCGCGAACGACTGGCTGTGGTACCTGCGTGACTACCCGAACATCACGATCACCGACATGCGCCGGGGGTACCAGGCGCCGGCAGGCACGATCGTCCTCTTCGACGAACGCAACAAGGACAAGGTGCAGGTCGATGCCACCTCCGCTGCGCTGACGTTCACGTCGAGCTGGAGCTTCCCGGCCGACTACTCGCGCCTGGGCGGCCGCGAGATCGCGGCGGAGATGGCGCACGCCGACTGGTGGTCGACGTGGGGACGCTACCTGCTGGACCGCACCGTCGCGGGACAGCCATCGGCCGTGCATGGCGTGGTGTACTTCCCACAGCAACTGAGCGCGTCGCTGCCGGTGGCGCACAACACGAGCAGTGTGCTGGCGGCGACGGTCACGCCGCTGCCGATGGGCCCGCCGCTGCCGAAGGACTTCCAGCCGCCCGCGCCCTAGGCGGCCGCCTCCGCGCAGGCGCGCGCGATCGATGCCAGCGCGGTCGCCCGTCCGGTGCCGACGATATCGATCGCCAGCCCGTTCAGCACGAATCCGAACGCGAGGCCGATCTCCGGGTCGGCGTAGCCTATCGAGCCGCCGATGCCGGGGTGGCCGAACGCGGTCACGCGCGATCCTTGCGGCCGCCCTTCGATGCCGCCGGCCATGTATCCGAGCGCCCAGTTGATCGGTACCGGGATCACGCCGTCCGGCCCCGACGTCTGCAGTTCCGACATCGCGCGCACGCGCGCCGCGCTCAGCAGGCGTACGCCGTCGAGTTCGCCGTAACCGGCCAGGCAGGCGTAGAAGCGCGCGAGGTCGCGCGCGCTCATCACACCGTTCGCGGCGGGGATCTCCGCGCGGAGGCCGGCAGGCGTACTCAGCAGCGCGCTCATGTCGCCGCGCGCGGTCGTCATGGCGCGCGCCGTCAACGAGCCGGGACTCGACATGGCGCTCACCTGTTGTACGACCTCCGGCGTGAGCTCGAACTTCGGCTTCAGCGTCGCCACGCGGGGGTGGAGCGCGTCGGGCGTGCCGATGTGCAGCTCCGTGATCCCGAGTGGCGTCGCGATCTCGTCGCGGAAGAAGGTGCCGAGTGACCGGCCGTCGATGCGCCGCACGACCTCGCCGACGAGGAAGCCGAACGTCATGGCGTGGTAGGCCGTCTGCGCGCCCGGCGCAGACTCCGGCGTCTCCGCCGCGAGCGCGCCGGTCACGCGCTCCCAGTCGAGCAGATCGTCGGCCGCGAGGTCAGCGGGGATCGCAGCGAGGCCGGCCTGGTGCGTGAGCAGGTGGTACACGGTGATGCCGGCTTTGCCGTTCGCGGCGAATTCGGGCCAGTACTTCGCGACGGGTTCGCCGTACTGCACCAGGCCGCGGTCGGCGAGCAGATGCAGGCAGGCCGCCGTCAACCCCTTGGTGGTCGAGAACGATACGGCCATCGTGCCCTCGTCCCACGCCCGGTTCGCGTCTTCGTCGGCGAGGCCGCCCCACAGGTCGACGACCTTGCGTCCGTGCTGGTACACGGCGACGGCGGCGCCGATATGCTGCCCCTCGGCGAACTGCCGCTCGAACTCCGCGCGCACCGCCTCGAATCCCGCCGCCGCCGTACCCCGTATCACGCTCATGCTGACTCCTCACGCGCTGTCCGTCCGGTCCGCCGGTAGATTCTGCGTGACTTCAGCCGTCCGTGCCAGCGGCAGCGGGATCGGGCGCTTCGGCCCGTGAAGAGCGCGTGGCAACCTGCTACGATACGCCCGCCACACCACCGAACGACCGAACACCCGGCTGCACCTGGTCCCGGTTCTGGGTCTCCAACGAAAGGAGCGTCGCATGCGGCTCGAAGGCAAGACTGTGCTGATCACCGGCGCCGGCAGCGGCATGGGCCGCGTCGCCGCCGTCATCTTCGCGAAGGAAGGGGCAAACGTCGTCGCCACGGATCTCAATCGCGCCGCCCTGGACGAGACGGCTGCGCTCGTCGCCGAGCACGCGCACGGCAGCATCCTGCCGCTGACGGGCGACGTCTCGAACGAGGGCGACGTGAAGTCGTGGGTGCGCTCCGCGATCGAGCAGTACGGCGGGCTGCACGTGCTGTACAACAACGCGGGCATCTTCCCGGAAAGCGACAAGAGCGTCATCGACATGGACGACGAGACGTATCGCCGCACGCTGGACGTGAATCTCAAGGGCGTCATGCTCTGCTGCAAGTACGGCATCCCGGAGATCGTGCGCTCCGGCGGTGGCTCGGTCGTGAACGTGGCGTCGTTCGTGGCGCTCGTCGGCTGCACCGTGCCGCAGGACGTGTACACGGCCAGCAAGGGCGCGGTGCTCGCACTCACGAAGTCGCTCGCTGTGCAGTTCGGCCGCGACCACGTGCGTGTCAACGCCATCTGCCCCGGCCCGATCCTGACGCCACTGCTGGCGGACCTCTTCCCGAACGAGGAGGAGAAGATGAAGCGGCTGAACCGCATCCCTCTCGGGCGCTTCGGCCTGCCGGAGGACATCGCGTTCGCGGCGCTGTACCTGGCGTCCGACGAGTCGTCGTGGACGACGGGCACGGAGTTCGTCGTGGACGGCGGCATCACGGTCAACTACTTCTAGCCCGCGTGCAGGTTGACTGGCCCGGCGCGTGATCTAGGCTGTCCGCGTACGATGCAAGCGAGACAAGGAGCCTGGAGTGAGCACGAGCGCCGCGGGACAGAACCCGATCGAGGTGCACTGGTTCCTGCCGACGACGGGTGACGGGCGCTCGGTGCTGGACTTCTTCCCCGACCCGGAGCGGCGCGGGGCGTCGCGCGCGCGGCCTGCGGACATCGACTACCTGCGGCAGATCGTGCGGGCGGCGGACCGCCTCGGCTTCGCCGGCGTGCTGACGCCGACCGGCGCGCAGTGCGAGGACGCGTGGCTCGTGGCTGCGGCGCTGGCGGCTGATACGGAGAGCCTGCGATTCCTGGTCGCGTTCCGGCCCGGCTTCGTGCTGCCGACGTTGGCGGCGCAGATGACGGCGACGCTACAGCGGATCACGCGCGGCCGCGCCCTGATCAACATCGTCACGGGCGGCGACGCGGCTGAGCAGCGGAGCTACGGCGACTTCCTGGACCACGACGCGCGTTACGCGCGCACGGGCGAGTTCATGGACGTGCTGCGGAAGTGCTGGGACGGGCCGTTCGACTACGACGGCACGCACTTCCAGGTGCAGCGCGGCGGCCTGCACAAGGCGTTCGGCGAAGATGCGCTCCCCCGGCGGCCGCTCGTGTACTTCGGCGGCGCATCGGCGCCGGCGGAGCGCGTGGCGGCGCGCTACGTGGACGTGTACTTGGTGTGGGGCGAGCCGCAGGCGTGGGTGGCGGAGCGCATCGCTCGGATGGCGGCGCTGGCGCACGCAGAGGGACGTACCCTGCGCTTCGGCATCCGCATGCACGTCATCGCGCGGGAGCGTGCGTCGGACGCGTGGGCGGAGGCGGAGCGGCTGCTGAACCAGATGCCGCCCGAGCAGATCGAGATCGCGCAGCGCCGGTTCGCGCGGCAGGAGTCGGTGGGACAGCAGCGGATGGTGAGCCTGCACAACGGCAAGCTCGACATGGAGGCGCTGACGGTCGCGCCGAACCTCTGGGCGGGCATCGGCCTGGTGCGCGGTGGCGCGGGCACGGCGCTGGTCGGCAGTTACGACGAGGTGGCGGAGCGGATCCGCGAATACGCCGGACTCGGCATCGACACGTTCATCCTGTCCGGGTACCCCCACCTCGAGGAGTGTTACCTGGTCGGCGAGGAGATCGTGCCGCGCGTGCGCGACTTCACCGCAGGTGCGATTGACATACGTGCGCTCGACACACGGATCGCTCCGTCGTAGCGCTCAGCCTGCGAACCACCACAGGACGGCGAGTGCGACGACTATCGCGCCGAGCGTGACCAGCACGATACCCGTCACCACGTATCGCGCCACATCGCCGCTGTCGCCGCCCGCCGCCGCGGAGGCTGGTGTGGGCGCGGCGGGCGATGACGTACTGCCGGTCGCGGCCGGTGTGGGGGTCGCGCCCTGTCGCTGCACGCTCACGGCTGGCGCGGTGCCGTGCCGGACGTGCGCCGCCGCCAGCGAAGGCAGCGCGAGCGCGGCCACGGCGGCGAGGAGCGGCGCAAAGAGGAAGCGGGATGTCATCGACAGATCTCTTTCGGCGCGCGGTGCGCGCGGCTACCGTTGTACCTGCTCGCTCACGAACGCGGTGACGGCGGCGTTGAACCCGTCCGGCGCGTCCAGGTTCACGGCGTGACCGCCGTCGGCCGCCACGCTGCGCAGCAGCGGCACGCACACCTCGGCGAAATGGCGGTACTCGGCGAAGCGCTTCTCGCGCCCGCCCACGACCAGCAGCGTCGGCACCGTGTTCGCCGTCACGCGGTCCCGCACTGACGAGCCCGGCACGGTGTAGAGGCCGGTGCGGGCGATGCCGCCCGGATCGAGCAGCGCCACGTCGGCGGCGAACGCGGCGCGCAGCTCCGGCGACAGGCGACGGTTGCGCACGGGGTTCAGCGGATGCTCGTCGAGCACCCTGCGCCCGTCCGATTCCAGGTGGCGTGCCTGCGCCTCCAGCCCGGGGCGGACGCGCTCGGACCAGTCATCCTCCGCGAACGCCGACATGGAGTTGGTGCACACCTGGGCGATGACGCGCTCCGGATGGTCGAGCGCGTAGCGGAACGTGAGCGCGGCACCCAGGGACTGGCCGCAGATCAGCCATCGCTCCGCGCCCAGCGCCGCGCGGATGTACTCGAACTCGGCGACGTAGTGCTGCGGGGTGTACGCCGCCGGATCGGTTGGTGAGGGCGAGCGGCCGTGGCCGTACAGCTCTATAACGACGGGACGGGCGACTTCCGAGAGCGTGGTCAGGTTCGGCAGCCACTGCGCGCGGCTGGAGAGAAACCCGTGCACGAGCAGCAGGAACGGCCCGTCGCCGCCGTGCACCTCGTAGTAGGGATGGCTGCCGCCGCCGCTCATCGCGGCTCGCCGTCCGCTGCGCCGGCCTCCGTCACGCCGGCCTCGGCCAGGATCTCCCGGCGATGCTCATCGAGCAGCGGCGGGCGGCGGTAGACGCAGGTCGGCGTCTCCGTGAACTTCAGCGGTGGCGCGGCGATCTTCGCGTGCGCGCCGTCCGGCAGCTCGATGTCGGCGAGCATGGCGCGGGCGTGGACGTGCGGGTCGGCGAAGATGTCGGTGACGGTGTTGACGGGGCCGACGGGCACGCGGCCCGCAAGCTCGGCGATCACCTCCGCCCTGGTGTGCTGCCGCGTCCAGTCCGAGATCGCGTCGAGCACGAGCGCGGGGTTCTGCAGGCGCGCGACGTTCTCGAACGTGCGCGGGTCATCGATCAGGTCGACGCGGCCGATCAGCGCGCAGAGGATGTCCCAGTGCTTCGGCGTGGACGCCGTGATGGCGACGGCGCCGTCGGACGTCTCGAAGATGTCGAACGGGCAGAGCGCGGCGTGGCCGGTGCCCTTCGGCTCCAGCACGCGACCGCCGAAGGAGTACTGGTAGATGGCGTTCTCGCAGAGCGCGATGACGGCGTCGTACATGGCCACGTCGACAAACTGGCCCTCGCCGGTCAGCCGGGCCCGGTGCACGGCCGAGACGACGCCGAGCGCGGCGAGCGCGCCCGGGAACAGATCGCCGACGCTGGCGCCGGCGGGGTAGCCCGCCGAGCCCACCGGGCCGGTCGTGGCGACGAGGCCGCCCATGCTCTGCGCGATGATGTCGTACGCGGGCCAGTCGGTGTAGGGGCTGCGGCCGGTGCGCGGGTCGCCGAAGCCGCGGATGGCGCCGTAGACGATGCGCGGGTTGCGGGCGCGGACGGACTCGTAGCCGACGCCGAGGCGGTCCATGACGCCGGCCTTCGAGTTCTCGACGACGGCGTCGGCGGTCTCGGCGAGGCGGAAGAACGTCTCGCGGTCGCGTTCCTGGCGGAGGTTGAGGACGATGCTCCGCTTGTTGCGGTTGATGCTGGCGAAGTAGCCGCCGTAGGGCGCGTTTTCGCGGGCGCCGATCCACGGGGGCATGCCGCGCGTCATGTCGCCCTGCGGCGGCTCGATCTTGATGACGTCGGCGCCGAGGTCGGCGAGCAGCATGGTGCAGTACGGCCCGGCGAGCGCCTGCGTGAGGTCGAGGATGCGGAGGTCCTGGAGCGGGCCGGTGCGATCGGTCATGTCGTCTCCCTGTCGGCGGTAGCGCCATCGCAGTTCTACACGGCCGGCGGGCGGCGGCCAACCCGCGTCGCGCTCGGCGGCTGCTGATTGTGATGTTGTTTTTCCGCGAAATGCGTTTTTTCTGATTGACCTGGATACGAACGGGCGGGCGCTGGCTGATTGATGCGCCGGCGCCCTGCGGAGCACAACAGACATCAGACAGCAAACAGCGAAGGGCCGGGCGAACGACGAACGGACGGCGCATGGGCGCTCCTCTCCCGTGGGGAGCGTACGCCGGGGCGGGGCGAACTCGAAGCGGCTGGTGGCATGGGCACAATTGGGCTTCGGCGAGGTCAGCGCGAGGAAGCTGCGTTACGGTCCGCCTCTGCGCCCGGCGTAGGGTGCCGGGCGAGTTCGACCTTCACCTGCGCCAGTGCGGCGATCTCGCGGTCCATGGCGCCCGCTACATCGCGGAAGGCGATGATGCCGACCAACTGATCCGGACGATCGCGCTCCACTACCGGCAACCGCGAGATGCGCGCATGGCTCATCCGGCTGAAGGCATCGTGCAGGGATTCATCGGGATGGGCGACCAGGACGTCGCACGTCATCGCGTCCGCCACGAGAGCCCGTCCGAGCCGGTGCGCACGCAGCGCGTCCGTCGCGGTAAACATCGCCACGAGCCGATCTCTCTCGAGCACGGGCACGCCCCGCACGCCCGCTGCTTCCATTCGCTCCTCGACCTCATCGATGGAATCGTTCGGCGTTGCGGTCAAGACTTTGCGCCGCATCGCATCCCGCACGCGCACCGACGTGATCAGCGGCACGAGGTACTCCGCCCGGTGCGCCGGAGAGTCCGCCCGCGTCGGCACCTGGTTTTCGTAGATCCCGATGTCGCCGGTGACAAGATACGCAATGCTCACGGCGATCATCGCCGGCACGATCATCGAGAACTCACCGGTCATCTCGGCGACCATCAGCATGACGGCGATGGGCGCCTTTGCCACACCGCCGAAGAGCGCGACCATGCCGACGATGACGAACGGCGCCGGCGTCGACGGCATCCAGCCGACACGCGCATGCAGCAGCCCCCACATCGCACCGCCGAGCATGCCGCCGATGAACAAGCCGGGGGCGAATACGCCGCCGCTGCCGCCGGAGCCGATGGTCAGCGAAGTCGCCAGGATCTTCAGAAGGACGAGCGCCAACATCGTCCCCGTCGCAAGCTCGACCGTGTCGCCGTTGATCGCAAACTGCACCCAGCCGTACCCCATCGCGAGTACCTGCGGAAAGCCGAGGCCGATCAGACCGACGCCGAGGCCGCCGATCGCGGGCTTGAAATGCGGCGGGATGCCGATTCGGTGGAAGGCGTCCCGCGTCGCGTAGAAGAACTTCGCGTAGAGGATTCCCGCAGCACCCGCCGCGAGTCCCAGCACGGCGTACCAGACGAGTGACTCGGGCCGGGTGAACCGCAGCCCCGTAGCTTCTCCGAACACGGGCGTCCATCCGGACCATGCCCCGAAGATCGCGTATCCGATCACCGAGGCGATGAAACCCGGCACGATCGCCTCCAACTCGAAGTCCCGGATGTACAGGATCTCTGCCGCGAGGACGGCTCCGCCGAGCGGCGCCTTGAAGATCGCCCCGATCCCGGCGCCCATGCCGACCGCGAGCGCGATGCGGCGGTCCTGCGGAGTCAGCTGCAGCGCGTCGCCCAGCCACGATCCGAAGCCGGCGGCGATCTGCGCCGTCGGCCCTTCACGACCGGCGCTGCCTCCTGAGCCAATCGTGATCGCCGAAGCGATCAGCTTGATCGGCGGGATGCGGCTGCGGATCTTGCCGCCCTTATGGTGGAAGGCGTCGATCGCGGCGTCGGTGCCGTGCCCTTCGGCCTCCGGCGCGAGCGTGAAGACGATGAGACCCGCGAGCGCGCCACCCAGCGTCGTGACGACGGGGATGAGCCAGCGCCGCCCGGGGTCGCTCATCGTCGTCGCGGCTTCTCCGGCGGGAACGGGCGGCGTGTAGTCAACGATGCCGGAGAGGAAGACGCGCGTCATGAGGTCGATCGATTCGAAAAACACGATCGCTCCCACTCCGGCGACGATCCCGATGAGTACGCCCAGGATCATCCATTTGCGGAAGTACCCGCCCAGCAGGCGCGCGCGCCAGTCCGCCAACATCGTGTCCCGCATCGAGGCGATCGCGGCCGTCATGCGAGGGGCTCCAGCACCAGCGCCATCAGCCCCGCTTCGTCCTCCCCCTTACGCGTGCGTCCGCCCTCGAGGCCCGTCATCAGTGCCGCAGCAAGGATCGACGAGAGGAACAGCGCGGCGCGGTGCTCAATCTGGTGGGTGCGGCGCGGGTTGTCATGCAGGCGACACAGGGCGCTCGCCACCTGGTCCTTCTGCGATTCGAAGATGACGAGGGCCGAGTGCTGGAAGTCGCGGTTCACGCCGAACAGCGCACTGGTGTAGCAACGGAAGAGGTCCGGCGACTCCGCTGCGGCCGAGAGCTGCGCGCGCACCACCTGTCGGAGCTCATCCTGCGGCTCGTGCGGCTTGTGCCCCGACGGCCGCTCATCGATGAGGCGTTCAAGCTCGGCAAGGATGGCATGGAAAAGTTCGGCCTTACTCTTGAAGTAGAGGTACACCGTACCCTTCGCGACGTCGGCGCCGCTTGCTATCTCTTCGACGGACGCCCGCTCGAAGCCGACACGGCTGAACAACGCCGCTGCCGACTCGATGAGGCGGGCGTGTTTGGCGGGGTCATGGACGGTGGCTGACCGGACAGTCATTTCGTGATCAGGATAAGCGATCAGCTCACGCAACGGCAACTCGCTCAGCAGGAGGCTTGACCCGGAGACCGTCCTCAACTCGCACGGCGTGGTCGCCCATTGGCGGACCGACTGGCTGATCAAGACGTTGCTGCGCGTCCCATCGATGGAGCCGTGGGTCGGCCCGGCGAGCGCCGCAGTGAGGTCGAGGATGCGGAGGTCCTGTAGCGGGCCGGCTCGCAGCCGGACCGCCTGCGCTTACGCGGGGCCCGGCATGGGGAAGCGTGCCGCGAACTCGGTGAAGAACTCGTCGTCCGTCTGCGCCCGGCCGAAGGCCCGCACGTACTCCTCGTCGGTCATGCGGGCGCGGCCGTCGACGAACGGCCGGGCGTCGACGCCGACCAGGTAGCGGAGCCGCGGCTGGTCCGTCGAGATGGCGTGCTCGATCGCGGCGGCGACGACCTCGACGTCCGGGTTGGTGGCCCGGCCGGCCATGTAGATGCCGCCGATGCGGCGGGCGACGTGCGCGTAGGGCGACGCCTCGTCGGCGCCGAGCACGCCCGTCGACTTGTCGATGATGGGCGTGTCGAACAGTCCGGGCTCGATGATCGCCACGCGCACGCCGTATTGCCGCGCCTCCAGCGCCAGCGCCTCGCTGATCGCTTCCAGCGCGTGTTTCGACGCGGCGTAGAGGCCGTTCCCCAGCGCGACCAGCAGCCCGGCGACGGAGGTGACGTTGACGATGGTGCCGCTGCCGCGTGCGCGCATGCCGGGCAGCACGGCGCGGATCGCGCGCACGGCGCCGAAGACGTTGGTCTCGAACATCGTCCGCATGATCTCGTCGCTCAGTGTTTCGATGGCGCCGAGATCGCCGATGCCGGCGTTGTTCACGAGGATGTCGATGCGTCCCGCCTCGGCGATCGCCTGCGCCACGGCCTGCTCGACGGACTTCGGGTCGGTGACGTCGAGCCGCAGGACGGAGAGCTGCAGCTTCTCGGCGCGCGCGACGTCGAGCAGCGGCGCGCCCGCGCGCTCCGGCGAGCGCATAGTGGCGAAGACGCGATAGCCGTGCCGGGCGAGACGCAGCGCGGCGGCGCGGCCGATGCCGGTGCTGGTGCCAGTGATCAGAGCGACGTCCGCGGACATGGGGCCTCCTGACGGTGTGCGAGTTGCGCCATCGTACTCGCAGCGCGCGGCGGGCCGCAACGGGGCGCGCGGCGGGGCTTATCAGCTGGTCAGCGCGTCGGCTGGTCAGCGCGTCAGCGCCGAACCCCAGTCGCTACCGAACAGGTGGACTGATGGCGCATTGACGGCGCCGCCGGGAGCGACGGCGTCGACGGGCAACCGGAAGCGGCGGGGCGGCGCCAGGCGCGATCGCCACGCTGAGGCAGGGCGGGCGGGGAAGCCCGTTACTTCTTGGTGGCCTTGGCGTCCTTCTTCTGGGACTTCTGCTTGCTGCTCTTGGCCGTGTTCTTCGGGCTCTTGTCGCCCATGGCTCATTTCTCCTTGACGCACGAACTTGACGCCGGTGCGCCTATCCTAGCCCAGTCGCCCCGGTGCTGTCATCCCCCTGGCGGGGCGGCGCTGCCCCGCGGGCCTCTTGCCGCGACTACTGCGAGCATCCGTCGATATCTGCGGACGCGCGGCGGTGCGCCTCCGATCCTTCGTGCAGCGCGCGGGGTTCACGTACAATTCCGCTTTACCCCGCGGCGGCAGCCAGCCGAAGGAACGATGCGCCGGTTCAGGATCGTCGTACCCGCGCTTCTCGTGATGTCCGTGCTGCTCGGTGCGGGCCTTGCGGCGCGAAGCGAGGCCGCCGCCCCCGGCGATGTGATCCCGGGGCGGTTCATCGTGATCATGCAGCCGGGCGCGCCTGTCGCGGCCGTGCTCCGCGACCACGGCCTGGTCGCCGACCGCATCTTCGAGCACGCGGGGCGCGGGTTCGGCGCGGCGCTTACTCCCGACCAACGGGACCGGCTGCTGCGTGACGCGCGGATCAACAACGTCGTGCCGGACCGCGTGGTCCGGGTGGCGGGCGCGGCGCGCGCGCCGATTCTGCCGGCGGTCGCGGGCTTGCCGACGGGCGTGGACCGGATCGACGCCGAGGGGGCCGCCCCGGGCTCGTCCGTGGCCGTGGCGATCATCGACACCGGCATCGACCTCGGGCGGCCGGAGCTGAACATCGCGGGCGCGGTGAGCTTCGTGAGCGGGAACACGACCGGGCAGGACGACAACGGTCACGGGACGCTCGTCGCGGGGACGGCGGCCGGGCGGGTGATGGGGTCGGGGTTTCGCGGCGTCGCTCCGGGCGCGCCGGTATACGCCGTGAAGGTGATGGACAGCACCGGGACGGGTACGCTCTCGTCCGTCGTCGCCGGTATCGACTGGGTGACCGCGCACGCGGCGAGCGACGGGATACGCGTCGCCAACCTGAGTCTCGGAACAGCAGGTACCGACAGCGCCAACTGCGGCGTCACGGGCATGACGGTGGTCGATCCGCTGCACAAGGCGATCTGCGATTCGGTCGCGGCGGGCGTGGTCTATACGGTCGCCGCCGGGAACGGCGGCGCCGATGCCTCGGGCACGATCCCCGCCGCCTATCCGGAGGTCGTGGCCGTTTCGGGGATGGGCGACAGCGATGGCCGGGGCGGGCACTTCGGCGCGGCAACGTGGGCCGGGGCGGACGACACGTTCGCTCCGTTCAGCAACTTCGGACCGGTGGTGCAGCTGGCCGCGCCAGGCGTCGATATCCTGTCGATCGCTCCGACGGGCGCCTGCGCCCTCTGCGACCCCTCCGGATATCTCCTCGCCAGCGGGACGAGCATCGCCGCGCCGCACGCGGCCGGCGCGCTGGTCGACTACCTCGCGCTCCATCCGGGGGCATCGACGACAGGCTCGCCCGGCGCGCTGGCGCCCGCCGCCCTTGCGGTCATCGCCATGGCGCAGCCGCAGGCGTCGCCTTGCGGCTTCTCGGGGGATCCGGGCGGCGAGCCGCTGGTCTACGTGGGGCAGCCCGCCACACAGTGCGGCTTCGCGGCATCCGTCGGCGGCACCGCCGAGCAGGCGGACGTGCGCGCGCTGCCTGCGCCTCGGTCCGGATCGACGGACGGTCGCCGCGTCGACTACGGGGTTCTCGGTGCCGTCGCGTTGCTGGCGTTGGGTGCAGTGGCGGGATGGCGGACCTGGCGGCGCAGGTGCGCCTGACGGCGCCCAGTCACACCCGGACGTCGGCTACGCGATGCCCTGTGCGGGCGCGACGGCCGGAGCGGGCACATGGGCCGGCGACTGCACCGGGCGCGCCAGCGAGCGCGGCCTGATGCCCAGCAGCCCCGCGAGCGGCCGCGCCAGGATCAGCGTCACCGGCATGTACAGCACCAGGTAGAGCCACCACGCCCCCGTCGGCACGGCCTCCACTCGCAGGAAGCTGGCGATGAGGCGCAGCGGTTCGTTGGCGATCAGCACGGCGTACGAGAAGGGTCCCGTCCACGCGAGCAGCCGCGCGGGCGCCGTGGCCTCGATCCGGCCCGGCTGCTTCGTGAGCAGGGGCAGGATGATCATCGCCGCGCCCGTGATGACGATCGATGCGGCGAACGCGCTGTAGACGCTGCCGTCATCCATCAGCCCGCCGCCGATGATCAACGCCAGACCCGTGACGATCAGCGCCGCAGTGGTGGCGGGAGCGGCGGTCAGCGCGCGCATGCGGTCACGGTGATGCACGATGCCGTATCCGAGGGACATGCCGAGCGCGAACTCAAACAGGCGGAAGGGCGCGAGGCAGTGGTTCATGTAGAGCGCCGGGTTGCGGTCGAGCCCGCCGACGAGGCCGATCAGCAAGAGATTGGCGGCGATGGTCGCGACGAGCGCACCCGCCAGGAATGCGGCCGGCTTGACGCGGTGCAGGAGCCGCAGCAGGAACGGGAAGAGCAGGTAGTACTGGATGATGAGCACTACGAACCACATCACGTTCGGCGGCGCCATCATCCACTCGCTGCGGAGCGCGCGCGGGAACACGAGCACCATGGCGAAGAGCTGGCCGGGACCGGGCGCGACGAAGTCGTGCTTCGATTCGGTCACGTGGTGGTACTGGTAGACGAGGCCGTGCCCGTGGAGCGCCACCTGCAGCGCGGCGATGATGACGATCACCGCCATGATCATTGCGACGCTGAACCAGTAGGGCACGAGGAGGTAGCGCAGGCGCTTGCGGTAGAAGGTAACGATGTCCAGGCGCGGCCCCTGGCGCGCGGTCGCGACGTAGAGCGAAAGTCCGCTCACCAGCATGAACGCGGGGACGAGGTAGCCACCGCGGAGGAACGCGTCGAGGACCGTCGTCGGCAGGCTGCTCCAGTTGCCGTCGTGGATGCGCGCACCGACCCGCTCGTAGTACCAGCCCGACTTGTACGGCAGGTAGCGGATGTCGTCCCAGAGATGGTGCAGGACGATGGCGAGAATCGCCCAGCCGCGCAGGATGTCGATCGCGATGATGCGCCCGCTCGGACGGGCTGGCGGCGTTGTCGCTCCGGTCGTGCTCACGAACCCTCCACGCCGTTGGAACGTCACGATAGCACCGGATGTGGCACCCGGGCGGCACCCGGCTTGACATATGTTGGCCATCCTTTGAATCAATTAATGCGCGCGGCGCGTCCGGGCGGCGGCGGCGAAGCCAGGAACCTGTCATTGCGTTGCCGATCCGCGCCGTTGATCATGTCCGCGACATGACGCTGACGCTCATCCGCAACGCCACACTCTTTGACGGGACGGGCAGCGACCCGCACCCGTCCGACATCCTGATCGAGGACGGGCTGTTTCGCGCCGTCGGGCCGGATCTGCCGTCCGATGGCGCGTACGTCGTCGATGCGACGGGGCGCTTCGCGATCCCGGGCATGATCGACTGCCACGTACACGCGACGCTCTTCGGCGAAGAGGGGCTGCGGACGTACGCGCGCATGGGCGTGACGACGGTGAAGGACCTCGGAGGCGCGTTCGACGCGGCCGTCGACCTGCGTCGCCGCCAGCGCGACGGCGGCGTACCCGGCGCGCGCGTGTTGATCGTCGGCGCGTTCGTGGAGGGCGAGCCGCCGAGCTGGGGCGTGCCGCTTCCCGGCATGGAGACGCATCGCACCGAGCAGGAGATCGACCGCACGCTCGCGCGGGCGCTGGACGCGGGCGTCGACGGCATCAAGCTCTACGCCGCGCTGCCGCCGCCGCTGGTGCGGCACGCGATCACGCGCAACGCCGGCGCCGTGCCGGTGACGGGGCACCTGACCGCTACCACCGCATCGGAAGCCGTGGCGGCCGGCATCGGCGGCCTCGAACACCTGCAACTCACGCTATACCGCGACCTCGTACCGGCCGAGCACGCGCTCGGGCCAGGCGACATCATGGGCAACCCGGCGTACTGGGGTAAGGTGCGGCGCGGCTGGGAAGCGATCGACCCGGCGACGGCGTCTCCGCTGATCGGCGCGATGCGCGCGGCGGGCACCGTCATGGTGCCGACGCTTGTACTTGGCGCGCGCACGGACATGGGGTTCTCGGCCGAAGAGGATGCGGCGTTCACGCCGGCGCAGCGGGTGCGGATGAGCGCGCGGCCCGCCGGCCCGCTTCCGGACCCGGCGGAACTCGGACCTTCCGCGGCTAACATGTTCGGCGTCGTGCGGGCGATGCACGATGCCGGCGTCACGGTCCTGCCGGGCACGGACTGCGGCGCGGTGGGCGTGCCGCCGGGCTACGGCTACCACATCGAGCTGGCGCTGCTGGCGAAGGCGATGCCGGCGCGGAAGGTGCTGCTGGCGGCGACGGGGCATGCCGCGCGCTGGCTCCGCCGCGACGACATCGGCGTGATCGCGCCGGGCCGGCGGGCGGACTGCGTGCTGCTGGAGGGCGACCCGCTGGCTGACATAACGAACACGCGGCGGATCGCGGCCGTCTATATGGACGGAGAGGCCGTCTCGCCGCCGGGCTGAGCTTCCGGCCGCGCGATTTCTGCCGTTTGGCCCGTGGCGACGGGTATCCACTCCTTCTACAGTGCAATCATGCCGCTGTTCCGATCAGGCGCCGCTATCGTGACCGCCGGGACGCGCCGGCCCGCAGGCAGGGCCCGCCGTTGACATCGCCCGCCGACGTCCAGGGGCCCGCTGTTGAGCCGCGATGGACCGGTGCCGGCGTCGCACGGCTCTCGCTCGCGCTCACCGGCGCCGCCGTGCTGGCGGGCGGCATCGCCTGGCTGGCGGACCTGCATGCGGTCGCCGACGGCGTCTGGGTGTTGGCGATCATCGTCGCGCTCGTGCCGCTGAGCGTGTCGATCGTGCGCGATCTCCTGAAAGGGGAGACCGGCGTCGACATCATCGCGCTGCTGGCGTTGATCGGAGCGCTGGCGCTGGGCGAGTACCTCGCCGGCGCCGTCATCGCCGTGATGCTCTCGACGGGCAGCGCGCTGGAGCAGTACGCGTCCGCCCGGGCGCGCCGCGAACTGAGCGCGCTGCTCGAGCGCGCGCCGAAGATCGTCCACCGCTACGAGGGCTCCGAGCTCACGTCGCCGCCGCTGGACGACGTGCGGCCGCGCGACCGGCTCCTCGTCAAGCCGGGCGAGGTGATCCCCGTCGACGGCGTCGTCCAGGATGTCACGGCCGTGCTGGACGCGTCGGCGCTGACGGGCGAGTCGCGTCTCGTGGAGTTCGAGCCGGGATCGCAGGTGCGGAGCGGCGCGGTGAACGCCGGCGGACCGTTCGAGATGTACGCCACGACGACGGCGCGAGAGAGCACCTACGCCGGCATCGTGCGCCTCGTGGCGGCGGCGCAGACCTCCAAGGCGCCGTTCGTGCGCCTGGCCGATCGCTTCGCGCTGATCTTCCTCCCCGTCACGCTGCTGATCGCCGGTGCGGCGTGGGCGATCTCCGGCGACCCGGTGCGGGCGCTGGCGGTGCTCGTCGTCGCGACGCCGTGTCCGCTCATCCTGGCGGCGCCGGTCGCGATCATGTCCGGCATCTCGCGCGCGGCGCACCGCGGCATCGTCATGAAGGGCGGCACCGTGCTCGAATCGCTGAGCCGCGCGCGGGTGCTGCTGTTCGACAAGACGGGCACGATCACGATGGGGCGGCCGGAGGTGGCGGAGACCATCGCGCCGGGCGCGTACGAGGCGGACGAGATCGTGCGGCTCGCGGCGTCGCTGGACCAGGTGTCGGGGCACGTGCTCTCGACCGCCATCGTCAACGTGGCGCGCGCACGCAAGCTCCGGCTGTCGCTGCCGACAGAGGTGGTGGAGGAGGGCGGGCGCGGCATCCGCGGGCGCGTGGACGGCCACGAGGTCTCCGTGGGGAAGGCGGCGTGGGTCGCCGCGGATGCGCCGCCCCCGGACTGGGTGTACCGGCTGCGCCGCAGGACGGCGTTCGAGGGCGCGATCAACGTGTTCGTGGCGATCGACGGGGAGCTCGCCGGCGCGTTCGTCCTGGACGATCCGATCCGCCCGGACAGCGCGCGCACGATCCGCTCGCTGCGCCGCGCGGGCATCTCGCGCGTGGTGATGGTCACCGGCGACCACATCGACGTCGCCGAGACGGTCGGCGCGGCGGTGGGCGTCGACGAGGTCCTGGCCGAGCGCAGCCCCGCCGACAAAGTAGACGCCGTGCAGAGCGAGCGCACCTGGGGGAGCACGATCATGGTGGGCGACGGCGTCAACGACGCGCCGGCGCTCGCCGCGGCGGACGTCGGCGTCGCGATGGGCGCGCGCGGCTCGACGGCGTCATCGGAAGCGGCGGACATCGTGCTGGTCGTGGACCGCCTCGATCGGCTGGCGGAGGCGCTGCGGATCTCGCGGCGCGCCCGGGCGATCGCGCTGCAGAGCGTCGTGGCCGGCATCGGCCTCTCGCTGGCGGTGATGGTGCTTGCCGCGTTCGGCTGGGTGCCGCCGACGGTCGGCGCGCTGGTGCAGGAGGCGATCGACGTGACGGTCATCTTGAACGCGCTGCGGGCGCTGGGCGGCTACGAGGTGACGGTGTCGGCGCACGGGCCGGAGGCCGCACTGAGCAAGCGATTCCGATCGGAGCATGCGGACCTGCTGCCGGTCGTGCACCGGATCCGCGCGGTCGCTGAGCGCCTCGACGTGGACGAGCCGCGGGCGGCGGCCGAGACGGTGCGGGCCGTGCATCGCGTGCTCGTGGACGACCTGCTCCCGCACGAGGCGGCGGAGGAGCGGGACTTCTATCCGGCGATCGCCAGGCTGCTCGGGGGCGACGATCCGACGGGCACGATGGAGCGGGCGCACGTCGAGATCGCCCACCTGACGCGGGTCCTCGGGCAGCTCCTCGCGGATCTGCCGGCGGGCGGGCCGGCGCCGGACGATCTCACGGAGCTTCGGCGGGTGCTCTACGGGCTCTACGCGATCCTGCGGCTGCACTTCGCGCAGGAGGAGGA
>JBGQBE010000044.1:0-29331 GCA_041494685.1 Dehalococcoidia bacterium | reverse complement strand
TCGCGGCGATGAGCGCGGCGGTGGTTGTCGGATAGCCGTCGAGCACGACGGGGATTCGCGCGCCCGCCGCGCCGATGGCGACGCCGGCGAGGAACGCGATCTCGAAGCCGCCGACCTTCGCCAGCACGTCGAGCGCGTCGGTGGCGTCGGGCGTGTTGACGGCGATCGCCCGCTCGATGGCGGCGACCTTGGTAGCGAAGGCCGCATCGTCGATGCCGGTGCCGCGCCCGGCTGCGACGCCCGGCGGCACGCCGGCGATGACGGCGGTGATCGCGGCGGCGGCCGTGGTGTTGCCGATGCCCATATCGCCCAGCGCGATCGCGTCCGCGCCGGCCGCGGCCTCGGCGCGCGCGAACTCGATGCCACGCGCCAGCAGCGTCTCCGCCTCGTCGCGCGACATCGCCGGGCCGCGCGTCATGTTGCCGGTGCCGCCCCGCGTCTTCGCGACGTGGACGCGCGCGTCGTCGCTATCGCGTAGCACGCCGGCATCGACCACGCGGATGTGTGCGCCGGCGTGCGCCGCAAGCACGTTGACCGCTGCGCCGCCCGCCAGGAAGTTCGCGACCATCTGCCACGTCACGTCGCGCGGGTAGGCGCTGACGCCGTCTTCGGCGACGCCGTGGTCGGCCGCCGCGACGACGATCACGGCGCGCTCGAGGCTTGGCGTCGCGACGCCGCGCACGCCGGCCGCCCATGCGTGCAACTCTTCGAGCCGCCCCAGCGCGCCCGCGGGCTTCGTCAGCCGCGACTGGTGCTCGCGCGCGGCGTCGCGCGCCGAGGCGTCGGGCGCGGCGATGGCGGCGATGGCGTCTGCGATGGTGTCGCTGGTGGTCATTAGAACTCGATCCCGGGCTGTGCCTTCACGCCCTGCTGGAACGGATGCTTGATCTCGCGCATTTCCGTGACGAGGTCGGCGTAGTCGATCAGCTCCGGCGGGGCGTCGCGGCCGGTGATGATGACGTGCGTGCGCGCCGGCCGCGTCTTGAGGAAGTCGATCACCTCCTGCACGGGCAGCCAGCCGTACGCCAGCGGATAGGTGAACTCGTCCAGCGCGACGACGTCGTAGTCGCCGGAGGCGATCTTCGCCTTGCACTGCTCCCACAGCTCGCGCGCGAGCGCCTTGTCCTTCTCGATGTCCTTCGATAGCCACGTAAAGCCGCCGCCGAGCGAGACGACCTCCATGCCGATCTTCTTCATGGCCTTCGTCTCGCCGTAGTTAGACGTGGTGCTCTTGATGAACTGGAGCATGCAGACCCTGTAACCGCGCCCCCACGCCCGGAACAGCACGCCCAGCGCGGCGGTCGTCTTGCCCTTGCCGTTGCCGGTGTTGACGACGACCAGCGCTTTGCGCGGCGTCCGCGCCGCCGATTCGTCGCTCTCGGTCTCTGCGTCGCTCATCGTGTTGCTCCTGCGTGCTCCAGCGGGCCGGCGATCTCCGTCTCGATCGTGATGTCCGGCACAACGACGGGGCGGCCGGTCGTCGGGTGCGCCAACACGCGCACGGCGAGCCCGTACACCTGCTCGATCGTCTGCGGCCGCAGCACCGCGGCCGGAGTACCCTCCGCCACGATGCGGCCGCCGGACATCAGCGCCATGCGGTCGGCGAACATCGCCGCCAGCGTCAGGTCGTGGACGACGGCGAGGACGGCCAGCTGCTGCTCGCGGCAGAGTTCGACCGCCAGGCGGAACGTGCCGACCTGGTGCTGCACATCGAGGTGCGACGTCGGCTCGTCGAGCAGCAGCAGGTCCGGCTCTTGCGCCAGCGCGCGGGCGATGACGACGCGCTGCCGTTCGCCGCCGGACAGGGCGTCGATCGGCCGGTCGCGGAGGTCCCAGCAGCCGGTGCGCTCCATCGCGGCGCGGACGATGCGCACGTCGCCGCTGCCCTCGGACTGGAGCAGGCGGAGGTGCGGTGTGCGCCCCATCAGCGCCACCTCGAACGCGCTGAAGCGCTCTGGCAGGCCCGCGCTCTGCGAGACGACGGCGACGCGCTTCGCCAGTGCCGACGCACCCGACGTGCGCACCTCGGCGCCGTCGATGGTCACGTTGCCCTCGTACGGCAGGCCGCCGGAGAGCACGCGCAGCAGCGTCGTCTTTCCGCAGCCGTTCGGGCCGATGACGGCGACGATCTCACCGCGCGCGGCTGTGAGATCGATGCCGTGGAGCACCGCGCGTGCGGCGTAACCTGCGTGGAGCGCGCGCACCGAGAGCATCAGGCGGCCTCGTGGCCGCGGCGCCCTTCGCGCCGCAGCAGGTAGAGGAAGAACGGGGCGCCGACCAGCGCCGTGACGACGCCGATCGGCACTTCGTAGCCGGGATTGATGCTGCGGGCGATGACATCGGCCAGGATGAGGAACGCCGCGCCGAAGAAGCCGGAGAGCGGCAGCACGCGGCGGTAGTCCGGGCCCCAGATCATCCGCACGATGTGGGGCACGACCAGCCCGACGAAGCCGATCAGTCCGCTCACGGCGACGGCGGCCGCCGTCGCCAGCGACGCCAGCCCCAGCACGATCAGCTTCAGCCGCTCGACGTCCACGCCCAGGTGCCGCGCCTCGTCCTCGTCCAACTGCATGACGTTGAGCAGGCGCGCGAGCGGCACGATCACCACCGCGGCGAGCAGCATGTACGGCGCGGCGATCGCCACTTCTTTCCACGACGCAGTGTTGAAGCCGCCCATGATCCAGTTGAGGATCGCCAGCGTCCGGGTGTTGTAGGTGAGCATCAGGTACGTGACGATCGACGTGCACACGGACGACACGGCGACGCCGCTGAGGATCAGCGACGTCGTGCTGACGCGGCCGTGCGCGCGCGCCAGACCGTAGGCCAGCGCCACCGCCGCCAGCGCGCCCGCGAACGCCGCGGGTGGCAGCGGGCTGAGCAGCCACACGGTCACGTACAGCGGCGAGATGATGATCAGCGTCGCGCCGACGGCCGCGCCGGACGCGACGCCGATCAAGTACGGCTCAGCGAGCGGGTTGCGGAACACGCCCTGGTACGCCGCCCCGCAGAACGCCAGCGTCGCGCCGACCATGCCGGCCAGCAGGACGCGCGGCGCCCGCACGTCCCAGACGATCGCGCGGATGGCGGCGCTGTGCTCGCCCGCGGGCACGAACGGGAGGTGGCCCAGCAGCACTCGCAACGTCGTCTGCGGGGCGATGTGCACGGTCCCCCAACTCACCGCGAAGACGCCGACGGCGAAGGTCGCCAGCGCCGCCAGCGCGTACGTGGGCAGCAGGCCCCGCCACGTGACGAAGGCGGGCGCGTCGGCGCTGGCCGTACGTGCGAAGCGGTGGGGGCGCGCGATCTGCATCGCTACTGGAACCTCGTCGGGTAGATCTTGCGCGCCAGGTCCTCCAGCGCGTCGACGATGCGCGGCCCCGGGCGGCTGATCAGGTCCGCGTCCACCGCGATGATCTTGCCGTTCGCCACCGCGTCGATCGCCGACCAGCCGGGCCGCGCCTTCACGGAGTCGGCCGTGACGCCGTACGCCTCGTCGGCCAGGACGATTATCTTCGGGTTCGCGGCGATGATCGCCTCCTGCGTGAGCTGCGGGTACGCCACGCCCGCGCCGTCCTTGGCGATGTTCTGCGCATGGAGGATCTCGTACAGGTTGCCGATGAACGTGCCGGTCGAGATCGTGTAGTAGGTGGAATCGAGCTCGTGGTAGACGCTTGGCGCGTCCTGGGAAGGGATGCCCTGCACGCCCTGCTTGATGACGTCGATCCGCTTGCTCAGACTCTGCACCAGTTCCCGGGCCTTGTCCGTGTGCCCGGTGACCTGACCCAGGAGGGTGATCTGTCCCAGCACGTCATCGACCGTCTTGATGTCCTTGTCCAGGTCCTGGTACAGCACGGGGATCTTCAGCCCGTCCAGCTTCGCCAGGATGCCGCCGTTGTCGCCGGGCAAGATCACGAGGTCCGGGTTGAGCGCGGCGATCGCCTCGATGTTGGGCTCGTAGGCGTCGATCTTCGTCGGGAAGTTCTTCGCCGCGTCGGGGTAGTTGGCGTTCTTGTCCACCGCCGCCAGGGCGTCCTGCGCGCCGATCGCGTAGATGATCTCGGTCGCGCCGGGCGACATCGAGACGATCTTCTTCACGGGCTCGCTGATCGTGAGTGTCGCGCCGTCGCTGCGCTTCACGGTCAGCGGGAACGCCGGCGGCGTCGAGACGCCGGTGATGGGCGTCGGGTTGTCCTTGACGGGCGTCGCGGCGGCCTTGCTGCTGCCGCCGCCGCAGGCCGTCGCGGCGAGTATCAGGCCAATTGCCAGCAGCGGCCCCAGGCGTCGGATCCAGGTGTTGTGCACGCTTCCTCCCCTACTCAACTGTGTCGGGGCGTCGGCGACCTCACGCGGATCGAAACGCCCCTGCCGGAAGAGGACAGGGGCGAAGAACGGTTCCATCGGAGCCGGCGCCCTCGTCCTCGGAAGGCCTTGCGGATCTGCACGAGGGCGGTCGACCTGGCTCCTCCCGATGCGCTCGGGAGATACAGTTGCGGGACAGCGCCGGCATCTCACCGGCTTCGCCGCGACCTCATGTTCTCGATATTCGGTTGTGCCGGGAGCATACGGCGCACACCCCCGCCCGTCAAGCCGAAGCTGGACGCGCGTGGCACCCTGACGCCCACGACGAACACGCCGGACGCAGCCAGCGTCCGGCGTCTCGATCGTCCTGAGTGAGAGTTCAGTCGCGGCGGCCGATGGTGGCGAGGACCTTGCCTTGGATCTCGACGTTGTCCGCGGAGGTGAAGATCGGCTTCATCGTGCTGTTGGCGGGCTGAAGGCGCACGCGGTCGCCCTCGCGGTAGAACTTCTTGAGCGTGGCCTCGTTCTCCTTCTTCAGCCAGGCGGCGACCATGTCGCCGTCATCGCACGTGCTGGCCTGTTCGAGGATGACGATGTCGCCGTCGTTGACCAGCGCGTCGATCATCGACGTGCCGCGCACCTTGAGCGCGAAGACGTTCTCGCGGCCGCGGGTCATGTCCTCGGTCGCCTCGAACACGTTGTCATAATCCACGTTGTCCGGCGCGGGCACCGGGATGGGCTGGCCGGCGGCGATGGTGCCGATGATCGGCACCGCCACCGAGCGCGAGCGACGCCCGCCGCCGCGGTCCAGCAGCTCGATGGCGCGGGAGACCTCGCGGTCGCGGCGGATGTGGCCGAGGCGTTCGAGCGCCTTCAGGTTGTAGTCGACGACGGAGGTCGAGCTGATGTCGCAGCCGACCTGGATGTCGCGGATGCTCGGCGGATAGTCGTGCTCGTCGATGAACTTCCGCATGAACTGCAGGATGCCTTGCTGCTTGGCAGACAGCCCCTTCATACGCGCATACCTCCCGGGTAGCCGGTGATCATAATCCGGCAATCGTTTGTTTCAAACGCCTGTTCTAGTGGGGAATGGTAGGGCAGCCGCGGCGGGCTGTCAAGGCGTCGCCGGCGGGCGGGCGCGGTGTTTCGGACCGGACGACGCATCGGGATGAAGTATGCGAGGTGACTGAGATGACGGTTGGCGGCGGTACGCGGCCGGGCGGTCCGTCGGACTGTTACAACACTTCTTGCCGTCTCCCGTCGGGCTAGCCGGGCGGGCCGTCCTTGTCGAGACCGGGTGCGCGGGGAGCCAGATTCCTTGACACCTGCGTTACGGCGTTGCTAGTATGCGTCGCTGTGTCTGGCGCGCCGCCGGACACGCTTGCGCCAGACTCACATTCAGGTCGGAAGACCCCAAAGTGACAACGGCCGGCACATAGTGGTCACCAGCCCGCCGGGCGGGGTGGCTACGCCGGACTGGCTCAGTAATAAGGCTTGCCGGCCTTTCGTGCGCCCTGAACACGGGCCCATTGAGCGCGGCGGTCACCAACGGCGAGTAGTGGAAACGCAGGGGTCGTAGTGCCGACGATCAGTCAACTCGTGCGCAAGGGCCGCAAGAAGTCGGTCAAGAAGACGAAGGCGCCAGCCCTTCGCTTTACCTATAACTCGCTCAAGAACCGCACCGTGCGCGGCAAGGGTTCGCCGCAGAAGCGCGGCGTCTGTACGCAGGTGCGCACGATGACGCCGAAGAAGCCGAACTCGGCGCTGCGCAAGATCGCGCGTGTTCGGCTGACGAACGGCATCGAGGTCACGGCGTACATCCCGGGCGAGGGCCACTCGCTGCAGGAGCACTCGGTGGTCCTGATCCGCGGCGGCCGCGTGAAGGACCTGCCGGGCGTCCGCTATCACATCATCCGCGGTGCGCTCGACGCCCAGGGCGTCGCGAACCGCAAGCGCGGCCGCAGCAAGTACGGGACGCGCAAGACGTAAGGTGGAGTAGTCCAATGCCTCGACGTGCAAAAATCGTCAAACGAGAGATTCTGCCCGACGGCCGCTACAGCAGCCGCACGATCACGATGTTCGTGAACAAGCTGATGCAGCGCGGCAAGAAGAGCACCGCCGAGCGTATCGTCTACGCGGCGCTGGAGCGCATCGAGACGCAGACGCGCAAGAACCCGGTGGACACGTTCGAGATGGCGATCCGTAACGCCACGCCGACGATCGAAGTAAAGCCGCGGCGCGTCGGCGGCGCCACGTACCAGGTGCCGGTAGACATCCGCGCGGAGCGCCGCATGGCGCTCGCGATCCGCTGGCTGCTGCGCTCGGCGCGCGCTCGCGGCGGCAAGTCCATGGCGGACCGCCTGGCTTCGGAACTGATGGACGCGGCGTCCGGCCAGGGCGCCACGATCAAGCGTAAGGACGACACGCACCGTATGGCCGAAGCCAACCGGGCCTTCGTCCACTATCGGTGGTAGCAGAGAGCATCATCCGCCTCGTGCGGAAATCGCCGCCGGCGACAGCAGTCACCGGCGGCGTATGTTGCCAGCGGCAAGCGCGGATGCGCGCCGCCGGCGGGTAAAGGACACGGCGACCAGGACATGGCACGAACGATCCCGATTGAGCGCATCCGGAACATCGGCATCATCGCTCATATCGATGCAGGCAAGACCACGGTCACGGAGCGGATCCTGTACTACACGGGCCGCACCTACAAGATCGGCGAGGTCCATGAAGGCACGGCCGTCATGGACTGGATGCCGCAGGAGCAGGAGCGCGGTATCACGATCACCGCCGCCGCGACCACGGCCGAGTGGAAGAACCACCAGGTCAACATCATCGATACGCCCGGCCACGTCGACTTCACTGTCGAGGTCGAGCGCAGTCTCCGCGTGCTGGACGGCGGCGTCGTCGTCTTCGACGCGGTCGCAGGCGTCGAGCCGCAGTCGGAGACGGTATGGCGCCAGGCCGACAAGTACCAGGTGCCGCGGATCTGCTTCGTCAACAAGATGGACCGCATGGGCGCGGACTTCTGGCGCACGGTCGACATGATCGTCGAGCGCCTGGGCGCGAAGCCCGTCCCGATCCAGATCCCGATGGGCTCCGAGGCGGACTTCGGCGGCGTCATCGACCTCGTCGAGATGAAAGCCTGGACGTTCACCGGCAACCGCGACGACGCGCCCGTCGAAGCGCCCATCCCGCCCGCATGGCAGGACGAAGCCAAGAAGTGGCACGACAAGATGATCGAGGCCATCGGTGAAGTCGATGAGCAGACGATGATCAGCTTCGTCGAGGGCCACACGCTGACGCCGCACGAGATCATGGCGGCACTCCGCCGCGTCACCATCGAAACGCCCATCAACCCGAACCACCCGACGACGACGCCGGTGCTGTGCGGCAGCGCGCTCAAGAACAAGGGCGTGCAGCTCCTGCTGGACGCCGTCGTCGAGTTCCTGCCGTCGCCCGACGACGTGCCGCCCGTGGTGGTCCACGACGCGAAGACGGGCGACGAGGTCGTGCGCGCGCCAAACGACGAAGAGCCGTTCTCCGCGCTCGCGTTCAAGATCGTCACTGACCCGCACATGGGCCGGCTCGCCTACTTCCGAGTGTACTCCGGCAAGTTGACCGCCGGCTCGAGCGTCTTCAACTCGACCCGCGGCAAGACGGAGCGTGTCAGCCGCATCATGCAGATGCACGCGAACCACCGCGAAGACGTGACCGAGGTCGGCGCCGGCGGCATCGCGGCGATGGGCCTCAAGATCACCACCACGGGCGACACGCTCTGCGACCAGAACAAGCCGGTCGTCCTTGAGTCGATCACCTTCCCGGAGCCCGTTATCCACATCGCGGTCGAGCCGAAGACGAAGGACGACCAGGACCGCATGGGAGAGGCGCTGGGCAAGCTCGCGGAGGAAGACCCGAGCTTCCGGATGCGCTATGACCAGGAGACCGGCCAGACCATCATCTCCGGCATGGGCGAACTGCACCTGGACGTCATCGTCGACCGCATGAAGCGCGAATTCCGCGTCGAGGCGAACGTCGGCCGGCCGGAAGTGGCCTATAAGGAAGCGATCAGGTCGTCCGCCAGGGCGGAGGGCCGCTTCGTGCGGCAGACCGGTGGCCACGGCCAGTTCGGTGTCGCGCGCGTCGAGATCGAGCCGCTGGAGCGGGGCACCGGATTCGAGTTCGTCGACAAGGTCGTCGGCGCCGAGGTACCGAAGCAGTTCATCAAGCCGATCGAGGACGGTGTGCGCAGCGCCATCGACAGCGGCGTGCTGGCGGGCTACCCGGTGATCGACGTCCGTGTGACGCTCATCGGCGGCGACTACCACGACGTAGACTCGTCCGAGATGGCGTTCAAGACCGCCGGCTCGATGGCGTTCCAGGCCGCGATGGACAAGGCGAACCCCGTGCTGATGGAGCCGGTCATGAAGCTGGAGATCAGCACGCCGGAAGACTTCTACGGCTCGGTGCAGGGCGACGTCTCGAAGCGGCGCGGCCAGGTGCTGGAGACGGAGCAGCGCGGCACCTTGAAGGTCCTGCGTGCGCTCGTGCCGCTGGCCGAGACGTTCGGCTATGCTACCGACCTGCGCTCTATGACGCAGGGCCGGGCGAGCTACAGCATGGAGTTCGACAAGTACGACGAAGTACCGCGGAATGTGGCGGAGAAGATCCTGGGGACTCGCGTCAAGAGAGTGGTGCGCGCCGGCGTCTAGGACGTCCCGCGCGAAAGAAGGCAACGATGGCCAGGCAGAAGATCCGGATCAGACTGAAGGCGTACGACCACCGCATCCTCGACCAGTCGGCCGAGCAGATCGTGGAGGCGGCGGAGCGCACGGGCGCGGCGGTGGCTGGCCCGATCCCGCTGCCGACGGAGATCAAGAAGTTCTGTGTGATCCGTTCGCCGTTTATTGATAAAGACTCCCAGGAGCAGTTCGAGATGCGCACGCACAAGCGCCTGATCGACATCCTGGAGCCGAGTTCGAAGACCGTAGACACCTTGATGCGCCTCCAGCTTCCGTCTGGCGTCGACATCGAGATCAAGCTGTAAGGGACGGGCGATGCCACTGGAAGGACTGCTCGGACGCAAACTCGGCATGACCCAGGTCTTCGACCAGAACGGCAAGATCCACGCCGTTACGGTGGTGGAGGCTGGGCCGGTCGTAGTGACGCAGGTCAAGACCGCATCGAAGGACGGCTACACGGCCGTGCAGGTGGGCTTCGGCACGCGCAAGAAGAGCAACAAGCCGATGCACGGCCACCTGGGCAAGCTGGGAGACTTCCGCCTGCTGCGCGAGTTCGGCGCGGACGGCGAGAGCGAGTACAACGTCGGCGACAAGGTGGGGATGGAGCTATTCAGCGAAGGCGACCTCGTGGACGTGACGGGCGTATCGCGCGGACGCGGCTTCGCCGGCGGCGTGCGGCGCCACAACTTCAGCGGCGGCCCCAAGACGCACGGTCAGTCGGACCGGCACCGCGCGCCCGGCTCTATCGGCGCGGGCACGACGCCGGGCCGCGTGTACAAGGGCCAGCGCATGGCGACCCACATGGGCGCCGCGCAGGTGACGGCGAAGAACCTGAAGGTGATCGCCAAGGACGAAGGCAAGGGGTTGCTGCTCATCGAGGGCGCCGTACCGGGCGCGACGAACGGCACGGTGCGGGTGCGCCGCGCGAAGAAGCAAGGGAAGAAGTAGGACGCTGGGTGCGGGCCTTCATGGGCGCCGCACGCCGCGGGCAGAAGCGATGAAACTGACGGTCCACGACGCTGCCGGGAAGGAAGTCGAGACGATCGAGGTCGACGACGCGGTCTTCGGCATCACGCCGAACGTACCGGTCGTGCACCAGGCGCTGGTGACCTCGCGCGCGAACAAGCGCGTCGGCACGGCGCACACGAAGACGCGCGGCGAAGTCTCGTACTCGACGAAGAAGATCCGCGCGCAGAAGGGTACCGGCCGCTCGCGGCAGGGCTCGATCGGCGCGCCGCAGCATCGCCACGGCGGTATCGTCTTCGGCCCGCGGTCGCGCAGCTACGCGAAAGACCTGCCAAAGAAGATGCGCCGGCTGGCGATCCGCTCGGTGCTGTCCGCGAAGGCCGCTGACGGCTCGCTGCGGGTGGTACAGAGCCTGCCGTCGAGCACGCCCAGCACGAAGGCGATGAAGGGCGTGATCGCCTCCCTCGGCTTCGAGCGCTCGGTGCTCGTCGTGACGGGCGAGACGAACGAGAACGTAAAGGCGAGCGCGCGCAACCTGCCCTCGGTCGGGCTGCTGCCGGCGGCCTACCTGAACGTGCAGGACATGCTGGACCACCAGGGCCTGCTGATGACGGTGGACGCGGTACGCGGCGCGGAGGCGCTCTGGGGCGGCGAGCGCGCCGCCAAGAAGCGCAGCTCGAAGGCGGAGGCGTAAGCGATGCCCAAGCAACTGCACCCGTACGGCATCATCATGCGGCCGCTGATCACCGAGAAGGCGCAGCACCTCACCACGGGTGGGAAGTACGTGTTCGAAGTGGACACCCGCGCGAACAAGATGCAGATCAAGGAAGCGGTCGAGGTCGCGTTCGGCGTCTCCGTCCGCACCGTCAACACCTGCGTGATGAAGGGCAAGTTCCGGCGCTACGGACGCGGCGTGACGAAGGGCCCTGACTGGAAGAAAGCGATCGTGACGCTGGCACCCGGCGACAAGATCGAGCTGTTCGAGGGCGTGTAGCGATGGCAGTCAAGCAGTTCAAGCCCACGTCTCCCGGCCGCCGCGGCATGTCCGGCTTCACCTTCGATGAGATCACGAAGTCGAAGCCGGAGAAGTCGCTGCTGGCCACGAAGAAGAAGATGTCGGGCCGCAACAATCAGGGCAAGATCACGGTGCGGCACCGCGGTGGCGGCCCGAAGCGGCGGATCCGCATGGTCGACTTCAAGCGCGACAAGGTCGGCATTCCCGGCCGCGTGGCCTCGATCGAGTACGATCCCGGGCGAAGCGCCCGCATCGCGCTGATCTTCTATCGCGATGGCGAGAAGCGGTACATCGTGGCGCCGGTGGGCCTGAAGGTCGGCGACATGATCCAGTCCGGGCCGGAGTCCGAGGTGAAGCCGGGGAACACGCTGCCGCTGCAGAACATGCCGAACGGCACCGTGATCCACAACATCGAGCTGATCCCGGGCCGCGGCGGCCAGATCGTGCGCAGCGCCGGGACGTCGGCGCAGCTGATGGCGAAGGAAGGCGACTACACGCTGCTGCGGCTGCCCTCGGGCGAGATGCGACGCGTGCTGTCGCGCTGCCAGGCCACGGTCGGGCAGGTGGGCAATGTGGAGAACAGCTTGATCAAGCTGGGCAAGGCGGGCCGCATCCGACACCGCCGGCGCCGGCCCCAGGTGCGCGGCGTCGTGATGAACCCCGTCGATCACCCGCACGGTGGCGGCGAGGGCAAGGCGCCCATCGGTATGCCGAGTCCGAAGTCGCCGTGGGGCAAGCCCACGCTGGGCAAGCGCACGCGGATGAAGAAGCCGTCGGACAAGTTCATCGTGCGGCGGAGGAAGGCGTAAGCCATGTCCCGATCACTGAAAAAGGGCCCGTTCATCGAGGCCAAGCTGATGAAGAAGGTGGAGGCCGTGAAGCGCACCAACGCGCGCACGGTGATCAAGACCTGGTCGCGTGCATCGACGATCATTCCGGAGATGGTGGGGTTGACGATAGGCATCCACGATGGCCGCCGGCACGTGCCAATCTTCGTGTCGGAGAACATGGTGGGCCACAAGCTGGGCGAGTTCGCCCTGACGCGGCACTTCCGCGGCCACACGAGCAAGAGCGAGAAGGCGTCGCAGCAGCGCGGCGGTCCTGGCGGGGGCAAGGGGTAGTCCATGGAAGTGAGCGCTACGGCGAAGTACCTGCCCGTGTCCGCCCGCAAGATGCGTCTTGTGCTGGACCAGCTGCCCGGCAAGCGCGTGGAGGAGGCGATGGTCATGCTCCGCTTCCTGCCGACGCCGCACGCCCGCCTGGTGGAGAAGGTCGTCAAGTCAGCCGCGGCGAACGCGGAGAACAACTACGCGCTGGACACAGCGGAGCTGCGCATCAAGCGCGCGTACGCGGGCGAATCGCGCACGCTCAAGCGCTACCGGCCAAAGGCGCGGGGCCGCATGGGCCAGATATTGCATCGGACGAGCCACATCACGGTCGTCGTGGAGGAGGGTTAACTTGGGTCACAAAGTACACCCCACGGGCTTCCGCGTCGGCGTCATCTACGACTGGCAGAGCAAGTGGTACACGAGCAAGAACTACAAGCAGCACCTGCATGAGGACATCGCGATCCGCAAGCGGATCATGGGCGGCAGCGTCGACGCGGGTATCTCGAAGGTCGAGATCGACCGCAACGCGAACCAGATGACGGTGACGATCCACACGGCGAAGCCGGGTATTGTCATCGGCCGCAGCGGCGCCAACGTCGACCTGCTGCGGCAGGAGCTGGAGAAGACGACGGGACGCCGGGTGCGGGTCAACATCAACGAGATCCGCCAGCCGGAGCTGGACGCGTACCTGGTGGCGCGCAGCATCGCCGAGCAGCTGCAGCGGCGTGTGGCGTTTCGCCGCGCGATCAAGCAGACGGTGGCGCGCACGATGGCGCGCGGCGCAAAGGGCATCAAGGTGGGCGTCGCCGGCCGCTTGGGCGGCGCGGAGATGTCGCGGCGCGAGTCGGAGAAGCAGGGCCGCATCCCGCTGCATACGCTGCGCGCAGACATCGACTTCGGTATCGCGGAAGCGCACACGACCTTCGGGCGGATCGGCGTGAAGGTCTGGATCTACAAGGGCGACATCATGCCGGGGCCGAAGCGCCCGCGCGGCGAGAACGACTTCTCGGGGATGAGCCCGGAGGAGCGTGCGGCGGCGCAGGGGCACGGCGGCGAGACCGCGGCGGCGAGCGCCGGGGCGGGCGAGTAACGAGTCATGCTGCAACCAAAGCGCGTCAAGTTTCGTAAGCAGCACCGCGGCCACCGCCGCGGCATCGCCGGCAGCGGCAACCAGATCAGCTTCGGCGAGTTCGGGCTGCAGGCCGTCGGCCATGCCTGGGTCGACAGCCGCCAGATCGAGGCGGCGCGCCGCGCGATCACGCACGAGTTGAAGCGCGGCGGCAAGGTGTGGATCCGGATCTTCCCGGACAAGCCGGTGACGGCGAAGCCGGCGGAGACGCGGATGGGCAGCGGCAAGGGCGCGCCGGATCACTGGGTGGCCGTGGTGAAGCCAGGCCGCATGATGTTCGAGGTGGCAGGCGTGAAGGAAGAGCTTGCGCGCGAAGCGCTGCGGCTCGCCTCGCACAAACTGCCGCTCGAAACGCGGATGGTGATCAAGGAGCACGAGGGAATCTGATGGCCGGACGCAAGAAGAAGGAGCGTGCCGAGGAGTTGCGCGCCATGTCCGACGGGGACCTGGCGAAGGAGCTGAACGAGGCCTATCGCCGCCTGTTCACCATCCGCCTGCAGTTGGCGACGCGCCAGCAGACGAACACGACCGAAAAGGCGAAGGTCTCGCGCACGATCGCCCGCATCCGGACGATCCAGCGCGAGCGCGAGCTGGCCGCCGCGTACGCGGCGCACACAGCGGGAAGGTAAGACGATGGCGTCGCTGGAAAAACTGCAGACCGGCACGGTCGTCAGCGCGAAGATGGATAAGACGGTGGTCGTGCGCATCGACCGCCAGAAGCGTCACCGCCTGTACGGCAAGACGCTGGAGGTGACGCAGCGCTACAAGGTGCACGACGAGAAGAACGAGTGCCATCTGGGCGACGTCGTCAAGATCTCCGAGACGCGGCCGCTGTCGCGCGAGAAGCGCTGGCGCGTCGTCGAGATCGTGACGAAGGGCGACGTGGCGGAAGTCGCGCCGCGCGAGATCGGCGCGCACATCCTGGAAGAGACACGCGCGGCGCAGGCCGTCGAGGCCGCGGCGAGAGCCGCTGCGGAAGCCGCCGCGCGGGCTGCGGCCGCCCCGGCCGAGGCCGCGGACGCGACGGAGGAGGCGGGCTCGTGATCCAGCAGTACACGCGGCTGAAGGTCGCGGACAACTCCGGCGCGCGCTCGCTGATGTGCATCACGGTGCTCGGCGGCTCCGGCCGCCGCTACGCGCACGTGGGCGACACGATCGTCTGCAGTGTGAAGGCCGCGCAGCCGGGCGGCGGCGTGAAGAAGGGCGAGGTGGTCAAGGCGGTCGTCGTGCGGGTGGCGAAGGCCTACGGCCGCGCGGACGGTTCCTACATCCGCTTCGACGAGAACGCGGCCGTGGTGCTGTCCGACAAGCAGAACCCGAAGGGGACGCGTATCTTCGGCCCGGTGGCGCGCGAGCTGCGCGACCGGAACTTCATGAAGATCGTCTCGCTGGCGCCGGAGGTGGTGTAGCGATGCGGAAGATCAAGCGCGACGACACGGTGCTGATCCTGGGCGGCAAGGACCGGGGCAAGACGGGGGTCGTGCGGCAGATCGTCGGCGGCGGCGACCTGGTGAAGGTGAAGGGGCACCGCCCCAAGATCACCGAGGACAAGGTCTTCGTCACCGGCATCAACATGGTGAAGAAGCACAAGAAGCAGCAGGCCGGCGTGCAGCAGGCGGGCATCATCGAGAAAGAGATGCCGCTGTCGCTAGGCAAGGTGATGCTGATCTGCAAGAGCTGCAGCAAGCCGACGCGGGTGGGCTTCCATGCCCGTGCCGACGGCAAGCATCGCGTGTGCCGCGTCTGCGGACAGGACATCGACTGATGGCGGGACCAATACCACGGCTGAAGGAACGCTACAGGGCGGAGATCGCGCCTGAGCTGATGCGCGAGTTCCAGTACGGCAACGCCATGCAGGTGCCGCGCGTACAGAAGGTCACGGTCAACATCGGCCTGGGCGAAGCGCGCGAGAACGCGCGCGCGGTCGAGTCGGCGACGGCGGAAGTGGCGACGATCACGGGCCAGAAGCCGCTTGTCACTAGGGCGAAGAAGGCCATCGCAAACTTCAAGATCCGCGAGAACATGCCGGTCGGCGTCGCGGTGACGCTGCGCGGCGACCGGATGTACGAGTTCCTGGACCGGCTGCTCAACGCGGCGCTGCCGCGCATCCGTGACTTCCACGGCGTGCCGACCAAGGCGTTCGACGGGCGCGGGAACTTCAGCCTGGGCGTGCGCGAGCAGCTGATCTTCCCGGAGATCGACTACGACAAGGTGGACAAGATCCGCGGTATGCAGATCAACATCATCACGACGGCACGGACGGACGAAGAGGGGAAGCGGCTGCTGGAAATGCTCGGCATGCCGTTCTCGAAGGAGCGGGCGTAGACATGGCGAAGACATCGCTGATCGTCCGGGCGAATCGGGAGGCGAAGTACTCGACGCGGAAGAAGAACCGTTGCAAGCTGTGCGGCCGGCCGCGCGCGTTCATGCGGTACTTCGCGATGTGCCGGATCTGCTTCCGCCAACATGCGTTGAAGGGGCAGTTGCCCGGCGTTACGAAATCAAGCTGGTAGTACCGGGGTTGCCTGGGCAGTCCCTTTCCGTAGCCGTCGCGGGTGCGACGAAGCGCGGGAGAACGAGGAGGCGGAAGCCTTGAACATGACGGACCCTATCGCGGACATGCTGACGCGGATTCGCAACGCCATCACGGCGAAGCATGAATTCGTCAACATCCCGGCATCCAAGATGAAGATCGCGATTGCGGGCGTGCTCCGCAACGAGGGCTTCATCCGCGGCTTTGATGTGACCGACGAGGCCAGCAAGAAGCTGATGCGCGTGCAGTTGAACTACACCGGCAAGAAAGAGCCGGTGCTGACGGGGCTGCAGCGCGTGAGCAAGCCGGGCTTGCGTGTCTATGTGCAGAAGCGCGAGATCCCGCGCGTGTACGGCGGACTGGGGATCGCGATCCTCTCGACGCCGCAGGGGATCATGACCGGTCAGGACGCATGGCGGCGCAGCATTGGCGGCGAAGTCATCTGTTACGTGTGGTAGGGCGATGTCAAGAATTGGCAAGTTGCCGATCCCGATCGCAAAGAACGTCCAGGTGGACATCGATGGCTCGACCGTGAAGGTCACGGGGCCGAAGGGCGAACTCGTCCGCGAGTTCCCCGCCGGCATCACCTTCGCGATCGACGAGGGCCGCGTCCTGGTGGCGCGCCCGGACGATGAGAAGCCGTCGCGCGCGCTCCACGGGCTGTCGCGCACGCTGCTGGCGAACATGGTCATCGGTGTGGCCGATGGCTTCACGAAGACGCTGGAGCTGCAGGGCGTCGGCTATCGCGCCACGCAGTCGGGCGAGAAAGTGACGTTGTCCGTCGGCTTCTCGCACCCGGTCGAGGTGACGCCCCCGTCGGGGATCGAGCTCGCGGTGGAGGGCACGTCCAAGGTGCATGTCCGCGGCATCGACAAGGAGCTGGTGGGGCAGGTCGCCGCGAACATCCGCAAAGTGCGGAAGCCGGAGCCGTACAAGGGCAAGGGCATCCGCTACCTGGGTGAGAACGTGCGCAGGAAGGCCGGCAAGGCCGGTAAGGCAGGCAAGTAGATGAAGGGTAACAAGACTGCCCGCGCCGCCCGCGTGCGCCGCCACGAGCGCGTCCGCAAGACCGTCTCGGGCACGCCCGTGCGCCCGCGCCTGGCCGTGTACCGCAGCCTGACGCACATTTATGCGCAGGTGATCGACGACGAGCGCGGCCACACGCTGGCTGCCGCATCGGACATGCAGGCGGGCGTGAAGGATACGCCGGGCAACAAGAGTGAGCGCGCCAAAGCAGTCGGCACGGCCATCGCGAAGAAGGCGCTGGACGCCGGCGTGACGCAGGTCGTCTTCGACCGCGGCGGCAACCGCTACCACGGGCGCGTCAAAGCGCTCGCCGAGGCCGCGCGTGAGGGCGGCCTGCAGTTCTAAGGGACGGAACATGGTGACACCGAGGACCGCAAAGATCGAACACCGTGAGCTGGAGCTCCAGGAGAAGGTCGTCTACATCAACCGCGTCTCCAAGGTGGTGAAGGGCGGCCGGCGCTTCAGCTTCAGCGCGGTTGTCGTCGTGGGCGACGGCCAGGGACACGTGGGCGCTGGCATGGGCAAGGCGAACGAGGTGCCGGAGGCGATCCGCAAGGGTTCGGCCGTCGCGCGCAAGAACCTGATCAAGGTGGCGATGAACAAGACCACGATCGCCCACCCGATTATCGCGCGCTTCGGCGCCGCGAAGGTGATGATGAAGCCGGCCTCCGCCGGTACCGGCGTGATCGCCGGGGGCGGCGTGCGCGCCGTCATGGAGTCGGCGGGGATCAAGGACGTGCTGACCAAGTCGCTGGGCTCGTCGAACGCGATCAATGTGGTGAAGGCCACGATCGCGGGGCTGGCGGAGCTGCGCGACCCGAAGACAGAGATCGCGCGGCGGCGTGCGTCGGTGCGCCGGACGGCTGAGGCGTAGGCATGGCGAAGATCAGCGTGACGTGGGATCGCAGCGGCATCAACCAGAAGGAAGACCAGAAGCGCACGATTCGCGCGCTGGGACTCCGCAAGCTGGGGCAGACCGTGGAGCACGACGACAACCGCACTATCCGGGGTATGATCCTCAAGGTGCGGCACCTGGTGACCGTGCGGGAGGATGCGTAGATGCAGCAGCACGAACTGCGCCAGCCCAAGGGCGCGACGCACAAGCGCAAGCGCGTCGGTCGCGGTAACGCCAGCGGCCACGGCACGTACAGCACCAGGGGGATGAAGGGCCAGAAGGCCCGCTCCGGTGGTGGTGTCCGTCCGGGTTTCGAAGGCGGCCAGCTCCCGCTCGTCCGCCGCATGGCGTACAAGCGCGGCTTCCGCAACCCGTTCCGTGTCGACTACGAAGAAGTGAACGTCGGCGTGCTGGCGCGCTTCGCACCCGGCACGCAGGTGAACTCAGAGGCTTTGCAGGCCGCGCGCCTGGTCCGCACCAACCGCCCGGTGAAGGTACTGGGCGAGGGCGATCTCGCCGTGGCGTTGACCGTCGAGGCGGCGAGCTTCAGCAAGTCCGCCCGTAGCAAGATCGAAGCGGCGGGCGGCAGCGTACACTGGCTGAACGGCGAGCCCGTCGCCGAGGAGCCCGAGGCGGCGCCTAAGAAGGTGCGCGCTCCGAAGAAGGCCGCGGGCGGCGAGTCCGCCGGCGCGGCCGTGGAAGAGGCGAACGATGACGCTGGCAGCTAGCCGGCAGGCGGCGGCGAACAGGCCGCGCCTGCTGCAGGCGGTCTTCGACGCGGTACAGCAGCCGGATATCCGGAAGAAGTTGCTGTTCACCGCGGCGATGCTGCTGGTCTTCCGCCTGGTCGCGCACGTGCCGATCCCGGGCGTCAACCCCAGTCAACTGGAGCAGGCCTTCAACTCCAGCAAGCTGCTGGGCTACTTCAACCTGTTCAGCGGTGGCGCGCTGCGCCGCGTCAGCGTCGCGGCGCTGGGCGTGTATCCGTACATCACCGCCTCGATCATCATGCAGCTGCTGACGCCGATCGTGCCGTCGCTCCAGAACCTCCAGAAGGAGGGCGAGCAGGGGCGCCACCGGCTGGAGCTGTACCAGCACTGGATGGCCGTGCCGCTCTGCTTCGTGCAGGGCTACGCTCAGCTCGTGATCCTGCACCAGTCTGTCCAGCAGTCGGGAATCCCGACCGGCCCCGGCGGCGCGATGTTCGATCCGTCGATCACGGGCGGGCAGGCGCTGACGACGATGACCGCGCTCTTCTCGATGACCGCGGGCACGATGTTCCTGGTTTGGCTGGGCGAGCTGATCACGGAGAACGGCATCGGCAACGGGATCTCGGTGATCATCTTCGGCGGCATCGTGGCCGGCATGCCGGGCATGCTGAACACGGTCTTCCAGTCGACGATGGGCATCTTCCTAATCCTGATGATCGCGGTGCTGGCGGTGCTGCTGGTGGCAGCGATCGTCTTCATGCAGGAGGCGACGCGGCGGATCCCCGTGCAGTACGCCAAGAGCGTGTTCAGGGCGGGGAAGATGTACCGCCAGTCCGGGCAGAGCCATATCCCGTTACGAGTGAACTCCGCGGGCATGATCCCGCTGATCTTCGCCTTCTCGATCGTGATCCTGCCGGCCACGATGGCGACGTTCGTGCAGAACTCGACGGGCAGCGGCACCGTCATGCACACGCTCGCGGGCTGGGTCAGCAACCTGCTCTCGCCGGGCACCAAGACGGGCGGCACGGGTACCAGTCCGGGCTTCTACATCCTGGTGTTCGTGCTGGTGGTGCTGTTCAGCTTCTTCTACACGTTCGTGACGTACACGCAGCAGAACCTCGCGGAGAACCTGCAAAAGCAGGGCGGCTTCGTGCCGGGCATCCGGCCGGGCCGGCCGACGAACGAGTACATCCAGCGCGTGCTGGTGCGCATCACCTGGGCGGGCGCGATCTTCCTGGGACTGGTGGCGATCACGCCGTACCTGGTGACGAACTGGTTCAACGTGACCTCGCTGACCATCAGCAGCACCGGCATGCTGATCGTCGTCGGCGTGGTGCTGGACACGATGAAGCAGCTTGAGGCGCAACTGCTGATGCGCAACTACGAGGGGTTCATCCGCTAGATGTACGTGATCTTCTTCGGGCCGCCCGGAGTCGGCAAGGGTACGCAGGCGGTGATCGTGGCGGAGCGCATGGGCTGGGCGCACATCTCGACCGGCGACATGCTGCGCGCGCACGTGAAGGACGGGACGCCGCTGGGCGTCAGGGCCAAGGGGTTCATGGACCAGGGATTGCTGGTCCCGGACGAACTGGTCATCGACATGTTCATGGCGCGGCTGGCGGAGCTGCGGAAAGACCAGGGCTTCGTGCTCGATGGCTTCCCGCGCACGCTGGTGCAGGCGCAGGCGCTCGACGCGGCGCTGGCGAACGAAGGGAAGTCGATCGACCTGGCGGTCAACATCACGGCGGACGACGCCGTGCTGGTCGAGCGGATGCTGAACCGGGCGAAAGAGTCCGGGCGCGCCGACGACACGCCGGAGGCGATCAAGGTGCGCCTGGAAGTGCAGAAGCCGCCGGCGGATCTGCTGGAGCACTTCCGCGGGGCGGGGAAGCTGAAGGATGTGGATGGGCTGCCGGAAATCCCGGTGGTGACGGCGTCGATCATGCGCGTGCTTGGCGTCGATGGCGCCGGCGCCGCGAAGTAAGAGAGACCGGCGTCGCATGCCCATCATCATCAAGTCGGACGACGAGATCGCCATCATGCGCCACGCGGGCAGCGTGGTGGCGCAGACGCTGCAGAAGCTGGTGCAGGAGCTACGGCCCGGGCTCGTGGTGAAAGAGCTGGACAAGGTCGTCCGGCGCGAGTTCGAGAAGCACAAGGTGGTACCGACGTTCCTGGGGTACCACGGCTATCCGGCGACCGTGTGCGTCTCCGTCAACGAGGAGATCGTCCACGGGATCCCGGGCAAGCGGGTGGTCCAGGACGGGGACGTCGTCAGCCTGGACCTGGGCTGCACATACAAGGGGTTCGTGGCGGATTCGGCGCTGACGGTGATCGTCGGCAAGCCGACGCCGCTGACGCAGAAGCTGGTGGACGTGACGCGTGACGCGCTCTCGACGGGCATCACGCAGGCGCGCCCGGGGAACCGCCTTGGGGCGATCTCGTACGCGATCCAGACGTACATCGAGTCGCACGGCTTCGGTGTGGTGCGGGAGTACGTGGGGCACGGGGTAGGACGGCAGATGCACGAGGAGCCGCAGGTGCCGAATTTCGGTCCGGCGGACCGCGGGCCGGTGCTGAAGAAGGGCATGGTACTGGCGCTGGAGCCGATGGTGACAGTCGGTGATTGGCGGACACGGCAGTTGGAGGACCATTGGACCGTTGTGACGGCCGATGGGAGGCTGGCGGCCCATTTCGAGCACACGATTGCCATAACGGATGGCGACCCGGTGGTGCTCACAGTGCCATGAGGGCGATATAGAACCTTTTGTTCGCGCCAGGTGCCGGGAATTTGGTATAACAATTCGCTGAGTAGCGAGGCTCGGAAGGGAGCGCATGCCAAAAAAGGACGCGATCGAGGTAGAGGGTGTCGTCAAGGAGCCCCTGCCGAACGCGATGTTCAAGGTGGAGTTGCCCAACGGCCACCAGGTGCTGGCGCATATCTCCGGGAAGATCCGTCTGAACTTCATCAAGGTGTTACCGGGCGACCGCGTCCTGGTTGAGTTGTCACCATACGACTTGAAGCGCGGGCGCATCACATATCGATTCAGGTAGGGGACTGACATGCGAGTCCGGGCTTCCATCAAGAAGCGTTGTGAGAAGTGCAAGATCATCAAGCGGCACGGGGTGCTGCGGGTGATCTGCGAGATCCCGAAGCATAAGCAGCGGCAGGGGTAGGGGAACCATGGCACGTATCGCCGGCGTCGACATTCCGCGGGACAAGCGGGTAGACATCTCGCTGCGCTACATCTTCGGCATCGGACCGACCGCATCGGGGCGCATCGTCGCCCAGACGCAAGTCAACCCGGCGACGAAGGTGCGCGACCTCACGGACGAAGAGGTGAACCGCATCCGCGAGGTGATCGACAAGGAGTACGTCGTCGAGGGCGACCTGCGGCGCGAGGTGCGACAGAACATCCAGCGGTTGATCGAGATCAACTGCTACCGCGGGGTGCGGCACCGGCGCGGTCTGCCGGTGCGCGGGCAGCGGACGCGCACGAATGCGCGCACCAAGCGCGGCGCGCGGCGCACGGTCGCCGGCAAGCGCAAGGCGGCAGCGAAGAAGTAAGCACGGCGCCTGGCACGAACAGAGGCGCGCGCGCCCCGGGGCGCGTAGAGGAGACGTATGGCCGAGCGAAAGCCAACCACCACCAAGAGCAAGGGACGCAAACGCGAGAAGAAGTCCGTCCCGCGCGGCAAGGCCTACGTGCAGTCCACGTTCAACAACACGCTCATCACGCTCACCGACCCCAACGGCAACGTGCTGTCGTGGGCGAGCGCGGGGCAGTCGGGCTTCAAGGGCTCGCGCAAGAGCACGCCGTACGCCGCGCAGATGGCGGCGGAGGGCGCGGCCCGGCGCGCCATGGAGCACGGCCTGCGCCAGGTCGAAGTGTTTGTCAAAGGCCCCGGCAGCGGGCGCGAGGCGGCTGTCCGCGCGCTGCAGGCGAGCGGCCTCATCGTATTGAGTATCAAGGATTCGACGCCCGTGCCGCACAACGGGTGCCGGCCGCCCAAGCGGCGTCGCGTCTAGGCGGCTGGAAGGACACAGGGAAGCATGGCTCGATATACAGGACCGGTCTGCCGCCTTTGCCGTCGCTACGGCGACAAGCTGATGCTGAAGGGCGACAAGTGCGTTACCAAGTGCACGCTGGACAAGCGCCCGCAACCCCCAGGGGCTCCGCAGACGCGTCGGCGCAAGCTGAGTGACCGCGCGCTGCAGCTGCGCGAGAAGCAGAAGGCGCGCTACTCGTACGGTGTGCTGGAGAAGCAGTTCCGCCACTACTACGAGGAAGCGGTACGCCAGCCCGGCGTCACCGGCGACAACCTGGTGCGGCTGCTGGAGCTGCGCCTGGACAACGTGGTGTACAAGCTCGGCTTCGGCGACTCGCTGAAGGCGGCGCGCCAGGTCGTGCTGCACGGCCACGTCATGCTCAACGGCCGCAAGACGGACGTCGCGTCCGCCGCCACCAAGCCCGGCGACGTCATCGGCTGGATGGCCGGCAGCAAGAAGAGCGAGTACTTCAAGGCCGCCAAGGAGAACATGTCGAGCAAGCAGGCGCCCGCGTGGTTGAGCGTTGACGTGGACCAGATGACCGGTCGCGTCGTCACGCTGCCCGCCATCGCGGAGACGCCGTCGAAGTTCGACCCGGCGGTGATCGTCGAGTACTACTCACGGTAGCGGCCATACGGGCAGGCGAGGCGCTGAGGCCGTTGGCGGCCGATGCGCCCGCTTTTCGCCCAGGAGGGATTGCGTTGAACGAACTGGAGCCCGCGCACATCGAGGTCGAGGAAGAGACGGAGACGTATGTCCGCCTCGTCGCGGAGCCGCTGAACGCCGGCTTCGGCACGACGCTGGGCAACGCCTTGCGCCGAGTCCTGCTCAGTTCGCTGCCCGGGGCGGCGGTCACGTCGGTGCGGATCGAAGAAGTCGAGCACGAGTTCTCGACCATCCCGCACATGAAGGAAGACACGACCGAGTTCCTGCTCAACATCAAGGAGTTGCGCCTGCGCGCGCTCGCTGAGCGCCCCGCCAAGCTCTACCTGGAGGCCTCCGGCGTCGGCCCCGTGACCGCGGAGCGCATCCAGACGACCGCGGACTACGAGATCGTCAACCCGGACCTGCTGCTGGCGACGCTGGACGCGCCCGAGGCGCGCCTGACGGTCGAGTTCAACGTGGAGCCGGGCCAAGGCTACGCCCCCGCCGGCCAGAGCGACGGGCTGCCCATCGGCGTCATCCCGGTGGACGCGATCTTCTCGCCGGTGCGCCGCGTCAACTTCCATGTGACGCACACGCGCGTCGGCCAGATGACGAACTACGACAAGCTCACGCTCGAAGTCTGGACCGATGGCACGATGTCCGGCGTCGACGCGATCAGCAAGAGCAGCGACATCCTCATCGATGAGCTGCGGATGTTCGCGCTGCTCGGGAAGCCGCTGCCGCCGACGGTGGACCGCGGACTGGGCGTCGGTACGATGCTGCCGCCGGACAAGTACAACATGCCGATCGAAGAGCTCAACCTCTCGGTCCGCGCCTACAACTGCCTCAAGCGCAGCGGCCTGATGACCGTGGGCGCGGTGCTGGAGAAGAGCGAGGACGAGCTGCTCTCGCTGCGCAACTTCGGCCGCAAGTCGTACGACGAGCTGCGCGACAAGCTGATCGAGCTTGGCCTGCTGACGCCGGGCGACGAGGACGACGAGACGCGCGGCGCGCTGCCGCTGGGCCACACGCCGGCGGGTACGGGCGCCGCGGCAACCGAAGAGGCCGAGGATCTGAGCCCGCTCGGCGCCGCGCTCATCGAAGCGCTGCGCGAGGCCGGCGAGGACCCGTCTGAGCTGATCAAGCGCAAGGAGAGGGAAGACTAGCCATGCGCCACAAGGTAAGCGGACGCAAGTTCGACCGGCCGGGCGATGAGCGAGTCGCGCTCTTCAAGAACCTGGTGAAGAATCTCATGGAGCACGAACGGCTCCGGACGACCGAGGCGAAGGCCAAGGAAGTGCGGCCGATCGCGGAGAAGATGATCACGCTCGGCAAGGACGGCACGCTGCACGCGCGCCGACAGGCACTGGCGTACATCAACGACAAGGACGTCGTGAAGAAGCTGTTCGACGACATCGCACCGCGCTTTGCGACGCGGCCGGGCGGTTACACGCGGATCATCAAGCTCGGCCCGCGCAACGGCGATGGCGCGTCGATGGCGCAGCTTGAGCTGGTGGAACGCGCCTAAGCCATGGACGGCGAGGACGGCGCCCGGACGGACGGGCGGCGCATCGCCGTACTGCTGGAGTACGACGGGACCGCGTATCGCGGCTCGCAGTACCAGGAGAACGGCCCCAGCATCCAGGAGGAGTTGGAGGCCGCGGTGAGCAAGCTCACCGGCGTACGTGTGCGCGCCGCCTTTGCGGGGCGCACCGATGCCGGGGTCCACGCGCTGGGCCAGGTGGCGGTGTTCGACACGCGATCGGACATCCCGCCGGCCGGGTTCGTGGGCGGTTTGAACCACTTCCTGCCGCAGGACATCGCGGTGCGCGATGCCCGGGAGGTGTTGGCGGACTTCGACCCGAGACGGCACGCGCGTTCGCGCGTGTACCGCTACCGGATCGATAACCGGCCGGTGCGTTCGCCGCTGGAGCGGGAGCGGGCGTGGCACGTGCCCCGCTCGCTGGACGTGGCGGCGATGCAGCGGGCGGCGCGGCTGCTGGAGGGCTCGCACGACTTCGCGGCGTTCGCGGGGTCGTACGAGGGCCGGACGCAGCGGACGCTGCAACGTTGCGAGGTCACGGCGCGCTGCGGGCGCGTGGCCATCGAGATGGAGGCGCGGGCCTTCCTGCCGCACCAGGTGCGGCGGACGGCGGGGCCGCTGGTCGAGGTGGGACTCGGCCGGATGACAGACGAAGCGCTGGTGGCGCTGCTGGAGCAGGCGCGGCCGTCCAGCGCGGGGCCGGCGGCGCCCGCTTGCGGGCTCTACCTGGTGCGGATAGCGTATGACGGGCTCCAATGGGCGCCCGATTCAGGGAACGGACAGAGTTGATGGCGACGTACACGCTGAAGCCGAAGGACATCGAAGAGAAGTGGCACGTCGTCGACGCGGCGGGTAAGCCGCTGGGACGCCTGGCGTCCGAGATCGCGTCGACGTTGCGCGGCAAGAACCGCCCGACGTTCACGCCGTCGATGGGCAACGGCGACTTCGTCATCGTGGTCAACGCCGCGCTGGTGAAGATCAGCGGCGACATGGTGGCGAAGAAGTACTACCACCACTCCATGTACCCGGGCGGACTGAAGTCGATCACGCAGGAGAAGCTGCTGCAGACGAAGCCGGAGCGCGTCATCGAGTTCGCCGTCAAGGGCATGCTGCCGCACAACGCGCACGGCGCGAAGCTGCTGCACCACCTGAAGGTCTACGCCGGACCGGACCACCCGCACCAGTCGCAAGTGAACGCCGGTACAGGCAAGGGCCACGAGGCCAAGGCGTAGGGAAGGACTGACATGGCAACGACCGAGCGCTATTTCTACGGCACGGGCCGCCGCAAGACCGCGGTGGCGCGCGTCCGCCTGTACCCGGGCACCGGCGAGATCCTGGTGAACGGCAAGGGCTACATGACCGTGTTCACGCGCGGCTCGCACCAGGCGGCTGTGCTGGCACCGCTCAAGGCCACGATGGCCGAGGGCCGCTTCAACGTCCAGGCGAAGATCGTCGGCGGCGGCATCACCGGCTGGGCGGGCGCCCTCTCGCATGGCATCGCCCGCGCACTGGTCACCTCGGACGAGACGCTGCGGCCGGCGCTGCGCCGCCAGAGTCTGCTCACCCGCGACTCCCGCATGAAGGAGCGCAAGAAGGTCGGACTGAAGCGCGCGCGCAAGGCACCCCAGTACACCAAGCGCTAACCCCGGCGCACCGCACGGCACATACACGGACGGCCCTCGAATTCGAGGGCCGTCCTGCTTGGAAAACGAAAACGGCGCCCGCCGAAGCAGGCGCCGTACGAGTGCGCCTTGTGCGCCGACGTTAGCTCTTGTCGGCCGGCTTTGCGCGGGTCGCCTTCGGCTTCGCCGCGGGCTTCGCCGCAGGCTTCGCGGTGGTCTTGGCCGTGGTCTTGGCTGCCGGCTTCGCCGCCGCTTTCGCCTTGGCCTTGGGGGCCTGCTTCGTCGACGTCTTGCGGCCCTTCTTCGGCGCCTCGGCCACGAAGCCGCCGGCGACCTTGTTCAGGTGCTTCGCCATCCGCGACTTGTGGCGCGATACCGCGTTCGGGTGGACGACGTTGTGCTTCGCCGCGCGGTCCAGGATGCCGGCAGCTTCGGCGATGGCGGCCTGGGCCTCCTCGACCGGACTGGCGGTGATGGCAGCGTGTGCCTTCTTGACGGCCGTGCGCGCGCCCGTGCGGACAGGTTTGTTGCGCTCCCGGTGTGCTTCGTTCTGACGCCAGCGCTTCAGCGCGGACTTGGAGTGTGCCACAGTGCGAATCCTCCCGCGCACGCCAACGCGCGCGCTCGAAATGAGTACCTGCCATCGTATCGGCCGTGCCGTGCTGTGTCCAGCCGCGCTTCATAGCGCGCGGCATGCGCGTTGTAGGCCGCGCGAGGCCCGTAGTATGATGCTGCGACGCGCCAGACCCGCGCGTATGGGCGCCCCGAGACCGAACGCAAGATGCGAACGCTGAGAGCACGGTTCTTCGCCGACGAAGACGCCGCCGCGGTCGAACACCCGAGCCTCGCCGCGGCTGCCTCGGTCGTCGCGCTCGGCTTCCTGGGCAGCCGCCTGCTCGGCCTCCTGCGTACCGTCGTCATCGCCCACCAGTTCGGCACCAGCCCGGACCTCGACGCCTACTTCGTTGCCTTCCGGGTGCCGGACCTGATCTTCCAACTTCTCGCCGGCGCGACCCTCGGCAGCGCCTTCATCCCGACCTTCGCGCGCATCCTGGCGGAGCAGGGCGACCGCGCGGCCTGGCGGCTGGCGGCGGGCGTGCTGAACCTCGTGTTCGCCGCGACGGCGGTGTTCGCCGTGATCGCGCTGCTGCTGGCGCCGGTCATCGTGCCGATGACGGCGCCGGGGCTGGGCGACGATATCGGCCAGCACTCGCAGCTGACGTCGCTGGCAGTGGATCTGACCAGGATCATGATGATCTCGCCCGTGCTGTTCGCGGTCAGCGGCATGTTCATGGGCATCCTCAATTCGCGGCACCACTTCTTCGCGCCCGCGTTCGCCCCCATGTTCTACAACGCCGCCATCATCGTCGGCGCCATGTTCTCGCACGACGTGAAGGTGCTCGCCATGGCGGTCGTCGTCGGCGCGATGCTGCACCTGCTGGTGCAGTTGCCGGCGCTACGACTGGTGGGCATGCGCTGGGAGCCGGTCTGGGACTGGCGCGACAAGGCGGTGCGCGAGGTCGGGCGCCTGATGGGGCCGCGCGTCATCGGGCTGGCGGCGTTCCAGCTCAACTTCCTCATCGCCACGTTCTTCGCCTCGACCGTGCGTGACGGCGCCATCTCGGCCGTCAATTACGCCTGGCTGGTGGTGATGACGCCGCTGGGCCTCTTCGGCATGGCGATCAGCACCGCCGTCTTCCCGCGCATGGCCGAGCAGGCCGCGCGCGACAACGCCGAGATGCAGGACACACTCTCGCGCGCGCTCCGCCTGATCCTCTTCCTCACAATCCCCGCCAGCGTCGGGCTGATGATCCTGGCGAAGCCGATCACGGCGTTCCTGCTCCGCGGCGGGGCCTTCAACGCCGCCTCCACGGACTTGGTGGTGTCGGCGCTGGTCTTCTATGCCATCGCGCTCTTCGCGCACGCGGGCATCGAGATCGTCAGCCGGGCCTACTACGCCATGAGCGACACGCGGACGCCGGTCGCCTTCGCCGTCATGTCGATGGTCATCAACCTCGTGCTCTCGCTGATCCTGGTCTGGCCGTTCGGCATCAAGGGGCTGGCGGCGGCGCTTTCGGTCGCCACGATCGCGGAGTTCTTCATGCTGCTGCGGACGCTCGACCGGCGGCTGCACGGCATCGACGGCGTGTACCTCATGGCCTCGGTCGGAAAGACGCTGATGGCCACGGTGCTGATGGCCGAGGTGATCGCCCTGTGGCTGGCGCTGCTGGAGCTGACGGGGCTGCTGGACCTGGGGCGGAAGGTGGACGCCGGCTTCGCGATGATGGGCGGCATGGCCCTGGGCGCCGTGGTGTTCTTCTACGCCAGCCGCGCCCTGCACAGCGAGGAGGCGGCGGTGCTGGTGCGGCGGCTGCCCGTGCCGGCGCGCCTCCGGCCGTATCTGGGAGAATGAGCGTTTCCCCCAACTTGTGAGCCCTTCGGCGCGACCGATATACTTCCAGCGGTGGTCACGGGGCTCAGCATGCGGACGGTGCGGCCTGATGGGCCGCACATTCATATCCCCGACGGGAGAGGATCCAATTGAGCTTCGCAGACAAGACCCTGATTTGCCGAGATTGCAAGCAGAACTTCACGTTCACCTCCGGTGAGCAGGAGTTCTACGCCAACAAGGGGCTCCAGAACGAGCCGGTACGATGTCCGTCGTGCCGCTCCGCCCGGAAGACCACCCGCACGAACGAGCCCGAAGAGGGGTACGTGCGCTACGGCGTCTTCGCCAGCTTCGGCGGGCGCACGCCGCGCCAGATGCACCCCGCGACCTGCGCCGAGTGCGGCATGATGACCGAGGTGCCGTTCCAGCCGCGTGGCGACCGCCCGGTGTACTGCAGCAACTGCTACACGAAGGTCCGCGGCGCGGCCGAGGCGCAGGAAGGCTCTGAGCGCGTCAGCTAGCTGTAGTTCCCACGGACGTTATTGACAGATCCGCGAGAGCGGCGGGAGACCGCCGAGTGCGGTGTGTGGGCGATCGCCATTGTACGCCTGGAGGAAGCCGGGCAGGGCTGCGAGGCGTTCTGCGTTGCTCTGATAG
>JBGQBE010000043.1:0-29781 GCA_041494685.1 Dehalococcoidia bacterium | reverse complement strand
GACGCGATAGGAGCCGGAGACGAACTCCGGAAACGAATCGGTCTGGAGCTTCTGAGCGAATCCCGCGGCATGCGTGCCGTCGTCGCCGGCCTCCGGGCCGATCTGCACGCGCGCCGAGTGCCCCGCCGGGTTGTGTGAGGCTGCGTCGCTGACAGTGAATCCGCTCGTGAGCGGGACCTGAAACGGGTCCCAGGACGCCACACCCAGTTCGAAGCCGGGATTGGCGAAGAGGTTGGGCCCGGCGGGCGTCGCCGCTGGCAGCGGTTGTGGCGCCTTCGTCAGGCCGCAGCCGGCTGAGGCAAGCGCCAGTGCGCAGGCGAGCGCGCCCCACTTCCATCGCCGCGCCCGTTGGCCGCGCTCATGCATCGGGCTGTTGGTACACCGGCCTCCGCGCTGGGTCAAGCGACGCGGGACCGCCGCGGGCGCCAGTCGCCCGGTGCAGGCGCGAGTCGCCCGGTATAGTGGGATCGATGGAAAGTCCCGCCCCGAAAGCCTCGTCCCTCGATCGTCCGCTCGTGCGCGCGCTGATCGCCGCGGCGCTTCTGGCGGCCCTCGTCGGCGCGTTCGCCGCGGTGCGAGCGGCGCGCGGCAGTTCGAGCACAACGGCCTCGAACTGCTGCCCGATGCCCGCCGACGGTGCTCAGCTCGGCCCACTGACCGGCACGCCGCCCACGGTCGGGCAGCCGGCGCCCGATTTCGCCTTGCGAACGCCAGACGGCGCTGTGGTCAAGCTGAGCGACCTCCGCGGCAGTGTGGTCCTAGTGAACTTCTGGGAGACCTGGTGCAGGCCCTGCAAGCAAGAGTTGCCCGATATCCAGCACGCCTACGACGAGTTCCACGCACGCGGGCTGGAGGTGCTGGAGGTCGACTACCAGGAAAGCGCGGGAGATGCGGCCGCGTTCTTCAAAGAGCACAACATCACGCTGCCGATGGTGCTGGATAGCGAAGGCGGCGTCTACGCGCAGTACCGGCTGCAAGGGCTGCCCGACAGCTTCTTCGTCACGCGCGACGGCACGATCGCCGCGCTGCAGTTCGGCCAGTTGACCGCGGACAAGATCCGCGAGCGGCTGACGCAGGCCGGCCTGCAGTAATGCGCTAGAGGCAGTCCTTCACGACGGCTCCGGACTTGACCACCAGCGGGATGTTCTCCGCCTGAACCAGCAGGTCGATGTCGCCGAGCGGGTCGCCCTGCACCAGGATCAGGTCGGCCTCTTTGCCCTCCTGTACCGTCCCGATGCGGTCCTCCATCTGGAACAGCGCCGCGTTCGTCCTCGTCGCGCTGACGATCGCCCCCATCGGGCCGAAGTGCCGCGCCTTCTCGACGAGTTCGCTGGCTCGCCGCGACTGCCGTGGCCCCAGCAGGTCCGAGCCGGAGCCGATCGACACGCCGGCCGCGGCGGCAACCTGCACGCTGCCGCGCATCTCGCCCCTGACGCGATCCATCTTCTTGCGGCTGAACTCGGGGATCTCGCCACGGGCCAGGATCTCCAGGATCACGAGCGTCGGCACGAGGTACGCCTGCTGCTGCGCCATGCGCCGCGCGATCTCCTCGGTCATGATGCTCCCGTGCTCGATGGACCGCACGCCGGCCGCCAGCGCGTTCTGCATCGCCCCCGGCGTGTGGCAGTGCGCCATGACGTAGGTGCCGAACGCCGTTGCCTCGTGCACAGCGGCGGCCATCTCCTCGACGGTGAACTGCAGGCTCTCCAGCGGATCGCTGGGCGACATGACGCCGCCCGATGCCATCAGCTTTACCTGGGTAGCGCCGCGGCGGATCTGGCGGCGCGCGGCGCGGCGTACTTCGTCCGCGCCGTCGCAGATCTCGGTGTGCGCGACGAGACCGGGGATCGACCGCGCGGGTGTCTCGTCCCAGCGGCTGCGCTGGTCGCCGTGCCCGCCGGTCTGCGAGAGAAACGAGCCTGCGGGAAGGATGCGCGGGCCCGGGATCTGCTCGTCAGCCACCGCCTGGGCGTACGCCGGATCCAGGCCTCCAGCGTCGCGCACGGTGGTGAACCCTTCGTCCAACGCGATGCGGATGTTCTCCGCGACCTTGAAGACGTAGCTGACATGGCTCTCCAGGGCGTCGTGATCGCTGTGCGCCGTCAGCCCGAAGTGCACGTGCGCGTCCGTGAGCCCCGGCATCAGCGTGCGGCCCGCGCAGTCGATCGAACGCGCGCCGTCCGGCGGCGCGATCGATCCCGCGGCGCCGATGCGCGCGATGCGTCCCGATTCGACGAGCACGCTCACGTGGGGGCGAGGGTCCGCGCCGGTGCCATCGATCAGCGTCACGTCGTTCAGCAGCAGTGGTGCGGTCATGCGGCCTCCGTCATGGGCCCGGCTTGAGGGCGGGGTCCGTATACGTCCTGAACTGGTCGTCGTCCATCACGACGTAGAACTGGTAGTGCTGGAACTCGCTGAAGGCAAACTCCCGCTGGTACTTGAGGTTGCCCGCCGTGTCCGTGACGCGGAGCGTCTGGGGGAACTGCCGGGCGCCGACGGGCACGGTGACCTGCTCCTGCGGCTCCAGCGTGAAGTCCCGGTCGTTCACGTGGAGCACGAGCGTCGTCGTGCCGAAGTTCTTGAAGATCAGCCCGCGGTCCTTGCCCGCCACGCCGCCCAGGAACGCCCACGCCACCACGGCCAGCGTGGCGATCGTGAAGAGGATCATGCCGGCCATCAGGGCAACGCCGCCGCCGCCGAATCTACGCACGCTCGATCGCCTTGAGCCGATCTTCATCGAGCTCCACGCCCAGGCCCGGCTTGTCCGGCACGTGCAGGTAGCCGTCCTTGTCGATGCGCATCGGCTCGGTCAGCATGAAGTCGCGGTATTCCGGAACCCAGTTCGGCGGGTCGTACGGAAACTCGATGAACGGGCAGTTGGAGACGCTCGCCGCGACCTGCAGATTCGCCGCCAGCCCGAGGCCGTTCGTCCACGTGTGCGGAGCGAAGAGCAGTCCCGCGGCCTCCGCCATGCCCGCGACCTTCTTCGCGACCGTGATGCCGCCCGCGAAGGTGCAGTCCGGCTGATAGACGTCGAGGCTGCCCTTGTCGAGGTAGACCTGGAACTCGTGCAGTCCGGCGTTCAGCTCGCCGCCGGCCACGCGCACGGTCGTGTTGGCGCGCACCTCCGCGAGGCCGTCGTAGTCGTAGGCGTAGAGCGGCTCTTCGATCCAGAAGACGTCGTACTGCTCCAGCTCGCGGACGACGGCGCGCGCCGTCTTGCGGTCCCACGCGCCCGAGCGACGGTCTCCGGGCAGATACCAGCCCCAGTTGCCGTCGACCATGATCGTCATCGTGTCGCCGACGGCCGTGCGAACGGCGTCGAGGGTCTTCAGGTCGACGCGCCAGTCCGGGTTGTGGAAGCGGAGCTTGACCGCCTTGAAGCCCTGCTCGCGGATCTTCAGCACGTCTTCGACGCGCTGCTCCATCCCGTGGATCTCGCCAGTCGAGCAGTACGCCAGCAGCTTGTCGTTCTTGCCGCCGAGCAGCTTCGCCAGCGGCACCCCCGCCTTCTTGGCGGCGATATCCCAGAGCGCGACCTCGATCGGCCACGGCCGCCCCGAGAAGTGCGCGATGCTGCGCAGCAGGTGCCAGTGCTCCTCGATCGCCAACGGATCCTTCCCGATGAAGAGCGCCGCGACCGTGTTCAGGCGCGTCAGCACGCCGCCGGCCCCGATGCCGGTGATGCCCTCGTCGGTGTGGACCTCGACGATGGTAACGTCCTGGTGACGCTCCGGGAACGGCCGCCACGTGGGGTGAAACGGGTGGTCCTCGTGGCTAAAGACGAACCGGCGCGTCCGTACCTCGGTGATTTTCATGCGCTGCCTCCGCTTGCTGCTCCATCGCCGTCGCAGCGTACCGTGGCGCGCCCGTTCGATCGATGGAGTCCGAAGGCGTGGCATCGGCCGGGCTATTTGGGGCGCGCTCCGGGCTGTGACGCAGCCGGGGCGACTTCTGAAACGCAATGTTATGGGCGGCTTAACAGGCGTTTAACACCCGTGTCCTAAGATGCGGCTGTAGGGACTCACCAACGTGCAATTTGACCTCCTGCGCGTAGGGACTTGGGGAAGAGGGTCAGGGCGCTCATACTCCTAAAGCCGCAGACACAGCGCCCTGACCCCGCCTTCCCACCCAGAACAAAGCACCAATCCAGTGAACCATCGCGAGGGCCCCGCCCTCGCGATTCTGTTTCTCCCGCGATCGCCGCCCCGTACAATCCGGTATGCCCTTCGCGCCCGTCAATGGCATCCGCCTCTACTACGAGTCCCACGGCGAAGGGCCGGCGGTCGTCTTCGCCCACGGCGCGGGCGGCAACCATCTTTCGTGGTGGCAGCAGGTGCCGGCGTTCTCGCGCCGCTTCCGCGTCATCACGTTCGACCACCGCGCGTTCGGCCGTTCGATCGACGGCGAGGGAGACGGGCGGATCGGACGCCGCGGCTTCCACGACGACCTGCGCGACCTGCTGGACCACCTGGAGATCGGCGAGGCGCGCGTCGTCGCGCAGTCGATGGGCGGCCGCACCGCCGTGGGGTTCGCGCTGCGCAACCCCGGCCGCTGCAAGGCGATGGTGCTGGCCGGCACGACCGGCGGCGCCGTCGACGACGGAGTGCGCGAGCTGCAGGACGCCTACCGCGAGACGGAGATCGGGCAACTGCCGCTGCTGCACCGCGCCGTCTCGCCGCAGTTGCGGGAACGCGCCGCCGACCTCGATTTCTTGTACCGGTCGATCGCGAAGCTCAACCCGCCGCGCCCGAAGGACTTCCTCGCGCCGATACTCGGCTATCGCGGTAGCTCCGCCGAGCGACTGGCGCAGGCCGGATTCCCGATCCTTTTCCTGGTGGGCGATCATGACGCGATCACGCCGCCGGAGATCATCGAGCGCTGCCACCGGGCGGTGCCGGGATCACGCTTCGCGAAGATCGCCGACAGCGGCCACTCGGCCTACTTCGAGCAGCCCGATGCGTTCAACCGCGCCGTGATGGGGTTCCTGGATTCGACGCTGTAGCGGCTATCCGACCGCCAGCAGCTCGACGTCGAAGAGCAGTTCCGCGTTCGGCGGGATGGCGCCGCCCGCGCCGCGCGACCCGTAGCCGAGTTCGGCGGGGATGATCAGCTGGCGCTTGCCGCCGACATTCATCGTCGCCACGCCCTCGTCCCAGCCCTGGATCACCTGGCCGACGCCGATGATGAACTCGAACGGCTGGCCCCGGTCGACCGAGCTGTCGAACTTCTTGCCGTCGGTGAGGCGGCCGGTGTAGTGCACCCGGACCTTCTTGCCCTTGGTGGGGCTGTCGCCTTTGCCGACGACCTCATCGATGTACTTCAGCCCGCTGGATGTGGTGATGGCATCGGCCATGTTCATGCTCCTCTGCTTGTTCTTGCGCCCGAATCCGAATGGCATCGGCGCTAGTTGATCTTGATCAGCTCGACGTCGAAGATCAGCGTCGCGTTTGCCGGGATGGTCGGCGGCCGACCGCTTGGCCCGTAAGCGAGCGGGCCCGGGATGATCAGGCGGCGCTTGCCGCCGACCTTCATCGTACTAAGGCCTTCGGTCCAGCCGGGGATCACGCCGCTGAGCGGGAACGTCGCCGGCTGACCGCGGTCCACCGAACTGTCGAACTTCGTCCCGTTGGTGAGCCAGCCCGTGTAGTGGACGGTGACGTTGTCGGTGGTCTTCGGCGATGCCCCGCTGCCGATCACCTGGTCGACGTAGCGGAGGCCCGACGCCGTCGTCTGGATGTCGCCCTTCAACTCCGGGATGCCCGGCGCGTTGCCGTCGCTGAGCGCCGCCGGAGACGCGGCGGCCGCCGTCGTCGGCTTCGCGGCGGCGGATTGGGACGGCTTCACGCCGCCCGTGGATGGCGAAGCCGCGCTCGCGGGCGTCTTCGAAGAGTTGCTGCTGCCGCCGCCGCACGCGGCGAACAGCGCAGCGCAGGCAATCGTCAGTCCGATCAGGATTCTCATGAGACCTCCTTCAGTCGGGCCATTGTGTTCGCTCGACGGCCGCAACGCAAACGTGGCGGGCGGCGCATTGGCGCCCGCCCATCCTGCGGCCAGACACCCGCTCCCCTCGCATGTGACACCCCCGGATAGGACATCCGCGCCGCGATCCCCTACCATCGCCCCGCGGACGGGCGCGCCCATCGCCCACGCCGCCGCCCGCAAGGAGCCGCACATGCAACACGAAATCGCCCGCCCCGGCCGGGCGGGCCGCCAGAACACTGAAAAGTGCCGAGCAAACTTCGCGTGCGCGCCGCACCGCGCGCCACCTTGGTTCCAGGTTCTTGGTTCTTGGTTCTCCCGGGATCAATCAGCCACGCGCCCGCCGGTAGCTTCGCCATCAATCAGAAACGTGCGAAATGCCCGAAAAACAATAGATCAACCAACGGCCGCCCGAAGGACGGCGTCGCGCGGCTCTGTCAGCGGAAGGGGCCTCAGGTGTGCCAGCGGGCCTGTAAGCCGAATTCTGTACGCTTGCGCGCGGTGACCATCTATCTGGGCCGCACGTTGCCGCGCGGCTCAAGCGGCTTACCCGGGACTCTCGGACGGGCAGCCCTTAGTCCGCCGAAACGGACACGGTCCCCTATGTAGCCTTGCTCCGGGTGGGGTTTGCCCGGCCGCCGTGTTTCCACGACGCCGGTGCGCTCTTACCGCACCATTTCACCCTTACCCTTGCGGGCGGTATGTCTCTGTGGCACTTTCCGTCGCCTCGCAACGCCCGGCCGTTAGCCGGCACCCTGCCCTGTGGAGTTCGGACTTTCCTCTCCCGTTTCCGGAAGCGGCCACCCGGCCCGCTGGCACTTGATTATAGCGTGTCGGGCGCCGGACGCGGCGAGATCAGCCCGGCGCCACGCGCGTCGTCGTCCGGAAGTGGAGCTTCGCGAAGTCGGCCAGCGCGTCGCGGCCCCGCGCCGCCACGAGCGTCCGCGCGGCCGCCTCGACCTGCGCCGAGGCGCCTTTCGGCAGCCGCATCCCCGCCTCGCGGCCCAGCGCATCGAGGCGACGGAGGAACTCCGCCCGCGCCAGGATCGACGCGGCCGCTACCGCCGGGTCGCGCTCCGCCCGCGGCATCTGGACGAGTTGCAACTCGCGTCCGCGCTCCAGCAGCGCCTTGCGGATCAACGACTCGTCGCCGAACTGGTCCGCCACCGCCGCGGTCGCCTCGGGCGCACGCTCGGCGACGTTCTCGATCGCGCGCGCGTGCGCCCACGCCAGCAGGCGGTTCACGTTGCGCATTTTGGACCACAGTTCGTTGTAGCGCTTCGGGGTGATGACGATCACTTCGTTCGGAAACGCGCCGCGGATCTCCGCTGCCAGCGACGTCGCGCGCGCGTCCGTCAGCGACTTGCTGTCCATGACGCCCAGCACCTGCAGCGCACGCCAGTTCTCGCGCGTCAGCGCCACCGCGGCAACGACGAGCGGCCCGAAGTAGTCGCCCTTGCCGCTTTCGTCGCTGCCGATCCAGCAGGGCGCGTCGACCACCGGCGCGATCTCGGTGCCGGCGCTCTTCGCCGCCTTCACCTCGGACGGGCGGCTCGACAGGGCCGCCGCGATCTCGTCCGCCTCGGGCACGTCAGCCTGGTCGAAGACGACTTTGCAGCCGCCGCCCTTCGACGGGTACACGTTCAGGCCCGCAAGCCGGCCGGCGCCCTGCAGGCGCACGCGCGTGCCGTTCTGCAGCGGCCCGCGTTCGGCGCTGCCGCCGCGCTCGCGCGCCCATGCATCGATCAGGTCGAGCGCGCGCGCCGCGTCCGCACCGGCCGTGATGCTCTTCGCGGCCATCCGTTAGGGTCGCAACGTGATCGTGACGTCGTCGTCGTCGCCCACGGTCACACGGGCGATCGCGGCGCGCAGGCCTGCATGCCGGTCGGCAAACGGCAGCCCGTCCCAGCCGTCCAGCAGCTTCGTCACGTCGCGTTCGCGCATGCGTGTGCGCTCGGCCGCGCCCATGTGCTCGCCGATGCGCCGGTCGGCGGCCTCGATGGTCTCTTCAACCGAGAGCCGATCGGCGGCGGCGACCACGCTGAGCACGTGCATGCGCTCCTTGCTCAGCCGGCCCTTCGCGGCCGCCTGCACGTAGCTCTCCAGTTTCCGGTCGATCGCACGGAGCCGCGCTCGCGAGCGCTCGAGTTCGCGTGCTTGCTCGAAGAGCACCGCGGCGCCGTCGCCGCCCTGCGGAAAGCCGGGGCCGTCCGCGAACAGCCCGGCGAGCAGGACGCGCACCTGCGACTCCAGGTCGTCGGCGCGCCGCGTGTGGTACCCGCAGACGCTCTGGTTCGTGCGCGATTCGCACTGGTAGTACCGGTACGAGTTGGACACCTGTTCACCGCTCCGGCGCTTCCAGGACTGCTTGCGGCTGACGCCGATCAGCTTGTTGCCGCACGATGCGCAGTAGGCGATGCCGGAGAGCAGGAACGGTGACGCGATGCGCGGAGCGTGGCTCGTGCGGCGGGCGCTCAGTCTATCCTGCACGAGCCGGAAGTCGTCGGCGGAGACCAGTGGCGTGTGGCTGCCGGGGACCTTCACCCCGAAGCGCGAGTACGTGCCAAGGTAGACGCGGTTGCGCAGGATGTCGCGGATGCTGACCATGCTCCAGTTGCCGCCCCGCCTGGTCTTGAGCCCCTCCTGGTTCAGACGGCGCGCGATGAGCCGGATGCCCAGGTTCTCCTGCAAGTAGAGGCGATTGATGTAGCGCACGACCACCGCTTCTTCCGGGATCAGTTCGAGCCGGTGGCGCGCGCCGACCCTGTACCCGTAGGGCGGCCGGCCCAGCACTTCGCCCTTGACCGCTTTGCGGCGCATGGCGGCGCGCACGCGGTCGCTGAGTTTGTTCCCGTCGTCCTGCGCGCTCCATGCGCTTACGATCTCCGCCGTCGCGTCGCCGCTGCCGCTCATGGCAGCGACCTGGGCGCCGAGGCCTTCGAGCTGGAAGTACCGGCGCGCCGCGTCGCGCATGTCACCACCGAGACCGGCGATGCTCGGCACGACGACGACGACGAAACCCTTGTCGTGTTCGCGGAGGTACGTCAGAAGCTGGCGGAAGCCCGGCGCGTGGCCGTTGCTGCCCGCGCTGTCCACGAACGTCATGTCCGGTTCGTATCCCTCGCGCTCGCAGAACTCGAAGAACGCCTTGTTCTGCTGCGCGATCGAAAGATCGCGCGCCAGCGACTCGCGAAAGTACCCGATTGCCCTCATGGTTATGCCAGCAAGATGCGCTCGCAGTTCGGGCACTGCACGAGCGCGCTCCCTGCCCTCGCCCTGTTCACAAGATTCAGCGGAAGCGAGATGCGGCAGCCCAGGCAGAGGTTGCGGTCCAGCTTCGCCATCGCCCGCCCCTGGTGAGCCACCCGCAGCCGGTCATACATCTTGATCAGCTCGGGATCGTCGACGTACTCGGTCCGGTCGCGCCGCTGTTCGTCGTATTCGAGAATCTCGCCGGCCAGCCGCTGCACGCGCTCGGCCAGCTCCGCCTGCTCCTCGCGCCAGGCCGCTTCGATCACGGCGAGTTCCGCGATCGCGGCACGGTACTCGGCGTCCGCCGCCTCAACCGCTGCGATCGCTTCGAGATCGCGGTCCTCCACGGCGGCGAGGTGGCGCTTGAGCTGGTCGATGTCGGCCTGCAGCCCTGCCAGCTCTTTCGGGTTCTTGATCGTGCCGCTGTAGAGCTTCGCCTCCTGCGGCGCGATCTTCGAGCGCAGTTCGCCCGCCTCCAGGTCGACGTCCCTCTGCGTGCTCTCCGCGGCACGGAGTGCGGCGCGCAACTCTTCGGCCCGCGCGCGCGCCGCGATCAGCTCTTCGCTCTCGCACAGTCGCGCCTCCGCGTCGGCCAGCGACGCACGCCGCGTATCGAGCGCGGAGTCGGTTTCCTGCAGTTGCCAGAGGTCGGAGAGCCGCGTCATTGAGTGCGTTGTTACCATTCAGGACTTCCACAGCGGCGCTGCCGCATCAAACGCGGGCGGCGGTTTCGAGGAAGATGCGGCATGCGTGCGGTCCAGGGCTTTCACGCGATTATAGGCGATCGTCCCGGCTTGGCGGCAACCCCTGACTCAATTGACCCGCCGCGCGCCCGCCCGATAGGCTGTCTACGCCACCCAGGGGGGAGAGCCCATGCAGTTCAACGTCGCAGCGCTCCTCAAGGAACCGACCGGCGCGACACGCGAGTACGACATCGACGACGACCTGCGGGTCGGGGGCGAGAAGCACCGCGTCACCGGCCACGCACGGCTCGACCGCACGCCGCGCGGGGTCCTTGTACGCGCATCGATCTCCGGGACGATGAGCGGCGAGTGCAGCCGCTGCCTTCGTCCGATCGACTACCCCGTAGAGATCGCCCTCGACGAGGAGTACGTGCCGACGATCGACGTGAACACGGGCGCCCACGTCGAGACGGATGAGACGACCGAGGACGCCTACCGCATCAGCGCACGCCACGTGCTGGACCTGACGGAGGCGACGGCCCAGTACTGGGCGCTCGCCCTGCCTCTGGCGCCCGTCTGCTCGGAGGACTGCGCCGGCCTGTGCCCCGATTGCGGCGCCGACCTGGCCGCAGGCCCCCACACCTGCCCCGCCGAGCAGGGCGACGCCCGCTGGGCGAAGCTCTCCGATCTGCGCCGGAAGCAGTAGCCCTGCCGTAGTGCCATGCCGAACCGTCTGGTAGACTGGCGGCTGAGTTTCGCGAAGAACAGGAGCCAGATCCGTTGCCACCACTGCCAAAGCGTAAATACCCCAAGTCGCGCCAGGGGAAGCGGCGCAGCCATCTGGCCCTGAAGCCGGCCGGCCTGTCGCGCTGCACCCAGTGCCGCGGCCCGCGCCTGCCCCACACCGCATGCCCGACGTGCGGCTTTTACAAGCGCGTCGGCGCCGTCGCCGTAAAGGGCCCCAAGGCCGAGGAATAGTGACCGCCGACTCCGCCTCGCCGCTCGGCGCCACTGTGCACCGTTATGTCTGACCGCGCCGCATGGATCTTCCCGGGCCAGGGCTCGCAGGAAGCCGGTATGGGCCGCGACCTCTACGCGGACCACGCCGCCGCGCGCGACCTCTACGACCGCGCCGATGCGGTGCTCGGCCGCCCGATCAGCCGCCTCTGCTTCGAAGGCCCCGCTGAGGAACTCGGCAAGACGTTCAATGCCCAACCCGCGATCTACGTCACCAGCCTCGCCTGCCTCGCGGTCGCCCGCGCCACCGGCGCGCTCGTCGGCGACCCGGCCTTCATGTCCGGCCACAGCCTGGGCGAGTACACGGCGCTCTCGGCGGCGGGATCGATGACGTTCGAGGATGGCCTGCGGCTCGTCGAGACGCGCGGGCGCCTGACGCAGGCCGCCGCCGACGCGACGCCCGGCGCGATGGCGGCGATCCTCGGCCTGGATGAAGCGGCCGCGGCTGCCGTCTGCGCCGACGCCGGCACCGAGCTGTGCAATATCAACTCGCCGGGGCAGCTCGTGATCGGCGGCGCGCGCGACGCCATCGAGCGCGCCTGTGCGCTGGCGGTGGAGCGCGGCGCGCGCCGCGCCATCCCTCTCGATGTCAGCGGCGCGTTCCACACCTCGTTGATGCAGCCCGCGGTCGCGCCGATGACGGAGGCGCTCGCCGGGACCGCGATCGTTGCTCCGCGGGTACCGGTCGTCGCGAACGACTCCGCCCGCCCCATGACGGACCCCGACGGAATCCGCCGTGAGCTCGCGTATCAACTCACCCACCCGGTGCGCTGGGTACAGTGTGTCGAGTACATGGCCACGCAGGGGGTCGACGAGTTCATCGAGATCGGGCCCGGGAAGGTCCTGACTGGCCTTACGAAGCGCATCGCAGTCGGTGCGGCGCTACGCAATATCAACGGAGTGGCATCGCTGACGGTATGAACAGACTATTCGACCTCACCGGCAAAGTGGCCCTTGTCACGGGCGGCTCCCGCGGCATCGGTCGCGCCATCAGCATGGCGCTGGCCGCGCACGGAGCGAAGGTTGCGATCAACTACGCCACGAACGCCGCCGCGGCAGAGGAAGCAGTCAGCGCCTGCGGCGGTCCGGACGCGGCTGTCGCGATCAGCGGCGACATCGGCGAGGCCGCCACGGCGCGCGCGCTAGTCGAGGGCACGATCGCGGCGTTCGGACGGATCGACATCCTCGTGAACAATGCCGGCGTCACCGCCGACGACCTGATCCTGCGCATGTCCGACGACGAATGGGACCGCGTCATCGACACGAACCTGAAGGGCACATTCCACGTGACAAAGGCCGCTGTGCGGCCTATGGTGCGGCAGCGGTTCGGCCGGATCATCAGCATCAGCAGCGTCGCGGGCATCGTCGGCAATGCGGGCCAGGCGAACTACGCGGCGGCGAAGGCGGGCATGATCGGCTTCACGAAGTCGATCGCCAAGGAAGTCGCATCGCGGAACATCACGGCGAACATCATCGCGCCAGGCTTCATCGACACCGAGATGACCTCCGGGCTCACCGACGCTCAGCGCGAGGAGATCATGCGCATGGTGGCGGCGGGCCGCACGGGCAAGCCGGAAGACATCGCTCCCGCGGCGGTGTTCCTGGCGTCTGATGAGTCTGCGTACGTCACCGGACACATACTGACTGTTGATGGCGGACTGGTGATGTACTGATGGCAGCTAGTACTCGTCGTAAGGCCCGCATCGCGGCGCTCCAAGCGCTCTATGAGGCCGACGTCTCGCACCACGACCCACTCGTGTCCGTCGCGCGCCTCTGCGAAGAGGAGAGCCTAACGGAAACACAAAGCGCGTTTGCGCGCGAGCTCGTCGAGGGCGTGCTGGAACAGCGCGACGAGATAGACGCGCTGATCCGCCGATCGGCGCGTCAGTGGCCGCTGGAGCAGTTGAGCGCCATCGATCGCAATATCCTGCGGCTTGCGATACGGGAGATCCTTATGAATAATGGGGCGCCTATTCGGGCGGCCATCAACGAGGCCGTCGAACTCGCCAAGAGCTTCGGAAGCGATAACTCCGCGAAGTTCATCAACGGAGTTCTGGGCTCGGTCAGCCTGTCACTCGCGCGGTAAGCGACCAACTCAGCGGCTCGGCCGTACAGAGGGAGAACACTGTGGCTACTGTATTCGAACGGGTACGTAAGATCATCGTCGACCAGCTCGGCGTCGAGGAGGATCAGGTGGTGCCCAGCGCGTCGTTCGTCGACGACCTGAACGCCGACTCGCTCGACCTGGTCGAACTGATCATGTCGATGGAGGAAGAGTTCAGCAAGGACGGCAAGGCCCTCGAGATCTCCGACGAAGATGCCGAAAAGATCGCGACCGTCCAGGACGCGATTGACTACTTGAAGGACCTGGGCGTCGAGGACGAGTAGCGGACGCAGACTCCGATCCGACCGCGGCCGCCTTCCTGTGAAGGCGGTTTTCGTCTGTCCGTGACCGGCCCGACACCCCTCACCCCCCCCTCTCCTGCGAGGGGAAAGGGGGCCGGATCGGGCAGATCATTGGGCTCCAATCCGCGTCAGCGTACAATTCGCCTATGAACGTGTTCGGCGTCGGTCCGGCGGAAGCGCTCGTCATCCTCATCGTGGCCCTGGTCTTCGTGGGCCCGGAGCGGCTGCCGCGCCTCGCCGCCGACATCGCCCGAACGATCCGGGAGATCCGCAAGTACACGGGAGAGGTCGCGGCCGAGTTCAACGAAGTGATCAAGGACCTCGACAAGGAGACCGCCGGCGACCGCAGTGAGTGGAAAGAGATCACCGAAGGGCTCAGCGGCGCCACGAAATCGCTGACGGACTCGCTGAGAGCCGCCCGCTCCGACCTCGATGCGGCGGGCACTGCGAGGGCATCGACGCCCCCGTCAGTCCCGGCTGCCCCGCCGCCGCCCGCTGAAGCCGCGTGGCGCGAGATCCCCGAGCCGGGCGTACCGCCTCCGCCTGCGAACGACCCGGCGCAGGCGGTCGAGGAGCCGCGATGACCGCGACGGCCCCGCCGGCCGATGCTCGCCACGGCGACGAAAAGGTGCTAACGATCATCGAGCACCTGCAGGAGTTGCGTACCCGCGTCATCTGGTGCGCGGGCGCGCTAGTTGTGGGTATTGGCGTCTCGCTGTGGCCGCTGACGGGCTACGCGATCCACTTCCTCGTGAAGCCGGCCCAGAACGAGCACGCGGGCTTCAAGCTGCACCAGTTTCAGCTGCTGGAGTACTGGAGCACGTATTTCCGCGTCGCGCTGCTGCTGGGGATCGCGATCTCCATGCCGGTCATCGTCTACCAGATTCTGGCGTTCGTCGCGCCCGGCCTGACGAAGGAGGAGCGCCGCTGGCTCTTCCCCATCGTGTTGGGCGCCGCGTTCATGTTCGTCGCCGGCATGGCGTTCGGCTACTACGCGGAACTGCCTCCGGCGCTCAAGTTCCTGCTGAACACTGACAGCAAGGACATCGAGCCCACGATCGGCGTACAGACGTACATCGACACAGTCACGCGGTTGCTGCTCATGACGGGACTCGTATTCGAGATGCCGTTCCTGATCATGGGGCTCGCCAAGATCGGCGTCGTGACGTCGAAGCGGCTTATCGGCTGGTGGCGCTATGCGATCCTGATGGCCTTTGTTGTGGCCGCGATCGTCACACCCTCAATCGACCCCATCACCCAGACCATCGTGGCCGCACCGATCATGGTGCTGTACATCCTCGGCGTGGTGCTCGCGAAGCTGGTCGAAGGCCGCAGCATCATCGGCTCGAGGCGTTAGGCCCCCGGCTGCGGCACGCGCCGTCCTTCAAATCGAGGCGCGCGCCAACGTTATGTCGATGATCGGTATATCGATCACGTGATCGATCACCTGTGCCGGTACTATCTGCGGCCCGGCTTCCTGTGCTATCATCGCGGCAACGGTGGCGAGTGGTACGTACGCTGCGGGGTTGCGACAGCCGCGCCCGGCCGGAGTCGGCCGACGGACAGCGCAGCCCCACGATCGCGGGTGGTGCGGCATCCTCGGATGCCGTTGCGGGACGGATCAGCGCGGTCCGCGCCGGCACCGCGTTCATGGCACGTCCCTCGCCATTATCTATGTCCGTAGACGTACCGCGCGGCTCTCGACGCCGCCCCCAGGGCTAGAGGTATGAGCAGCATGGATGCGAACGAGAAGCGGCGGATGCTGGCGCTGATCGCCAAGACGGTCTCAGGCTGCCGGGATTGCGGTCTCTGCAGCGGCAGGACACACTCGGTTCCCGGCGAGGGCAGCCCGGACGCCGAGATCGTCTTCATCGGCGAGGGGCCCGGCTTCTACGAAGATCAGCAGGGGCGCCCGTTCGTAGGCGCTTCCGGGAAGTTCCTCGACGACCTGCTCCGGTCGATCCACCTGGACCGCAAGAGCGTCTTTATCGCGAACGTCGTGAAGTGCCGGCCGCCGAGCAACCGCGATCCGCAGCCTGACGAGATCGAGGCCTGCCGCAAGTACCTGGATGCGCAACTTGAAGCGATTTCGCCGAAAGTCGTGGTGACGCTTGGCCGTTTTTCTATGCAGCGTTACTTCCCCGGTGAGTCTATCGGCCGGATCCACGGCCAGCCGCGCCGGAAGGACGGCCTGATCATCGTGCCGATGTACCACCCGGCGGCGGCGCTCCACCAGGCGAGCCTGCGCAAGGTGATCGAGGCCGACTTTGCCCGGCTTCCGGAGTTCCTGAAGACGATCGGCGGCGGCGCGACGGCCACGCCCGCGACCCTGGCAGTCGAGCGCGTGCCGGCGCACTTGCGCACCACTGCATCCGAAGCGCAAGAATCGGCCGCCCCGGCGGCCCCGCAAGCCGCAACAGCGGATCCGCAACAGATGCGGCTCCTGTAAAGGACAACATGGCGAACACACCCCTCCGCGTCATCCCCCTGGGCGGTCTCGGCGAGATCGGCAAGAACATGATGCTGTTCGAATACGGGGACGACTGCATCGCCGTGGACTGCGGGCTGATGTTCCCGTCCGAAGACATGCTCGGCGTCGATCTCGTGATCCCCGACGTCAGCTACATCATCGAGAACCACAAGAAGCTGCTGGCGATCTTCATCACGCACGGGCACGAGGACCACACCGGGGCACTGCCGTACATCCTGCGGCAGATCAACGTCCCGGTGTACTGCACTCCCCTCGCGCACGGCTTGATCAGCGTCAAGTTGAAGGAGGCGCGGCTGCTCGGCTCCACCGACCTGCGCGAGATCCGCGCCGGAGACTCCGAGACCGTCGGGCCGTTCACGGTCGAGCCGTTCCAGGTCGCGCACAGCATCCCCGACTCTGTCGGTTACGCGATCCGTACGCCGGTCGGCACCTGCATCCACACGGGCGACTTCAAGCTCGACCACACGCCCGTCATGGGCCAGTCGACGGATCTCTCGAAGCTCGCGCAGCTCGGCGACGAGGGGGTGCTGCTCCTGTGCGCCGACTCCACCTACGCCGAGGTGCCGGGCTATACGCCCTCGGAGCAGATCGTCGGCGAATCGCTGTTAAATCTGATGGGGAAGGCCAAGGGGCGGGTCGTCGTCACAACCTTCGCATCGCTGATCGCCCGCGTGCAGCAGGTGTTCGACGCGGCAGAGCACACGGGCCGCCGCGTATTCATCACCGGCCGGAGCATGATCGACAACGTGAACATGGCGATCGAGCGCGGCTACCTGCGGGTGCCGGACGGCATGCTCGTCAGCGTGCGTGAACTGCCGAACATCCCGCACGAGAAACTGACCATCATCACGACCGGCAGCCAGGGAGAGCCGACCTCCGCACTCACGCGCATGGCGAACCAGGACCACCAGCACGTGAAGATCGTCGAGGGCGACACGGTGATCCTGTCGGCGTCGGCCGTGCCGGGGAACGAGGCGCTGGTGCACCGTACCGTGGACAACCTGTTCAAGCTCGGCGCCAACGTGCTGTACAACCGCATCGCGGACGTGCACGTCCGCGGGCACGCGGCGCAGGAAGAGTTGAAGATCGTCCACGCGCTGGTGAAGCCCCGTTACTTCGTGCCCGTCCACGGGGAGTACCGGCACATGGTCTTGCACGCGCAGGTCGCTGAGTCCGTGAACCAGGGCACGGATACGTTCATCATGACTGATGGCGACGTGCTGGAGATCACGGATACCGAGGCGCACTTCGGCGAGCACATCTCCGCGGATTACGTCTACGTGGACGGCCTCGGCGTCGGCGACATCGACCACGTCGTGCTCCGCGATCGCAAGCACCTGGCATCGGACGGCATGGTGGTGGTGATCCTCGCGATGGACAAGCAGACCGGTCGCGTCGCCGCTCGCCCCGAAGTAGTGTCGCGCGGCTTCGTCGACATGGACGAGAGCGAAGACCTGATCGAACGGACGCGCGACCAGGTCGTGAAGTGCCTAGAGGGCGCCGACCATATCGTGGAGTGGAGCGCCGTGCATACGCAGGTGAAGGACTCGATCGCGAAGTTCCTGTACGATGAGACGCGGCGGCGCCCCATGGTGCTGCCGGTGGCCGTGGAGGTCTAGCTGTGGCCGCAAGGACGCGAGCGAAGCCGGCACGAACCCGCGCGGGAAAGTCCCCCGTAAAGGCCGTGGGCAGGAAGCGCACAGGCCAGTCGTCCTGGACGACGGTGCACGACCTGTTCGTACGGCGCGAAAGCCTCGGCGTATTGCTCTGGGCGCTCGCGATCTTCGCGGTCCCCTGGCTGAATCCGCTGGTCGACCAGCTCGCAAGTCCACGCGACACATTCATCGAGCGGTTCGGACTCCTGATCTTCGCGTGGATCGGGCTCTTCGCGTACGCGGGCTGGCTGGTGATCCGCGACGAGCAGGAGTTGTTGTGGCGGCACTGGAAGCCGTGGGCGATCGGGATCGCGGGCACCCTGTTCATGGCCGGATTCTTCGGCTTCTTTCGCCCGGCGTGGGATCTCGGGGCGGTCTCGCTCGCGGACCACACCGGCGGCGGTGACATCGGGCACACCCTGGCCGGCAACCCGCTTGGCATCCTGATCTGGCTCGCCCTGGGTATCGCCGCGTTCGCGCTGGTGTGGCCGCAGGGTGCGGCTTCCGCCGTCCAGAACACGCCGTCAGCCGCGCGCACGGTGTGGGGCTGGCGCATCCCCTATCGCGTGATGCACGCTTCGCGCAGCGCGTTCGAGTTCATCTTCCCGACGCGCCCGGCACCGCAGGGCTCCGTGAAGGTGCCTGTCGACACCGAGATGTGGGCGCGCACATCGGGCGCAACGATCGACGCTGACGAGGCGGAACAGCCGCCGCCGCCGCCGCCCGCGCCGGTACAGGCGCCGCTCTTTCCCGAGCTGGAGGAGCAAGAAGCCGACGACTCGCCGTCCGTGACCGTCGACGCCCGCGGTAACCGCCGGTCGCGGGACGGCTGGCAGCTTCCGTCCATGGACGTACTTCTCGATAAAGCGCCGCCGGCCGAGAGCGGCGCTGCCGACAACGCACAGCGCGCGATGCTCATCGAGGAGACGCTGGCGAGCTTTGGCGTGGACGCGAAGGTCGTCCAGATCAACGAGGGGCCGACTGTGACGCAGTTCGGCATCGAGCCGGGCTGGGAGGTCAAGACGCGTACGGTGACGGAGCGTGACAGGGAGAACAAGCCGATCCTCGACAAGGACGGCGTGCCCCGGACTCGCATCGAAGAGGTCTCGCGCACCCGCGTCCGCGTACAGCAGATCACGTCGCTGATGAACGACATCGCGCTCGCGCTCGCCGCACCGTCCATCCGCGTCGAAGCGCCGGTGCCGGGCAAGCCGGTGCTGGGGATCGAAGTGCCGAACGCCTCGAAGTCGCTCGTCACGCTGCGCAGCGTCGTCGAGAGCCCGACGTTCCAGCGGCAGGCGGCGAAGTCGAAGCTCGCACTGGCGCTTGGCCAGAGCGTCGCCGGCGAGCCGGTCGTGGCCGACCTGACGAAGATGCCGCACCTACTCATCGCCGGATCTACCGGGTCGGGCAAGTCGGTCTGCATGAACGCGATCATCTCCTGCATCCTCATGCACGCGTCGCCCGCCGAAGTCCGCATGGTGATGATCGACCCGAAGCGCGTAGAACTCTCCGCATTCGCGTCGATCCCGCACCTCGCGTTCTCGAACATCGTCGTCGACATGGACAAGGTCGTCGGCACGCTGCAAGCGGTGATCCACGAGATGGAGTCGCGATACCGCAAGTTCGCCTCGCTTGCCGTGCGCAATATCGACGGGTACAACCGCAACCCGCGCGCCACCGAGAAGCTGCCGTACTGGATCGTCATCATCGACGAGCTGGCGGACCTGATGATGGCCGCGCCATTCGAGGTGGAACGCCAGATCTGCCGTCTCGCGCAGCTTGCGCGGGCGACGGGCATCCACCTAGTCGTCGCCACGCAGCGGCCGTCCGTCGACGTCATCACGGGCCTCATCAAGGCCAACTTCCCCACGCGTATCGCCTTCGCGGTCAGCTCCCAAGTGGACTCGCGCACCATCCTGGACATGGCGGGGGCCGAGAAGCTGCTCGGGCGCGGCGACATGCTCTACATGGCGCCGGACGCCGCGAAGCCCAAGCGCCTCCAGGGCGTCTTCGTTTCCGACGAGGAGATCGAGGCGCTCGTCGGGTTCTGGACGCAGGAGCGATTCTCCGACATTGAGCGCCCCGTGTTCGACCACCTCTTCGAGCAGGCGAAGACCGAACTCGAACAGGAAGGCGCCAGCGACGACATGTTCGAGAGGGCGAAGGAGCTGGCCCTTGAGCACAACCGCGTCAGCACGTCGCTGCTGCAACGACGGCTGCGGATCGGCTACCCCCGGGCGGCGCGGATCATGGACCAACTCGAGGACGCTGGTATCATCGGCCCTGCCGAGGGTGGTGGTTCGCGCGAAGTGTTCGGCGCCGCGCCCAGCGCAACCGGCGGCGCGAAGGACGACGACAAGCCGCTGTTCAGCGTGCCCGACGAGCTGAAGTTCTAGCCTCGATCACCGTCGGCGGCGCTTCAGGCGGTACCGCGTGCCGTGTCGGTGGGCGGCGCGACCGCCTCCGCCGGCACGTCGCGCTGCTGGAGCAGCCACAGCCGGAAGTACCGCCCGCGCAACGCCAGCAATTCGTCGTGCGTGCCTTGCTCCACGATCTGGCCGTGGTGCAACACGATGATGCGGTCGGCGCCGCGCACGGTCGCCAGCCGGTGCGCGATGATGATGCTCGTGCGGCGCGCGGTCAGCCGCTCCAGGCTCTCCTGGATCAGCGCCTCCGTCTCGGAGTCGATATTCGCGGTCGCCTCATCCAGCACCAGCATCACCTCCGGGTCGAACGCGACGGAGCGGGCGAACGCGAGTAGCTGCTTCTGGCCCGTGCTGAGGTTGGCGCCGCGCTCCACCAGGCGGTGCTGGTAGCCGTCGGGCAGTTCGTCGATGAAGCGATCCGCGCCGACAAGGCGCGCGGCGTTGCGCACCTCCTGCGGGCCGATGCTCTCGTCGCGCAGGCGGATATTCTCCTCGATGGTGCCCGTGAAGATGAACGGATCCTGGAGCACCAGGCCGATGTGCCGCCGCACATGCTGCTGCTTCGCCCGGGCGATGTCGATGCCGTCCAGGAGGATGCGTCCTTGCTGGATATCGTAGAAGCGCAACAGGAGATTGATCAGGCTGGTCTTCCCGGCGCCCGTCGCGCCTACAAACGCAACGCGCTGCCCCGGCTCGATGCGGAAGCTCACGTCGCGCAGCACCCAGGTGCCCGGCGTGTACGCGAACGAGACGTGCTCGAACTCCACGGCGCCTGCGATCTTCGCTGGAAGTTCGAGCGCGTCAGCATCGTCCTGCACGCCTTCAGGCTCGTCCAGCAGCGTGAAGATGCGCTCCAGCGACGCCATCGCCTGCTGCAGGATGTTGAAGCGGTCGGCGATCTCACGCACGGGGTTGTAGTACATCGTTACGAGCAGCAGAAACGCTACGAAGCTGCCGTCAGACAGCGTCCCGTGCAGGACCATGCGTCCGCCGACGACGATGACGATGCCCGTGGTCACGGCGCTGACAATCGCCACTACCGGCTCGAAGAGCGCGAACGAGTGGACGACCTCCATGTTCGCGTCGAGCAGTTGATGGCTGTAGTCGCGAAACTCCTCGTTGTCCTTGCGCTGACGGCCGAAGAGTTGGACGAGCAGCATGCCGCCAATATGCTCGGCCGTGAACGCGTTGAGCCGGGCGACGTGCCGGCGCTGCTTGCGGAACGAATTGCGCATCACGACCGCAAACCAGCGCATGATGACGGCCAGGAACGGCATGATCACGAACGTGATGAGGGCGAGCTTCCAGTTGATGTACAGCAGGACGCCGGCCACGCCCGCGATCATGAACAGGTCGGCAATGATGGTGATCGCGCCCGCCGTCAGCAATTCGTTGAGCGACGCGATGTCGTTCGTCAGACGCGTCACAAGGCGCCCCACGGGATTCGCGTCGTAGAAGGCGATCGACATGCGCTGCAGGTGCCGGAACAGCTGCATGCGCAGGTCGTTCATGACCCGTTGCGAGACGATGACCATCAGCAGCGACTGGACGTAGCGGAGGCTGAAGATCAGCGCGAGGACGCCGAGATACAGGCTGACGATCCACCAGAGATCGCCCGTCGTGCCGTGCGAGACATCACGGTCAATCGCCTGTTGCACCAGCAGCGGCTGCGCCAGCATGAGTCCGGTCGTGACGAGCAGCAGCAGAACCGCAACGATCGTGCGCACCAGGTACGGCCGCATGTACTGCATGAGGCGTCCGACCAGGCGCGAGTCGTACGCCTTGCCGATCACGTCGTCTTCTTCGTGATACCCCGCGATCGCCACTACGAGCCCGCCTCCGCGGCGCCGGCGCCGTCGTCCGCTTCCAGTTGCTGCTCCAGCCGTTGCCGCCGATCGAGCTGGGCGTACGGTCCGTCACGTGCAACCAGCTCGTCGTGCGTGCCCCGTTCGACGATACGGCCGTCTTCGACCACGACGATCTGGTCAGCCCACTGCACCCCGGACACCCGGTGCGCGATGATCACCGCCGTACGCCCGGCGATGTACTGGCGTACTCCGCTGAGGATCCGCTCTTCGGTGTAGGCGTCGACGTGGGAGAGCGCATCATCGAGAATGAGCACGGGCGCCTCGCGTGCGAGCGCGCGGGCGATCGCAGCGCGTTGCTTCTGACCGCCCGACAGTGACACGCCGCGTTCGCCGACCATGGTCTGCAAGCCCAGTGGCAGTTGCGGCAGGTCGTTGCTCAGTTGTGCCAGCTCAACGGCGCGTTCCATGTGCTGCGTGTCCACGCCGCCGCCCCACAACACGTTCTCCTCCAGCGTCGTGGAGAACAGGAATGACTCCTGGGGGACGAACGCGATTGAGCGGTGCAGTTGCTCGAGGGGGATCTCGCGGACGTCGTGTCCATCGATCGTGATGTGCCCGGACTTCACGTCGTAGACTCGGGCGATGAGATTCGCCAGCGTCGTCTTGCCAGCGCCCGTCGGCCCGACGATCGCCAGCGTCGTCCCCGCCGGTACGTCCAGCGTGACGTCGTGGAGCACAGGCCGGTTGAAGTAGCCGAAGCTCACCTGATCGAAGCCGATGCCGCCGCGCAGATCCGGCACCGGGCGCACGCCTGGCGCATCGACTACGGCGGGCGTGCGCGCCAGCACCTCTTCCACGCGTCGCATCGACGCGGCCGCCTGCTGGTAGAGATTCAGCGTCCAGCCCATGTTCACCATGGGCATGGAGAGCAGCACGATGTAGCTGTTGAACTGCACGAACTGGCCCAAGGTGATCGCGCCGTGCTTTACCTCCAGCGCGCCCACCCAGATCACGATGACGGTACTGACGCCGATGAGCACCGTCAGCAGCGGCCACAACGCCATCGAGAGGCGCGCCCACGCCAGGTTGGCCTTCTCGAACGCCACGGTCTGCCGCTCGAAGGCGTCGGCCTCGTTGTTTTCCTGCACGTACGCCTTGACCACGCGCGCGCCGGAGAAGTTCTCCTGCACGAACGTGGTCAGCACACCGAACTGCGTCTGCACGGCCAGGAAGCGCCGCTCGATGACGCGACCCACCCAGACGAACAGCAACGTAATGAAGGGCAACGGCAGGATCGCCAGCAGCGCGAGCTTCACGTCGATGGTGAGCATGATGACAAGGCCGGCAACGAACAGCAGGATGGAGCGGCAGAGATCCATCAGGCCCGGCCCGAGGAACTCCCGCACGGTTGTGACGTCGTTGGAGACGCGCGCCATCAGGTCGCCGGTCTGGTTGTCCTGGAAGAACTTCTGGTCTAGCGATTGGATGTGTGCGTAGACCTCGTTCCGCAGGTCGTACTCGATCTTGCGGGACGAACCGCTGACGAAGATGCGCGTGACGAACCGCAGACCGCTATCGACGACCTGGATGCCGATCGTCAATCCCGCGAAGAGCAACAGCTTCTGCGTCGAGCGGTCGGTCCGGAAGCTGTCGATCGCCTTCCCCAGGACATAAGGCGACATGATACTTGCCGCCGACGCCGCTGCGAGTGCGAGCAGTCCGATCGACATGCGAAAGCGATACCGGAGGACGTAGGGCCACAGGCGGGAGGCGAAGATCACGGGACGCCTTTGACAATCGTGACAAAAGTGAAGTTTAGGTGACACAGAACGGCCGCGGTAGGGTACAATCGCGAGATACACCCGAAGCGGGAATCCTGAGGATGACTTCATGTATCGCTTGACACAGGGCCCGTATTCGTGGATTTTAGTGCCACTTGCCACTTGCGAGTTGGAGGGGACGCTTCTCTTGAAGGGAGACACGAGAAATGGCCGGTAGTTACTGGGACAAAGTCACAGGGCAGCGGGTATCGCGACGTCGCGTGCTGCAGGGCGCGGGCGTAGCGGGTGTCGCTGCCGGCGCCGTCATCGTCGTAGGGTGCGGCGGCGGCAGCTCATCCAGCACGACGCCATCTGCCGGCAAGACGCCGAGCGCCGGCGCCACGCCGACCGGCGACGCGCACATTCTCAACCCTGGCACGACGCCGAAGCCCGGCGGCACCTACAACGTCGGCACGTCGGTCGACTTCGACACGTTCGACCCGCACATCTCCATCGCCGGAGGCGTCGGATACTTCCCGAAGGTCTACAACGCGGTGATCAACCGCTCGCCTCGATCCAGCGCGTTCAGGTTCGACGATCTCGCGTCAAAGCTGGAGCAGCCGGACCCCCTTACCTACGTCTTCACCATGCGGGACAACGTGATGATTGGTCCGAACCAATTGGGCGTACCCCAGCGGGCGATGGACGCCCACGACGTGGAAGCCACGTTCACCCGCATCAAGAACCTGCCCCAGTCCAACGCCTACGCCTTCGTCGGCCAGGTCGTGGATTCCGCGGTGTCATCGGCGGACGGCAAGACGCTGACGATCAAGACGAAGAAGCCCTACGGGTACTTCTTCTTCCGCATCGGCAGCCCGATCAACATGATCGTCCCCAAGGAACTGATTGACACGCCGGACAAGATGAAGACCGCATCGGCCGGCGCTGGCCCGTACGTTCTCAACCCCGGGAAGTACACCGAGGGGCAGGGATCGCTGCTGGAGCGGAACACGGCGTACTACCGCAAGGACGAGACCAACAACAACGCCCAACTGCCGTACATCGACAACCTCAGTACGAAGATCATCGCCGACCGCTCCGCGCAACGAACGGCCTTCCAGTCGCAGCAGATCGACACCTACGCGGCGCAGAACATCGACGACGCCAACGGCCTGAACTCCGGCAACCAGTACGTCGTGAACAAGGACTCCACCGACACCTTCATCGCTTTCACCATGAACCCGACCAAGGACCCGTGGAAGGACGACCGCATCCGGCAGGCGGCGATGTACGCGATCAACCGCCAGGACTACATCGACCGCGTGTACAAGGGAGAGGCCAAGCCCAACGGTCTCGTGCACTGGTCGCTGGGCGACTACGCCATTCCGACGGACGAGTTGAAGACGCTCCAGCCGTACGACCCGAAGAAGGCGAAGGATCTCATCAAAGCCGCGACGGGCAAGGACACGGTCGACATCACCGTCATGTGGCCGGCCGACTCGATCATCGAGGAGCACAACCTGCATCTGCCGATCTGGCTCCAGCAGATGTCGGACGCAGGGTTCAACGTCAACAAGGATCCGCAGGCTTTCGGGACGTGGCTGGACAACTACACCAACCTGAAGTACGACGCGAGCCTCGCCCTGAACCAGGTCTACGAGTACTCCGAGTTCGAGTTGGACTTCGAGCACTCCGAGGGACCGGCGCGCAACCACATCTACACCATCGGACTCGGCGCGCTGTACCCGGAGATCGACGCCGCCATCGACGAATCAAAGGCGGTCACGGACCCGGCCGCGCAGGCAAAGAAGGTCCAGGACGTGCAGCGGATGATCTACGCGAAGGGCCCCATGTTCCTCCCGCTGGTCACGCCGTACGCCTACACCCTGTACCAGCAGTATGTGAAGAACATCCCGGTGAACCTCGGCACGGCATCGGGCCTGTTCCTAAGCACCGCCTACCTGGACAAGTAGGAGAAGGGGTTGGGGCCCGCGGCCTATGCAGACGTTTATTGTTCGCCGGCTGATCATCGGCGTCGTGATCTTGTTCTTCCTGTCGCTCATCGTGTTCACGCTGCTCAGCATCGTGCCAGGGGATCCGGCCAAGCAGCGCTGTGGACTCGGTTGCAAGGAAGAGCAGATCAAGGCGATCCAACACGAACTCGGGCTGGACAAGTCGCGCTTCCCTATCAACGTAGCGGCCGAGCCGCCCTTCCTGGAGGTTCACGCGCACAGCCAGTACGGTGACTGGCTGAAGAACGTGCTCACCGGCGATCTGGGCGAGTCGACGTACTTCCACCAGCCCGTGACGACCGCGATCCGCCATCGGCTGCCGGTCACGTTCGAGTTGATGGTGCTGACGATGATCTTCACCATCGTCATCGGGATTCCGTTCGGGGTCGTATCGGCGTTGTTCCGCAATTCTCCGCTGGACTACGTCGTCCGGCTGACGTCCATCCTGGGCCTCTCGGTCCCCAGCTTCTGGGTCGCGACCCTAGTGCTGATCATCCCCGTGTCGCTCTGGGGCTATTCGCCGCCGCTTGGTCGGGTGGTCTGGTTCACCGACGACCCTATCGGCAATCTTCAGCAGTTCGCGCCCGCTGCCGCCGTCCTCGCGCTCGGCTCGGCCGCTGGCATCATGCGTCTCGCCCGCTCGTCGCTCTTGGAGGTGATGCGGCAGGACTACATGCGGACCGCACGCGCGAAGGGCCTTCGTGAGCAGGCGATCGTCCTGCGTCACGGGTTGAAAAACTCGCTCATTCCCGTGGTGACGGTACTGGGCCTGCAGATGGCGGGCCTGCTCGCCGGCACGATCATCATCGAACAGATCTTCACCCTGCCGGGCCTCGGGCAGTACACGTTCCTCGAACTGTTCAACAAGGACTTCCCCGTCGTGCAGAGCATGGCGCTGTATGTGGGTGTCGTGGTCATCCTGCTGAACCTGCTGGTCGACGTGAGCTACGCGTGGTTCGATCCGCGTATTCGGTACTCATAGGGAGTTGACGCATGTCCAACAATGTCGCCGCCGGAACACCGGCGCTCCCTGCGGATCTGTTCGCCGGCACCGAGAGCCGGCATGTGGGCGAGACGGTTCGCGGCGCACTCAAGCTCATGGTCCGCAACCCGCTCGGGACCTTCGGCCTCCTGATCATTGTGGCGTTTCTCTTTATCGCAGTCTTCGCGCCGCTGCTCGCGCCGTATGACTTCAAGAACTACCTCGCGGGGCAGCCCAGCGAGGGCATGAGCGTGCACCACTGGTTCGGTACTGACCGCCTCGGCCGCGATACCCTGAGCCGCGACATCTACGGGGCGCGCATCTCTCTCTCTGTGGCGTTCATCTCGGTGCTCGGTGGTTCTGCTCTCGGGACGATGTTCGGCATCATCTCCGGCTACAGCGGTGGGCCCATCGATTCGCTCACCCAGCGCGTCGTCGACACCGCGATCGCCTTCCCGCAACTGCTGCTTCTGCTCATCATCGTGCAGACGCTGGGGCCCTCGTTCCGCACCGTGGTCATCGCCATCATGCTCGGCATCATCCCAGGTGTCACCAGAGTCATCAGAGGCGCGGCATTGTCGGAGAAGAACAACCAGTACATCGAGGCTGCGCGCTCGATCGGCGCGTCGACGCCGCGGATCCTGTTCCGGCACGTCCTGCCGAATGTCATGGCCCTGGCCATCGTCATCATGAGCACGCTGCTGGGCGCGGCCATCCTCGCGGAGGCAGGGCTCTCCTTCCTGGGCCTGGGCATTCCCGAGCCCGCCGCATCCTGGGGGCGCGATGTCAGCACGGCCCGCGACAACTTCCCGTTGAAGGTCCCGGCCGCCTTCTTCCCCGGCGCCGCCATCACGCTCACCGTCCTTGGCTTCAACCTGCTCGGCGACTCCATCCGAGATATCGCCGACCCGCGCCTCCGCGGCTCTCGCTAACCGCGCAGCACGAGATCACGATTGAAGGCCCGCCGATGCGCGGGCCTTCAATCGTGATACGCCGCATCCGCATGAAGCGCATTTCCCGATACCGCTGTCAGCCTTGATCAAGCGCGGCCCGTCACGTAGCGTTCCCCCCAGTGACTCAGAGAAGGAGCGCACCATTGGCCGACGAGCCCATTTCACGTTACTACGTCTCCCAACGACTCAAGCTCCACTACACTGTCTGGGGAGATGAAGCGAATCCACCCCTCCTCCTCATCCACGGAAACCGCGACCACGCACGCACATGGGACGCCGTCGCCAAGCGGCTCTGCGGCGACTACTGCATCTACGCGGTCGACCTGCGCGGCCACGGCGACAGCCAGTGGTCCGTCGGCAGCCAGTACAGCATGCCGGAGTTCGTGCTGGACGTCGCCATGCTGGGCCAGGAGCTCAACCGCTATCCGCTGACGATCGTCGGCCACTCGCTCGGCGGCGCGGTGACGCTGAACTACGCCGGCATCTTTCCACAGAACGTCAGCAAGATCGTGGCGATCGAAGGCCTCGGCCCGCGCGTCGGCGAGCCGACGCCCGCGTCGGTCCGCATGCGTCACTGGATCGGCGAATTGGAGGAGTTCGACCGCCGTCAGCCGCGCCGCTACGCGACGGAGGAAGATGCCGTGAAGCGTATGCGCGAGGAGAATCCGCATCTCACATCTGAGATGGCGCAGCATTTGACGCGCCACGGCATGCGGCAGAACGATGATGGCACGCGGAGCTGGAAGTTCGACAACTACGTGCGCCTGCATTCTCCGTATGAGTTCAACATCGCAGAGGCGCGCGAGATCTGGAACCAGATTCGCTGCCCGGTGCTGCTGATCCGGGGCTCCGAGAGCTGGGCGGGCGATCCCGAGGCGGACGGGAAGGCCTCCGCGTTTCACAACTGCAAGGCGGTGATGGTGAAAGACGCCGGCCACTGGGTGCACCACGACCAGCTCGAGGTGTTCATGCAGGTGCTGCGGGACTTCCTCTAGCGGCGGCGTCGGTCTCGCCGAGCAGCGCCAGAGCCGCCCGCGCGGCATCCTCAAAGACGGCGCAGTCATCCGCATCGTCGAGCGCCTGGGCGATCAGCGACGCGTCGTCTTCCGGCCGCTGCGCTACCGTGCGATGCACTGGTGCCTCCGGCCATTCCGCGCGCACGTGCATGTGCCCGCTCTCGTCGTGCTGCTGTACCGCGAACGTCGCGGCCTCCGTACCAATACGTATTTCGTGCAGCGCGCCCGGCGCGCCGCGCGCGATGACGCTCAGCCGCACGCCGCGCGTGGCGCTGTAGAGCGTGGCGTCGATGCCGTCCGCACGCTGCGCGAGATCGGCGACGGTCAGTTCCAGGCGGGAGACGAGCCAGCCCGCCAACAGGAGCGCCTCACTCGATGGCGCGGCGCCGCCGGAGATGATCTCGATCGTCTGCAACCGGGAGAGCGTGCGCAGGGCGTCGTCGCTGTCGAAGAACTGCGCGATAAGCCCGCGCCAGACGCCCATCCGCGCCCATCCCAGATCCACGACCGTCACTCCGTCTGCTCCGCAGGCGCGCCGCGCGGCGCGGAGGGCGCGCCTCACATCGCTGGACGCGGACGTATCGATGAACAGGCGATCCGCGGCGCCCAACAACTCGCTCACGAGTCCCTGTCCGACCGTCGCATCGCCGATCAGCCAGAGCGCGACCGGCAGCTCCGGCACAAGCAGCGCCAACACCGCGGACGCCAGGGGCCGCTCTTGCGCTCCACGCAGCGTAATCTCCTCGGAACAGATGTGCCGCACGCCCGACGCCGAGCGCCAGCAATGCGCCGAGATCGACGCCTGCACGGCGCCGGCCGCGGCGTTCGTCACCGCAAGGATGCCGCGGCACGGCTGGCGGCCCGGCAGCGTGTCCATGACCGCCGCGAACCGCCGGGCGCCGTCGTCGTCGACGGCGACCGCGACGAAGTTCAGGACGCGCAGGTGGATCGTCGATTCGTCGGCGCCGGCGCTGGCGGTCTCATGCCAGATGCGCGCGAAGGCATCCTCGATGCCACCCGGTTCAACCGCGATCGGCGCATCCGTGATCCGCTCGATGGGGGTTACATCCGATGCCATTCGCGCCCGTCCCGTTGAATCAGGTGGTCGGCGCCGCCCGGCCCCCAGCTCCCGGCCTCGTAGAACTGCAGCGGCGAGTCGCCGGATCCCCACGCGTCGAGCACCGGCGTCAACAACGTCCACGCCGCCTCGACGCTGTCCCAGCGCGTGAACAGCGTGCTGTCGCCCAGCATGGCGTCGAGGAGCAGGCGCTCGTACGCTTCGGGCGCGTCCGAGCTGAAGGAGGTGCCGTACCGGAAGTCCATGTTCACGGGCCG
>JBGQBE010000042.1:0-30325 GCA_041494685.1 Dehalococcoidia bacterium | reverse complement strand
TACTTTGCCAGCGTCATCTGGTGTTCCCAGCAGATCAGCCCGCCGAGCCGTCCGAGCGGCGTCTCCAGCACCTGGAGGTCGCTGCCGTCACCGAAGCCCCAGATCGTGCGCTCCATGAACGTCGGCACCAGCTTGCGGTGACGATAGATGATCTCGCCGGCGGGCGAGAAGTAGAGCAGCGTGTTGTAGAGCGTGCCGCGCGTCACCGTGTCGCGTTCGTTGATGCCGATCACCACGTACGCGCCGGCCTCTTTCGCTGCCTCGGCCATGCGGGTTGCCGAGGGCGACGGGATCTCGACGGAGTGCTTCCACAGCTCCGTGAACGTGCGGCCCGAGAAGGCGTTCTCGGACGAGGTCCAGAACGGATAGCCGGGCACCCACGTCTCCGGGAAGACGATCAGATCCGCACCGGCCTTGCCGGCGCGCGCGATCAACTCGCACGCCTTCTCGATCGTCGCCTCACGGTCGAGAAAGATGGGTGCGGCCTGCACGGCGGCTGCGGTGAACTTGGGCAGAGAGTCGGGCATCGCGCGCTCCTCCGTTCGGCCGGATCTTGCCGTCGCGTGCGGGTAGCGCACTATACCACCTGTGGGAGGCAGCTCACCGGTCGCGCGTTGGGTGGGGCAGGCCGCGCTGACGCCCGTGGAACATCAACGGCGACGGACCGGAGATCCGGCGGCGTTGATGTCGCAGTCGCTGTTCATGTCGAAGTCAGGGATGGGTGACCGGCGCTACGGGCAGCGATGCATGCCGAACACCAGTGCCTGCTTGCCGAGGTCGCCGATCGTGATCTTGTTATCGCCGGTCTGGTCGTACGAGGCGGGGGCCGGCGGCACGGTCTGGCCGAACCAGAGCGCGACTTTGCCCAGGTCATCGATGGCCACCACACCGTCGCCCGTCACGTCGGCCCTGGCAATCGCCGAACACTGCGCCGCGGTCGGCGTGTTCGTGGCGGTGGGCGGTACCGGTGTGTCCGTCGGCACCGGCGTCGGCGTGTCGGTCGGCAGCGGCGTGTTCGTAGCCGTGGACGTCGGGGTGTCGGTCGCCGTCGGCGGCACTGGTGTCGGCGTGCTTGTGGGCAGCGGCGTATTCGTCGCCGTAGGAGGCGGTGGTGTGGGCGTGGACGTCGCTGTCGCAGTGGGCGTCGGCGTGGCCGTTGCGGGCGGTGCGTACTGGAACGATCCGATGTATGTGCCCCACTGCTCGGACGCGTCCGTCTTGGCGTACTCGCCGACCACCCAGATCACCGTCGGGTCGGCCGGGTCCACCGCGGCGCCCAGATAGTCGCCCCAGCGGTAGGGCGGTTCGTTGCCAAGCAGCGCCGGGCTGTACGTCCGCTCGCCCGCCTTGAGCAGCGTCGATCCGGCCATGGAGTTCGGCGCATCCGTGGCCAGTCGTCCGGCGACGGCCGCTTCCGCGAACAGCGTGCCCGACGAGCGGGTGAAGACGACCGTCAGGTTGCCGCTCGAATCGGTGCGGATCGCCGGGAAGTAGTAGAAGGTCAGCGGCGCGCCGAACGTGATGTCCTGGGTGACGCCCGCAGCCGACGTATCGTACTCGATCAACCGCAGGCACGAGCGCTTGACCGAGTCGCCCTGGGTGTTCCAGCTGCACGCGCCTGTGGCGGCGATCCAGAGTTTGTTCGCGCGCCAGATGGTCTCCAGTACGCGATTGCCGCCCGTCGAGATCAGCCTCGTGCTGCCGGACTGCGCCGCGTCGGGCGCGGCGTTGATGGCGCCGACGACCGGATCTGCCACGTCCGTGAACACGACGTTAGCGGCGGCCGGCGTGCCTGTGATCGTCCAGATGTGCAACTGCGTCGACGCGCCGGGGTCGTCCGCGACCATGTACTCCGTAGTCGTGCTGCTCAGAGCGTGCGCGGGGCGGAAGGTGAAGTGCGTGTTGTCCGGCGCCGTGTGCTGTTCTTGCACGCTGAGCGCCCCGCTCACGAGGTCGCTCTTCTGCAGGACGTAGGTCTGTACGCCGACGAAGGCGCTCGTGTTGATGTTGAAGCGGTTGAACGAGATCGTCACCTTGTCGTCGGTGATCCCCAGCCCGGGATAGTCGGGCTCGTCGTTGTCGAACGGGATCACGTACTCGTCCCAGGTGTTCAGCGGGTTCGAGGTCGTCGAGACCGCGACGTAGAGCTCGCTGTGGTCCGTGCCGGACGCGTTGTCGATCGCGGACCAGTACGTCGCGAAGAAGCGGGCGCTTGCCGGGTCGTAGATTACCTTCGGGTCGGACGCAGACCATCCTGTCTGGACGCTGAAGAAGGCCGGCAGGTCGAATGTCGTGGCGTTCGTGCCGTCCCGCGCCGTCACGCGACCTTCCTGGTTCACCATCTCGAGCACGTGGCTCGGACCGACGGCGATCTGGGGGTCGGGCGGCGTCATGCGCACCGGGTTGTCCGTCGAACCCAGGCCCGCGAAGGCCGTGCCGTGCGACGGCGGCGCGGCGAGCACCGTGAAGCCCATGGAGGTGTCGAGCACCTGGGTGGCCTGCGCGTTGCCGGGGGGCGCATCGGGCGGCGCGGTTCCGGGTTGCGGCGCGGTGTGCGGAGGCGGCGGTTCCCCGGCGCTTGCGCTGCCCGCCGGCGGCAGCGCCCGTACGTCGACTCGCGCCCTGTGGGTGAGCCGCCCGGACGCCGCCGCGGGCTGGCCCTGCGCTCCCGCGCGGACCCGCTCCGTACCGCCCGCGCGGAGCGAGATCGCAGCGATCGAGAGCGCCGCGATGAGTGCGAGCGTGATGGCCGGTGGTGATGCGCGCAAGGATCGTGTCCTGACGAGACGGGATGCGTGAAGCTCGATCGTAGCCCAGCCGGCAGTGCGCGGTCAATCACAGACGACATAACAAATCTTCACGAGCGCGTTGCGGCTTGACGTGCGAGTGCGCCGTGCTACGATGCAGCGTGGTCGTGCTAGGCGGGGAGCCAGCGGTGCCCTGTACCCGCAAGCCGCTATAGCGGGGCTGAATTCCCGCTCGAGGTTGGTGTACCTGGGAACTGGCTGCGCCGAGCGGCGTTGAGGGCCTGGTCCTACGCGGCGGAGCGCTACGAACCCCGTCAGGTCCGGAAGGAAGCAGCGGTAAGTAGTTAACTCCGGGTGCCGTAGGGTTACCGGGCCGGAGCTGGCTAGCGCCGTTAAGCCGAAGGGCCTGATCGACAGCGGGTGCACGACCATAATTCTCAACTTCTCGCCGCGCCGGTAGGGGCGCCACGGCGGCTTACGTTCGAGGACGGCCCGGAGTAGCACAGGAGAGCACGTGCCGCTCACGCCCGGGCGCGGCCGCTTCGGCGGTGTCGCCCGTCTGCTGCAGGACGCAGGGAAGCACAGCCTTCTCCTCGATCGCCGTCGCCGCGGCCATCTCGCCGTCCTGGTTACGTTGCTCGTCGTGAGCGTGTTCGGCTACGTGCTGCTTCGCCCGCGGACGGTCCAGGTGCAGGCCGATGGCCGCGAGTTCGTGCTGCACACCCGCAACTCCAGCGACGCTGCGCTGCTCCAGGGCGCGGGTGTCGATCTGCGGCCGGGCGATCGCGTCACCGAATTGGCCGGCGCCGGTATGGACGTGCTGCGTGTGGACCGAGCGCGCGAAGTGGCGCTGCAGGCGGACGGCGTACTGTATCGACTGCACACGCACGCCCTCACGATCGACCAGTTGCTTGCCGAGGCGAACGTGGCCGTCGCCGGCCGCGACAGTGTGCTGCAAGGCGGCGTGCTGGTGTCGGTCAACGCGCCGGTGGAACCACCGCGCCTGTTTGCGACCAGCGCGGTATTCAGCGACGAGGTCTCGGACGGCGCGATATCTATCGACGTGCGGCGGGCCGTCCCGTTCACGATCATCGAGGACGGCCGCGAACTGCTGTCCACCTCCAGCCGCCCGACCGTAGCGCAGGCGCTGCGCGAGGCGGGGCTGACCATCGGCCCCGGCGACGCTGTGACGCCGGCGGAGCAAGCGCCCCTCGATGCCGATGCGCGCGTGGAGGTGCGTCACGCGAAGGATGTCACCGTCACACTGCCGCACGACCACCAGGTGATCTACACGCTGGCGAGCACCGTCGGCGAGGCATTGAGCGCCGCCGGCATCACGATCCCGGAGGGTGCGTTCATCGACCCGTCCGCCGATACGCCCGTGAGCGCCGGCCTGGCAGTACGCGTCGTGCAGCTCTCCGCCGGCAGCGACACGGAGCGCGAGTACGTCGAGAGCAAGACCGTGTACCGGTCCGACCCGTCGCTGCCGCCGGGCGAAACCAGGACGGCGAAGGGCCACGACGGCGTGCGGATCCGCCACTACGACGTGGCCTACGTGAACGGGGACGAGGTCGGCCGCACGCTGCTCGACGAGTCGTGGAGCCCGGAGCCGGAAGACACGATCATCTACTACCCTGAGCGCACCGGCGAAAACGACAGCGCGCCCAGTGCCGCGGGCGGCGTCGCGAAGACACTGCGCGTGTACGCGACGTATTACACGCCCGCCAGCGCCGGCCGCTCGTCGAGCGACCCTGCTTACGGCCGCACGGCCACTGGCGTCCAGGTGACATACGGTATCGTCGCCGTCGATTCGAATGTCATCCCGCTGGGGACGAAGCTGTTTATCCCGGGCTACGGGTACGCCGTGGCGGCGGACACCGGCGGCGCGGTGAAGGGGTATATCATCGACCTGGGATTTCCGGACGGAGTGAGCGTTGACTGGCAGTCGAAGTGGCTCGACATCTACGTCCTTGAGTAGGCGCGCACCGGCCGCTCCGCGTCCGAAGAAGCGTTTCGGCCAGCACTTCCTCTCCGACACGAACATCCTGAACCGCATCGCCGATGCCGCCGAGATCGCGCCCGGTGAGCCGGTGATCGAGGTCGGGCCGGGACTCGGCGCGCTCACCGTCGTCCTCGCCGAGCGCACGGAACATGTCGTCGCCGTCGAGGTGGATCGGGACCTGATCGCCGCGCTGCGGCAGCGCTTCGCCGAAACGCCGTCCGTCGCGATCGTGGAGTCGGATGTGCTGGAGCGCACACCCGGCGACCTGCTGGCGGCAGGCGGCGCCGCACCGCCGTACGCCGTCGTAGCGAACCTGCCGTACAACATCGCGGCGCCGACGCTGCGCCACTTCCTGGAATCGGAGACGCCGCCGCGCTGCCTGGTCGTGATGGTGCAACTGGAGGTCGCGGAGTCGATCTGTTCGCGGCCGCCGCACATGACGCTGCTGGGCGCGGCGACGCAGCTCTACGCCGACGCACGCATCGTGATGCGCGTAGCGCCGGGCGCGTTCTATCCGCCGCCGAAGGTGCAGTCGGCCGTCGTGCGGCTGGATGTGCTGCCGCAGCGGCGCGTGGACGTGCCGGTCGACGCGTTCTTCCGTATCGTGCGTGCGGGCTTCGGCAATCCGCGCAAGCAGTTGCGCAACAGCCTCTCGTTCGGGCTGCACGTGAAGCAGGAGGTGATCGACACGGTGATGGCCACCGCACACATCGACGTGACGCTGCGGCCGCAGGCCCTGTCGCTGGACGACTGGGCGGCGATCGCGCGCGCCTGGCTGGCGAGGCCGCAGCCGTGAGCCGCCGTCTGCGCGTCGTCGCGCCCGCGAAGATCAACTGGACGCTGGAGGTGCTGCGCGTCCGCCCGGACGGCTACCACGAGCTGCGCAGCGCGCTCCAGACGATCGACCTGCACGACCTCGTGACGCTGGCACCCGCCGACGCGATCAGCCTGGAGGTTAGCGGCCCCGCCGCCGGCATGTTGGCCGATCACCCGGTGGAGCAGAACCTTGCGTATCGCGCGGCGGCAGCGCTGGCGCGCCGCCTGCGCCACTCCCCCGGCGCGCACATCGCGCTGGAGAAGCACGTGCCGGTGGCGGCGGGACTCGGCGGCGGCAGCAGCGACGCCGCGGCCGTGCTGCGCGGACTGAACATCCTCTGGGACGCCGGACAGCCGCAGGCGAACCTGGTCGAGATCGCCGCGGAGATCGGCTCCGACCCGCCGTTCTTCGTCGTCGGCGGCACCGCGATCGCCAGCGGCCGCGGGGAGGCCGTCGAGCCGCTGGCCGACGCGCTGGCGCCGGGCATCCTGCTCGCCACGCCACCGCAGCAGTATCGCGGCGAGAAGACGGCGGCGATGTTCCGTGCCCTTACGCCGGACCACTACGCGGAGGGCGACGCCACGCTGGGCGTGCGCGAGACGGTCCAGGCCGGCCGTATGATCGTGGACGAAGACCTGAACAACACCTTCGAGCACGTCGTGACGACGATGCTGCCCGAGACCGAGAAGGCGATGGAGGCGTTGCGCGCGCTGGGCTACATGCCGCATCTGGCCGGCGCCGGCCCGTCGTTCTTCCTGCTCTACCCGGGCGGCGCGGATCTCGCGCATGAACTCTCGGGCCGCATTCGCGAACTGGGGTTCGAGCCGCGTCCAGCGCACGCACTCCGCCGCGAACTCGCCCTGCGCATCGAGGACGTGTAGATGCCGCAGGTCTTCGCCGGGTTCGTCACTGGCTTCGCCCTGGCGATCGTCTCTACGCCGTTTGCCGCGATCGTCCTCGTGCGTTCGAACCAGCGCACCGGTATGGCGCAGCGTGTCGCACCGCCCGGCACGAGCGTCGTCGCACTGTCGGTGGTGCTGCACTTCGGCGCGTTCATCACGTTCACGGCGATCGGCATGGTGCTGGGCCTGGCGCTCGACGGCATCGACGCGCGGCGTCCGGCCGGCGGGTTCGGCAGCCCGAACGCGGCGTACACGCTGCTGGTGGTGGCGCTGACGGCGGTTGCGGTCATACCGGCGCTGCTGCTTCCGGCGGTGCGGCGCTACGCGCTCGCGGGCGGACTGGTGTTCGTGCTGGCGTTCGGCTGGGCGATGCCGTGGCTCGCGGAGGCGGGGAAGTAGCGGGCCCTGCCAGCCGCGCCCCGCTGCTATAGTTCCCGCGATATGCCGGGCACCATCCTTGACATGCACATCCACACGACAGCGGGCGCTTCCGACAGCGGCCTGAGCCCCGAAGACCTCGCCGAAGAGGCGAAGGCGCGCGGGCTGACCGGACTGAACATAACGGAGCACGACCGGCTCTGGGACACGTACAAGCTCAACGAATACCGGCAGCGACACAGCGAGCTCTTCGTGAACAACGGCATGGAGGTCTCGACCGACCTCGGCCACATGATCGTCGTGGGGCTGAAGCAGTACGTCGCCGGCATCCGGCGCGCGGAGGAGCTTCGCCGCGTGCTGGACGAGCTGGGCGGCTTCATGGTCGTCGCGCACCCGTTCCGCCACTGGTTCGACCCGGTCTACTTCCGCAAGCAGGGGAAGGAGCCGTTCACGATGACTCCCGAGCAGGCGGCGGAAAAGATGCCTGTGTTCCAGCTCGTCGACGCCATCGAGGCGCTGAACGGCGCCAACACGCCGCGCGAGAACCTCTTCGCGCTCCGCGTCGCGAAGGCGCTTGGCAAGCCGGTGACGGGCGGCAGCGACGCGCACTCGCGCTCGGGCATCGGCTTCTACTGCACCGTCTTCGAGAACGAGCTGAAGACGCCCGAGGACATGCTGCGCGAGCTGCACGCGCGCCGCTTCCACGCGCACCACGGCCTGCTGCAAGGGAACCTCACGTACTTCACGGAAGACAGCCTCGAGGAGGCCGCGCCCGGCCTCGCCACCTGACGCGGGCGCCGCGGCGCCGCGCGGCGGTGTACACTGCGCACGATCGCTCCTCTTCGCAGTACTAGATCCGGCCCCGTATGGCGTACGTCGCACTCGACCTCGAAACGACCGGCCTCGACCCGGAGACTGACGAGATCATCGAAGTAGCGGCTGTGCGCTTCGATGCCACCGGCGTCCTCGACACGTACCAGTCGTTCGTGAACCCCGGGCGCAAGCTGGAGTACCGCATCGCCCTGCTCACCGGCATCGCGGCCGAGGAGTTGGAATCTGCGCCGCACTTTGGCGCGATCGCAGGGGAGGTCGAGCGCTTCATCGGGCTCGACCCGATCGTCGGGCAGAACCCCACGTTCGATACCGGCTTCCTCGCGCGCAAGGGCGTGCAGGTCTTCGGCCCCACCTACGACACGTTCGAGCTGGCGAACCTGCTGCTACCGGGATTGCAGCAGCGATCGCTGGGCGCGATCGCCGACCACCTCGGCATCGAGTTCACGAACCGCCACCGCGCGATGGCTGACGCCGACGCCGCGCGCAGCGTCTTCGCGGCGCTGCGCCAGCGCCTGGTCGACGCGCCGCCGGACCTGCTGGCGGAGGCAGAGCGCATCGCGTCGGCCAGCGACTGGTCGCTGCGGCACCTCTTCCGCGAGGTCGCCGCGGAGCGCCCGCGCCGCCCGGGCGACAGCGAGCGCGAGGGCGTCGTACACAGATTCGTGAAGGCGCCAGGGCCGATCGTGGAGGGCTCGCCGCCCTCGACGCGCGCCGTACCCATCGACCCGAACGAGGTGGCGGCGCTGGTCTCCAGCGCCGCGGCCCACACCGCCATCGTCGACTTCGAAGAGCGGCCGGAGCAGGCCGGCATGGCGCGAGCCGTCGCCGAGGCGATCGACGAAGGCGACCGGTTGATCGTCGAGGCCGGCACCGGCGTCGGCAAGTCGCTGGCGTACCTGGTGCCGGCGGCGCTGCACGCTGTGCGCAACAACACGCGCGTCGTGATCTCGACGAACACAATCAACCTGCAGGAACAGCTGATGGGGCAGGACATCCCGATCGCGCGGCGCATCCTGGCGGCGGCCGGCATTCAGCACGACGATCTGCGGGTGGCGCAGATGAAGGGCCGCAGCAACTACCTCTGCCTGCTGCGCTGGTCCTCCGCGGGCCACAGCACCAGCATCGACACCGACGAGGCGCGCGTGCTCGTGCGCCTGCTGTTCTGGCTCGGCCACACCGACACAGGCGACCGCGCCGAACTGGGTCTCCGTCGCGAGGAAGATGCCGCCTGGCACCGGGTAAGCGCGCAGGATGGCGGCTGCATCGCCATGCAGTGCGAGTACGTGCGCGACGGCTCGTGCTTCTTCTACCGCGCAAAGAAGCGCGCGGAATCGGCGCACGTGCTCGTCGTGAACCACGCGCTGCTGCTCTCGGACGTGCGCGCGGCCGGCAACGTGCTGCCCGACTACCAGCATCTCGTCGTCGATGAGGCGCACCACCTGGAGGACGAAGCGACGAGCCAGTTCGGCTTCGCGGCGTCCGAGGCCGACCTGATGGCGTGGGTCGACCGTCTCTACACGCGCAGCGGCCGCGACCGCGAGGGCGGCTTCGTCGCCACGATCGACACGGCGACGCGCGTCGCGCTGCAGGCCGTCGGCCCCGCACCGCAGCTGAAGGCGCTCGCCCGCACGCTGGCGCCGGCGGCGACGAAGGCGCGCGAGAGTGTGCCGGCGTTCTTCCGCCTGTTGCAGCAGTTCGGGCAGCAGCACGGCAGCGGCCGCAACGACTACGACGAGCGGATCATGCTCAGCCGCGGCCTGCGCGTGCAGCCCGACTGGTCAGACGTTGAAGCGGCGTGGTTCGATGCGGACGAGCAGCTCGCCGCGGCGACCGGCGTGCTGGAGCAGCTCCACGCCGCGCTGGCGCAGATCGACGCGGGCGACATCCTCGATCACGACGCCGTGGAGGCCGAGTGCGGCGAGCTGTGGGAGGAGGGCGACGCGCTGCGGAGAGGCATCTCGCAGATCATCGGCCGCGACGACCGCGACACCATCTGCTGGCTGACGATGTCGCGCCGCGACGCATCGCCGTCGCTCGCCAGCGCGCCGCTCTCCGTCGCGGAGACGTTGCGCACCGCGCTCTTCGCGCCGCGCGACAGCGTCGTGCTGACCAGCGCCACGCTCAGCACGGACGGCCACTTCGAGTACATCAAGGGCCGTCTCGGCTACGAGGACGCGCGCGAACTGCTCCTCGGCTCGCCGTTCAACTACCGCCGCTCGACGCTGATCCTCGCGCCGACCGACATGCCGGAGCCCGACCAGCACGGCTACCTCGCCGCGGTGCAGGGGGCGCTGATCGAGATGGTGCGCGCGAGCGAGGGGCGGGCGCTGGTGCTGTTCACGTCGCACAGCGCGCTGCGGGCGGCGTACCAGGGTATCAAGCGGCAGCTCGAGGAACAGCAGATCCTCGTGCTGGGGCAGGGCATCGACGGCGCGCCGCGCCAACTGCTGGCGACGCTGCGTGAGAACCACCGCACGGTTGTGCTCGGTGCTTCGAGCTTCTGGGAGGGTGTCGACGTGACGGGCGAAGCGCTGTCGCTGCTCGTCATCGCCCGCATCCCCTTCTCGGTGCCATCCGACCCGGTGTTCCAGGCGCGCTCGGAGCTCTTCGACTCGCCGTTCGAGCAGTACGCGCTGCCGCAGGCGATCCTCCGCTTCAAGCAGGGCTTCGGCCGGCTGATCCGCCGCAAGACCGACCGCGGCGTGATGGTCGTGCTGGACCGCCGCCTCCGCAGCAAGCGCTACGGCGAGTCCTTCCTGCGCTCGCTGCCGTCGTGCGAGCTGCGCGAGATGCCGCTGCGCGAGCTGGCCGGCGACGTGGCGTCGTGGCTTGCCGCGCGCCCCGATGCGCCCGTCGCGCCGTGAACGTCACGCTGCGGCCCGTCAGCGACGCCGACGCCGTATGGCTGGACTCCTGGCTGGCGCCCGTCGCCGCGTCGGTGGCGTACGACGCCGTGGACGTGGATCAGCCGGGCGCGTCGCTGCTGGCGCGGCTGGGCGCAGAGCGGACGCTGCGCGCTCGCATCATCGCGGCGGCTGAGGGCGACGTCGGCGTGATCGTCTGGCGCGAGCACGCACCGAGACGGAGCGCGGCGATCATCGAGCTTGTGGCGACGCCGCCGGAGCATTCGCGCCGCGGCGCGGGCATGGCCGCGGCCACCGCTGGCGAGTCGGAGCTGCGGGAGGCGGGCGTGCGCGTGGTGTACGCGCCGGCGCCGGCCGTACACGGCATCGATGTCTACTTCTGGATCAGGCTGGGCTACCGGCCGCTGCAGCGCGCCGAATGGCCGTGCGAGCGCGCAGGCGTCGCGTGGCTGCTGCGTGAGATCTAGCTGGCGTCGTCCGGAAACACCAGTTCGTCCTGGAAGTCTTCCGCCGGCGTCTCGCCGCGGGCGATCGCCTCGCGCCGCGCCCGCACGCGCCGTGCCACGAAGAAATTGGTGACGATCAGGTGCGCGAGGCCGAAGCCGAAGCCCAGCAGCGCGGCGAGCAGCAAGCCGAACGCCAGCGGGTTGACGGTGCCCTCATTGCTGAAGAACGCGAGCAGCATGCCGCAGACGAACGCGAAGAACACGGGGAACGTGCGCCAGCGCCAGTCGGGCGTCACGCGCCCAACATCGATCGCACCCGGCCGCGACCCGGCGGGCTTCGACCGCGCGTCCTGCGCCGTCCGCCGCGTTCGCTTCTTCTTCGCCATCAGTCTCGCTCGCTCGATCGCGCCATCACGCCCGTCGCCTGTAGCGGCGCGCCCGCTCCGCCGGCCGCACGACGATGCGCTCCCTGGGCTGCCGCGGTGCCGACGGCCGCGACGGCGCGCCGTCGCTCGCCAGGCAGGTGTTGCAGGCGAACTGCAGGGCCATGTACTGCTCGTCGATCCAGACCGCGCCGCAGTCCTGCGCCTCGACGTCGTTCCGCTGGTTGAGGTGAAAGCGCCCGTCGCACCAGTTGCACTCGGCGGACATGCGCGCGTCCACCTGCTCGCCGCAGACGGTACACGTGAAGAGTCGCGGTTCAATTGGCATGGAAATGTGGTTTGATCGGCGCCTTCATCGCCCCGGCGTTGCGGATGCTCTTCACGAAGCGCCGCGCGAGCGCGCGCTCGTCGTCGCGGCTGTTTGCCCAGCCGTCCAGCCGCGCGGCGCGGATCAGTTGGAGGCCGCGCTGCACCTGCGGCCCGTTTGGCACGCCGAACTCCTGCAGGTCGCGCCCGCTCAACAGCGGCTTCACCTGACGCCACTCGGCAAGGTAGCGGAGCACCAGTTGCCGGGCAATCGCGCCGTCGGCGGTGGCGGCGAACGCGGCGACGGATGCCAGCGGGTACCGGTCGAGCAGCATCACGACGCCAGATGGCTTGGCGTGCCGCCGCTTCAGCATCGTGGCGACCGTGGCCATCGCCGTCACGCCGCCGACGGCGGCAGCCTCCGCTCGCTTGAGCTTGAGTCGCAGCGTGACGGCCGCGGCCTCGGCCGGCGTGCCGCCCGCGACCAGCAGCGCGAAGCCGTACGGGATGCGCGGGATGTCCGCCGTCGCGTCCGACGCCAGCGCGGCTCCGCGCTCGCTGTCCCAGCGCAGCGCGGGATGCACGGCGAGCAGCGCGCCCGCCCGGGCGCACGCTTCCAGCGCGGCGCCGGCGGTCGTTTCGCCCAGCAGGAGTTCCAGTTCGCGGCGCAGCCGCTCGCCGCCGATCGCCGCGACGTGCGCGATGCCGTCGCGCAGCAGCGCCGCCGTGTGCGCGTCGAGGGAGAAGCCCAGCCGCGCGGCGTAGCGGAACGCCCGGAAGATCCGCGTGGCATCGTCGCGGAGCGATCCGTCGTGCAGCACGCGCACGCGGTGCGCCGCGATATCGGCGACGCCGCCGCACGGATCGAGCAGCGTCGCGCGGCCGTCCAGTCGCAGGGCGATCGCGTTCATGGAGAAGTCGCGGCGGTGCAGGTCCTCGACGATGCTTGCCGGCGCGACCTTCGGGAGCGCGCCCGGGCGGTCGTACGTCTCGCGCCGCGCCGTGGCCACGTCGATGCGCACGCCGTCCACAGTCACGCTGGCGGTGCCGAACCGCGCGTGCGCCGTGATCTTCGCGCCGGGCAGGGCGCGGCGGACGAGCGCCGCCGCGTCGCACTCGACCGCCAGGTCGAGGTCGACGATCTGCCGTCCGAGGATCAGGTCGCGCACAGAGCCGCCCACGGCGTAGACCGCGCCCGCCGCCTGCGCGGATACGATCGCCCGCACGGCGGCCCGCGCGCCTGCGGGCAGTGACCTCAGCAGACGGGTGCGCATATCAGCCGCGGATGGGGCGCCGGTTGTCATCGCGGGCAGTATAGGCAGCCTCTCGGCTTGACAGTCCTACCGGGCGGTACCTATGATCAACACGGTCTGGCGGCCAACAGGGTTCGATCGGGCGGAGCGTAGGGGAAGGAACCCCGATGGCCGCAGCCGACGGGAGCGGGAGCGCGGTCGGAGCGCGGGTGCTCGGGCACCCGGCACCGGGCCAGATCTCCATCTCCGTGTTGGATTGCTGCATACGACCGCCGGGTGCGGTCGATTTTGTTTCCCGGCCTTCGCAGGCCAGCGCTCCCCGCGCGAGAGGTAGGAACTTGCCAGACTGGAAGGAACTCGAGGCCCGGCTGCACCTCAAGTTCAAGAACCCCAGTCTGCTGAAGCAGGCGCTGATCCATACTTCGTACCTGAATGAAAACCCGGGGATCGACCTGGGCTCGAACGAGCGGCTTGAATTCCTGGGGGATGCGGCGCTGGGCGTGGTCGTCGCGCAGCAACTCTATAACGAGTATCCCGACGTCGACGAGGGCAAGCTGACGGAGCTGCGCGCGCACCTGGTACGCCGCGATACGCTCGCCCGGGCCGCCGCCCGGTTCGAGTTGGGTGAGTACCTGCAGTTGGGCCGTGGTGAAGAGGCTGCCGGCGGCCGCCGCCGCCCGACGAACATGGCGCGGGCCTACGAGGCCGTCGTGGGCGCCATCTTCCTGGACGGCGGCATCGCCAGCGTGCGTGCGTTCGTGCGCCGCAGCCTGAAGGACGAGCTGCAGGCGCTGCGCAAGAAGGGGATGCCGCACGACCCGAAGTCGCGCCTGCAAGAGGTCATCCAGTCGCGCTGGCAGACCACGCCGGCCTACAAGCTGCTGAAGACGGAGGGGCCCGACCATGCGAGGCGCTTCACGGTGCAGGTGATGGTGAGCGGCAAGCCGCTGGGCGTGGGCGAAGGCCGCAGCAAGCAGATGGCCGAGAAAGAAGCGGCACAGCACGCGCTGGACGAGCTTGAGACGCAGGAGATCGCATAGATGTACCTGAAACGGCTGGACGTCCAGGGGTTCAAGAGCTTCGCCAACAAGACGGCGCTGCAGTTCACGCCCGGCGTGACCTGCGTCGTCGGTCCGAACGGCACCGGCAAGACGAACGTCGCCGACGCCCTGCGCTGGGTGCTGGGCGAACACGCCAGTCGCACGATCCGCGCCCGCAAGACCGAGGATGTGATCTTCGCCGGCAGCGACAAGCGCGCGGCGATGGGCGTCGCCGAAGTCAGCATCACGCTCGACAATAGCACCCACTGGCTGCCGATCGAGTACGACGAGGTGGTCGTTACGCGTCGCGCCTACCGCAGCAGCGAGAACGAGTACCTGATCAACAACACGAAAGTACGCCTGCGCGACGTCGTGGAACTCTTCCAGCGCGCGCAGGTTGGCCAGAACAGCTACGCGTTCATGGGCCAGGGCATGGTCGAGCAGGTGCTGAGCCTGCGCCCGGAGGACCGCCGCGCGCTCATCGAGGAGGCCGCGGACGTGCACCTCTACCGCGGCAAGCTGGAGGACGCGCAGCACAAGCTGAAAGCGACGCGCGAGAACATGGACCGCGTCCGCCTGCTTGTCCGCGAGATCGAGCCGCGCATCACGCAACTCGAGCGGCAGGCAGGCCGCGCGGTGAAGTTCCAGGAGCTTGCGCGCGAGTTGGCCGCTACGCTGCACGTCTGGTACTCGCATCAGTGGCAGGAAGTGAACTCGGCGCTGCTCTCGTCCATGACGGCGCAGGACCAGCGCAGCGAGGACTTCGAGCGCGTGAAGGCCGACGCGAAGGCGTGCGAAGACGGCCTCGTGCAGCTTCGCGCCGCGATCGACGAGCGCCGTCGCGAGATCGCTATTCGGGAGGAGCGGCTGCGCAAGCTGCAGGACTACGTGCGCGACCTGGAGCGCCGCGCGGCGCTGGACAGCGAACGCGGCACCATGCTGGCGGCCCGTATCGAAGAGCTGACGGCGGAGCTTGCGTCGCTGCGCGCAGACGAGGCCGCGCAGGACGCCGCAGGCGCGGCGCCCGACCTCACCGACCTGGAGACGAAGCTGGCCGGGTCGCGCGCGGAACTGGCGAGCCACCGGGAGCGGCTGGGTGTCGTCGAAAAGGAGCTGTCGGCGCTGCAACGCACCGCCTTCGCCGAAGAGCAGGCGGCCGCCCGCGCGCTCGTCGCGGTCGAGGACCTCTCGAAGCGGATCATCGACTCCGCTGACACGGCGGCGCGCCTGCGGCGCGAGCGCGACGGCTCGGACGAGGAGCGGCGCAAGATCCTCGCCGACCTCGCGGCCTGGGCGAAGGACTACGCCCGCGCCGCCGGGCAGCTCTCGCTGGTAGCGCCTCGCCTCGAATCGGCGATCGACGGCCGCGCGCGGGAGACGCAGACGATCGAATCTGCGCGGGCGCAGCAGTCCGCGCTGGAAGAGGAGCTGCGTTCGCTGCGCAGCCAGATGGACGCGGCCCAGGTCCGGATGGAGATGATCGAGACGCTGGAGGCGCCGGCGCAGGCGCCCGATGCCGGCGTCCGGGCGATCCTGGAGGCGGGCGGCGTCATCAAGCGCGAGAGCGTGCCGGAAGGCGTTGAGCTGCGCGGCGTGCGCGGCCTCGTCGGCCAGGTCATCCGCGTGCCGGCGGGCCTGGAGAAGGCGATCGAAGCGGCGCTCGCGGAGAACCTCTTCGCGGTCGTGATGGATCGGCAGTCGGACGTGAAGGAAGCGGTCGGTCTGTTGCTCGCCGGTGACACCGGCCGGGCCACCATCTACGCGCTCGACAACTTCCAGGAGTCACGGCCGCTCAACCTGATCAAGGAGAAGGGCATCGTCGGTGTCGCTTCCGGGCTTGTCCGCTGCGACAGCCGCTACCGCAAGCTCATCGACACGCTGCTCGGCCGCACGGTGATCGTCGAGGACCTGTCGCTGGCGCAGCGCGTCGTGCGCCGCGGCCTCGCGGGCGCCGTCGCCACGCTCAACGGCATACTCGTGCGGCCCGTCGGCTCCGTCGCCGCCGGGTCGCTCTCGACCGTGCAGGCGACGTTCGTGCGTGAGCGCGAGTTGGAAGATCTGCCGGCGGAGCTCGACCGGCTGCGGCCGCTCGTCGAGCAGCGCGAGTCGGCCTTGCGCGAAGCGGCGCGGCAGCAGGAAGAGTCGCAGCGCAAGATCGCGGAACTCTCCGCCGACATCGAGACGCTCCGCGAGCAGAAGAACAACGCCGAGAAGGACCTGGCGGGCTCCCGGGGCCGGTTGCCGGCCTTCCGCGCGCGGCTGCAAGCGCACGCCGCCGCGCAGGCCCAGCGCGATACGCAGATCGAGAAGATGCGCGCTCGCCGGGACAGCGGGGAGCAGGAGCGCGAGCTGCGGGCCGCTGAAGCGCGCGAAGCCGCGGCGCGCGAGCAGCAGGCGCGCGAGGGCCTCGCGGCGCTCGAGGCGGAACGCACGTCGCTGGTCGAGCAGGTGTCGCTGCACGCTACCGCCGTCGCCGAACTGGACGGCGCGCTGCGCTCCGATCGCCAGCTCACCGAGGCAGAGCGGATCGCCCGCGATCGGCTGACCCGGCAGATCGCCACCAAGGACCAGCAGCGCACGCAGTCGCAGCAAGAGGCACAGGCCGTGGCTGCGCGCCTGGCGACGACGCAGCGCGAGCTCGGCGAGAAGACGATCGAGGTGGACGCGCTGCGGGAGGAGCTGGAGCCCGCGCGGCAGGAGCTGTCGCAGTTCGAGTCGCGCGAGCGCTCGATGGCGGCGCAGCTCGCCGAATCGAACGAGAAGCTGCGCTCGGCGGAACGCGCCCTGGTGGACTGCGAGAACGACGTCCGCATGCGGCGCGATGAGCTGGAGTCGCTCCGGGAGAGCCTGCAGAACGAGGGCTTCATTGCGACGGCCGACGGCGAGATCGAGCGCGCGCCCGAGCCCGAGCCCGAACCGGAGTTCGAGCCGGCGGAGGAGTACGCGGCGGCGAGCGGTGACCTGCCCAACTGGCTGCGCTCCGACGACAGCGGCGGCCTGCCGCCGATCCGCGGTGGCTCGACGATCAACCCGACGGAAGTGCGCGACCGCATCGCCGAGCTGCGCGCGTCGATCCGGTCGCTGGGGCCGGTCAACGAAGAAGCCGCGACCGAGTACGAAGAGAGCCGCGAGCGCTACGACTTCCTCTCCGGTCAGCTCAACGACCTCTCGGAGGCGGAGGGGCAGCTTCACGAGGCGATCGCGGAGCTGGAGACCGTGATCCGCGAGCGCTTCCGTACGACGTTCAAGACGGTGAACGCCGAGTTCGAGCGCTACTTCAGCGCCTTCTTCCGCGGCGGCACCGCCCGCCTGGAGTTGGGCGAGGTCGACGAGAACGGTCTGCCGGGCATCGAGATCATCGCGCAGCCGCCGGGCAAGAAGCTCGGCTCGATGGCGCTGCTCTCGGGCGGCGAGCGCTCGCTGACGGCCGTGGCGCTGCTCTTCGCGCTGCTGCAGGCGAACCCGTCACCGATCTGCGTGCTGGACGAGGTGGACGCGGCGCTGGACGAGGCGAACGTCGGCCGCTTCGTCGAGGAGCTGCGGGCGCTGTCCGAGCGCACGCAGTTCATCATCATCACGCACAACCGGCGCACCATCGAGACCGCCGACACGATCTACGGCGTTTCGATGGGGGCGGACAACGTCTCGCGCGTCCTCAGCCTGCGGCTGGCGGACGTGGAGAAGGATCTGCTCGAATAGTCTCCTCCGCCGCGTTCCGGACACCCCCGACAGGGACGTTCACGTCTCGTGGCGCCGTGCGCCCTTCACCGCCCCTCTGCCAGCCGATAGAATGCGCCGAGCCAAGGAGGCCGTCCCTGCTACGCATCTTCAAGCGCACGAAAGAGACCGACGAGAAGACCGAACACGCGCTCGAACGCACCCGCAAGGGCTGGTTCAGCAGCATCTCCGGCCTCTTCGACCGCGGCAAGGTCGATGACCAGATCTGGGAAGAGCTCGAAGAGCTGCTGATCGGCGCCGACACCGGCGTCTCGACGACGCACAAGATCCTCACCGCCGTGCAGCTCCGCGTCGAGCAGGAGCGCATCAAGGATGCGGAGCAGGTCAAGCAGATCCTCAAGGACGAACTGGTCGCGACCCTCCGGGGCGGCCACGCGAAGGGTCGCATCTGGGGCGAGGAGGAGTCGCCGCCGCCGGACCGCCCTGCCGTCGTCCTCGTCGTCGGCGTCAACGGCACGGGTAAGACGACCAGCGTCGCCAAGCTCGCGCAGGCGTACCGCGAGGACGGGGAGAAGGTCGTGGTGGCAGCGGCGGACACGTTCCGCGCCGCCGCGATCGAGCAGCTCAAATCGTGGGGCGCCGTCGTTGGCGCGGACGTCATCGCGCACCAGCAGGGCGCCGATCCAGGCGCCGTCGTCTTCGACGCCATGACCGCGGCGGAGAGCCGCAAGGCCGACGTCCTGCTCATCGACACTGCCGGCCGCCTTCACACGAAGTTCAACCTCATGGAGGAGCTGGGCAAGATCCGCCGTGTCATCGAGCGGAAGCTGCCCGAGGGGCCGGACGAGGTGATGCTGGTGCTGGATGCGACGACGGGCCAGAACGCGCTGGTGCAGGCGAAGGCGTTCGCCGAGGTCGTGCCGATCACGGCGCTCTGCCTGACGAAGCTCGACGGCACGTCGAAGGGCGGCATCGTGTTCGCCGTCTCGGACCAGCTCCAGATTCCCGTACGATTCATTGGCACCGGCGAGAAACCGGAGGATCTGACGCCTTTCGACGCGGAGGAGTTCGTCGACGCGCTGTTCCAGTAGGATCCGCCCCGACACGGATGTCCGGCGGGGAAGCAGGAGGCCATCCCGGAGCGTTGTCAAGAAACACCCGGCCCCGGCCCGCCGCCGTACAGGTGTTAGACGCACCCGTGCGGCGCGTTTAGGCTAAGGGACCGCATGAGCGAAGCGATCCGATGGTGGCTGATCCTGCAGGTGGTGGCGTTGCCGCTGCTGCCGCTCTGCCTCGCCCTCTTCCGGCGGCTGCCGGACCGCGGCTACGCCCTTTCCAAGCCCTTCGGTCTCCTGCTGGTGGGGTACGTCTTCTGGCTGCTGAACAGCCTGCAGATCCTGCCGAACTCGAACGCCGGCGTCATCATCGCGATCTTCCTGCTCGTGCTGGTCTCGGCGCTGTTCGCCTACCGCGAGCGCGCGGCGCTGCCCGGCTGGCTGCGCGAACACTGGCAGTACATCGCCGGCGTCGAGGTGGTGTTTCTCGTCGTCTTCTTCACCGCCGTCTGGCTGCGCTCGATGGTCGGGCAGATCGCCGGCACCGAGCAGCCGATGGACCTGATGTTCATCAACGCCACGCTGCGGGCGGACCACTTCCCGCCCAGGGATCCCTGGCTCTCCGGCCACGATGTCGCCTACTACTACTTCGGCTACCTGATCGTGATGATGACCGGCCGCCTGGCGGGCGTCGCCGCCGATGTGTCGTACAACATCGGCCTGGCGATGATCGCGACGATGGCGCTGGTCGGCGCGGCGGGCCTCGTCTACAACCTCGTCCAGATGCGCGAGCACGCCGAAGACGCGGCCGAGCCGAAACAGGCCGCGCGTCGCTTCAACTGGCGGCCGCCGGTCTTCGGCATCGCCGCCGGGCTGATGCTGGTGGTGATGGGCAACCTGGCGTGGGTGTTCATGTTCACGTCGGCGTACGGAATCGGCGGCAAGTCGCTGTACGACTTCGTCGACGTCTCGGGCCTGGCGCCGGACATGGTCCGTCACGCCTGGTATCCGTCGCAGTTCTTCGGCTTCTTCAACGCGTCGCGCATCTATCCGATCAACGACCAGGACTACCGCGTCATCACGGAGTTCCCGATGTTCAGCTTCCTGCTGGGCGACCTGCACCCGCACGTGATGGCGCTGCCGTTCGTGCTGCTCGTCGTCGGCGCGGCGATCTCGCTCTACCGCAGCCCGGAGCCGCTCGACATCACGTTCTGGCTGGAGCGCCCGCTGGCGCTCGTCGCATCGGCGATGCTGGTCGGCGGACTGGCGTTCATCAACACCTGGGACATCGCGGCACTGACGTTCGTCGTCGTCCTGACCGCGTTCGTCAGCAACTTCATGCGCGTGCGCGCGATCACGCTCGACCTGTTCGTGCAGATCGTCTCGTTCGCGGTACCGCTCGTGCTGTTGGCGCTGCTGATGTTCTCGCCGTTCCTGCTGTCGATCACCGGCAACTCGCAGGCTGACGGCATCGGCGCCGTCGTGTCCAGCAACGGTGTGACGGTGCCCGCGACGCGGCCGTTCCACCTGTTCCTGTTCTGGGGGCCGCTGTTCACGCTCGTCATCCCGTTCATCGGCGCACGCATCCTGGCGCGGCGCCAGCGGGTGACGCTCCGCGTCGGTGCGATCGCGGCCGCGCCCGGCGCGCTGGTGGTGGTTGCATGGGCGGGCTGGTTCCTGTTCCAGAAGGCGAGCGGCAGCAGCAAGCTCGGTGCCGGCGCCGGCGGCCTTGGTGCGCAGATCGCCGACCGCGGCACCGCCTGGATCACGGCGCTGTTCCTTGTGGCTGCCCTGGCCGCGGCGATCCTGGCGCTCTGGCTGGAGGTCACCGCCGACGGCGACCGCGACGAGCGGGAGAGCCCGGTCTTCGCGCTCGGCATCGCGGCCACGGCGCTGCTGCTGGTCCTGGGGACGGAGTTCTTCTACGTCGGCGACGTGTTCAACAACCGCATGAACACGGTCTTCAAGCTGTACTACGAGGCCTGGCTGCTGCTGGCGATCGCCGGCGGCTTCTCGCTGTACTACCTGGCCAGCCGCTGGCGACTGACGTTCCCGAGCGCCGCGGCGTACCGCTACGCGTGGGGCGCCGCCGTGGCGGTGATGCTTGCCGGTGCGGCGCTGTACCCGCTGGGCGGCACGTTCAACCGCGTCCGGCCGTACGACGCGGCGGGCCACCGCGCCTCGGGCGACGGTGAACTGGCCGGCCTCGGGCAGTTCTCGCAGGACGACCGCAACGCGTTCGCCTGGCTGGACGACCGCGCGCAGGGCCAGGATATCGTCATCGCCGAGGCGGTGGACGGCGACTACAAGGAAGCCGGACGCGTATCGATGGCCACGGGCATCCCGACGATCATCGGCTGGCAGGGGCACGAGGACCAGTGGCGCAGCGGCACGTGCAAGCCGTGCGCGGGCCGGTTCCAGGACGTCCAGACGCTGTACAAGACCACGGACGTGACGACGATGCGGCAGGTGTTGCAGAAATACAACGTGACCTTCGTGTACGTCGGCGAACTCGAGCGCAGGCTCTACGGCGGTGCCGGGATGGAGAAGTTCAAATCACTCCAGCCAGCCTTCACGTCGGGAGCGGTTACGATATATCGAACCAAGGGTGTTACTGGTGAGGTTGAGGCTGCCCAATGAGCGCACAAGAACCGAAGGTCCCGTACACCGGCACGACCGGAGAGCGCCTGCGGGCATTCGCGCTGAGCGATGACGCCCGTGATCGCATCTCGACGATGGCGGCGCGGTACTGGGAGCTGTCCGCCTACGCGCTGATCGGGATCATCGCCGCCGCGCTGCGCTTCTGGCGGCTAGGCGATCGCGCCATGCACCACGATGAGAGCCTGCACAGCTTCTTCAGCTGGGGCTTCACCAAGTCACTGCGCGATTTCGTGACCCTTGACGGGCCGACGGACACGTACAAGCACGTGCCGTTCATGCACGGGCCGTTTCAGTTCATCGGCAACGGCCTGATGATGACGATCTTTCGCGAGGGCGACTACCAGGCGCGCATCCTGGCCGCGATGATGGGCACGGGACTCGTGCTGCTGCCGTTCCTGTTTCGCAAGCAGCTCGGCACGATCGGCGCGCTGGCCGCGGCGGCCTTCATCGCGATCTCGCCGACGCTCCTCTACTACAGCCGCTTTACGCGTGAGGATATCTACACCGCCTTCTGGACGTTCGGTCTCGTGATCTTCATGTGGCGCTACATCGCCACGAAGCAGGAGCGGTTCCTGTTCCTCACGGTGGGCTTCATGGCGCTTTCCTTCTGCACGAAGGAGACCACGTTCATGACCGTGGGCGCATTCCTGGTGTTCCTGGATTACATGTTCGCGGGCCATATCGCCGAGAAGATCCGCGCGAAATCACCGATGTCCGAGCCGAAGTTCGTCGCGCTCTACATCGGCCTGATGGCGGTCGCGTGGGCGATCGCGTTGGCGTGGCCGTTCATGCAGGGATGGCGCGACAAATACGAGCTGGAGGAGATGCCGCCCGAGGCCACGCTCCTGATCGTCATGGGCACGCTGGCGGCGCCCCAGTACTCCGCGTCCGTACAGATGCTGCCATTCTTCGGGAAAGAGTGGCGCAACCGCGCCGGCGAGAACGGCAACTCGCACATCGCCACGCAGGAGTATACGGTCGCGGTCACGACCGTCATCATCATGATCGGCGCGTCCTCCGCGCTCGGGCTGATGTGGAAGCCGCGCACGTGGCTGATCGCCGCCGCGTGCTTCTGGGTGCCGTTCGTCCTGCTCTACACGACGTTCTTTGCGAACCCGCCGGGCTTCTTCTCGGGCATGTGGGGTTCGATGGACTACTGGCTGAGCCAGCAGGACGTGCGGCGCGGCAACCAGCCGGACTACTACTACTTCATCACGATCCCCGTGTACGAATTCCTGCCGCTCCTGCTCGCGCTCGCGGCAGGGGCGTACTACGCGATCCGCGGAAGACTGACGAACGCGCTGATGGTCGGCGGTGCGTTGGCGCTCATCCTCGTGCTGCTCATCCTGCCGCCCGGCCCGTCGGTGCAGAAGGTATCGCTGTTCCACATCGTCCTGCCGTTCAGCATCGTCCTGCTTGGCATCTTCTCCTTCAGGATGGACACGCTGACACGCTTCCTGTTGTTCTGGACCGTGATCACCAGCTTCGCGCTGACCGTGGCCGGCGAGAAGATGCCGTGGCTGAACGTGCACATCGCGCTGCCGCTCGCCGTCGTCGCCGGGCGCTTCGTCGGCGACATGGTGGAGCATAGCGACGTGCGCGATGATCTGCCGAAGCTCGAGCGCCTGGCGCCGTTTCTGTACGCCGCGGTTGCGGCCGCGCTCTGCATCCTCGTGTTCGCGATCGTCGGGCCCTTCGCGCTGGCGTCCGTCGGCGGCTGGCTCCTGGCGGGGGTGGCGGTCATCGCCGTCTACTGGGCGTACACGGGCTACAGCCGTAAGACGGCGATGCAGGTGGCGCTCGTCGGCGCCTGCGCGGCCTTGAGCGTCTTCTCGCTGCGGGCCGGCATCCTCGCCTCGTTCGGGCATCCGAACCTCTCGCCATCGATCATGGACACGATCGCCCGGAAGGACCACGGCGACGTGCCGGTGGAGTTGCTGGTCTACACGCAGACGTCCGGCGACATTCCGATCTTGCGCGACAAGATCGCCCAGTACGCGAAGGAGTCCGGGCAGGACAAGAATGTGTCCATCGTCGTCGACAGCGACGAGGGTCTCACGTGGCCGTGGGCCTGGTACCTGCGCGACTATTCGAAGGTCACGTGGGCCAGCGTCAAGTCGAGCTTCACGCCTCCTTCGCCGAATTCGATCCTGCTCATCAGCAAGGCCAACGTCAGCAACGTGCAACTCGGCAGTGGCTACGGCGAAGGCATCACGTACCACCACCGCCGCTGGTTCCCGGAGGACTACCGCGGCGCGGACGGGAAGTACTCGACGCACAACTTCTTCAGCGACCTGTTCTCGGTGAAGGAGCTGAAGAGCTGGCTCGACTTCTGGGTGCGCCGCACGCCGCCCAGCCAGATCGGTACGATCGACGGCGTCGCGTTCTTCCCGAAGGGCTTCGACATCCCGCAGGCGCCCGTCGGGCCGACGGTGAAGACCGAGGGAACGCAGATGGTGATCGGCGGCCCCGGCTCGGCGCCAGGCCAGCTGGCGCAGCCGGCAGACGTCGCGTTCGACGCGCAGGGCAATATCTACGTCGCCGACACGAACAACAGCCGCATCCAGAAGTACGACGCGCAGGGCAACTTCGTCGCGCTGGCGGGTGGCTTCACCTCGCCGGATGTCACGATGAAGGAACCGTGGTCGCTCACCGTCACCTCCGATGGCACGGTGTTCGTCGCGGATACATGGGATCACAAAATTATCAAGCTCGACTCGAGCCTCAAGAAGGTGAAGGAGTGGGGCCAGGGCGGCCAGGTCGATGCCGGCGGCGACCCGAAGAAGCTCTTCGGCCCGCGCGAGATCGTCCTCACCGCGGACGGCAATCTGCTCGTCAGCGACACCGGCAACGACCGGATCATCGAGTATACGCAGGACGGCGACGTAGTGCGCCAGTTCGGAACGAAGGGCACGTCGGGCGGGGCGTTGGAGTTCCAGGAACCGGTCAGCATCGTCACCAACACGGCCGGCGACATGTGGATCGCCGACTTCTGGAACAAGCGCATCGTCCACCTGGACAAGGACCTGAACCTCAAGGGACAGATCAGCGTCGCCACGTGGGGCAGCACCGCCGTGACCGACCGCCCGTACCTCGCGCTGCTGCCGGACGGTCGCCTGCTGGCGACCGACCCTGACCCGTGTACGACCGCGCCGGACTGCCCGACGCCGCAGAACGGCAAGATTCTGATCTTCAACGCCGATGGCTCCGCCGCGGGCAGTTACGACGTGCCGAAGGAATCCGGGAGCGCGATCGTCCGGCCGACCGGCATCGCGACGGACGGCACGTCGGTGCTGGTCTCCGACTCGGCGGGCGCGGTGGTGCGCAAGATCGCGCTGAGCGAGATCGTGAAGTGACATAACGGTTGCCCGGAGGCCGCGCGAGACAGGTGCGCGGCCTCCGGGCTCATCCTGTGCGATTGGCATGGCAGCCGGGTCGAACCTATAATTCCGCTGTTTCCGCTGCCGAACATAAAATGGATACACGCAGATACACGCGTTCGGCAGGATCCGCCTGCTCCCTTAGGAGTTCCGCTTGCTGAAGAGCCGGGGATTCTGGATCGGCATCGTCGTCAGCGTCGTGCTCATCGGCCTCTTCGTGCGCAGCACGGACTTCGGCGAGATGAAGCGGGCGTTCGAAGAGGCCAATTACTGGCTGGTGGCTCTCTCGCTGCCCGTGTACTTTCTCGGGCTGTGGGTGCGCACCATCCGCTGGCAGTACCTCTTACGGCCGGTGAAGAGGGTGCCGGCGCTCCGGCTGTTCCCGGTCGTCCTCATCGGCCTGATGGCGAACAACCTGATCCCGGCGCGTGCCGGCGAGTTGGCCCGCGCCTACGTGCTCGGTGAGCGGGAGAAGATCAGCAAGACGACGTCGCTGGGCACGATCGCCGTCGACCGGCTCTTCGACGGCGTCACACTGGTGCCGATGATGCTGATCGTCGCCGCGTTCGCGGGCGGCGACACGAGCTTCCCCGTCGGTTTCGGCCACAGCCTCAATTTCGCAGGCCTCGGCATCGTGATGGCGGTGCTGTTCGGCGCGGCGCTTGCGGTGCTGTTCTATCTCGCGCTGTCCGACAACGGCCGGCACCTGCTGCATCGCCTGGTCCACCGTTTCGCGCCGGAGAAGGTGAAGCCGAAGGTCGAAGGCATCCTGCTCTCGTTCTTCGATGGCCTCCACGCCCTCCGCAGCCCCGTTGACCTTGGCGTGGCCTGGGTGATGTCCGGCGTCTCGTGGACGCTCGAGGCGACCATGTATTACATCGTCGCGCGCGCGTTCGGCATCCACGAAGGGTTCCACATCTTCCTGCTGCTCACCGCGGCGGCCAACCTGGCCATCGCGATCATCGCGTCGCAGGGTGGCATCGGGCCGTTCGAGCTCGTCGTCTCCAAGACGATCGTCGCGTTCGGCGCGGCCGGCGCGAGCGGCGACGGCCTGAAGAAGCTCGCGGACGCGTACGCCATCGGCCTGCACGCCACGCTGCTGATCCCGGTCGTCATCATCGGCCTCATCCTCATGTGGTCGATGAACCTGACGCTGGGCGACATGCTCAAGAGCCGCGGCGAAGACGGTACGCCGCCTCCCGACGCAGCGGATGAGCCCGGCGGACGGGTCGTGCGCGCGGCGACGCCCGCGGTGGAAGGGAACGTGCGCAAGTGAAGGTCGCGATCGTCGGAGGCGGCGTGGCCGGCATGACCACGGCGTACCGGCTGATGCAGGGCGGGCACGAGGTCGCGCTGTACGAATCGAGCCCCGAGCTGGGCGGCCTGGTGCGCACGTTCGAGGTCGGCGGCAGCCGCCTCGAGGCGTACTATCACCACATCTTCAGCACCGACACCACCTGCATCGCCCTGATCAACGAGCTCGGCGTCGGCGACCGCCTGAAGTGGGTCGAGTCGAAGGTCGGCTGGTTCGAGGACGGCAAGATCTACCCGTTCGTCACGCCGATCGACCTCCTGCGCTTCGCGCCGCTGCCGCTGTTGGACCGCGTGAAGCTGGGCCTGATGGGCCTGCGGTTGCGCCGCCGCGAAGAGTGGGCGGAGTTCGAGCAGATCACCTGCAAGGATTGGATCGAGAAGAACGTCTCGAAGAATGTCTTCGAGAAGGTGTGGGGGCCGCTGCTGAAGGGCAAGTACGGCGACGCCTACGACCAGGTCGCGATGGCGTGGCTGTGGAGCAAGATCCACCTGCGCATGCAGTCGCGCGAGGGCGGCCCGATGCAGAAGGAGCACCTGGGCTACCTGATGGGCAGCTTCTGGGTCTACATCGACGAACTGGAGCGGCGCCTGCGCGAAGGCGGCGTCCAGGTCCACACGAGCACCGGCGTCGAGCGCATCACGGCGCGGGACAACCGCGCGACCGGCATCGTGCTGGCCGACGGCACGCAGGTCGCCGCCGACGCGGTGGTGGCGGCGCTGCCGTCGTTGCTGTTCAAGAAAATGGCGCCGCCGCTGACCGATGACTACGCGCAGCGCCTCGCCCACGTGCAGTGGCAGGGCGCGGTCTGCATGGTCGTGACGATGAAGCGTTCGCTCTCCAGCACGTACTGGATGAACATCGGCGACCGCAGCATGCCGTTCCTGGCGCTGATCGAGCACACGAACTTCATCGGCCCGGAGCACTACGGCGGCAACCACATCCTCTACATCTCGAACTACCTGCACCAGGGGCACGAGTACTTCGGCATGGACCAGGAGCAGCTCTGGGCGATCTTCGAGCCGGCGTTGAAGCGCATCAACCCGGAATTCTCGTCCGACTGGGTGACGCAGAAGTGGCTGTTCAAGGCCCCGTACGCGCAGCCCGTCATCCGGCTGGACTACGGCGCCCACAAGCCCGACCACCGGACGCCGGTCGATGGCCTGTACCTGGAGACGATGACGCAGATCTACCCCGAGGATCGCGGCCAGAACTACAGCATCAAGATGGGCGAGGAGGTCGCGAAGATGGTCGCCGAAGACCACGCCCGCCGCGCGAATCGCCCCGGCGCGGCCGCGTAGGCTGCCCCGGTCCGCCTCCGCCCCCGTCTTGTCCGCTATTCGCCCCTCTCCTATAGTGAAGCCGCGCACAATCAGGAGCGCATGCGCATGCTCGAAAACGAAGCCACCCTCGAGATCCAGCACCTGATCGCCGACTGCAAGCCCGGCGACGGCGACCTGCTCGCCGCGCTCCACCGCGTCCAGCACCACTTCGGCTACGTGCCGAAGATGGCGATGCGCGTGGTCGCGCGGCAGCTCCGCCTCAGCGAGGCGAAGGTCTACGGCGCCGCGACCTTCTACAGTGAGTTCCGTCTCATTCCGCCGCCCGAGACGTTGATCGGCTGGTGCAGCGGCCCCGCCTGCCGCATCGCCGGCGGCGACCGCGTCCGCAAGGTGCTGGAGACGGAGCTGAGCATCGGCATGGGCGAGAACACGCCTGACAACAGGCTGGGGCTCAACCTGGCGCAGTGCAACGGCACCTGCGAGCACGCCGCGCAGGTCTGGGTGAACGGGAAGGTCGTCGGCCCGCTCTCCGCCGCGGACGCCGTGAAGCTGGTGCGCGACCTGAAGGAGAAGCCGTAGCGATGCCCTCCTACGACGAGTTGCGCGCCGCCGCCGACGGTGCCTGGAAGGCGGTTGAGAACCCGCCGCGGCCGCTCTTCATCGTCTCCGTCAACACGTCGTCGATCGCCGCCGGCGCGCGGGAGACGCTCGCCGCGCTGACGAAGCTGTCGGGGGGCGGCGGCTTCGACGTGATGCAGACCGGCGACACCGGCTTCGCCTTCGCCGAGCCCGTCGTGCAGGTCACGCAGCCCGGCGGCACGTCGATCCTCTACGGCCGCGTTACCGCCGACAAGGCGGAGGCGTTCGCCGCGACCGCCGCGAAGGGCGTCGCGCGCGATCACGCGCTCGGCGTCGTCACGGGCGGCGCGGTCGACGGCGTGCCGGCGCTCTCCGACCTCGACTGGATGAAGATCCAGACGCGCTGGATGATGCACAACTGCGGCGTCATCGACCCCGAGAACATCGACCACTACATCGCGCGCGGAGGCTACAGCCACTTCCTGGCTGCCTCCACCATGGACCCGGTCGAGCTGATCAACGTCGTCAAGGGATCGACGCTGCGCGGCCACTCCGGCTCGTTCTTCTCGACGGGCACCAAGTGGGACTTCCTGCGCACCGCCACGGCCGAGCCGAAGTACCTGGTGTGCAACGCCGACGAGGGCGACCCGGGCGCGTGGGTGAACCGTGTGATCCTCGAAAGCGACCCGCACCTCGTCATCGAGGGCATGCTGCTGGCCGCGAAGGCCTCGGGCGCTACCTGGGGCTGGATCTACCTGCGCGACGAGTACCCGCTGGCCAACGCGCGCCTGAACCAGGCGCTGGCGCAGGCGCGCGAGCGCGGCATCCTCGGCGCGAACGCCCTCGGCACGGGCGTCAACTTCGACGCGGAGGTCGTGCGCGGCGCCGGCGCATACGTCTGCGGCGACGAGACGGGACTGATCGCCTCGATCAACGACGGTCGCGGCATGCCGAAGATCAAGCCTCCGTTCCCCGCGCAGAAGGGCGTGCTGGACAAGCCCACGAACGTCAACAACGTCGAGACCTACGCCGCCGCCGCGACGCTCCTGCGCGTCACGCCGGAGCGTTTCAGCGACGTCGGCACGGAGATGAATCGCGGCACAAAGATGTTCACTATCTGCGGCGAGGCCGCCCGCACCGGCTGCATCGAGGTACCCTTCGGGACCACGGTGAACCAGGTGCTGGCAGCGGTTGGCGGCATGGCCGGAGGCCGCGCGTTCAAGGCGCTGCAGCAGGGCGGCCCGCTCTCGGGCCTCCTGCCCGCCGCGATAGCCGGCGACCTGCCGCTCGAACCGGAGCCGTTCCGCCCGCTGGGCGCCGGCATGGGCGGCGGCGGACTGATGTTCGTCAGCGACCGGACGTGCGTGATCGACCTCAACGTCATGTTCACGTGGTTCATCGAGGCCGAGTCGTGCGGGCGCTGCACGACCTGCCGCGGCGCCAACCAGCGTCTGTTCGAGATCCTGCACCGCACGTCGGCAGGCCTGGCTGAAGAATCCGACCCCGAGAGCATCGCGTCGCTGGCCGCGTCGATGCAGTACTCCAACTGCTTCCACGGCACGCTCTCGCCTACGATCGTCAATAACACGATCAAGTACTTCCGCGATGAGTACGACGCGCACGCTCTGGAGCACCGCTGCCCGGCGCAGGTGTGCGACGGCCTGATCCGCTATCGCGTCGCGAACCAGACGTCCGCCGTCGCCGAGGCGGCCGCCCTCTGCCCGGTGAAGGCGATCGCGCAGGCGGGAGGCGCATGGCAGATCGATGACGCGAAGTGCTTCCGCTGCCACGTCTGCAAGGACGTCGCGCCGCAGGACATCGTGATCGAGGACAAGTATCAGGGCGCGATCCCGCTGCGCGTCCTCGTCCCAGCCGACGTCGCCCGCTCGGGCTGACGGCTACCGCTCCGCGACCAGCCGCTTTCCCAGGATCTCCCGGTGCCCGCGGCAGTACTCCGCGCCGCTCATTGGCTTGCCGCCCGGGCCCTGCACGCGCAGCAGCGCCACGTCGGCGTCCAACGCCGCCACGGCGATGCCGTTGCCGGACGCGATGATCGTGCCCGGAGCCACGCCGGATCGCTGCGGCAAGACACTGACGCGGTGGAGGCGCAGCGGCGCACCGGCGAGGTAGCTGTAGGCGACGGGCCAGGGGTCGTAAGCGCGCACCATCCGCTCGATCCGTGCGGAGCTCTCGCGCGACCAGTCGATCAGCGCGTCCGCCTTCTCGATCTGCGGCGCGTAGGTCGCCAGCGCGTCGTCCTGCTCCTGCGGCCGGAGCGCGCCCGCCGCGTACCGCGGCAGTATTTCGAGCAGCAGTCGCGCCCCGGCGACGGCGATCTTCTCCGTCAGCGTGGCCGTTGTGTCGTCCGGGGCGATCGGAACCTCCACGCGCGCCAGCATCGGTCC
>JBGQBE010000041.1:0-31073 GCA_041494685.1 Dehalococcoidia bacterium | reverse complement strand
GCGCTGATCGACGTGCTGCGCGCGGCGGACGCATTGAACAAGGCGGGGCTGCTGCCGGGACAGGCGAGCAGGGTGCCGCGTGCGGAGCGGACGCCGGCGCTGATCGACGTGCTGCGTGGGGCGGGCGCGCCGAAGAAGGCGGGACTGCTGCAGGCCGCCTGGAACGCGGGACAGGGGAACGCGGAGCCGCGTACGGAGCCGGCGCTGATCGACGTGCTGCGCGCGGCGGACGCATTGAACAAGGCGGGGCTGCTGCCGGGGCAGACGAGCGCAGTGCCGCGTGCGAAGCGGACGCCGGCGCTGATCGACGTGCTGCGTGGGGCGGGCAAACCGAACAAGGCGGGGCTGCTGCAGGCCGCCTGGAACGCGGGACAGGGGAACGCGGAGTCGCGTGCGGAGCCGGCGCTGATCGACGTGCTGCGCGCGGCGGACGAGCTGAACAAGGCGGGACTGCTTCCGGGGCACACGAGCGCAGCACCGCGTGCGGAGCCGACGCCGGCGCTGATCGACGTGCTGCGCGCGGCCGACGCACTCCAGAAAGCCGGTCTTCTTCCATCGCCGACCGCGCCGAGCGGCGCGTCCGCGGAGCCCACGCTGCATGAGCAGCGTGCCCGGCTGGACGTCGTGTTCTTCGGCGACAGTGTGACCCTCGGCGCCGGAGCCAGCGGCGGCGATCAAGGATTCGTTTCGATATTGCGCCAACGCCTGTCGTCAGAGTCGAGGTTGGGCAGCTCCCAGGTTGTGGTCTCCGCTTTCGGCGGGTTGCACGGCGATCTGCAGAACACCCGCGAGGTGCTGCGCGGGAAGCCGGATCTGATTGTGGTAGAAGTGGGCGTGCACTCGGCGCTCGAAGATCAGATATCGCCGATCGCCACCTACCGGAGTGTGTACGGCCTGATGCTGGACTGCCTGCAGGGCTCAGGGGCGATCGTCGTTGTGGGCACGACGCCGTGGCTCCACTGGCCGGGAGACGGCCTGGCCTACACTCGCGCCTCCGCCATCAGCGAGGTGATCCGTGAGGAGGCCGCGAAGCGCGGTATCCCAGTGGCGGACATCTGGGAGGCCATGAAGGGTCGGCCGTCCTTCATTTCGTCGGACGGCATCCACCCGAATGACGGCGGGCACCAGCTGATCGCCGATCTGTACTGGCAGCAGATCGGGCCGCAGATGCTGAAGCCGCGGTACGTGCGAGCTGCGCCGTGCGGCGCTGAGCCGCCATCGCCGCCGGGACGCACGACCTTCGAGCTGATACGCCACATGGTCAGGCTGCTGTTCCGCACGGTCGGCGCGATGCATGCGCTGGACGGCGTTGCGCGTCCGGTTCGGCTGACCGGATTCCCCGGCCTCCCTGTCAAGTAAGGGCGATCCCGCGCCTTGTCAGCTGCTCCTCGAGGGGGCAGGATCCACGCGGAGCCGGCGGCCAGCACCGTCGAGAAGTCCGCGATCGCCACCGGCCTCACCCCGTCGTCGACGCTCGCGTCCCCCGCCCCCTCGCCGGACGCCGCCGCCCGCGATCGCGACCTGGCTCGCGGCGCAGACGCGTACCGCATTGTGGACGCATCCTTCCGGTACTACCATAACCACAATTCGTACCCGTCCAACTCCGGCGTGCAGACCCTCTGCGTCGACCGAACCGTCGACGCAGGCTGCGGATTCGAATTGTATCTGGGCCAGATTCATTCGATCCCGGCGGCGACCCCGTCACAACGGCTACTGGTACCAGTCGGACGGCACGAGCTACACGCTGTACATGTCGATGGAACTCGGAGGCGGGTTGGACGACGCGAGTTGCCCGGCGCCGCACCCGAACGAGCTGGCGAGCGTCGCCCACCTGTTCTGCGTGAACATGGGGCCACCGAAGTCATAGGCGCGATGCGCGGCGGAAGCTCGCCGGGAGGCTGAGAGGCGAGGCAGAGTTCATGAGCGGTCGCAAACGGCGCAAACGTCGAAACTTCGACGCGCCACGCATTGCCGAAGACGGCGCCACGGCATCAGGTCGGAGATCCTCCGGCCGCCGCCGATGGATCGCCGTCACGGCGGTGGTTCTCGCCATCGCCGTGGCCGCGGGTGCTGCGTTCTGGACGCTGCGCCCGAAGGGCGGCCCCGCACCGCTGCGTGCGGCGATCATCGACGAGCTCGGGCTCACGGACCCGAATCCCTCGCTCATCGAGAAGTCGCAGAAGATGCTTGTTCAAGCGGGGTACGCCGTCGACCTGTACCCGAGCGACCAGGTGACCGTCGACCTGTTTCGCGATCTGCCGAAGCGCGGCTACAAGCTGGTGATCGTTCGCGGTCACTCGGCTGGCGAGAACTCGAAGGTTGATCCAACGACGCATGCCGTGACGCAGGAGCCGCTCGTGAGTCTCTTTACGTCGGAGCCCTACTCGACGGAGCGCCACGTGGAGGACCAGCGATCGCGGCGCCTCGACGTCGTGCAGATCGGGCACAGGTACCCGGAAGGTGCGTTCGGCAACGGGGTGCAGGTGGCCAATCCGCCGAATGACCGTTACTTCGGCATCACGCCCGCCTTTATGGAAGACAGCGCGCAGGGACGCTTCAAGGGCACGACCGTCCTGCTGATGGGCTGCGACGCGGTCAACAGCGACGGCATGGCCGCCGCGCTGATCAAGAAGGGTGCCGGGGTCGTGGCCGGTTGGGATGGGCCAGTCTCCGTGGGGCACACCGACGAGGCCCTGGGGCACGTCTTGCAGCATTTCGTTGTCGACGGACTGGCTCCCGGCGATGCCGTCGCCGCGACGATGACGGACATCGGCCCGGATCCGGCGTTCGGCGCGAAGTTCATCGCCTATCCCAGGAGCTGACGGTGGCGCGGCCCGGGAGGCATGCCGTCCTCCTGCGGCAGGAGCCGCGCATGACGCATCCGGCTTGCCACGAATCGGCCCACGGTTTGCAGTCATTTAACAGCTGTAGCACAGCGGGATGACATCCCGGTGCTACGCTGCCAGTGACCTCCGCAAGCAGGAAACTGAGTACGAGACCGCGAGATATCCCCCCTCGCGGTCTCTTGCTGCCTGGCGGGGTCACTGCGCGGCAGGCACGGGGCGGTAACATGTGGTTGAGCGCTGACAACTCGGGCTGTCGCGTCGTGGGGGCGGCCCGTGCGTGGTGTGTGGATCGACCGTCAGGCCGTTATAGACTCGGGAGTATGGTGATGAGCGCGCGGATGTTTCTCGCCGGCGTCGCCACTGCGGCGGCGGTCCTGACCGGGTGTTCCGGCGGGTCTCACGCGGGTACGCGCACGGCTCCCGCCGCGTCGGCCACGCGGCAGCCGGGCCCGGATGATGGTGCGCGCCCGGCCGGCGTGCCCCCGGACGCGTCGCTGATCCGCGCTGACCGCACGTTTGGCGCCGATCCCAGAACGCCGGTTCAGGGCGCGCCGCCGCTGCTGTTCTCTCTGGGCTGCAAGGACGGCGTCCTGTCCATCATCACGTCGCAGATCGTGCAGCTGTATGCGGAGCTGCCGTGCGATCGCGCGGTCCCGCAGGACGTAGCGGATCGGTTCGCCGGGCAGCCGGTGCGGCTCCGCCTCGTGGTTGGCGGCGCGGTGAAGCTGTACATCGATTCGCCGGCCGCCGGCACCATTGAGTTCACGATCACGCGGGCCTGGGCGAAGGAGTGAGGCGAGCGCGGCGGCGCCTTCGTCCTCCTGATTAGTCCGGGGCAGAGACATCCGTCAAGAAATCATAAAAAAAAGGTACATCCTGGTACCTGTCCCGCTCTGCCGTGAAACGCATGAGAATCATCCAATTCTGCCGTGAAACGCATGAGAATCATCCAATGACCATGTGAGGACGCGGGCGCCCAAGAGACAAGACATAACCATCAGCAGCATCTGGGTGCCGTCCGGGGAGGCGACATAATCTTCGTGCGTTACTCGCGGCGCGTCCCCGTGCAGGCTCCCGCTTCGAACCTCCCATCCCCGTAATAGGGGAAACCCCTATAAGAAAATCACGGAACGGCGGTTAACCTTTGGTGCGCTGCGGGCGTTCTACGACATGGCGGCCGACCGTGGCCGCTTCTTGTGGAAGACCCCGCACGGACGCGGTGCAGCGTACCCCCGCAGTTGGAGGAGGAAAGGAGGGCAGGAGGCCCAACCGGCGGACGTCCGGATTCCCGCATCGCGTCGCCATAACTCGGCCGAGGACGACGTGACACGCGGGAGAGACGCCCGCTGTACGGCATGTGCCAAGCCAAGCAGAAGAAGCGTCAAACACAATCGGCCGGAATGCGCAGAGCTTGAGGAAGGCCCTGCGTACTCAATAGGAGGAGTAAGCCTTGAAGAAGTTGATGTTGGCGGTAGCGGCTCTGACCGTTGCCGTCCTGGGGTTCGGGGGCCTGCGGGCCTCGACGACCTATGCGAATCCGGCGAAGATCTGGGTGATCAACGCGAACGTCTCATCCGCGATCGCCACGACGCCCACGACGGCGTCGCTGTTTATCACCGCAATGGAGACCAGCGACGTCACGCGGGCGCCGTATCTGACCCAGCTGGACGCCTTCGAGACGGCCAGCGCCGGTCAAGTCGCGCAGACGGCGGCCACCGCCGCGTTTGCGGGTCAGACGCTCGTCGTCGTCCAGACGGACGGCTCGGGCACGAACGTCACGCTGAACGGCCGTGGTCTCGTCTGCGGTTCGGCGACCGCGACGGTCAGCACGACCGACGGCCTCTCACCGACGGTCGCGGGACTGTTCACGACGACGGCCGCCCACAACTTGGCGGTCGGCGACAAGATCACCATTTCGGGCATCACCAGCACGCCGACGATCAACGGCGTCTGGTACGTCGCGACGGTTCCGACTACGACGACGTTCACGGTGGTTGGTCTGCCGACGATCACGACCGCTGGCAGCACCGCCGGTACTATCACGCCGTCGGGCGGCTGTGACGCCGTCGCGACGCAGGCCCCGAACGCGACTGATCACATCGCGGTTTACAACGTGGTCAGCGCGGGCGCGCACGCGGTCAGCGACACGCTCGTGGTCACGGCGAACCAAGATGCCATCACGCTTGACTCGAAGTCCCTCACAGTCGTCGGCCAGGCGCACGACCTTGCGCTTGTGACCACCAAGACGACGATCCAGGAAGGCCTTACGGCCTGCGCGACGACGGACAGCACCTCGAACCCGGCTCGCGCCGGCGCGGGTGCGATCTACACGGACATCAACGGCAATGCCCTGGTGGGCTACTTCACGTCGTGGGCGTCCAGCGCCGCGGCCAACATGATCGTCGCCACTGCGACGACTCCGTCCGAGCTCCTCTCGGATGGCACGACGATCGCCGCCGGTAACGTCATCTGCGGCGTCGCAGCTGGCACCGCCAATTTGACGGCAAAGAACGCGGTCGCAGCGGCAATCACGGGGATTGCCGGTCAGGTGACCCGGACCCAGGCGATCACCATCAGCGGCGTCCCGGATGCGATCGCTCTGACCGCATCGCCGGCGCAGATCGCCTGCGATGGCTCGGCCACCTCGACCGTCACCGCGAAGGTGACCGACTCGGCGGGTAACGACGTCGTCGACAACACGCCGGTGACGTTCAGCGTCGTCGCTCTGGGCACGGCGAACCCGATCAGCGTGAAGACGACCGCCGGCTCGGCCTCCAGCACGATCACCCCGCTGTCCGGCTCCTCTGCCGGCGTGATTGTGATCGTGAGTTCGGGCAGCGTCCAGGCGTCCATCCGCGTGGACTGCTCGCTGGCGGTGGCGACGCCGGCTGCGGCCGCCCCCACGGCGACCCCGCCTGGCGGCGTGATCGTCCCTCCGAGCACCGGTAACGGTGGCTACATGGGCCAGAACGGCTCGACCGGCCTCCCGATGTGGACGCTGATCGCGCTGGCTCTGGGCAGCGTGGCCCTGGTCGGTGGCAGCGTGGTTACTCGCCGCTCGAGCAAGTAACCGCATAGGACTTCGGTCCAATCGTGGGGGCCCCTCGAAAGGGGGGCCCCCACGTTTCTCTCCGGCCGCCTCCGCCACGCGGCGGCCGGTCGACTCCTGTTACGAAGCGGTGATCGCCCCGTCGCAGGATTGGAATCACGGGATCGTTTGCGGAGAATATGGCATCATGACGGGCAGGCGCGCCCGTGTGGCGGGGCGAAGGAGCAGGGGATCAAGCATGGACGTGACCGGATCGATCGAGACGAAGCGCGCGCGCGCCGGCCTGCGCCGGGCGCTGCTGCTGGCGCTGGGCGTGGCGGCCGTTGTGGCGCTCGCGGCGGCCTGCGGCGGCAATAGCAAGGCCAGCCAGCCGGGTACGCCCACGGCGTCGGCGCCCACCGTGGCACCCACACCCGGCCCGAACGCCGGCCTCAAGACGCCCATCGCGCTGAGCCCGGGCGACGAGCTCACGCAAGCGGACCTCGCCGCGCGCGGTGCTGGCACGCCCGGCCGCGGTGACTTCCTGGGCGAACGGCTCGTCATCCCCAGCATCGGCGTCGATGCTCCGCTTTCCGCGAAGGTCGTCGGCAGCGACGGCCAGATGCCGAACCCCAACGGTCCCGAAGATGTCGCGTACTACGACTTCTCGGACTGGCCGAACATGGGCGGCACGCCGGGCAAGGGCGGCAACGTCGTGCTGGCCGGCCACGTCGATTACATCCACTACGGCCCCGCCGTCTTCTGGCGCCTGCACGAGATCGCCGTCGGCGATATCGTCACCATCAAGATGAATGACGGCACCGAGGCCAACTACAAGATCGAGTTCAACAAGCGGATCACCGTCGGCGGCGCCGACTGGACCGGCATCGTCGCGGCGACGGCGGACGAATCGATCACACTGATTACGTGCGGTGGCCAATTCGAAGCGGGCCACTACGACAGCCGGCAGATCGTCTGGGGCCGGCGCGTATAGGGGATCACCCTGATCGACGGCCGCCTCCTGGGCGGCCGACAATGTATCGAACGCACAGCACGTGAGGTTAGAGGCATGGCGGCGAAGGACTCCTTGAAGCAACTTTGGAACGAGGCGGGCGCACTGAAGCGCGGCCTCCTCGTCGGCGTGCCGGCGGTCGTGCTGGCCGCGGCGGTGGTCGGCGGCGCGCTGGCCGCGGCGGGCGGCGGGGGCGGCAGCAGCAAGGCGCAGGTCCTGGCGCCCACGGCCACGGAGACGTCGCTCCCTACGGCCACCAGCGTGCCCGTCCCGACGGAAACGCCGGCCAGCGCCGGCCTCCAGGCCGGAGCGGCGGCACGGCCGCCGGACGCCGGCTCGCACACCTCCAACCCCGCGCCCGTACAGCAGCAAGGCGGTACCGGCCCTGGCGCGCCGCAAGGGACGGGCATGTCGCTCCAGATCAACGCCATCGGCGTGAACGCGGGCGTCTACTCGCGGTCGGTGGGCACGAACGGACAGATGGGCAACCCCAGCGGCCCCACCGACGTGATCTGGTACGACTTCTCCGAGAACTGGTCGCAGTACGGCGGCTATCCGGGCCAGCCCGGCGCGAACGCCGTCTTCGCCGGGCACGTGGACTACATCCGCTACGGCCCAGCGGTCTTCTGGAGCATCAAGGACCTGCAGCCCGGCGACCAGATCGTCGTGAACACGCCCAACGGCTCGTACAACTACGCGGTCGACTGGAACGAGTGGGTGGACCCGGACGTGGATTTCTCGCAGTTCGTTGCGAAAACCGGGCAGGAGAGCATCACGCTCGTTACGTGCGTCGGCTCGTTTAGCGGTGGCCATTACAGCAACCGGCTGATCGTGCGCGGTCATCGCATTTGACATGGTCATCGCGGCGGGCGCCGGTGGTGGTAGGGACGTGGTAGGACGATGAGCCAGAACAAGCTTTCACTTGCGCTGCTGGCGGTGGGGTCGGCCATGATGGTCGCGGCCGTCATCCTCATGCTGATCGCGACGGGCGTGATCTTCGGCGGCGCCGACGGCAACAGCAGCCTCAAGACCATCGTCGCCTTCGGCGATCCGATCCGCACGCCGACTCCCGGCCCGACGCCCACGCCGACGGGACAGTTTCCGCCCGGCTCCAACTCGCCCATCGCGCGCCTCGTCGTCGAGAAGGCGAAGATCGACGCCCCGGTGGACGTCCTCGGCGTCGACACGAGCGGCGCCATGCAGTCGCCGCCTAACGCTACCGACGTTGCCTGGTACGACTTCAGCGCCCACCCCGGCTTCGGCGGCAACGCCGTGTTCGCCGGACACGTCGATTACATCCGCGTAGGGCCCGCGGTCTTCTGGAACTTGAAGGATCTGGAGCCCGGCGACCTCATCCAGGTGCGGCTGCAGGACGGGACCGTGTACAAGTACGCGGTGAACTTCAAACAGCAGTTCGATGCGGCCACGGCGCCGGTCGACCAGATCGTCGGCCCGACGCCCAGCGAGACGGTGACGCTGATCACCTGCGGCGGCACCTTCAACTCCGCGACGCACCAGTACGACAAGCGCCTCGTCGTGCGCGCCGAGCGCGTCGCGGAGACGCCCGCAGGGGCCACTCCGGGCACCGCCACGCCCGCCGCGCCCTCCAGCCTGCCACCTGGGGCCTGAACCCCGAGGATCGACCGCTGCGGCCCGTTTCGCGACGCCTCGCGGCATGTGGGCGCAGGCCGGATTTCGTTGCCCGTAGCATCGCCGAAATGTTAAACTTGCCTAGTCAGATCAGGGCCGCGCTGAACCTACGCGCGACACGAGAATAAGCGCTTCATGACCCAGGACTCCGGCTTCGGCAATATCCGCAACAGGGGCATCGAAGACGAGATGCGCTCGTCGTACCTCGACTATGCGATGAGCGTGATCGTGGCCCGCGCGCTGCCGGACGTCCGCGACGGATTGAAGCCGGTACAGCGCCGCATCCTCTACGCGATGCACGACATGAACCTGCGGCCGAACACCGCCTACCGCAAGAGCGCGGCTATCGTCGGCGACGTGCTCGGCAAGTACCACCCCCACGGCGACAGCCCCGTCTACGAGGCCATGGCGCGCCTGGCCCAGGACTTCTCGCTCCGCTACATGCTCGTCGACGGCCAGGGCAACTTCGGCAGCGTCGACGGCGACCCACCGGCCGCCATGCGCTACACCGAGGCGCGCATGGCGCGCATCACCGAAGAGTTGCTGGCCGACATGGACAGCAACACCGTGGACATGAACCCTACGTACGACGACTCGCGCGAGGAGCCGTCGGTGCTGCCCGCCCGCGTGCCGAACCTGCTCCTCAACGGCGCCTCCGGTATCGCCGTCGGCATGGCGACGAACATCCCGCCGCACAACCTCAACGAGATCTGCGAAGCCGTCATGGCGCTCATCGAGAGCGCCGACACCACCACCGAAGAGCTCGCGGCGATCGTCAAGGGCCCCGACTTCCCGACCGGCGCCATCATCTACCGCATGCGCCGCGACTCCGCGATGGACGACGAGGGCAAGCGCTTCGATGTCATGCGGGATGCCATCAAGGAAGCCTACGCCGACGGCCGCGGCCGCATCATCATGCAGGCGCGCGCGCGCATCGAGGAGATGGCGAAGGGCAACCGGGAACAGATCATCGTCACGGAGCTGCCCTACCAGGTGAACAAGGCGTCGCTCATCGAGAAGATGGCCGACCTGGTGAAGGATCGGAAGATCGTCGGCATCAGCGACCTGCGCGACGAGTCGGACCGCCACGGCATGCGCATCGTGATCGAGCTCACCCGCGACGGGCAGGCCGCCAGCGTCCTCAACCAGCTCTACAAACACACCGCGATGCAGACTTCGTTCGCGGTGAACATGGTGTCGCTCGACGCCGGCCAGCCGAAGACGATGGGCCTCAAGAAGATGCTTGAGGCGTACATCGAGCACCGCCGCGTCGTGATCCGCCGCCGCACCGAGTTCGAGCTCGACCGCGCACGCGAGCGCGAGCACATCCTGCTGGGTTACCTGATCGCCCTGAAGGACATCGACAAGATCATCGCCACGATCCGCGGCGCCTCCTCGGCGGACGACGCCAAGGCGAAGCTCATGGCGAAGCCGTGGGACATGAGCGACCGGCAGGCCCAGGCCGTGCTGGACCTCCAGCTCCGCCGCCTCGCCAAGCTCGAGCGTGACAAGATCGAGGACGAGTACAAGGAGCTGGTCAAGCGGATCAACTACCTCGTGGACTTGCTCGAGCATCCTCGCAAGATCGACCTGCTGATCCGCGACGACATGGTCGAAGTGAAGGAGCGCTACGGCGACGAGCGCCGCACGCAGATCATCGACAGCGGCGCCGAGGAGATATCCGAAGAGGATCTGGTCGCGCATCAGGAGGTCGTCGTCACGCTCTCCAACCGCGGTTACGTGAAGCGGCTACCGCTCGAGACGTACCGCCTGCAGCGCCGCGGCGGCAAGGGCATCACCGGCATGGTGACGCGCGAAGAGGACGCCGTGCAGCGCCTGCTCGTCTGCGACACGCACGACAACGTGCTCTTCTTCACCGAGCGCGGCCGCGTCTTCCAGTCGCGCGCCTACGACCTGCCCGACGCCAAGCGCCAGGCGAAGGGCATCCCGCTGGTCAACGTCATCGATTCCGAGCCCGGCGAGACCGTGACGGCGCTCGTCCAGATCCGCGACTACGACAAGGACTTCATGGTCATGGCGACCGCCAACGGCGAGGTGAAGAAGACGCCGCTCGCCGACTTCAAGGAAGTGCGCCGCAACGGCAAGATCGCCATGGACCTGGAGAAGGGCGATCAACTCGTCGCGGCCAAGATGGTGCACGACGACGACGAGATCGTGATGATCACGTCGAACGGGCAGGCCATCCGCTTCCCCGTGTCGGTGCTGCGCTCCGCCTCCCGCACGTCCGGCGGCGTGCGCGGCATCAAGCTCGTCGATAAGGGCGGCAAGGTCGTCTCGCTTGAAGTCGTCACCCCCGGACACGAGCTCTTCTCGATCACAGAGAAAGGGTACGGCAAGCGCACGCCGTTCGAGGAGTACCGCGTCACGAACCGCGGCGGCCAGGGCGTGCGCAACTACAACATCACGCCGAAGACCGGCAAGGTGATCGCATCGCGCACCGTCAACTCGTCGATGGAGCTGATCGTGATCAGTAAGGACGGTATCGTTCTGCGCACGCGCATGGACAGCATCGCCCGCACCGGTCGCGCCACGCAGGGCGTCTACGTCATCAAGGTGGGCCCCGGCGACTCGGTGGCTTCGCTGGCCACCATCGAGATGGGCGCGGGCGGCCCCAAGGGCACTGCCGAGCCCGAGGGCGAGCAGGTCGAACTCGCGGGCATGGAGCCGGCCGAGGAGCCGGAGGCGTCCGCACGCGGCAACAAGCCCGAGCCCGCGAGGAAGCCCGTGCCGATCAAGGGCCGCCAGAAGCCCGGCAGCGGCAAGCCGAAGGGCCGGAAGTAGCCGCGTGGCCAGCGGCATCGAACGCGCCGAGATGCCGGCGCGCCTCGTCGAATACCTGACGGGCGGCCGCCTGGTTGTCGCCGCGACGAACGGTCCCGATGGCTTCCCCCATACGATGGTGATGAACTCCGCCGTCGCAGCCGGCCCGCACGCCGTCCGCTTCGCGCTGGATCACCGCACCCAGTCGCTGAAGAATCTCCGCCACGACCCGCGCATCATGATCGAGGTGATCGGCGATGGCATGGTCTACGGCGTCCGCGGCACTGCCGCCATCGTGCGCGAGCGGATGGAGCACGCGCCGGCGCCGAGCGCGCTGGTCGAGGTGGCAGTCGAGGCAGTGAAGTCCGACCTGCCGCCCGGCGTCGTCGTGCGAGCGCCCGCGTTCGAGTGGGGCGCGCTGGAGCCGTACATGGCCCCCATCGATCCTCTCATGTTCGAGGAGCTGCGGACCTTCACGGCGTAGCCGCCGCCGGTATGGCGGCGGCCGGGGAGTACAATCCCGGTATGCCGTCATGGGTGGTGTCCGAGGCCGTTTTGCCGCAGCCGGTGATCCGCCGCGCCAGCGTCCACGACCTGGCGCGCGTTGTCGATCTGATCCGCGGCGGCGCAGCGCCCGGCACCGAGCCCGAGGACGATCCCGGCCCGCCGCTGCCGCAGGCCTACCTCGATGCCTTCGCGGTGATCGACGCCGACCCCAACACCGACCTCCTGGTCGCCGAGTACGACGGCCACGTCGTCGGCACGTTCCAGTTCACCTGCATCCCCGGCATCGGACATCGCGGCGGGCGCGTGGCCCAGGCGGAGTCGGTGCACGTCGATGCCGCCCTGCGCGGCCGCGGCATCGGCGAGGCGATGATGCGCTGGGCGATGGACGAAGCGCGACGCCGCGGCTGCTTCCGCCTGCAGCTCACCAGCAACAAGTCGCGCGCGGACGCCCACCGCTTCTACAGGCGTCTGGGCTTCAGCGCGACCCACGAAGGTTTCAAGATCCTGCTGTGACGCGAAGGAGCGGGATCGACATGATCCCGCCTTTCACCGTGTATCCGTGCTGTCCGCTACTCGAAGATCCAGCGGTCGGTGTCGCGCTTCCAGCTGATCGGCGGCGCATTGCCGAAGAACAGCGCGATCTCCCGCTTCGCGCTCGCCGGCGAGTCGCTGGCGTGCGTGAGGTTGCGCCCCTTCTCCAGCCCGAAGTCCGCGCGCACGCTGCCCGGCGCCGCCTCGATCGGGTCCGTCGCGCCGAACGTCTGGCGCACCGCCTTGATCGCGTTCGTCCCTTCGAATACCGCCGCGATGATCGGCGAGGACGTGATGTACTCCACCAGCCCGGGAAAGAACGGCTTGCCGTCGTGCTCGGCATAGTGCTTCTTCGCCAGCGCCGTGCTGACCTTCATCAGGCGGATGGCGGCGATCTTCAGGCCGCGGCGCTCCAGCCGCGAGATCACCTCACCGGCGAGGCCGCGCTGCATGGCGTCTGGCTTGATGAGAACGAGCGTGCGCTCCACGGTTGGTCTCCTGGTCGCTGGATGCTGGTGGATGGCGGCCGGCGGGCGGCCGACCGGCGGCAGTATACGGGGATCGAGCGCGCTGGATCACGCGCGGCGCCGCTGCTTCTGTGGGAACCGGGCCAGGTGGGTGGGTTAACTTTCTCGCGGATCGCGCGTTGGAATAAGTAGATGAAACTCGCAGGCCGCGCGCTCCTCTGGCTCTCGCCGCTTCTCCTCGTCGGTGCCACCTGCGTCACGAACGTCTCGCAGCACGGCGCGGCCGGCCCGTGGACGGGCGAACTCGTGAACACCGGTGATCAGACGGCGTCCGCCGCGGCCGCGACGGCGCGGATCCTTGACGCCGCTGGTCAGGAGGTCTACCCGGGCCGGGTCGGTGTCATCGCGTGTCCGTCGAAGCTGCTGCCCGGCGAACGGGCCGCCTTTGAACTGTTTGGTGACTCCCCGGACTACCCGGCGCCGAGCATCCCGCTCGCTTCGGCCAAGCTGCCCTTGCGTGCGGAGTTCGATGCACTCGCGCACGAGGTCGTCAGCAGCGGGCCAGCCCGCGGAGACGGCCTGTTGGTGACGCTCATCGCGCGCGACGCCAAGACGAAGGTCGCCCACGTGAGGCTGACGAACAACCACAGCGATGGCTACTATCAGCAACTCACCGTCTGCGGCATCCTGCGCACGGGTGATGGAAGCGTCGTCTCCGTTGGTCGCGGCGATGGGCCGATGCCCGACCCGCTCTTCCCGGGCAAGAGCATCGACATCGACGTGCAGTTCGACGTCATGCGCGAGGGCGATCTGCGCTTCTACGCGGTCGGCTTACTCGCGGCTCCCTACGCGGACTGTTGTCCGCTCGGTCCTTCGACGTGGCACTCCGTGAATACCGGCCCCTTCTCGGTGCTGCTGCCGCCTGGCTGGCTGTACGAGCCGGCGCAAGGCATCGATTCGTTCGTCGGCGCCTTCTCCGGCGACAGCATCACGCTCAACTTCGACTACGGCATGTACTCCGGCGCGCCGCCAGACATCGGTGACCCCGCGTTCGCTGCGCACGACGAGACGATCGGCGGCTTCACGGTTCGGCTGTACTCGCCAAGAATTGGCGACGCAGGACAGACGGGGATGTACGTCCGCACCGCCGACGTCTCCCAACCGTTCGGATACCCAGTCGCGCTGAGTCTGGCCGGTGCAGGTCTCTCGCCTGCACAGCAGCAGGTCGCGATGCAGATCTTTCGCTCCCTGCGCATAAGGCTCTGACCGTCGTGAACATACGTAGAGGCGTCCAGGGGCCGAGCACTCACGCCTTCCCCGCGACCCAACAAGAGACCGCTGTGCCCTCGCTGTCTTACGGCTGCCGCCCGATGGCCGGCGCGCGCAGGTAGAGCGGCACGAGCGCCGTCGCGTCGTCGATGCGGCCGGACGCGATGCGCCGGTACCCCAGCTCCGCCAGCGCGACGACCCGGTGCTGTCGCGCCGTCACCGCCGACGCGCCACGCTCGACGATCTCGGCCTGCAGCGCGTCGTCGATGTCGCCCGTGACGGCGTCGCCGCGCTCGATCGCCGCGTAGAGCTCCGCCGCCTTGCCGATGCGCGGCGCGGAGAGTTCGCCCCACGCGCCATCGTGCCGGTACGCCGCCCAGGCGGCCTCGCCGCGGCCCGCCCGGTGCACCGCCACGATACGGCGCGCGCCCGCGTCGGACGCCACGCTCCAGGCGTCCAGCTCCAGCCGCCCCACGCCGGCGATCGGCACGTCCAGCGCGTGGGCCAGCGCTTTCGCGATGCTCACGCCCACGCGCAGCCCCGCGTATCCGCCCGGGCCGATGTCCACGAAGACGGCGTCGATGTCGCCCTTCGCGCGCCCCGCCTCGGCCAGCAGCCGCTCAATGTTCGGCAGCAGCTCGACCGACTGGTTCTGTGCCGTGAGCCACGTCGCCGTCAGCGCCGCCACGCCATCGACCGAGAGGGCGATGCCGGCCTCGTCAGACGCTGCTTCGATCGAAAGCTCCATGTCGGTCGCCTAGTCGCTAGTCGCTAGTCGCTGGTGCGGGTCAATAGCCGCGCGCGGGGTCGACGACGTTCTGTAGCGGCTCGCCGGCCAGGTAGCGGCGCAGGTTCGCCGCGAAGATCGCTACGGCGCGTTGGTTGTAGATCTCCGTGCCGCCGCTGATGTGCGGCGTCACCACGACGTTCTCCATGTCCCAGAACGGGCTATCCGCCGGCAGCGGCTCGTGGTCGAACACGTCCAGCGCCGCCCCCGCGATCCAGCCCTCGCGCAGGGCGCGCACCAGGGCCGCCTCCACCGTCACCGGCCCGCGGGCGATGTTCACCAGCACCGCGTTCGGCTTCATCGCGCGCAGCTCTCGCTCGCCGATCATGCCGCGCGTTTCCGCGGTCAGCGGCATGCTCAGCACGACGTAGTCGCTGCGCGCGAGCAGGTCGTGCAGCTCCGACGCGGGCAGGATCTCGTCCGCGTTCGGCGACGACGCGCGCTCTGTCGCGGAGCGCTTCGTCGCGATGACGTAGCAGCCGAACGCCTTCGCCAGCCGCCCCGCCTCCTCGCCGATGTGCCCGAAGCCGACGATGCCCACCGTCTTGCCGTACAGCTCCGTTGGCGCGAAACGCGCCCACTCGTGCTTCGCCTGCGCCCGCATCGACTTCGGCGCGCCCTTCGCGAACATCAGGATCGACGTCAGGATGAACTCGCCGATCGGCGTCGCGTGGAGGCCGCTCACCGTCGTGACGGTGATGCCGCCCTCGATGAAACCGCTGTTGAGCAGCCGGTCCGCGCCCGCGCTCGTCAGCTGGATCCACTTCACGTGCGGCGCCACGTCCCGCATCGAGAGCTTGCCGTCCGCGCCGCCGCACAGCGCCGCGCTGAGCTCGGCGCCCCAGAACCCGAAGACGATCTCCGCGCGGTCGAACGCGCCGTGCAGCCCTTCGGCGACAGCCTCGCGCTCGCGCTCGCTCGGGTACTTGAAGCCGCGCAGCAGCCGCCGCTGGTCCTGCCCCAGCACCTCGATCTCGACGCGGTCCGGCGCGACCGCGCGGATCACGTCGATCAGCTCCGGTTCAAGCGCAAACGTGACGAGAATGTGGGTCATAAGTCCGTAGTCCCTGGTACTGAGTTCTAACGACATGTTCTAAGTTCTTGGTTCTGCGTCCCCCCAGGCGTCCGTCGCCATCAGGTCCGCGTACGTCTCGCGGCGGCGCACCAGGCGCGCGCGCCCGTCCTTGACCGCCACCACCGCCGGCTTCAGCGCCATGTTGTAGTTGCTCGCCATCGTCAGGCAGTACGCGCCCGACGTCGGCAGCGCGATCACGTCGCCCGGCTGCGTCGGCGGCAGGTGCGCGTCCTTTACCAGCAGGTCGCCCGACTCGCAGTACTTGCCCGCGATCGTCACCGTCTCGGTCGGCTCGTCATCCGCGCGGTTTACCACCACCGCTTCGTACTTCGCGTCGTAGATCGCCGGGCGGATGTTGTCCGCCATGCCGCCGTCTACCGATACCCACGTCCGCAGCCCCTCGACGCGCTTCGACGCGCCGACGGTGTACAGCGCCACCCCCGCGCGCGCGACGAGCGAGCGCCCCGGCTCGACGAACAGGTGCGGCAGGGGCAGCCCCTGCTCGGCGCAGCGCCGCTTGAACGACGTCACGATCGCCTCCGCGTACACGTCCACCGGCGGCGCGGGCCGCTCGCGCACGTACTGCGCCGCGAAGCCGCCGCCCGGGCTGTACTCGCGTAGCCGCAGGCCGTGCTTGCGCACCATCTCGGCGGCGAAGGGCAGCATCACCGCGTTCGCCTCGTCGTACGGCTCGATGTCGAACAGCGGCGAGCCAAGGTGGCAGTGCAGCCCCATGAGGTCCACGTGCTTCAGCCGCTGCGCGTCGGCCACGGCCTGCTCCGCCGCGCCCGTGCTGATCGGCAGCCCGAACTTCGTGTCCAGCGTGCCCGTCGTCGTCTTCGCGTGCGTGTGCGCGTCCACGCCCGGCGACAGCCGCAGCACGATCGGCTGCACGCGCCCCAGCGCCGCCGCGATCCGGTCCACCATCTCCAGCTCGTAGAAGTTGTCGACGATGATCCGCCCGATGCCCGCACCGATCGTCTCGCGCAGCTCGCCCTCGCCCTTGTTGTTGCCGTGGAAGTGGCAGTGCTCCGCCGGGAAGCCCGCGGCCATCGCGATCGCGAACTCGCCACCGGACACCACGTCCAGCCCGATGCCTTCGTCCCGCGCGACCGAGGCCATGAAGCGGCTCAGGTACGCCTTCGACGCGTAGGTGATCTCCGTGTCGGCGTAGCGCGACGTGAACGCCTGCACGTACTCGCGGCAGGTGCTGCGCAGCTCCAGCTCGTCGAAGACGTACAGGGGCGATCCGAACTCGCGCGTCAGCTCCTGCGCGTCGCAGCCGGCGATGCTGAGCCGGCCGCCGTGGACGGCCGTCGTGCGCGGAAAGATCGATGCGTATGCGGGGTCGAACGCCATGGGAGTAGGTTACCGGCTACGGGGGGCAGGTTACAGGCGACGTGGGCCGGCCGGCGGCCTGGTTACCGTCACCGTGAAAGTTGCGCCACCGCCGCGTCGAGCTGCGGGTCCTGCCCGTTGGCGATGTCGGCCTGCGTGCGCGCCACGGGCTCGTCCGGGATGACCCCCACGCCGTTCAGCGGCTTGCTCGTCACCGGCCCCAGGTTCACGTGCGTCGTCACCGCCAGCGACGAGCCGTCGCCCAGCGGTTTGATGTCCGTGAACCCCACGCAGCCGTTCGTCGTGCCGCCGATGACGTACGCCGCGCGGTACTCCTGAAGCGCCGCCGCGAACGCCTCCGCGACCGAGCCCGTGCGGTCGTTCGTCAGCAGCACGAGCGGCCGGATGCTCGCCAGCGTCTTGCCGTTCGCCTGCGTGTCCTCCTCCTTGCCGTCGCGCCCTTTGTCGCGCAGAACGACGCCCTCCTTGATGAACAGGCTCATAGCGTCCGTGTCCAGCCGCCCGCCCGGATCGCCTCGCAGGTCAATGATCCACTTGGCCACGCCCTGCGCGTCGAACCCCTCCAGCACCTGCCGCAGGTTCGCGGCGATACCGCCGTCCACGAAGTTGCGGATCCGCGCGTAGCCGATGCCCCCCGGCACCGCCGCCACCGGGATCACGCGCGACTCGATGTTCTGCGGCACGACGCGTGCCCGCGTCAGGGTGACGTCGATCGGCGCGTCCTGTCCGGGCCGCCGCAGTTGCAGGCGTACCGTCGTGCCTTCGTCGCCGTTGATCAGATCCAGCGCGCCCGCCGGACTCAGCCGCGTGGCGTCGGCGTCGGCGATCTTCATCACGCGGTCGCCGACGAGGATGCCCGCCTGCGCCGCCGGCCCGCCGCCGATCACCTCCGTGATCAGCGGCGGCGTACCAGTCAGCTCGACGCCGATGCCGACCGAGCCGTTGCCCGCGCGCGTGCCGATCAGCGTGTCGCTCGCGACGGGGTTGAGGAAGAAGGTGTGGCAGTCGTGCAGGCTCGCGGCCATCGTGCGGATCGCCGCGAAGCGCAGTTGCTTCGCGTCCGTCGCGGAGTCCGCCAGCGGCACGTACGCGGCGCGGAACGCGTCGAAGTCGGCGTTGCGATCGCCCGTGAAGGCCGGCGCGTCCGGGACGCGTAGCCCTTCGGCCGCGGCCTCCTGCCGCACGCCCGCCCACGCCTGCGTCAGCAGCGACACCGGCTCGAGCGGCCTGATGTACTCGTCCAGCAGCTGGTTGTACGCCGCCAGAATCACCGCGATGCCGCCATCCTTCGCCAGCACCCTCGGGTCCGGCGTGGCGGTCGCCAGCGGCCCGGCCGGTGTCGCCGTCGCCGCGACGGACGTCGCGCTCGGCGCGGACGTCTCCGTGGCCCGCGGCGATACTCCGCCGCCGCACGCCGCCATCAGCAGCGCCAGCACCAGGAGCGCGCCTCCGCGCAATGTCCGCGTCCGACGTGGGGTCACGTGCAATGCCGTCTTCCCACTCCACCTACAGGAGACGGGCCTTGAACCGGTCCCGATCACCATCGCGCCTTGTGCTCTTCGATCCAGCCGAAGACGTGCTCCACGTCGACCGCCTCGCCGCCGTCCGCCACGACGCGGCCGTCGTAGTGTCCGAACATCTGGTGCACCTCCGACGCCAGGATCCCCGTCTTCGCTTTCGACACGCGCTCGTAGAACGGCGTGAAGCGCAGGTCAACGCGCTTCGACCGGGCCCGGATGCGCCACGGCCGCATGAAGTCACGCTCATCGTAGGCGAACCGCAGGTCCTCGCCCAGCTTGCTGATCCGTCCGTCGAGATAGATCGCGTTCTCCGTCATCCCGGTGCCGTCCGTCCACGCGCCGCCCAGGTTGACGCCGAAGCCGCGCCCGTCGGGCAGCACCGTTGAGCACGATGCCCAGTTCCATGCCGTACGGTACTTCCAGATGCCCCGGCCAAAGTCCAGGCAGGCGAAGCCGTCGCCGCGCCGCACGCGGATGCGCTCGTCGCCCAGCGCGATGGTGCCGCTGACCGGCAGGCAGTTCTGCTTCGACGTGAACTGGAAACGCTCGCTGCTCCAGGGGATGACGACGTTCATCGTCTCGTGCGCCGCCGGCTGCTCGACCAGCAGGTCCGCCTCCAGCGTCCCGTCGCCGAACTGCGGCCATCGCACGGCGATGCGCGTGCCGCGCCGGTCGTTCGTCAGCGCCACGCGCACGCCGCCCTGCTCGAATACGACGTCGGCGCGCACCGTCTCCGGCAGCGCCAGCGCGCCCGGCGGCAGGATCGCCGTCTTCTCGACGAAGCGCCCCGTGGCGAACTCGAGGAAATAAGCGAACGCCAGCACATAGTGATCGACGTCCGCGATCGTGGCGGAGAACAGGAAGCGGTCGGTGTTCATCGCCCAGTAGTTCCAGCGCTTCTTGCGCGGCGCCTGGCCGCTGACGTTGCACCGGTGCAGCGGCCGCCGCGACCAGCCGATCGCGTCAGGCGACAGCCTGCCGCGTGCGTCGCACAGGTCGACAGGCGATGTGATCTCCCGCTCCGCCGCTCGCCTCGATGCCATAACGCCTCCCGATCCCAGCCTTTGTCTTCCGCCGCCCGACCGCTATCCGCCGACGTGCCGCCGCACCCACGCCTCGCGGTCGCGGATGTCGCGGTCGTAGAGCAGGCGCGTAACGTACACCCCCGGCCGCGGCGCGCCGGCCTCCGGCGGTTCGTTCCCCAGTACTCGCTTCACCAGCACCATCACCGCGACGACGCCGCATCCCGCCACCACGGCACGTGGCTCGCCGCCCGCGTAGGCGGCGATCGGCGTCGCCAGCAGCGCCGCCGCGACGCTCAGCGGGCTCGCGCCGGCCGGCACGCCCAGCAACGCGACCGCGATGAATACGGGCAGGGCGTCGAAGGGTGTCAGCGCGAGCAGGTAGCCGATCGCCGGGCCGATGCCGCGGCCGCCCTGTAGCCCGAGCCACGGGCTCCAGTTGTACGCCGCTATCGCCGCGACGCCGCAGGCGACCTGCACGCTCGACGGCTCTCCCGCCACCCGCGCGATCAGGATGCCCGCCAGCCCCTGCCCGACCTGCGCCAGGCCGACCGGCACGACCAGCTTCTTCGAGACCGTGCGCCACAGGTTAGATGCGCCGGTGTTGCCGCTGCCAACCGTGCGCAAGTCGATGCCGCCGCGTAATCGCGCGACAAGCCACGCGACGGGGACGGAACCGATGGCGTATGAGGCGGCGATGACAGCCGCGGCGGTGAGCATCTCAGGAGGCGGTGGAGCCGGTGCCGGGCTGCGGCGACCGTGCCAGCCAGAGCGCGCGGGCGTGCTCCAGCCCGTGCTCGATCATGTGCTCCACGCCGCGGTGCGACGCCTCTTCGATCTGGTGGTCATGCTCCGCCAGGTGCACCAGGATCCGTGCCGGCGACCAGCCGCCGTCGATCGGCGCCTGCAGGTGCGCGTCGTCCACGTCGCCTACGGCCGACTCCAGCGCCTCGTAGATCGAGCGGAAGGCGCGACGGTGCGCCTCGTCGGCGGAGAAGTGCGCGATCAGACCTTCGTGTGCGTGGCGGACGTCGTCGAGCAGTCGTTTGGCTTCCGGGCTCAGGTACATCGCGTCACCTCCCGCGCCCGTCGCGGCGCGCCCTGCATCTTACCCCGGCCGCGGCGACCGCTCATCCAGCACCGCGCGCACCAGCCGCACCGCCAGCGGCATCGGGATCCGCCCGGTGTGCACCGCGAGGTCGTACAGCGCGGGGTCGTCCGGTTCGAGCTTGAAGTAGTGGCGGTGGAACTCGCGCCGCCCCGCGTCGCTCTGCTTGATGCGCTGCTCCGCGTCCGGCCGCCGCATCGCCTCCGTCTGTACCAGGTGCTCGATGCGCTGCGCCATGTCCGCGGCGGCGTACACGTGCATGACGCCCGGTTCGTGCCGCAGGATCGCCTGGCTGCCGCGCCCCAGGATGACGACGTTGTCGCGCGCCGCAACGCCCTTGATCACCGACGTGAGCACGCGCAGGTAGCTCTCGTCGCTCAGCTGGCCGGCACCCGGCTCGGCGCCCAGCCCGGCTGCCTCGGTGTACGTGCGCGCCAGGATCATGTCCAGCCCGGCGCCCCCGCCCACGAGCGGGTCCGCCGCTCCCGCCGCGGCGGAGCGCTCGATCAGCGTGCGCATGATCGACGCGAGCCGCTCGCGCAGCCGCCCCGGCGGCTCGTCGCGGCTCGCTACGGTGCTGACGCTGACGCCCAGCTCGCGCGCCGCTTCGACGAGGATCTCGTGGTCGACGTAGTCCAGGCCCAGGTCGCGCGCCAGCGTCTGCGCCAATTCGCGCGCGCCGCTGCCCAGGCTGCCGGAGACGGTGATGACGGGCATATCCGTTCCCCCTGTCGCTGGTCGTTGGTGGCGGGGCATCAGGCCACCACATTGTACGCCCCGCACATGCGTGCGGCGCGCACGAGGAAGGCGCCCCGATCGGGCGCCTTCCTCCGACTACGAACTACAGACTACGAACTACCCAACCGGTGTCACCTCGCGGCGCTCGCTGCGGTTCAGCGGGATGCTGGTGTTGACGTCGTGCGGGTACTCCAGGCCGCGCTCAAGCTTGTTGACGCGCGTGTGCTCGATCGTGAACGCGTCCACGATCTTGTCGATCGCGGGGATCTCGTCGAACCCCTTGCAGGAGAAGATGTCCACCCACACCTGCCCGTGCTCCGGGAACGTGTGGACGGCGATGTGGCTCTCGGCGATCAGCACGAAGCCTGAGACGCCCCAGTCTTCCGGCTTGTCGCCACGGTATTCGAAGACGTGCGGCTCCGAGATTTTGGTCATCCCGATTTCGTCCGGATAGCGGTCGAGGAGGTTGCGGACCAGCTCCACACTGGAAAGCTGCGCGGGGTTTCCGCCGAACCCATCGATCGTTACGTGCATTCTCGTGTCCCTTTCTCCCCCGCCGCGGCGAGGTGGAATGCCCGGGCGAACACCCGGTAACGCTAGGTGAAACCAGTCTGCCTATTGCCGCTGTCCATCACATTCACTGACAACGCAAAAGGCCCCCGGCACTCCGCTCCTGTCGCGGAAGCTGCCAGCCAGGCCCTGGGTCAACTCTCCTATAGAGTGCTGTAGCCAAGCTTATCATCGCGGTCCCCTGGACACGCAGGCGCAATAGTAACAGCCTTCCGCGCCGCTTCGCAAACCCCGCGCCGCCTGCTTCGTCGCACAGCTTCGGGCGCTAGACGTAACACAACGTTCACACGACGGCTCCGCACCTCTATTGAGATGCGGGCAGCTTCACGCTACCATAAAGACGGTCTATCGCATCGATTCACGGTGTGAATACACCAACAGAACCGGCAGCCGCGATCGATGCGCCGCTCGTCATCCGCAGCGCTGGAGGAGCCACCCCGCCATGAGCACTGGTACCGGACTCAAGGGCGTCGTACTCGACGAGACCCGCATCTGCCTCATCGACGGCGATGAGGGGAAGCTCGTCTACCGCGGCTATAACATCCACGACCTCGCGCAGCGCGTCACCTTCGAGGAGGCTTCCTACCTCCTCCTTTACGGCGCCCTGCCGGACCGCGCGCAACTCGCCGCCTTCGACCGCCAGCTCAAGGCCGCGCGCGCCATCCCGCAGCCCGTCGTCGAGATCATCGACCGGGTCAAGGCCGCGCATCCGATGGACGTCCTGCGCACCGCGGTCTCGGCCGCCGTCGCGCTCGACGAGAGCAGTCACACCGCCACGGTCGAGGTCGGCCTGCCGGCCGGCATCCGGCTGATCTCGCAGGTGGCGACGATCGTCGCCACCATGCACCGCCTGCGCAACGGGCTCGACCCCGTCGCGCCGCGCGATGACCTCTCGCACGCCGCCAACTTCCTCTACATGATGTTCGGCCAGGAGCCCACGGTCGAGGACGCGCAGATCATCGACCTCGACCTCGTCCTCCACGCCGAGCACAGCTCCAACGCGTCGACCTTTACCGCGCGCGTCGCCGCCGGCACCGCCGCCGACCTCGGCTCCGCGATCGTCGCCGCGATCGCGACGCTCAAGGGTCCGCTGCACGGCGGCGCCGCCGAAGCCGTACAGAAGACCGTCGAGGAGATCGGCGACCCGGAACGCGCCGTCGAGTACATCCACGAGAAGATCGGCGCCGGCGAGAAGGTGATGGGCTTCGGCCACCGCGTCTACAAGACCGAGGATCCGCGCGCCGCCGAACTGCGCGGCGTCGCCCGCGACCTCGGCCACAAGCGCGGCAACGACCGCTGGTTCCAGATCCTCCAGGAGATCGAGAAGGCGATGGAGCCGTATCGGCCCAAGGGCATCTACCCGAACGTCGACTTCTATGCCGGCGCGGTCTACGCGCTGCTCGGCATCCCGGAAGAGCAGTTCATTCCGATGTTCGCCGTAGGGCGCATGCCGGGCTGGGTCGCGCACGTGCTAGAGCAGTACGAGGACAACGTGCTGATCCGCCCGCTGCTGGAGTACACCGGCCCCCGCCACCTCCGCTACAAGCCGATCGACCAGCGTTAGCCGGCGGGTCGCGCCGGCGCGCTACACCCGGCGCCCGCTGATCAGCACGAGGTCCTGCCGCAGCACTCGCGGCGACGCCGGCTCCGGCCACATCTCCGCCGTGATCGCCGCCTTGATCTGGGCCTTCAGCCCGGGCGAGTCGTTGTCGATCGTCACGCGCGCCACGGTGACGTACGCCTCGTCCAGGCTGGCGTAGTGGAACTCGACGGTCGCGTGTTCCGCGCTCGCTTCGATGCCGGCGTCGCGGAGTTGCCGCAGGAACTCCGACGGGTCCGCGAGCGCCGCCGGGCCCACGCCCGGCGCTGGCTTCTGTCCCGCGATCCGGCCCGCGGTCCGTTGCATCCCGGTCAGTTCCGCGTGCTCCTGCGCGCCCCAAACCGATGCCACGAATCGCCCGCCCGGCCGCAGTACGCGCCCGCACTCCCGCGCGGCCGCCGCGCGGTCCGGCACGAACATCAGGCACAGCGACGATGTCAGCACGTCCGCCGAGCCATCGGGTGCCGGGATCGCTTGCGCGTTGCCCTCCCGAAACGCGGCGTTCGTCAGGCCGGCCGCGGCCGCCCGCTCCGCGGCGACCCGGATCATCTCCGGGCTGAGGTCGATGCCGAGCACATGCCCGCGCGGGCGCACCAGCCGCGCCGCCTGCAGCGCGACGGAGCCCGTGCCCGTGCCCAGGTCCAGCACCTCGTCGCCGTCGCGCAGCGCCGCGCGCGCGATCACGTGGTCGATGGCGGGCGCGAACCGCGGGTCAAGCTCCTGGTGGTACGTCGCGGCCATGCGGTCCCAGGTGCTGCGCTGAAATGCGCCCCCGTCGTCTGCCATGCGTCCTCCCGTCCTCGCCGTCGATCCCGTGGCCCGCTGCTCCCGTTCCTACGCCGTCACCCCGGCAGCCACGCCCCTGCCGCGCGCAGCGCCTGCTGCAGCGCGGCCACGTCGATGCCTCGCGCGTCGCCGCTGCCGCGCAGCGCCTGCGCCGCCGCGATGCCCGCCGCCTCGCCCGTCGCGAATGCCGGCGGGATCTCCTTCGTCGCGTGGTGCACGCGATGGTCCACGCTGATGCAGCGCCCCGCCACCAGCAGGTTCGCCGTCTCGCGTGGCAGCAGGCTGCGATACGGGATGTGGTACAGCGCTCCGTACTTGGTCCAGTGCCCCGTCGTCGCGATCGTGTCCGCGAACACGGTGTTGGCCTCGTCGCGCGAGAGCGTGTGCGCGCCCGTCAGCCGCCGCGACTCCGTCACGCCCAGCGTCAGCGCCACGTCCGTCAGGTACGCCTCTTCGAAGCCCGGCACTTGCGCGCGCAGACGGTCCACCTCGTCCATCACCATGCGGCGGCACTCGACCTCCGCGAACGTCAGGTCGTCCGGGTCCGTCGCGTCGATGCGCCGCCCGATGCGTTCGGCCGCGCCCCACGGCATCAGCACCTGCCCCGGCCGAATCGTGCGCAGGAAGAAGCCGCCGCGCGAGGACTGCGCCGCGTCCACGTCGCGCACGCCGGACATGCGGAACCAGAGCCACGGGTGAATCTGCTCTTTCTCGCCCGCCTCGCCGGCCATCGTGAACACGTCGCCGTCGCCTGTCGCGTCGACCACCTGTCCGGCGCGCACCGCCTGCCGCCCCGCCTTCGACGTGAAGACCACGTGCGTGATGCGGTCGCCGTCGCGCACGACATCCGACGCCCAGCGGTGGTACATCAGCCGCACCTTCGCCTCCGCGACCCAGGTGTTCGCGACGTACTTGAACTCCTCCGGGTCGTACGCCACCGAGTAGCGCACGCGGTGCGGCCCGCTTCCCCACACCAGCCCCCAGCGCCGGTACTTCTCGACCAGCGCCTCGTCGCGCGCGCCCCACTCGTCGCGCGGTGGATAGAAGCACGCGCCGCGCGCCTCCAGCCGCTCCACCAGCTCCTGGCACTGCCCGGCGATGACCTGGCGCCCGTCGCCGTCGTCCAGCGTGAGCAGCAGCACGATCAGCCCGCCGGAAGCGAGCCCGCCCAGGTAGCCGTACCGCTCGACCAGCACGACGTCCGCACCCTGCCGCGCCGCCGCGATCGCCGCTGACATGCCGGCCGCGCCACCGCCGACCACCAGCACGTCGCACTCCGCGACGACCGGCACGCGCTGCTCCGGGAGGGTGATGTAGTCGGCCATGCGTGCAGGTTACAGGTGGCAGGCCGACGCTGGAAGCGGAGGCGGGACCCGGGAAGCGAACGACGAGGGGCGAGGTCTCCTACCTCCAACCTCTAAACGTCAGGGTTCTCCGCGGCCCGCAGGAGGGGATCGCCCCTGCAGCGGCCTGTCCGACTCGGCGTACATTGAGTGTCTGAGGAAGCAGACAGCCGAAATCGGCCGAAGGAGGTGCTCGTGAAGAAGATCGTAGTGCTGTTGAGCGTCATCGCCGTCGCCATCGGCGCCAAGAAGCTGCTCGGCGGCAACGACGACCAGCACAGCGCGGCCTAACCCGTCGCGTCTCAGGACACCAGACAACGAGATATCACAGGACAGACGGAGAGCCCCGCACGGAAGCGGGGCTCTTTCGCACGTCCCACCCGGCCGGCGCCCCTACGGCGCCCCGCCGAGCAGCGGGGTCTCCAGGTCGCGCGGCACGATCACCACGAGCGCCAGCGGCGCCACCTCGAAGCGGATCGGCGTCTCGCCCGCTACTTCGCCGTCGATCTGCACCGGAATGCCCGGCGTCGGCACCTCGACGAGGCGCGCTGCCACGTAGTCGATGTTGGACGTGCGGTCGTGCCGCTTGAACAGCAGCCGCGTCATCGCGTCCAGCAGCCGCAGCGGACCGCCGTGATGCATCACTGCCACGTCCAGTAGCCCGTCGTTCGCGTGCGCCCGGTACATGATGTCCGCCAGGCCGCCGTACGAGCGCGTGTTGCTCACGAGCATCCAGTACAGCGGCACCCCGCGCGATTCCGCTCCGTCGATCCGCAGGTCCGCCGTCCACGGCCGCGTGCGCAGCGCCGTGCCGACGCCGGAGAGCAGGTATGCGGCGGCGCCGGTGTATCGTTTCAGCGTCGGGCCCGTCCGCGCGACGATGCGCGCATCCAGCCCCAGGCCCGCCATCAGCAGGAAGTAGCGGCCGTTCGCGATGCCCAGATCCACGCGCTCCCGCCGACCCTCCACCATCTGCCGCATCGCGCGCACCGGGTCCTTCGCGACGCCGATCTCCTTCGCCCAGACATTCGCGGTGCCGGCCGGCAGCACGCCGAGCGCCGTCCGCCGTCCCGCGATGCCGTTGACGACTTCGTTGATCGTGCCGTCGCCGCCGTGCACCACCACTACGTCCACGCCGCGCGCGGCGGCATCGCGCGCGATCTCCGTCGCGTGCCCGCCGTGCTCGGTCGCGGCCAACTCCACCGCCCAGCCCGCGTCACGTGCGACCTGCAGCGCAGCGCCGAGGCGCTCGGGCGTGGCGACGTTCCGGGACGCCGGATTACGGATCACGAGACACGTGGTCATGGGGGGTAGGGTAGTGCGGACGGCGGGAAGAGGACAGGGGCAGCCGTGAGGCGGTGACCAGTCCCTACGACAATCCTTCGCGCGGAGCGCCGACCAGGATCGCCATGTTGCCCTCGGGGTTCTTCCCTTCGTGCATCAGCTGGTGCGCCGTGCCGGTCTCCGGGAACGCGAACGTGCGCGCGAGGCACGGATCGATCTTCTTCTGCAGCACGAGGTCGTTGAAGCCGTACGCCTGCTGGTCGTTCGCGAAGTGCGAGCCCTGCAGCCGCTTCTGGCGCATCCACAGGTACCGCAGGTCCACCACCGCGTTGTAGCCCGTCGTGCCCGCGCAGATCACCACCATGCCGCCCGTGTCGCACACGAAGATCGACGTCGGGATCGTGTCCTCACCCGGGTGCTCGAAGACGATCCGCGGGTTGCGCCGCTCGCCCAGCGCATCCCACACCGCCTTGCCGAACGCCCGCGCGCCCTTTGACCACTCGCCGTACTTCGCGTCGTCCGTCCAGTGCGGCATCATGCCCCAGTGGGTGAACTCTTTGCGGTTCACCCATCCCTGCGCGCCCAGCTGCTTCGCGTAGGCGCCCTTCTGCTCCGACGACACCACCGCGATCGGGATGCCGCCGAGGGCGCGCGTGATCTGGATCGCCATCGAGCCCAGCCCGCCGGTGCCCCACACCAGCACCACGTCGTTCGGGCGCACATTGTGCGGCGTCCAGTTCGTCAGCATCCGGTACACCGTTGAGCCCACCAGCGTCGGCGCGGCCGCGGCCTCCCACGTCAGGTGCTTCGCCTTCGGCATCACCTGGTGCGCCCACACCTTCGTGAACTGCGCGAAGCTCCCCCAGTTCGTCTCGTACCCCCAGATCTGGAACGACTGGGCGAACATCGGGTCGTCCGCGGCCTTCACGTCCGCCGCCTCCGGGTCCCACGAGCCGCAGTGGATGACGACTTCGTCGCCCACCTTCACGTTTGTCACTTCGGCCCCCACCTTGTAGACGATGCCCGAGCCGTCGCTGCCGCCGATGTGAAAGCCCGTGCCGTCGTTGTGCACCTTGATCACGTCCACCGGAGTGCCCAGCGCCGCCCACACGTTGTTGTAGTTGATGCCGGCCGCCATCACGTACACCAGTACCTCGCGCGGGCCGATCGCCGGCACGTCCACGACCTCCGGCTGGAACGCGTCCTTCGGGGCGCCGAAGCGGTCCTGGCGGATCGTCATCGCGTGCATCTTCGGCGGCACGTAGCCCACGGGCGGCGCCTCGCCGATGTCGTACAGATCCTTGCGTGTCTCCGCCGTCATGCCGTACCTCCGCCTGGCGGCGCGCCGCGCCGCCACACAATGTTGCGATGCCGGGTGCGGCGAAGCTTGCGTCCGCCGCCGCGAGCGACAGCATAGCGCGCCTCTGCCCCATCCGCATCGAGCCCGATCGTCCCGCCCGGCGGCAGGCCGCCCGGCGCGCCGAGGTCGTGACATTCTCGCGAAATCGTAGCTTCTGCCCGCGGTGAACCGGATTCAGCACGATATTCGGTGCGAGATCCGCAGATGGCATGCGCCGCTCGATTGCCGGATATTGACAGCGCTGATACGATCTCGCGTGTTGAGGCAGCTATGCAGGCCGACTGTACACAAGGAGGTGTGCTGAGGACCTAACCCCCGCTGGGCTGAGACAGCTCTTCCGACGTTGGAGTAGGACGGGGCCGGGTCCCCGTCAATAGGGAGGCAGAATGAGCATACGAAACCGAGGGTTTCTGCTGTTCACCGCACTGATGAGCGCAGCGCTCGTCGTGGCCGCGGCGTGCGGCGGCGGTACAAGCAGCGGCGACAAGACAGCGACGGCCAGCGCCGGCGGCGGCAAGACCGTGGTTGCCACAACCGCCGGCGGCCTTCCGGCCGACGCGGCGCCCGACGCGCAGCAAGTGTTGAGGCTCAACGCCCAGTCGGAGCCAAACACGGAGGATCCGCAGGCCGAGTCGTACACTTACGAGATCACGGTCAACCACCAGCTCTTCATCGAGCTCTTCGACCAGGACCCCAAGACTAGCGCGCTGACGCCGTGGGCTGCCTCGGAAGTGCCGACGACGGCGAACGGCGGCATCGCCGCTGACGGTGTGACGTACACCGTCAAGCTCAAGCCTGATCTCAAGTGGTCGGACGGCACGCCGATCACCGCGGAGGACTTCGCCTACGGCATCATCCGCGGTTACAACCTGAACGTCAGCGGTTCGGGATACGGCGGATTCATCACGTCGATCAAGGGCGCCGCCGCCGCACTGAAGCGCGACCCGAAGTCCGCAACCTATGCGGCCGACGTGGCGGCCGACTTGAAGGACAGCGTCGTCGCCGTGGATGCGCACACGCTCAAGCTCGTCGCGAGCTCGGCGTCAGCGTCGTTCCTGTCGAACTTCGCCTTGCCAATCACGGCGGCCGTTCCGAAGGCGAACGTCGAAGCGCTCGCCGACGCGTATGGCACAGCTGCCAGCGCCGACAAGATGGTGACGAGCGGTGCGTTCAAGGTGAAGGAGTGGACTCCGAAGGACCACATCACCATTGTGCGTAACGACAACTACACCGCCGGCCACAAGGCCTACCTCAGCGAAATCACGTTCAAGTTCATCGACGATGCGAACCAGGCGTACACCTCGTACGGCTCGGATCAGCTCGATGAGTCGAACATCCCCGCGTCCTCCTGGCCGGTCATCCAGAAGGACTCCACGCTGAGCCAACAGGCGAAGCAGGAAGAGGAGTTCGGCACGCGCTGGATCACAGTGGACGTCACGATCCCGCCGTGGAACAACAAGGACTTCGTCATCGCCATGAACCAGGCCACCGATCGTGAGACGATCGGCAAGGACGTCTACTTCGGCCTCCGCAAGGCTTGGGCGCCGCCATGTCCGGCGGCCGTTCTGGGTTGCGACCCGACGATCTTCAAGAACCTCGAGTTCAACCTCGACGCCGCGAAGGCGTCGATGGCTAAGGCCTTCCCGGACGGGAAGATCCCGGACGTGACGCTCGAAACGGTCGACGACCCGACGACGAAGGCGCTTGCCACGACGCTTCAGTCGCAGTGGCAAAAGGTCGGTGTGAAGACGAACATCATCACGACAGACCAGAAGACGCTACGCGCCGACATGAAGAGCCACAAGGCCGGTACGCAGATCACCGGTTGGGGCATGGACTACGCCGACGCCAGCGACCTCTGGGGTATTTTCACCACGGCGTCCGTCGGCGGCAACAATCTCGGGTTCTACTCGCGCGACGCGTTCGACAAGCTCTTCGCGCAGCAAGACGCCGCGCTCGACCCGGCCGTCCGCAAGCCGCTGCTGGTCCAGTTGCAGCAGTTCCTGGCGGCGGATCCGCCGGTGATCCAGTTCGCGATTCAGATCCGGGTCAGCATGTTCAAGCCGTACGTGAAGGGGTTGGTCAGCAGCCCGTTTGACTACATCATCTACGGCGACCAGTTCCTGTCCGACGTCTACATCGCGAAGCACTAAGCACGTCTGATAAGGAGGGGAGGCCGCGGCCTCCCCTCCGAGGCTCGTTCATGACCGGCTACGTCCTTCGCCGCCTGCTCTGGATGCTCCCCGTGCTCTGGGTGGTGACGATCATCACCTTCTCACTCATGCACGCGGTGAAGGGCGGTCCGTTCGAAGCCGGAGAGACGAAGGGATCCTCCGCGGCGCGCGACGCGCTCAAGGCCAAGTACCACCTGGACGAGCCTGCGTACGTCCAGTATGGCTATTACCTGCGCGGCCTGGTGACCGGCGACCT